>NZ_MAJU01000008.1:758432-816802 GCF_001691055.1 Aliivibrio logei
ATATCACTATTTAAATTTATTCATACAAAAAAGCTCAAAAATAGCTCGAGCTTTAAGATTAAAATCAATTATAACCAAGAGTTACTCATTAAAAGCCATAATTTAAGCTTAATGTACTGTAAATCTCATCGTGTGTCTTCCCTGTTGCTACTACGCTGTTATAAATATATTCAGCGTCTAACATGAGCGATAAACTTTCCATTAGCTTATTCTTTAAGAATACATGCGTCGTTGTGGTTGTATTTGAACTGCCATAATCGACACGGACACCACCACCGGCTTCTAAGCCATCTGTTATTTTTGATTGCCCTTCAATAAAAAAGTTCGCAATCATTTCTTTTTCTGAATTATTAGGTAAATCGTCATCAAATGCTTGGCGTTTAGAGTATCTATAACCAGGCCCCGCCCCGACATCTAATGCTGAATGTTCAGTATCAATAAGATTCGCACCAAAACCGCCGACTAATAGTGCTTGTTCACGATAAGTCGCAAATTGGTCATGTTCATATTTTGCATTACCAAAAGCAAAAATTCTCTCAGTGATGTCATACTTTACATCATAAATTGTCTTATTCTTATTGGTTCCGTCATCCTCTTCATTACCTTTTGTGTAATACGTAGAAAATTCGCCAGTATGATGCCATCGTGCTTCTTGATACTTTAAAATAATACCAGAATTAACTGACATCGAGGTTTCATCTGTTTTTGAATAAATGAAACCGACTTTCGCATCACCACTAAACTCACCAGAAACATCATCTTCTTCTGCCGCTACGACGGAAAAATTAAATAAAGTAAGTGCCGAAATAAACGATGCTATCGCAGTTAACCTAAACATGCGTATCCTCTTAAATTAATTATAATTGTTAATGATTATAACGGGGTTTGCTTTATTGAATGCCAAACCTACACAGTCGTATTACATTTAAGACATGAACTATCGCTGATTTTAGTTTAAATTTCTTGTTTGTGTTGTTTAATTAAGCACTTGGCCTGTTTTTCATTATTTATCCTTGCAATCTACATAGCCATGTTTAATAATCTCTCTCGTTCTAACGAACAACAGAATCTATGGAGGCCCTGGTCCTCCCGCAACACTAACTCGTGAACTCGGTCAGATCCGGAAGGAAGCAGCCGCAGCGAGTGACGTGTGTGCCGGGATGTGGCTGGGGCTTCCACCCAATCCCCCTTTGCAAAACAACATCCTCAGCTTTATTATTCCCCTAAATTAAATTCGTAATGAAAATAAAACCAACATTGTTCTAACTTCATCAAATCAATACTTTACTGCTCATCTATATTGTTTAGACTATAGCCTTCTAAATAATCAGGATTGCATACGATGAAACAGAAAGGCTTCACTTTGATAGAACTTATCATTGTAATTGTGGTTTTAAGTATCTTAGCAATTACTGCAGCATCAAAATTTATAAACCTTCAACGTGATTCTCGAATTTCAGCGCTACAAGGGCTAAAAGGAGAAATGACTGGAGCAATGAACCAACTACACCCAAAAACAATTCTTGCAGGAGTTGACACTCAAGCAAGCGGGTCTATAACAATACTTGGTGATAATATTCACATTGTATATGGTTACCCAAAAGCCGATGCAGCCAAATCTTGGAATAAACTAATGAATCAAGTTTTTGTTGATTCTCAATACAATGACAATATTCCATCTGAATGGTATTTTCATAATGACACCAGTAAACCCTATATTACTTTCATGCACAGAAGTAAAAAATACAGTACTGATAAGTGTCATATTAAATACAGTGAAGCGGTAAATAGATCTGCAATCCCTGAATTTGAATTGATTGATACTGGTTGTTAATCACATAATTTAATTAGAAATACCCCACCTTCATACAAAAACTTGTGCAACTATTCACTTTGACATGAGTTTTATTGAGATCTGTCCTGTAATTTATAAATTGTTCCTAGCACATATTTATTTCTATTCTAATCTTATTTCACATCGATTAAAAAGTGGTTGATGATTTTTGAATTATCTTTAAGGATATGAAATGGAACATTCAAATTTAAAAAGAAAACATAATTATAAATTTACCCTCTCTACCCTCACAATTTCTTGTCTTATGGCATTTAATGCTCAAGCTGCGATAGATTGCGGTCCTCTAAATACATGGAGTGGCGACACCGTTTATAATGGTGGTGACCAAGTGAAACAGGGAAATAATGCTTATAAAGCAAAGTATTGGACTCAGAATAATGATCCGGCAACGGCTGGTGAATGGGGTGCATGGCAAGACTTAGGCTCTTGCTCTGGTGATCTTGTTAATATTGCACCAACCGTCGATTTGACCTCTCCTAGCTCAACAGATAACATCGCTATTGGGGATATTGTAACGTTAACCGCTTCTGCAGCTGACAGTGATGGTTCAGTCGTTCGCGTTGATTTTTCGGTTGATGGGTCAGTAATAGCATCATCAACGACCTCCCCTTATAGCGCTCCTTGGACAGCTCTTGAAGGATCTCATACCTTTAGTGCTCAATCTTATGATGATAAAGGTGCCGTCAGCACTGAAAGCTCTGTTGTTGTAGCAGTAACCGGGACTCCAACTGACAATATTGCGCCAACGGCAAGTTTAAACTTATCTGCGTCAAGTGTAGAGCTGGGGGCTATCGTCGCATTAACCGCTGATGCAACCGATTCTGATGGAACGATTGATAAAGTCGATTTCTACGTAAACAATACGCTTATTGGTACCAGAGCAACCGCACCTTATACTCTACAATACAAAACAACGGCTGCTGGTTCACTTTCTGTTTATGCAAAAGCAACCGATAATTTAGGCGCATCGACCAACTCTTCTCCTTCTACATTAACTGTAACAAGTTCACTTCCTATTGCAGACAACTGCCGTCCTGATGGTATGTATCAAACTGAAGGGGTAAATGTTCCATACTGTACTGTTTATGATAAAGAAGGTCGTGAGTTAATGGGGGCCGATCACCCTCGTCGTGTTATCGGCTATTTCACTAGCTGGCGTGATGGTGGTGATGACCAAAACAGTTATCTGGTTAACGATATTCCTTGGGAGCAATTAACGCATATAAACTATGCCTTCGTAAGTATTGGTTCTGATGGCAATGTGAATGTCGGTGATGTAACCGACCCAAATAATGCGGCCACAGGCAAAGAGTGGGCAGGTGTTGAAATTGATCCAACTCTTGGCTTTAAGGGTCACTTCGGTGCATTAGCAACAGCAAAAGCAAAACACGGTGTTAAAACACTCATTTCTATTGGTGGCTGGGCTGAAACAGGCGGTCACTTTGGTACCGACGGAAACCGCGTTGCTGATGGCGGTTTCTATACTATGACAACCAATGCCGATGGCAGTATCAATCAAGCAGCAATTGAAAAATTTGCAATTTCTGCTGTTGAGATGATGCGTAAGTATAAATTCGATGGTCTAGATATCGATTATGAGTACCCAACATCAATGGCTGGTGCCGGTAACCCTGACGATAAGACGTTCTCTGAATCACGTCGTCCTTACTTAATGAAGTCATATCATGAACTAATGCGCGTTCTACGTGAAAAGCTGGATGTGGCTAGTTCGGAAGATAATATCCATTACATGTTAACGATTGCCGCTCCATCTTCTGCTTACCTTCTCCGTGGCATGGAAACAATGGCCGTCACTAAGTATCTCGATTACGTCAATATCATGTCTTACGATTTACACGGCGCGTGGAACGATCATGTTGGCCACAATGCCGCATTGTTTGATACAGGCAAAGATTCTGAATTAGCACAATGGAGTGTTTATGACACTGAAGCTTACGGGGGTATTGGCTATTTAAATACCGATTGGGCTTTCCATTACTTCCGTGGTTCTATGCCAGCAGGTCGAATCAATATTGGTGTTCCTTACTATACTCGTGGTTGGCAAGGTGTCACTGGTGGTGAAAATGGCCTTTGGGGTCGAGCACCATTACCAGATCAAGCACAGTGTGATGCTGGTACTGGTGAAGGTGAGAAAAACAACTGTGGTTACGGTGCATTAGGTATCGATAACATGTGGCATGATAAGAACTCATACGGCCAAGAAATGGGCGCAGGCTCTAACCCTATGTGGCATGCTAAAAACCTTCAAGAAGGTATCTTTGGTTCTTATGCAAACATTTATGGGTTAGACCCTGCAAATGATCCTGCGGATAAATTGGTCGGCACTTATACTCGTCATTACGATAATGTTGCCGTTGCCCCTTGGTTGTGGAATGCAGAGAAAAAAGTCTTCTTATCAACAGAAGATAAAGCATCTATTAACGTAAAAGCGGATTACGTGATCGATAAAGAGATCGGCGGCATCATGTTCTGGGAACTTGCTGGCGATTATAACTGTTACGTACTTGATGCCAACGGTAAACGTACTTCAGTAGATGCCACGGAAGCCGCATGTCAAACTGGCAATGGTGAATACCACATGGGTAATACCATGACTAAAGCGATCTACGATAAATTCGCCGCCGCAACGCCTTATGGTAATACCGTTGCTACGGGAGCACTTCCAACAGAAACCGTTGATATTGCTATTTCGATTGATGGATTTAAAGTGGGTGATCAAAACTACCCTATCAATCCAAAAATCAGTTTCACAAACAACACAGGACAAGACATTCCTGGTGGAACTGAATTCCAATTTGACATCCCTGTATCTGCACCTGATAACGCGAAAGATCAATCTGGTGGTGGTTTACAAGTCATCGCTTCTGGTCACACTCGTGCAGATAATATTGGTGGTCTAGATGGCACAATGCATCGGGTTGCTTTTACTCTTCCTGCTTGGAAAGCTCTTCCTGCTGGCGGCGTATATGAACTAGACATGGTGTATTACCTACCAATCTCTGGTCCTGCAAATTATTCAGTAAAAATTAATAACATTGAATATGCATTTACCTTTGAACAACCAGATTTACCTGTCGCTGACTTATCTACTGGCGGTGGTGATAATGGTGGTATTCCTGATGCAGGCTGTGACGCGACAGGTTTAGTAACGTACCCTGACTTACCACAAACAGATGTGGCAGGTAACCCTAGTCATGCAAACACTGGCGATAAAATCGTTCATAATAACGTAATTTATCAAGCAAACTGGTGGACATCAGCGACGCCAGGCAGCGATGGCAGTTGGACAAAAGTGTGTAATCTTTAATATTTAATTAATAACAAAAAGAGCAGCCATTCAATGACTGCTCTTATTATTTTTATCAAATTAAAACACCATTATTATGAGGGAGTAATTCTATATCTACTACGAAGATCTTCTATCGAGAGTGGCTTATCAAAATAATAGCCTTGAACTAAATCACATTGGTACTCTTTCAATTTATCAAACTGCTCTTTCGTTTCTACCCCTTCGGCGACAACCGTCATTTGACATGAAGCACCAATCGCTATAATCGCCTTAACTAAGGTTTCACTTTGCTCATTTACAAACAAACTATTAATGAAAGTTCGATCAATTTTAATCTCTGTAATTGGCAAAATATTCAAATAGCTTAATGACGAATAACCCGTACCAAAATCATCTAATGAGATACCAAAACCTAATTGTTGTAGTTTTTGTAGAATAGGAGACACATTATCTAATTCACTGATTAAAATATTCTCTGTTATCTCTAATACTACTCGCGATACATCGATGCCTGTTTGTTCAATAATGTGCATCACACGTTGAATGAAATTTGGCTGAATTAATTGCTTCGGAGAAATATTCACCGACACTTTCGCTGCCTCTTTTCCATTTGGCATAAACGCCAATAAGTCTTCACACGCTCGCTGCAATACAAAATCACCAATCGAATCAATAATCCCAATTTCTTCTGCCGCCGCAATAAAATCAACAGGAGAAACAAAGCCCAGCTTTTTATTATTCCATCGACATAACGCTTCAACACCACATAATTTACCCGTTTGAATATTTATCTGTGGTTGATAACAAATAAAAATTTCTGAACGATCTAAAGCAAAACGTAATTCTTCTTCTAGATGAAACTCATAACTGACTTGGTCATCAATACTTTGATCAAAAAAGAGTGAGCCCCCTTTTTGTTTTTCTTTGGACTTATAAAGCACGATATCAGCTTTAGAAATAAGAGCCGTCGAATTATTCGCATCACTTGGGTACATCGCAACACCAATGCTGCAGCTTGTCGATATCTCTTTACCATGAATCAAAAATTGCTCATTAAATACAGATTTAATGAGCTCTACTTTGACTTCTGCTTCTTCTACCGAGGTTAATAATGGGAAACAGAACACAAATTCATCCCCCCCAAATCGGGCGACTATATCTTGTCCTTTAAGCATACGACTAAATTTAGAACTTATTTTCTTAAGTAAGACATCACCAACTTCATGACCAAAGCGATCATTTATTTTTTTGAAATCATCTAAATCAACGAACATCACTGCCAATTTCTTTTCTGACAATTCAGCACGCTGGATACCCAATTCAATTTTAGATTCAAGCATCACTCGATTAGGAAGTTGCGTTAAAGAATCATGTAAGGCCATATGCTGCATTTTATTTTTCGTTTTTTCTAACGTCGTAAAATCATGATGAATACGAGTTTTAAATCGATTAAATCGCATTTCAACATAGCGACTTACCGCTAATGACAACAACGTTAAAATAAAAGCCAAGGTTAATGTTAATAATAATATCTTCATTAACTCTTTTTCATTTTGAACAATCAGCATTTGTTCTTTTTCTTCTAATAGCTTTTCAGTATCCGCCGTGTATATTCCAGCACCGATTGCCCATCCCCATGGTTTATACCCTTTAATGTAACTGAGTTTCTCTGCAGGCCCTAAAGTCGCTGGTTTAAATGAACTGGTATACTCAATGAAACCTTCACCTTTTTGAGCGATTTCTAACATCTTCTTAGTTAGATTCATTGGATTTGGGGTGTCTACTGTGTATTTTTGTGGGCTAACAAACTCTTTATTGTAATGGGCTAGTACATTACCAAATGAGTCTAATAGGAAAATATATCCATTTTTTCCATAACGAATTTCAGATATCCAACTCAATAAACGCGCTTGTATATCGTGCTCTATATCAAAAATATACTCCCCCGTACTGATGTATAAATCTAACGGTTTAAAATATTTTGCGTATCCTATTTTTTCAAACTCTTGCTCTGAACCATTCGGTTTTGGGTACCACCAACGACTAAAGCCCTCGCCTTTCTTTTTTAATAATGCGGTTAATTCTTTATGTACAAAGGTGCCTCTGACGTCTTGAAATTGGCTAATGTCCGTCCCTTCAAACTCAGGAAAAATAGGATGCATAATATTAATACCATCCATTGAATGAATAAAAAAGTACCCTCTTCCCTCATTGAATCTAACTTGTCGTAATGCATTGGAAATTAAACTAAGTTGTTCTGCTTTTGTTTTGTCTCTGTTTTTTTCATAGATAAAACGGATAGTGTTATACCCATCATCCACTCGTTCTTTTATCCGTTTCTTTAGCGTTGTTTCTGCCAAATTACGTTCATACTCTATTTGCTGAAAAATATTTTCTACTTGATGCTTAATTTGATCTTTCTGTTGATCAACAGATTCTCGATAAACGGATTCAATTAAAATTTCTACTTTTGATCTATTTTCATGAATCACCATTGCGTTTAACACGAATGTAAACACACCAATTAATACAATTGGCATAATAGAAATCAGCATTAGTAGTTTTTTATCTGATTGTCGTGGCATCAATACCCATTTCCAAAATTAGAAATACAACATGACATGATAATAAATTTACAAATTAATAACAGTAATAATCTTACTATCATTAATATCAAACAGAAAAAAATGTGACTCCTGCCAAATATAAGCACGCCTGTTACTTAAGTAAATTATAGACACATTAATAATCAATCGATTAATTTATCCTGAAATAATTGCCCTGAATATGAGACTCACAATAACCTGTGTAAATTTGATTTGTATAACCCTTAACTCCGTACTAAATTAGTGGGTATTAAATAAATAGTTACCATCTTGAGGTTTTCATGAAACGCATTGCTATATTAACACTATCAACTGTTTTATTATTCACAGCAGGATGCTCCCAACAAACAGAATCAACAACACTACTATCTTCAGATAATATAAATCCACTGTGTAATGTTGATAATGGAATGAGTGGAGGTTGGGTAACATCAACCGTAACTCCAGAAGTTGAAGCCGCTTTAAATCATGTGTTAAGCATGATGAATACATCTGCAAAACTAAAACAAATTACCGAAGTGAAAACACAAGTTGTTAATGGCATTAACTACGCGATTGATTTTGAGCTTGATGACGGTCAAATTTGGAATACTCGAGTATTTAGAAGTCTTGATGGCAAATTCAAAATGACCCAACCCGCGCAACAAGGCAGCATGACTCAAGATTGCCAATAATTTCATTTATACTGTTTTAAGAGGATTTTTTATGTTTAAGAAAACATGCATTACACTTGGCCTGCTTCTTTCTTTAGCTGCGTGCAGCTCTTCAGGCACACAAGAACCAACAACAGCTCAAAAAGCCAATCCAGCCGCTGAATTTTGTGCTGAGCATGGAACTTATGATGTAGAGTCAGGTAACTGTAACTTAAATACTGGTGAAGTTGTGAATGGATGGGAATACTACCGCAGCCAAAAGCACACGATGACAAAACCAGTTGAGAAACCAATTGGCAAGCCAAACCCTGCTGCAACTTATTGTATTGACCAACTGGGTGCTTATAATTTAGATAACAGCACGTGCACACTAAAAAATGGTGAAATGGTTGATGCTTGGGATTTCTTTCGTAGCAGTCAAAAATAATACCCTAACTTAGGCTTCTTCTAAGTAGATAAAATTAAGGCTGATTTCTCAGCCTTTTTTATTATCTTTTTCTTTACTGATAGTAAATCTCATTTAGAATGCCTTCATTGCTTTTATTAATGGATTAGACATGTCGTATTTACTTTCAATAACCTTACTTTGGGCCTTTTCATTCAGTTTAATTGGCGTGTATTTAGCAGGACAAGTCGATGCTTGGTTCTCTGTCTTAATGCGAATAGGCCTAGCGACGCTTGTTTTTCTTCCTTTCTTACGTCCAAAACAAGTCTCTTTGCCAATCGCTATTAAATTAATGCTCATTGGCGCGATCCAACTTGGGTTAATGTACGTTTTCTATTATCAATCTTTTCTCTATTTAACGGTTCCTGAAGTTTTACTTTTCACCGTAATGACACCCATTTATATCACCTTATTAAACGATGCTTTTGAAGGTAAATTTCACCCTCATTTTATGATCAGCGCTCTCATTGCCACTCTTGGAGCAATAGCTATCCGATACAATGGTATAGATGCCGGGTTTTTATTAGGCTTTGCTACCGTACAAGGCGCGAACCTTTGCTTTGCAACAGGACAAGTCACTTATAAACGGTTAATGAAAGATAACCAACTTGAACAAAAAAACGTATTTGGTTTTTTCTTTATTGGCGCGTTGGTTGTGGCAAGCGTGTGTTATGCCCTTTTTGGAAATAGTGAAAAACTTCCAACAACATCGACACAATGGGGAGTATTAGTTTATCTAGGGATAATTGCTTCTGGGCTTGGCTATTTCATGTGGAATAAAGGGGCAACACTGGTCAATGTTGGCGTTCTAGCAGTCATGAATAATTTATTAATTCCAGCGGGGATATTAGTCAACTTAGTCATTTGGAATCGCGATGCTGATATATTCCGTTTAAGCCTTGGTGGAGGGTTAATTCTCATCGCTTTAATCGTCAACCAACAATTAGAAAAACGACGTTCTCGATAAATAAATAGGGCACTATTAAAATAATAAATAGTGCCCCTTTACCAATTACTTCTCTACTCTCTTACAACCATAGGACGCAGCAGTACAAGTAAAATATAACCATGAAGCTGCACCAATAAATTTACAGCCTTCTTCAAATACTTGAGTCACTTCATAACCAAACGGCAAATACCCTTGAATAACATCTGTAGCGATAGAACCCGCAAGTAATCCTCCAGCAACTAAAAATGCAAATCCATCAATTTCAACAATATCTTTAAAATGAAAAGCCAATAGCGCTAATGCCACCACCACATAAAAGAAATAGCAGATATATTGATTTACATAACGATCATGAATTAAGAAGAAATCATCTACCGCTAAGATAGATGCCAGCATTCCCATTAATATCAACAACCTTCTGTGTTTGCCACTGTGTAGATAAATAGCACTGAAATAAGCAACGGCGAGTGAGGAAATCCAAAACCAGACTCCAATATTAGAAAGAAAACCTAAAAAGCTATGTACTTCTGTTTGTTGCGCTAAATCACGCAAGACCTGCATTGGTGTAAACCCAAGTGCCTGATGCAATCCAACAAGTGAAAGTGCATAAAATAAGATTGCAGGAATAAATGCAAAAACAAAATAAAGCATTATTTTTTTAGGTTCAAAGATCTGGCGGATAATGTGATTCAAAAGGCTACCTCTAATATGGTTGATAGGAATATGACGTAATTTACAAGCTCCAATATTCTGCCTCTCAAATGACAATAGCAACGCCGCTGCCCTCTTAAAATTAAGACCACATTAAAATAGAGGTTATCTTTACGTCTTGATAATTTAGATTAAATTTATTAATACATAATAAAAACATAACTTTCTATTTAACCCAATTCAATCAACAAAACAAATAATAACAACTTTATCAATAACTAGCGTAAATAGTGTGTTTCGCCCTGTAATATCTATATATTTATACAAAATTTAACTTTCTAAAATATCCCTTTTACCATTAGTAAATTTAATCATTACAAGAAAAATTACTCGTTTTACTTGGTCGCTTTTTAGCCTCATAGTCGCGGAAAATCTACTTCCTATTCATTATTTGAGGCACTGCGGTGAACACAACAACATCAACTCAATCACAATCTGGCTTATTCGTTCCAGTGATTGCACTTTCTTTATTTGCTATAGCATCTGGGTACTTAATGAGTCTTATCCCATTGATGTTAAGTCAATATGGAATGGAGGCGAAATACGCCAGTTGGTTAGCAAGTGCTTTTTACGCAGGCCTATTAGTTGGCGCAGGATTAATTGAACCTTTTGTTGCTCGTCTTGGTCACAAAAATGCATTTGTATTATTCTTAGCATTACTTGCTGCAACTATCGTGATCTTACCTGTAGCCCCTGTTGAATGGGTATGGATGACTCTTCGTTTTGTGGCTGGTATTGCGGTTGCAGGCGTTTTTGTTGTTGTTGAATCTTGGCTGCTTATTGGTGACGCTGAAAGTCGTCCAAAACGCTTAGGTTTATACATGGGTGCTTTATACGGTGGTTCATCTTTAGGTCAACTGGGTATCGGTTTTATTGGTATTGAAGGGTTACTTCCTTATTATATGATCATTGGCTTACTTATGATGGCTATTGCATGTTTACTGTTTGGTAAAGGTGCTCAACCCCAAGTTCAGCATCATAATGTATTAAACCTAAAACAAATTTTAAAACTAAACAAAGCGTCTATTATGGGCTGCGTTGTTTCTGGTTTATTACTCGGTGCAGTTTATGGCCTGATGCCTCTAGAACTAAAACACCGTAATATTAATATCACTCAAATTGGCAGCTTAATGGCGTTGATTGTTTTAGGTGGAATGGCAGTTCAACCATTAGTTTCGTACTTATCTCGACACTTAGGGAAAACATTATTGATGGCATTATTCTGCGTGCTGGGCGTTTTTGCTATTGGATTAACTACGCTAAGTGATCATGCTGCCGTTCTAGCAACCTCATTGGTGCTTCTAGGTATGGCCGCTTTTGCTATTTATCCTATTGCTATCTCTTTGGGTTGTGATCAGTTGGATGAGTCTTACATTGTTTCAGCAACACAAGTAATGCTATTTAGCTATAGCATTGGTTCTGTATGTGGCCCTGTATTAGCAAATACACTAATGAACACTGCTGAAGGTTTAATGAGCTATTTATTCGCCATTCTACTAGCGACCGCTATTTATATGTTACTAGCGAGTATGCGCCAACAGCGACCAATGGTTGCTGGCGAATAACGTCTAACCGGTAAAGCCTTTCTTTTCATAAAAACTAGGTTCTTAGGGTTCATAGCGATACAATAGCCCTAAGAATTCTTGATGAGTAATGACCAATGGAAGATACACAATACGTTGTGGAATGGGGTGATACGATTACCCTAAGCTTTGAAGGCGCCCAAATTGTTTCTGCATATCACACTTGCCCAGAAGAAGGCGATGAGATTGAGCTAGACTTTGGCGAAGGTTGGTTCCAAGGCCCTGACGATGAAGAATATCGTATCGAGATGCAGTTAGCACCTTTCCATCCTTATGATGAAGATCCTGTTCGTCTAGCAAACATCACCATTAATGGTGAGATTGTGAAAATTCTAGAAATTACAGAAACCGCTGATGGTGAGTTCTTCATCGAACCAAGCGACGGCGATTATTAAATAATTTTTTAATCGAATAATAAGAGCACACGGTTTAATTAACGGTGTGCTTTCTTCGTTTAGTCTCTAGTAAATAGACTTATCTCGGTAATTCTTTCATCATTCGTTCTGATATGTTACATATTGTCTTTCATTTTCAAGCGCGTATCTAGGCAGTTATCAATGAGAGCAATTGTTCATCAATTTGGTTTAGCACCAGAATCTATCACAGTAGAACCTTATACTTCAAAACCTTTGACTCCCTTTCAGATTCAGCTAAAAATGCGTTACAGCACAATAAACCCATCTGATTTAATTACCATTTCAGGGGCTTATCGCTCGCGTATACCGCTCCCTTTTATTCCAGGCTTTGAAGGCCTTGGTATAATAAAAGAACGCTACGATTCACACTCTGCATTTTCTATTGGCGACCGAGTTCTCCCTATTGGCAGTGCTGGCGCATGGCAACACTATCGAAATATAGACGAAAAATGGTGTTTTACAATCCCAAACCAACTAAGCGATGAACAAGCGGCAACCTCTTACATAAACCCAATGACAGCATGGTTGATCGTATCGGAACGCTTACGTCGACACAAAGAAATGACATTAGTCATCAATGCGGCCAACTCAGCAATTGGACTCATACTAATACGGATGCTCAATCACCTAGGAATAACGCCAATAGCATTGGTTCGTCGAGATAACACAGAAGCAGATTTTGAAGGATGTAATGTTCGTAGCATCATCAATATACAAAACAGAGATAGCGTACAACAGCTTTTGGAGAGTAAGCAGAGTACTGGAATAGACGCGGTTCTTGATTGTGTTGGAGGGATAGAAGCCTTGCAATTATCACACTTACTTAAAGAAGGCGGACAATTCATTAACTACGGTTTATTATCAGGAAAACCCATCCCCCCTACTTTTTGGCGTGAACGATCTGATATTGATTTTTCTTATTTTCACCTAAGACAATGGATTCATTCTTCAGAAAAAAACATCATCCAAGAAAAACTCAATGAAGTCATGCTGCTCGTTTATAGTGGCATTGCAGATACGATCATTAGCGCTCATTTTTCTTTAAATGACATCCATAAAGCCATCACTTATATTCAAGATAAGAAAAAGACAAAAAAAGGAAAAATACTGATTACATTTTAATACTCTCGTTCAATACTGTATGAAATAAAAAAACGTATTAAACGACAAACGTATTAAACGACAAACGCATTATTTATTTAATTGTTTTTCCATTGATAAGTGTGGAATACCCGCTTCCATAAACTCTTCGCCATAAGGTTGGAATCCTAATTTAGTATAAAAGTCTATTGCGTGCTTTTGCGAACCTAAATAAACACGTTGATACTCATTATTTTCAGCAACACTCATCAGCGATAACACAATTTTAGAGCCCAAACCTTGCGCACGGTACTCTTTAATAATTGCAATACGTCCGATATGCCCATCATTAAGAATGCGACCCGTTCCTACCGCTTTACCATCAGATAACACAAGCGCATGTACCGCGACCTCATCTAAACCATCGAATTCAATCTCAGGATCAATCTGCTGTTCCTTAATAAACACCGTATCACGGATGCTACGGATCGCACTTTTATGATCACCGGTATATTCAACATTCTTAACTTCAAACATGTTAATACTCACGCTATATTTATTATCAAATTGGTATTAGGGTATGTTATAGAGGTTGAAAGCATTAATGCCTTCAACCTCTATCAATACACATGAAACGTAGACTTATAACTCTTCGTTATTTTCTTCGTCTAAATTCGACATTAACTTTTCTAATCTTGCTAAGTCAATGGCACTTGATCGTACTGTCAGTTTAATATGACTGTATTCATATTCTTCTTTAACGACACTCATGCTTGAACGAATTTCCCCAATAATACCTTTAGCGGTATAAGGCACAATGATCTCTTCTTCAATCATTTCGTGTTGAGAAACACCAACGATATATTTGTGCAGTTTAGCAATATCAAGCGGGTTTCGAGTTGACGTCATCATCGCATCAGGAAACTCTTCCATTAACTCTTCTTGTTGCTCAACAGTCAGTTGGTCTGATTTATTAAGTACAAGTAGTTTCTTAACGTCTTCAACCCCGACTTCTTTTAGTACTTCATGCACAACATCAAGTTGTGTACGGAAAGACGCATCAGAGGCATCAACAACATAAAGCAGTAATGAAGCATCATGTGCTTCCGCTAGTGTTGAGTGAAATGAGGCAACTAAGTCGTGAGGCAGCTTTTTAATAAAACCAACAGTATCGGATACTAAGATACGAGGCTGAGTCACTGGATAGAGTGCACGTACAGTCGTATCAAGCGTAGCAAAAAGTTTATCTTCTACTAATACTTCACTTCCCGTAAGCGCTCGCATCATGGAGGATTTACCGGCATTGGTATACCCAACTAAAGCCACACAGAAAAGCTCTGAACGTTGTTTACGGCGGCCTTTCAGCTCACCTTGAACGCTTTCTAACTCTCGACGTAATTCAGCTAATTGATCTCGAACTTTACGGCGATCTAGCTCTAGATCAGTTTCACCGGCACCTTTACCCATTTGGCGTTCATTATCACCAATGGTCGATTCTCTTAATCGCGGTGCGACATAATTAAGGCGAGCCATTTCAACTTGTAAACGTGCTGTTCGAGTACGAGCGTGACGACTAAAGATTTCAATAATAATCCCGGTACGGTCATACACTCTAATGCCTAATTGGTTTTCGACATTACGTAACTGTGACGGACTTAAATCGCAATCAAATACCACTACATCAGCGCATGCAAATGGCAGATCTTCTGAAGGAACGTCGTCAAAATCTGTCTCATCAAAGAAATCTTCAGTATCAGCGTCATCACTCTCGCCTTGATTACCAGTAAGATGCGCTATTTCAGCCAATTTACCAGACCCCAGAACATTCACTTTTTGAGTAGAACTTTGTTTTTGCGACTGCGTACCGACGACTTTAAACCCTAGGGTAGTCACTAAGCGAGCAAGTTCTGCAAGTGAGTCTTTTGCCTCATCACCTTTAAACTGCGGTGTGCAGATAGAAATAAGTAAAGCATTAGTAAGTGATGCTTTTTCTGTTAGTTTCATTATTTTCTCTTAGTGCACCTAAGTGCAAACTTGGTTTTATCTAAAGTTACCTGATCCTACGCTGTTATAGATGAGCTTTATAGAGGAATAGAACACTAAATACATATATTATTTTAATTGGAGAAAAAACGACGTCATTTAGCGAGTATATTCCGCTATATCACCTTTTCAACCTTACATTTTCAATAAGACTATACATTTAGTGTTTCAGGGCTGATTTTCTGAGCAGCTTGAACGGTAAGATATGAGGGGGCGATCAACTTACATCAAGCAGAGAATTCAGACAACGCTAACATTGCCGCATCGGCTTTCTCTGTTTGAACAAGAATGTGATCATGATAATAAGCCGCAATAACGTTCGCACTAATATTATGCTCAGTTAATTTTCTAGCAACTTCCGCGGTTAAACCCACAGCATCTAAACTTGAATGAATTGTTAAAGTAATGACTTTGAATGTCGATTCAAATTCAATTCCTTCTTGCTCTGCGTGATTTTTAGTCACCACTAAAGTAAGCCCTTCTTTTTCTCTAAAAGACGCTAATGGCATTAAATGCTGATAGTCACCATACTCACCAGGCAAAGAACAAAAAACATACTCATCACTCTGAAGCTCTGGTGACATCGATTTCAATAATATCTTTAAATCTACGATTCCACTCATCTACACATCCCTTTATTTTCTCAACATTGTCTAATTTAAGTTGGTGGTAATTTAAATGAATTATCATCTAAGTTAACTTTAGGACTGACCAGAACATAATCCATGATATTACGACCAATTGGAGCCGCATATTTCCCCCACCCTGCATTCTCTAGTACCGCTGCAACTAAAACCTTGGGTGTATTTAATGGGGCAAAACTCGTAAATAAAGCATGATCTCGCAAGTGCTCTGCCACCTCTTCTGAATCGTATTCTTCACCTTTTGCTAAACCAAACACCTGACTCGTCCCTGTTTTACCACCCGCTTCGTACGCTAAATTTTGAAATAATTTACGTGCCGTCCCTGACACTAATACGCGATGCATTCCTTCTTTTGCTAAATCCCAATATTGTTCTTTAGTGCCACTGACGGGCGGAAAATCTTTAAATGCCACAGATTCAAACTGCCCATCTTCCATCACTGATTTTAGCAAATGTGGTCGATGTACCACACCTTTATCTGCAACAACCGCGGTCGCTTTTGCAATTTGCATTGGCGTTGCAGTCCAATAACCTTGTCCAATACCAACAGGGATTGTATCGCCTTGATACCAAGCTTGGTGATAATTATTATGTTTCCAGTCTCGTGTTGGCATATTAGCCGAGCTTTCTTCTTTAATATCAATACCAGATGGTTCCCCATAGCCGAATTTATTCATCCATACCGACAATCGATCAATTCCCATATCGTAAGCAACTTGATAGAAGAAGGTATCTACTGACTTTTCAATCGCCTTTACAACATTCACCTCGCCATGCCCCCAACGAACATCATCACGAAATTTACGGCTTTTAGAGTGTGGTATTCTCCACCAACCAGGGAAATTACTTGTTGTACTTGGTGTGATCACCTTCTCACTCAACGCTGCCACTGCTATCTGTGGTTTCACAGTTGAACCTGGAGGATAAACACCTAAAGTCGTTCGATTTAATAATGGGAGATCAGGATCATTCAATAAGGCATTATAATGTTTTGATGATATACCATGAACAAATAGGTTCGGATCATAACTAGGACTGGATACCATCGCTAATACCGAATCATCTCTAGGATCCAACACCACGATAGACCCACGACGATGATAATCTTCCATCTTATGGGTCGTAGGATTTTGTTTCTGAATCGTTAATTGCTTATAAGCATACAACTGCAGACCCAAATCAATATTTAATTTTATGTCTTTACCTGAAATTGGAGCGACATAATCAAGAGTTCGAACAATACGTCCACGGCTATCCACTTCTACTTTTTCGTAGCCTGATTGGCCGTGTAATGTGTCTTCATAATAACGCTCAATACCTAACTTTCCGATAGTACGAGTGCCTTTATAATTAGTGTATTTATTCCCTTCTTTAAGATGACGAATATCACGATCATTAATTTTACCGACATAACCTAAAACATGGGTTAAGCTGGCCCCGTATGGATAATAACGTTCAAGATACGCATCAATATGAATTCCATCATAATGAAATTGATTCACTGAAAACTCAGCAACTTGCACTTCACTCATCTGCTCTATTAAGGTAACAGAGCGAGTCCTTAACGTTCGGCTCATTGCCTTTTTAAATTCAGTGATTTCATCATCATCCAAACTCAGCATTTTTTTTAATGACGCTAATGTACCCTCCATATCATCTATCTTGGCGGGGATTAACTCTAAAGCATAGACAGGGACGTTTTGTGCGAGTAGTACCCCATTGCGGTCATAAATTCGACCACGATTAGGCGCAACAGAAATAACTTTAATACGGTTATTGTTTGAACGAGCTTGATACTGATTATGATCTTCAACTTGCAGATGATATAAGTTATAAATCAACCCTCCAATACCTACCAATATAAATAGGAAAGCAATAATAACTCGTCGAGCAAATAAGGATATTTCAAATTGATGATCTCTGAATAGCATCTTTCTGTTGGGCATAACAACTCTTTATAACTGAGGGACGGTCACTACTCTACCTTCTTTTCTGTGAGGTATTTATTGGCAGGATTTAATGTATTAAATAGGGCTCTAATATACTCGCTTAAGATCCATTTGCGATACCCCCTGTCATTTTTTACCGAAAACTAACATCAAATAGAATAACTTGTTTGTGAATATCAAGCACTAAGACGGATCAAGTTAGATCACCCGGTTAAAACCAATAGATATTCAGAAAAGATAAAAACAGAAATGAATAGAATAAAAAATCACAATAGAAAGTAGTAAAGCACTGAAAAATAATAGTATGAGGATTAAATACGCATTATTTTTAGAGGGTATGCAGTAGATTTTTTAAATTATCGTTAGCTTGTGTACTCTTTTTTGTACTCTCAGTGGGCACTGAACAAGCTATAGATACGAAAAAGCCCCGAATAATCAGGGCTTTAAAATGTGGTGGTGAGTGAGAGATTCGAACTCTCGGTACGTTGCCGTACACACACTTTCCAGGCGTGCTCCTTCAGCCACTCGGACAACTCACCAAGTCGTTGACTCTTTCAAGACAACGAGCGCTAATTTAATGATTTAACCGCTTAGGGTCAAGGCCTTTCTTGCTGAATATGTCTATTTGCTTTATTTTTGTTCGCCATGACGATCTTATAAGCGTATTGAAGCGCTTATTATGTATAAAATCACAGATTTACTGTTTAAAAATAAAGTCACTACTGCACGTTAATTACAAAAATGGTGCAGCTGAAATTGTAGAAATACCAATTAAACCAATAAGGCTTAAAAACAGCATTGCATAAAAATGTCTTTTCATTATTCCATTAATCTAAATTAGGTCTCAAACGGGAGATGTATTAATAAAATGTATTCTTTACATTTTATACATAAGCATTAACAATGCATACTGCTTTTATGTTACTAATTTTTACACTCTTTGCGTATAGCCAGGAACTTTGAATGCTTTACGGCATGCATCAAGAAAATACCCATAAAAAACACCCATCACACATGAAACAGCCGCATTACTTGATACTGCGGTAATTATTTGATCGGTACTCGCCCCAACCATAAATAAAATAGCCGCGTAAACCGGTGATTGAAATAATACATAAGCCGTTAAATCTGCAACGTTCTTTATAAACGACATCGATGATACTCGAGATCCTTGGCGTAGCATAAAGTCTCGAAAAACACCGTAAGGCCATGCAATCGCTATATTAACTGGAATAGACAGCGTGCGTGACGCTAGAGATTGCTCAAACGTCATTCCTGAAATAAAAATTTCAATGAACATGCCCGTAATAAAACAAAAAATCACCATAGCAAATGTATCAGCCGCAGCATTGCGAATACTAAATGGTCCTTTTCTAGACATTCTTTTTCTATCCCCAAAAAATAAAGTTAATAATACTACTCAAAGTGTAACCCACAGTCATACCGACCACTAATAATGGCATGAGCAGTAATTATCGCTATTAAATCACAACTTAATCAGAATTAGATATCGAAGTTAAAAGCATGTAGTAAATTTACAACTATTTTCTGATTTAAAATCAGATTAATCCGCTACCTCTTACATTTCGTAGTTTAATTTCACAATATTGCAACTTGTCACTGTCAAATACCGCGTAACATTTCAGTTCAGACAAGGAGAAAAGTTCTTGATACAATGAGTAAAACTTGAATGAAATGAGAATATTATGTCTTTATCACTTACTGAAATTCTTTCAAACCCTGAATTTGAAAATACATTACTAACAGAAGCCCAAACTCAAGGCTTTGTTGCCGCTATGGCTGTTGCTCCTAACTTAATTAGCCCAAATGAATGGTTAGCTTTTCTATGGGGTGGTGAAGAAGTATCTCCATTTACAACAGCTGAAGAGTTAGAAGATTATGCAAACGCAGTTGTCAATTTATGGAATGAATATCGCGAGTCTTTCTTAAATGGTCAATGGCAATGGCCAGAAGCTTGCCAACTTGACGATGAAGAAATTGTAACCACACAAACTCGTCAGTTTTCTGAAGGTTTGTTACAAGGTTGGCAATTAACGCGTGATGATTGGGAAACGTTGATGCCAGAAAATAGTGAAAATAACGCATTACTTGGTGGTGTATTACTTTCAATCAGCATGCTTTTTGATCCAGAAACCGCATTATCTACATTAAAAGAGCAAGGCATTGCAGGCTTGGACGAATTCGTAGAAATCTACAAAGCGGTACCAATGATGCTTTGTGGCTTAACGATGCGTGGTAGTGAACTAGCAGAAGCAGATGCAAGCAGAGATGAGTAAATCTAGATAAACAAAGATTTCCCAGAAAAATGGCGACCAAATCGGTCGCCATTTTTTATTATATGAATCATGATATTTACTCAGTAATGCATTTCATCATTGGCGCTAAATGGTAATTATCATTTTTGTTTTCAACGTATCATTCTTCCATCAAAAACACTTTGGATTGGATGCCACCAACTTTTGGAAGCAAAAAATGACAATGAATGATTTTAAACACTCAGATTTTTATCACATACTAAAAGTCGCAAAAGAACTCGGTATGTCTATATCTCAGTTTGTAATAAACTCATGCTTAAATATAGGTAAAGGTCTCGTTTGGACAAGTAAGAAAACATACCGTTATGTCATGAGATAAAAATAATAACGACTTAATCCCTATAATAAGATAAAAAATCTCGTTACTTTATTTAAAAGATAACGAGATTTACGGTCAGTACGTCAAATCAATTAACGTTGGTTGTCTGACTGATTTAAACGACTACTCACTAAACTTGCCACCATTATCGCTAAATAAAAACTACCAATAAGTGACTCTAAAAAAACAAAGAATTTAGGTATGGGTAAAACAGGTGAAATATCGCCATACCCTACCGTTGTTAATGTAATGAAACTAAAATAAATCACTTCAAATAAATTATCTATCCAAGCCTTATCTTCAATACCATAAAATGCCTGTGGAAAAAGTTCTATTTGAATAAGATAGATAATTGCCCATGACATCCCAAGCAATAAATAAACGCAAACAGACCCTACGATCTGATTGCGGCTAACATAATCTGTTAACATGACTTGCTTTAGCGCGGCATAAGTATGAGACAGTAAAAAAAACAATAACGCTGTTAATGTAATGAAGGACCAATCATAACCTTCAAAAAATGAAAATATTCCCGAGATTGCGGCAAGACTTAATAAAAAGCCATACCAACTTCGATAAAAGGTTTGTTTATGATTTACACCCACAATAGAAACCGCCAAACAAATAATGATCAACGCCAAGATCATTTTTTGGCCTCCTTCAAATAGTTGTTGCATTACCGAACTAGTAAACAGAAGGCCTAATAAAGCAAAAAATAAGAAGTAGAAATTATCATCCCTTGACATTTTTTTCATCGTTACTCCTCTTTTGATTCACTATCTAACCAAACGGTAAACAACTGATAAGTTAAACTCAAGACTACTGCCCCAACGAATAAACCGACAATACCTGACATCGCCATTCCACCTAATGCCCCTAATAAAATAACCAACATAGGAATATTAGAACCACGACTTAACAACATTGGTTTTAATATCGCATCACTGCCACTAACGATAATGCACCAAATAAGAAAAATGACAGCCGTTGTCGTGGTATCTACGCTAAAAACGTAAAAAATAACAGGCAACAGAGCTAAGATAGGAGGGAGCTGGATTATCGCGACAAGCATAACAAGTAGCATCCATAACCCAATAGCAGGAACACCCGCGAATGCCATGCCTAAACCTGCCATCATCGATTGTATTACAGCAACACCAATCACCCCTTGAACAACACTTCTCACGGTTTTTTTTGATAATGTCGTTAATGCTTCACCATGCTCACCAGTAAGTCTATCTGCTATTACGATAAAGGCACGTTCACATTTATCAGCATTAGCCATAAAAACACCCGCGATAATGGTAGAGATAATAAACTGTATGAAACCACCGCCAAGTGAACCAGCTAAAGAAGCTAATTGACCAGCAATCGCCTTAACTTCTTCTCCATATTTTAAAAGCACACTTTCTAAGTTAGACGATACTTGAACACCAAATGCATAAGCTTTCTCACCAATAACAGGCCAATCAGCCATACTTGCTGCTGGTTTAGGAATTGATATCGTCCCATCTTGGTAACCAGAAATTAATTCTGATCCACTCGTATATAAACCAGTAGAGAGTGCAATAAGCGGCACCAATAAGAGTAATACACCAACAAAAGCTAACCCCCCACTCACCTTGCCTTTGCTTATTCTAAATTTATTATGCCCCCATGATACGACTGGATATAACGCAGTTGCGATAATTCCCCCCCAAACCACAAGTAATATAAAAGGCCTTAATATAGAAAAGCACCAATAAAGTAGAATCGCAATGGCTGCAATTTTTATGAACGCATCAATTGCTTGTTTTGAAAAGTTCGCTTCAAGTTTCATAAACATTCCTTGTTATTTATGCGCACTTAAGTTTGCATAGTTAAAAATTTCCAATTACGCGTCTCTAAAAAGAAAGAAACAACGATCATATAAATTCCAATCAAAAATAATTGAAATATACGTATAAACATATTGTTATCAATCTCCCCTGAACTCATTAATGTACTGCCTAACAACACAAGTACAGTACTAAATGCGGTTGCGTAAATCGGGGCTTTTTCTGGTTTAGTATAAATTTGTGTTGCCATAATAATGGCCACAAGTGAAATAAATAATGTATAAAAAATGATGTTAGGTGCAAGGCTTAAAACACCAAATACACCGATGGCGAGTAAACCACCAATACCATTGCTAAGAATTAAAAATGCACTTAATTTAATCGATTTCTCACCTGTTATCATTAATGACAGCAACGCAATAAACATCATCGTTAATAGTGCTTCTGATATTTGAAAAATAAAGAAAAAACAAACTACAGGAAAAGAAATAATCATCGCTCTAAACGCCGCATACCATCGTTGTTGCTTTGATAACGGGGAAGATTGATAACCTGTGAATGTCGATTCTGACTCAGGGAAGTAAATATGAACAAAAGCAAAAATAAGTACCGCGACAACTCCAGAACTGCTTAATCCGATGGCTAAAAATACAGACACACTAGGATTTGATATCGCCATAAAGGGCAACATTAGTACCGCAATAATTAATATTGTTGCAAACAAGTTCCACTTAGGATCAGTAAACAAATAATACCCCCACAACATCATTAATCCGATAAGGATTAACATTGGAATTGGGTAATGGGTGATGCCATTCGATAAAAATAATCCGAGCGCAATGGTTACGACCATCGCGAGCATCAATTCATAAATGGTTTCTTTGTTTAACTCTGGTTTATCTAATAAAAATTTAGCGACAAATACTGGTGCTACAAACGCCAATGGCCAATCAATCAACGCAGCTAAAAACACCGCTAAGCCAACACCGACGGTATATCTTATTATCTTAGTTTGGGTTCGAGAATCCTCGATAAGGCTATCTGACATAAGACATCAAGCTCACAAAGCGGATCCACAATTTACCAATAGTATTAAAAATAACATTATCACCACTGTAGACGATCACATCCGCTTGGCCACCAATTCGTAGTAATCCAGTTGCTTGTGAGTGATCAAACTCAATCGCTATCGGTAGCATTTGTGTTTGACGTAACCAACCCGTTTGATTATTCGCTTGCGCTAATTTACCCGCTTGATCATTCTGCCCCCAATCAACCCCCCAATCGACACTCGTTACTGTGCCTTTAATTACTTTTCCTGGAGCAAAATCAAGCGCAACCTCAACAGCATCTCCAACCTTAATGTTACCTAAGCTATTCTCTCGAAAATAAGCTTCAATCCATATGCTTTCTGTCGAGACAAATGTCATGATAGGCTGTCCCGCTGACGCGTAAAAACCTTCAGATAAACTAAAATTAGAAACACCACCAACGGTAGGTGCTTTGATTTCTGTCCGTTCTAAATTAATTTGGGCTTGCTCTAATGCTAATAACGCCGCTTTAATCTGACTGTTGTCTTCTCCATCGGCTCCTAATTGGCGTTTTGATTTCTCAAGATCAGCTTGTGCATTAACAACATTTGCCCTTGCCGTTGCCAGTGATGCTCGAGATTGGTCAGCATCAGATTGAGACACAACTCCACGCTCTGCCATTTCAAGGATTCGACCAGATTGTAATCTCACATTTTCTAATTCAACATTCGCACTCGTTAATCTTGCTTGCGAAGAAGCAATCACTGCCGTTTGCGCCCCAACATTTTGACCCGCAATTTCCAGATTTTGTTCTGCTTGTTTTACTGCAATTTCATAATCGACAGGATTTAGCTTAGCGAGTACCTCTCCTTGTGCTACAAGCTGATTAGGCTGAACTAAAATATCAAAAACTTGCCCTGATACCTGTGGTTTAATTGGAACCACATACCCCTTCACTCGTGCGTTATCTGTAAGTGGAATGACTCGATCAGAAATAATGCTAAATAATAATAAAGTAATGACCGTGATTAGTAGGTAATTTGTTATTTTCCGGACTTTATTTGTCTTTTTAACCGTTTGATTAACTGATTTTTTTTCTGCCTTTGGGTCTTCTATTTTTTCTGTCATATTTATAACCTACTACTAATTGATTCCATTCATATATGTATAGTTGCTTTCTTAAATTAATGGAGTGATGTTTATCAAAATTCACTTATTATTTAATCGTTTATTAAAATAATAAATTCTAACGATAGAAACACTGTCGCACTTTGTATTTGAGTTACCTGTCGCAAAAAGAACAGATAAATCAATATATCAAACTAAGTAGGATGAAAACTTACCACTTTACGCCAATAATTAATTCTATAAAGAATGGATTAGTAAAAAGAAGGGAGATATTAATGATAAAAAAAGCATCAAAACCACTACCAATGATCCGGACTGGATACACAAAAATCCTTTTAGACGTTTTTTCAAAGCACGGGATCAATATTCAGGCATTATTAAATGACTCCGGTTTACCACCCGATCTTTTTGAAACAGATAAAGACTATTTACCCGTAGAACCGGTGAAACGTCTCGTATATTTACTGTCTTCACAAGTAGGCGTAAATAGTTTTAGCGAGTTGTTACGTATCGCATTCCGTCAACGAATAATACCCCAGATACTTAAACAATTTGATACCACCGCAACCGTTAAAGAAGCTCTTGAAAAAGTAAATGCCATATTCAATCATGACTCTCCCGGCAGTAAAATTACATTTGAAAATCAATATGATAAATATTGGCTTTGCCGCTCAGCCCCTTACGAAAATACACTCTATTTTATTTGGGGTGAAGTATTTGCCGTCTTATATATCATCGAACTCATTCAGGCATTAACAAAATCAGATTGGTTTCCTGAACAAGTAAAGGTCCAACATATTGATGATGATGTGATTCGTTCAGCGCTAAATAAAAAAACACAATTCTTTATAGCTCAAAGTAAAAGCGCGTTATTAATTGATGAAAAAACGCTCAATTCTACCGTTAAATTTATTCCATCAGACACGAAACATAAAGAACCATTCATTGAATGGCATTCTAGCTTCAGTGATAGCGTCTTTACCTCGTTGCTTCCTTATGTTCGTGAACACTCTCTCAGCATCACTCAAGCCGCTAAGCTATTACAAATGACAACCAGAACCTTCCAACGTCGACTAAAAGAAGAGAGAACATCATTTAGACAGTTAAAAGAAAGCCTTACTCTATCTATATCATGTGAATTGATGGAAGAAGGTCATTCACTAACTCATATATCAAACCAACTTGGTTATAACAACATTTCCCACTTTTCACGGGCATTCAAACGCATTAGTGGGCTAACACCAAAAGTATATAGAAAGTCGATACTTGGGCTTGCAGAATAAATTTACCATTATACGCCAACCGATTTTCTTTCACTTTTAATACGAATGATTATTAGGCAATATAATAAACAGAACAACATCGAACAATTCAATTAATAGCTAGGAATTACTATGAGCTCAGTAGAAAAAGAATATGGTTTTAATACTCCACAACGTTTATTTGTAGGTTACACACTTGCAGTATTGGTCGATCTAACTGTACTAAACTTTTTTGATGAATATTGGGATTTTGTGAATATCGAATCATTCACAATCTCTTTTGCTGCTGCAATACTCCTGCAGTTATTACTAAAACTATCCATAAATGCAGAGCATAGAATTGCTGATTATTTTAAAAACAAACCGGGAACCGCACCAAAAATATACCGTGGTTTAAGCAGTTATGTCATATTAGTCGGTAGTAAATTCGTTATGTTAGAGGCAATTAATATTCTATTTGGTGATAAGGTATCGTTTGACGGTCCATTAAATGGTGTCGTTGCTTTCTTTGCCGTAGTATTTACGATACTCATAGCAGAAATTACCGTATCTAAAATTTACTTTGCTTTAAGTGACAAAAAATAATTAATCAAGCTTACTAAAAGAACCGATAAAAAAATGGCGACCGCATTGGTCGCCATTTTTATTTAAACTACTTATTTACTATTTACGGGCGTTTAACTGCTCAGCAAAATCTAACATACGGTTTAATGGAATAAGTGATTTAATACGGATCTCTTCATCAACAAAAATCTCATGACCTGCACCACCTTCGTTTAATGCTTTTTCAATGGCGACTAAACCATTCATTGCCATCCAAGGGCAATGTGCACAACTACGACACGTTGCACCGGCACCAGCTGTTGGAGCTTCTAATAATTCTTTTTCTGGTACCATTTGCTGCATCTTAAAGAAGATGCCTTTATCCGTTGCCACAATCATTTTTTGTTGTGGTAGCTCTTTAGCCGCTTTAATTAATTGGCTTGTAGATCCAACGGCATCTGCTAATTCAACCACACTTGCAGGTGATTCAGGGTGAACAAGAACAGCGGCATCAGGGTGCAGTGCTTTCGCATCTTTTAATGCTTTTGCAGAAAATTCATCATGAACGATACATTCGCCCTGCCATAACAGCATATCTGCGCCTGTTTTATTCGCAATATACGAACCTAAATGGCGATCAGGTCCCCAGATGATTTTCTTATCTTCGTCATCTAAATGCTCTACAATTTCTAATGCAATACTTGACGTCACAACCCAATCAGCACGAGCTTTAACGGCTGCTGAGGTATTCGCATACACAACAACGGTATGATCTGGGTGAGCATCACAAAATTCAGTAAACTTATCTGCAGGACAACCAAGATCCAAAGAACACTCGGCGTCTAACGTTGGCATTAAGATTGTTTTTTCAGGCGTTAATATTTTTGCTGATTCTCCCATGAAACGCACACCAGCAATCACTAATGTTTTTGCATCATGACGATTACCAAATTTAGCCATCTCTAAAGAATCACCAACAAAGCCGCCAGTTTCTTCAGCTAATGCCTGGATTTCAGGATCAGTATAATAATGGGCAATTAACACCGCATTTTTATCTTTTAATAATTGTTTGATTTTAGCAATGTACTGAGTCTTTTCGTCAGCACTTAATTTTGTAGGTTTTGGAGGGAAAGGATATACAGTGTTGACATGATCTAGAATATGGCCCATTGCTCAGCTCATTAATTTTTAAAATAATCTGAACATTATACCTCTTCTTAGGGGGTCATCAAGTTAAGGGAAATAAAAAAGGAGCAAATCAGCTCCTTTTACTACAGTAATATATCAAATAATGAATTATAACGATTTCAATTGTGCAGCAGCGGTTTGAGCTGTTGTACTGTCTGAGTACTCTGTTATTACTTTTTGATAATATTTTTGTGCTGCAGCTTTATTATTATTACGTTTGGCTAACTCGCCCAGTTTTAGCAAAGCATCCGCTCGTTTATTCGAATCCGCGTAACTAACCACTTTGGTAAAGCTTTTTGCAGCCTCAACGTCATTCTTCTGAGCAAAATAAAGTTGCCCTAGCCAATAATGAGCATTAGAGCTATAAACCGAATCAGGATAAGCGGCAACAAATTCTTGGAATGCTTTTGTTGCTCCTGCGTAATCTTTTTTCTTCAAGATCAAATCAACTGCATTCTGATACGCTTCATTTTCGTTCGTATCAGTTGCGTATGAGCCTTCACCAGAATTAGCGTCATTATCTACAACAGGTTTTGCTGTCGATGGTTTCGCGGTTCTTAAGGTGTCAATTTCAACATACAGTTGACGTTGACGCTCTAACATTTGATCAAGTTCATAACTATTACGCTCAACAGTGCCTCGAATCTCAGAAAGTTCTTCTGATAATCCATCGAGTTGTTGTTGTAACTGAAGTTGAATTTGATTGCGGCTTTTAATTAAACGCTCTAAACGCTCAATACTCGTTGATGACGCTTGAGCAGATGAGCTTGAGGTCGCATTTAAATCCGTGACTGGAGCAGGAGCGGCGACCACAAGGGTCGCCGCACTCGCCAGCAACGTAAGCGGAATAATTCGCTTAAGGTTACTGTATTTCATATAAGCTGCCTTATAAACTATCGATTAGTATACTAATACTGCACGACGGTTTTTAGCGTAGTCTTCAGCTGTTTGGCCAAGAACTAGAGGTTTTTCTTCACCGTAGCTTACGATAGAGATTTGGTCTGCAGAAACACCTAAAGCTTGTAGGTATTTAGCAACTGCATTAGCACGACGTTCGCCTAGTGCGATGTTGTACTCAGGAGTACCACGTTCATCGGCATGGCCTTCAACGGTTACTTTAACTTCAGGCGCTTTGCTTAAGAAAGCCGCGTGAGCTGCAAGCATATCTTCATACTCTGAAGAAATAGTTGAGTTATCAAAAGCGAAGTAAACAGTCTGAACTTGACGTAAAGCTTGTTCTTTAACTTCTTGCTCAGTTAGAACTTCTTCACCTTCAACTACAGTAACAACCGTTGTATCTGTTTGGCCTTCACCAGCAGTACCGCTTGTTGTTTCTGTTCCGTTTGTTGATTCTTGACCAGCAGTACTATCAGTTGCGCTATCGCTAGAACTACAAGCAGAAAGAGCAACCACTGGCAGCGCGATTAAAAGACTCTTAAGAAGTTTATTTAGTTGCATTATATTTTCCTTATTTCCTAAATATTTAGTAGCTATAAAAATGGCGACCACGCTGGTGCCCTTACACGTCCGTTTGTCGCTGGTAAGCGAGCTTTAAAACGGCCATCTATAGAAACCATCGAAAGGACGTTTTGTTTTCTATAAATGGAACTGTAAATCACCATGCCGCCATTTGGCGCAATACTTGGTGACTCATCCAGTAGTGTCTTAGTTAAGACCTGGACAGCACCGGTTTCTAAATCTTGTTTTGCTAGATTAAATCCAGTCTCTGAGCGATTCACCATAACGATGTATTTACCATCAGGAGTGATCTGCCCACCAAGATTTTGACTGCCTTGCCAGGTTAAACGTTTTGTCGAACCGTCTTCTAAATTTACTCTATAAATCTGAGGTTTACCACCCCGATCTGATGTAAATATTAAAGACTTGTTATCAGGAGCCCAAAAAGGCTCAGTATTATTCGATCTACCTCGAGTAATTTGGCGCATCTTTTTCGTTTGTAAATTCACAATATAAACTTGAAGACTGCCGGTTTTGGATAATACGATCGCAAGTTCTTTTCCGTCATGAGAAAAACGAGGCGCACCGTTATGACGAGGATACGAAGCAATTAACTCCCTCTTCCCCGTGTAGATATTCATAATGAAAACTTGTGATCTTCTGTTTTCAAAACTTACATAAGCTAATTTCTTACCATCTGGAGACCAAGCTGGTGACATGATTGGCTGTTTCGACTTTAAAACCAAACGTTCGTTGTAGCCGTCATAATCCGCAATTCTTAACTGATATGGATGTTGAGATTTATCATTAACAACCACATAAGCAATTCGCGTTAAAAACGCGCCTTTTTCGCCTGTTAATTTTTCATAAACAACATCAGAAATACGGTGAGCGTATTTTCGTAACTGTGTTTTTGAAAGTGTCGCAATTTTATTAACTAAAATATGGTCTTGTGTTAAAACTAATTCCCCTGAATTACTTAACCCTTTAGATTTACCTTTCGTTAATTGACCACGAACCACATCAATAAGCTTATAAGAAACCTCATACTTTCCAGCGGCATTAACTTTCACTTCACCCGTAACAATGGCATCAACGCCCATCTTGGTCCAAGCTTCGTAATTAATGTCTGCATCTTTATATGGCGTTTGTGGCATTTTATTTGTCGGTAATGGACTAAATTTACCACTGCGCTGTAAGTCAGAAGAAATAATAGCTGAAATATCTTGTGGTAACTTGCCTTCACCATGCCACTTAAATGGAACGATGCCTATGGGTCTAGCAGAATTTACGCCCTCTGTGATTACAAGCTCGAGTTCAGCTTTAGCTATTTGGCTAAAACTCAAACACGCTATAAAAAGAGGTAATATCCATCGTTTAAGCACTTGCTCTTCCTTATTCTGGTTGAACCATAAGATTTATATTTGTAAGTTTAGCTGCAATGTCTGCGTCTTTTGGTGTTGGGAAGACATTAACTTTAGTTACTGCTGTTTTTGCTGCTCTACACACTTGAGCATCTCCTCCCAAGGTTGTTACTGAGAGCAATAATCCAGAAGATGCCAGTTTAATTTTCACTCGGCAACTTTTTCCCATATAAGTATCATCAACAAGTAAATTCTGTTGAATCATTTGAGTATAAATTGCGGCGTAGCGATTCACTTCATCATCAATATGCTGCTGTTTCGCAGAGCTATTTTGAACGGTTTCATCTTCTAAACCTGCAAATATGTCATTTAATGCCGCTTCTTTTTGCTTACGTGCAGCTTCCGCTTTTGCGGCTCTTGCTTTCTCTTTTTTGGCGTTTTCTGCCGCTAATTTTGCCTTTGCCTTTCTATTCGCCTCTGCCTTCGCTGCTTTTTCTTTTGCTATTTTTTCTTTCGCGACACGTTCAGCTTCTACTTTAGCTGCTCGTTCTTTATCTAAACGGGCTTTTTCTGCCGAGGCTTTTGCTGCTTTTTCTTTATCAGCCTTCACTTTTGTTAATCTTGCCGCTTCCGCTTTCGCTGCTGTATCTGCTTTACGCTTTCGATCGGCTTCTGCTGCTGTTGCTCGTTCTTTCTCTTTTTTTGCTTGAGCGACAGCTTTCTTACGTTCATCTTCCGCTCTACGGGCTGCTTTTTTCTCTTTTACTTGTTGTTCTTTTAGCTTACGAATCCGATTTTCTTCGACTTTACGGTTTTTTTCTAATTGATCTGCCTGTTGTTTTAATCGATTTAGTCGCTCAGTTTCTGCACGAGAAGCTCTCTCTCTCTCTTGACGAATTTGAGATGCTTGTCTTGCAATCGTGCTTGGATCTATTACTACGGCTTGGATTGTATTTGGTTTTGCCTTTTCATCCATAGAAAAGTCACTACCGAAGATCAACGCGACAGCAAGCAACAAGTGCAACACGACAGAAACAACAATAGCAAAGGTGTAATTATTATCCGATTTCATCGATTATTATTCACTTCTATTCCTTGAGATCGGTAAGTAACCCAACTTTACTTACCCCTGCGCGGCTTAATTCATCAAGAACTAATACTATCTCTGAATATGGCGTACTGGCATCCCCGCCAACTGCGACGGGAGAATTAGGCTTAATGCTTAGTTCTGCTTTAACGTTCGTTATCATTTCTTGCATTGACATTGGACGACGTACGTCTTGATTATCAACACTTAAGCCTAGATTTCCGTCTTTATCAATCTCGACAATAATAAACGTTGCATTAGGATCTTCGCCTGCCATTTCTTGTGCTGATTTCGCATTAGTCATCTCTGGTAATTTCACGTCTACCCCTTGAGTCACAAAAGGAGCCGTTACCATAAAGATAATTAGCAATACCAACATAACGTCAATATAAGGTACAACATTAATCTCAGCGGTTAGCTTGCGTTTTTTAGGTTGATAGCCAGACATTACTTCTCCTGACTTGCCATTGCTTGACGATGTAGAATACTAGAAAACTCATCCATAAATGCAGCGTAGTTATGCTCTAACTTACCTACTTTCACACTTAATTGATTGTAGGCAATTACCGCTGGAATTGCTGCAAACAGCCCCATAGCCGTTGCAACCAATGCCTCTGCAATACCAGGAGCAACCATCGCTAGAGTTGCTTGCTTTACCGCACCCAAGGCGATAAACGAATGCATAATACCCCATACCGTACCAAACAAACCAATATAAGGAGTAATAGAACCAACGGTTGCTAAAAATGGAAGGTTTGTTTCTAAATCATCAACTTCACGAGAGACCGTTACACGCATTGAACGTATCGTTCCATCCATAACCGCTTCAGAAGATGATGAATTTACTCGAGATAGACGTGCAAATTCATTAAAGCCAGAATAAAAAATCTTTTCAGTACCACTGATTCGATCTTTACGTACTTTCACTTCATTAAATAATTGCGCTAGATCCATGCCCGACCAGAATTTGCTTTCAAAACGTTCTGCATCAGTATGAGCAACGGCTAACACTTTTGAGCGTTTAAAAATCATTGCCCACGACATTACAGACAAGCTTAATAGAATAAGCATCACGATCTTAACTAATAAACTAGCGTGTAAAAATAGATCGAGAATTGATAGTTCACCTGTCACAAGATATCTCCGATAATATAAATAATGGTATCGCTTTTGGTTTCATTTTAGCGTTATCAATACAGGCTACCTTAACTGTAGCTTTGCACAATACTTTACCCTCAAAATTAACCAATAACTGACAAAAGGTCAGCGATACCCTTTTAATTTCTTCTATGAATGTTTCAACTGTGAGCTGCTCATCTAAACGAGCACCTTGTATAAAATCTATATCAACATGTTTAACCACAAATCCGAGAGACTCTTGCAGCAGTATCCCTTGAGATACTCCTTTTTCTCGTAATAATTCGGTTCTGGCTCTTTCAAAAAACTTTAAATAATTAGAGTGATAAACTACGCCACCTGCATCGGTGTCTTCATAGTAAACCGTGATAGGCCATTTGAAAACTGCCATTTTATATCACCCTCTTTTTCTTTTTTATTGAGAAATCAGTAGTTAACTATAACTGATAATTACCTATCGTCACTAGGTGAATTACCAAATTTTGAACTTAATAGCCAAAAATAAAGCGGCTTGTTACCTAAAAAAGTAACAAGCCGCTTAGTATGATGTTCCAATGTTCACATTTTATTAATTATGAAATCAAATAAAATAGAGATAACTAAAGTAACTTAATATCATCATTGAAAAATAAGGACTAAATAGCAGTTTCCAACCCCACTTTTGTGGAATAAAACCCACAACAAAAATAAACGCAGTACATACTGCATAAATCAATGCTGGCGCCATTAACCCACTAAAACCACCGATATTTTCTGAATATACCGTTGGCTCCCACATAAGCATTCCCATGTGGAAAAGTGCGGCCCCAATCAATATCAACTTAACGATGATATTATTGATTGGGCTATGAACACTGTCTATTTTCCCAGCGATATTACTCACTGTCTTTATCCATCATTTCTGAGTGCTCTAACCAAAGAGCATTAATGATTGCAAATGAGCATGCTAGTAGCACACCTAGAATCCAAGCAAAATACCACATTGTTATACTCCTTAATAAAGCGAATTTTTGTTGTCTTCAACAAATTTAGTATCAATACGACCAAACATTTTATAATACGTCCATGCTGTGTAAGCAAGGATGATTGGGATCATAACAGCAGCTACCACTGTCATAATGTTTAGTGTTAATTCGCTTGATGTTGAATCCCACATAGTCAAACTATGGTTAGGATTTAAACTTGATGGCATTACGAATGGGAATAATGCAAAACCAGAAGTTAAGATCACACCAGCATTAGTCAGACTTGATGCGATGAAAGCAATTCCAGGTCTCTTCAACTTAGTTGTAATCATAACAATAAGAGGCATAACTACCGCAAGAGCAGGTGCTATCCATAACAATGGGTATTCTTTAAAGTTCAAGAATAAAGCGCCCACTTGACGGATAACTTCTTTATTTAATGGATCTGATGGTGCGTTATGATCCATAACACTCGTGATCACAAACCCATTAATGCTTTGAGCCCAAAAGCCAGCAATAGTAAACAGAACAATTACTAACGCAGCACAAATCATAGAAACTTGACTTGCTCTAGCGTGAATTTGATCCGTTGTTTTCATTTGTAGCCATGTTGAACCTTGCAGTACAAACATTGCAGAACTCACTAGACCACATACCAATGCAAATGGATTTAATAAGTCAAAGAAACCACCATGATACTTAAGCATCATTAGGTTGTTCAGTTCAAATGGAACACCTTGAAGTAAGTTACCAAAAGCAACACCAAAGATGACTGGTGGAACAAAGCTACCAATGAAGATCGCAGCATCCCACCCTGAACGCCAGCGTTTATCTTCAATTTTAGAACGATAATCAAACCCAACAGGGCGGAACCATAATGCAGCTAATGTCAGAATCATAGCTAAGTAAAAGCCAGAGAATGAAGCAGCATACACTAAAGGCCAAGCAGCAAATAATGCACCGCCTGCTGTTACTAACCAAACTTGGTTGCCTTCCCAGTGAGGAGCGATTGAGTTAATCATCACTCGACGTTCTGTATCTGTTTTACCGATGATAGGCACTAGTGTACCTACCCCCATATCAAAACCATCTGTTACCGCGAAACCAATCAGTAATACACCAATCAATACCCACCAAACAAATCGCAATACTTCGTAATCAAACATTGCTCAAATCTCCGTTTTTATGCTTCTACTTCGCGAGTTAACTTTGCTTCAGAACCTTGACCGTCTTGTTCAAAGTGATAGCGACCAGTTTTCAAGCTACTAGGTCCTTTACGTGCGAATTTAACCATTAGGTAAACTTCAGCAATCAAGAAAATAGTATATAAGCTAATAATTGCAGCTATTGAAATTAAAACTTCAGTAACAGTGAGTGATGATGCGGCAACATGTACAGGTAGTATTTCACCAACTGCCCATGGTTGACGACCATATTCTGCAACAAACCAACCCGCTTCAATTGCGATCCACGGCAGTGGCATACCGAATAATGCCGCTTTAAGTAACCATGGTTTTTGACCAATTTTTTGACGACACGTTTGATAAAACGCAAGACCAAAAATAAGTAGCATTGCTACGCCACAAGCAACCATTATGCGGAAAGAGAAGAATAATGGTAAAACATTTGGAATAGAATCATCTGCTGCCGCTTTAATCTGATCTTCAGTTGCATCAACAACTTTATCAGTATAACGCTTAAGCAATAAGCCATAACCTAAGTCATGCTTAACATCATCAAATGCTGCTATATTTTCAGGTGTTTTATCACCATTACGTAATTTTTCAAGAAGGTCATAAGCGATCATACCGTTACGAATACGAACTTCGTGCTGTGCTTTAAGATCGCGTAAGCCAGTGACTTGCTTATCTAATGAACGCGTTGCAATAATACCCATAACATAAGGGATCTTAATTGCATAATCCGTTTCCATCGTTTCTTGATTTGGTAAGCCAAATACGGTGAAAGCCGCAGGTGCTTCTTCTGTATGCCATTCAGCTTCAATCGCTGCTAGCTTAACTTGTTGAACTTCACCCAGTTCATAACCAGATTCATCACCAAGTACCATTACAGATAAAATTGATGCCATGCCGAAAGACGCAGCAATTGCGAATGAACGACGTGCAAAGGCAACATCACGACCTTTTAGTAGGTAGTATGAACTAATACCTAAAACAAACATTGCGCCAGCGGTGTAACCAGAAGCAACGGTATGAACGAATTTAACTTGAGCGACAGGGTTTAGTACAACTTCAGCGAAGCTAACCATTTCCATACGCATCGTTTCAAAATTAAATTCAGCACCGACAGGGTTTTGCATCCAACCGTTTGCTACTAGAATCCAAAGCGCTGAGAAATTCGAACCTAAAGCAACTAACCACGTTACTGTAAGATGCTGACGTTTTGATAAACGATCCCAACCAAAGAAAAATAGTCCTACAAAAGTAGATTCAAGCATGAAAGCCATCAGTGCTTCGATCGCAAGAGGCGCACCGAAGATATCACCAACATAGTGAGAATAGTAAGACCAGTTTGTACCAAACTGGAACTCCATGGTTAGGCCTGTTGCTACACCTAATGCGAAGTTAATACCAAATAACTTACCCCAGAACTTTGTCATGTCCTTGTAGATTTGTTTGTTGGTCATTACATATAACGACTCCATGATAGCCAATAGAAAGGCCATACCTAAAGTCAGAGGAACGAATAGGAAGTGATACATCGCTGTCATTGCAAACTGCAACCGCGATAACTCCACTACATCAGTGATCATGAGAACTCCTTTGTGTCAGGCTGAATGACACAGTGCTTTCACACTTTTGGGTGAACGTGGCACTTTTTATTTAGCTCTAATAGTTATAATTGTATTAGTAACTATAAAGTGTTGCACGAATGTATAATAAACGTTAGCTTAATGTTAAGCATAACCTAATATAGAACGTGCTAATATTAATAGGAAACACGATATCTTTCAAAAGATTTGTCCCTTATTTGAAAGTTAATTACAGATATTTTTACATAACCGTTCGTTTTTCACACTTTACACATTTCTTATACGAAAAAACGAGTGATTTTGATCACTCGCTTTCATTTTTTTTACGTCAATATGAATAGATTATGACAATATGTGTATATTTCACCATTAACTATTTATCTGGTCTATCAATACCAAAATGAAGATAGGCTCGATCTGACACAATACGCCCTCTTGGTGTTCTCTGAAGGTAGCCTTGTTGAATTAAATAAGGTTCTATCACATCTTCAATCGTATCTTTTTCTTCACCAATTGCAGCGGCTACGTTATCTAGACCCACCGGGCCACCATTGAATTTCTCCATGATTGCCAATAATAACTTTCTATCCATGTAATCAAACCCACACACATCAACATCTAACATGTTTAATGCCTTATCTGCTATGTCTGGTGAGATATGACTGTCACTCATAACATCTGCATAATCACGAACTCGACGTAACAATCGGTTGGCAATTCGTGGTGTACCACGAGCACGTCGAGCCACTTCCAATGCGCCCTCTGATTCCATGGACAAATTCAAACAATCTGCACTACGTTGAACTATATATTGTAAATCGTCTACTTTGTAATATTCTAATCGTTGAACAATACCAAAACGGTCACGCAGTGGAGAAGTCAAAGAACCGGCTCTGGTGGTTGCACCAATTAATGTAAATGGGGGCAAATCAATTTTGATTGAACGAGCTGCAGGACCTTCACCAATCATAATATCTAATTGGTAATCTTCCATCGCAGGATACAGTATCTCTTCAACTACAGGACTTAATCGATGGATTTCATCGATAAATAAAATATCGTTTTCTTCTAGATTAGTAAGAAGCGCAGCTAAATCTCCCGCTTTCTCAAGAACAGGACCCGATGTCGTTCGGATACTCACTCCCATTTCATTGGCAACAATATTAGCTAACGTTGTCTTACCTAATCCTGGAGGACCAAAAATTAGTAGATGATCAAGTGGCTCTTGTCTCATCTGCGCAGCCTTAATGAAAATTTCCATTTGACTACGAACATGATCTTGCCCGCGATAATCTTCCAGTTTCTTTGGACGTATCGCACGATCGATGACTTCTTCGTCACGAAAAACAGGGTTATCAGCAGCAATAAGGCGATCGGCTTCAATCATAAAAGGTCTCAAAAAATTCTGTAAGTAAAGAGGCGATAAATAAAGTTAGATCATTGATTTCAATGATTCACGAATTAGAGATTCACTGGTCATATCAGGTTTTGCGACTTGAGATACCATTTTAGACGCCTGCACTGGTTTATAGCCTAAAGAAATAAGCGCACTGACTGCTTCATCTTGCGCACTTTGAGGCGATGAAATCAAATCAGAAGCATCATCCATTGACGTAGTGTCTGCTGGAGTAAATAAGTCACCCGCTCCCCACCCTTTTAGGCGATCTTTCATCTCTACGACTAAACGCTCTGCCGTTTTTTTACCAACACCTGGTAATTTGACTAAGGTCGAAATATCTTCACGCTCAACACTTTGAACAAATTGAGAAGCAGTCATGCCAGACAGTATCGCCAAACCAAGTTTTGGCCCCACGCCGTTAGCTTTGATCACTTCTCTAAATAACGCTCGTTCTTTTTTAGTATTAAAACCGTAAAGTAATTGAGCATCTTCACGTACTACATAATGAATATAGATAATGGCTTCGGTACCAATAGGTGGTAATTCATAAAAACAACTCATTGGCATTTGAACTTCATAACCAATACCACTGACTTCAATGAGTAATTCTGGTGGTTGTTTTTCTAATAGATTTCCACGAAGGCGTCCGATCACAATAGATACTCTTTAAAATAATTAACTGGTTAGGATAGTAATAAAGAACTGGATAGATATCCAGTAAAAGAAATGAGAATTTATTCCCTCTTTTATCTAGCGATATCGTCCTCGCCTTGCTCCTGTCGCTTTCCCCGCTAAGGCGATTAACGTTTTATTCGTATTCGCATGACAAATTGCAACCCCTAAACCATCAGCGGCATCCGCTTGTGGTTTTGCTGGTAATTTAAGCATCGTCATAACCATATGCTGAACTTGAGCTTTATCGGCTGCACCCGTTCCCGTTACGGCTTGTTTAATTAAACGAGCAGCATATTCATATACAGGTAAGTCTGCATTAACGGCAGCAACAATCGCACTTCCTCTTGCTTGTCCTAACTTAAGTGCTGAATCCGCATTTTTTGACATAAATACTTGCTCGATCGCGAATACATCTGGTTGAAACTGCGTAATAATTTCAGAAACGCCAGCATAGATCTGCTTTAAGCGACCGGGAAGTTCTTTTTCTGACATCCGAATACAACCACTCCCTAAATATTGCAAATGACGACCGTTTTGACGAATAACGCCATAACCGGTAATACGAGAGCCGGGATCAATTCCTAAAATTATAGACATAGCATTATTTAAACCACTGATTATTTATACAGTTATAGTATATACAAAAATGCCCGCATAAGGCGGGCATTTTTTAATAAAAAGAAAACTTTAATTAATTAAGCGTCTTTTTTCTCAGCAAATTTTACTGCAATCGCTAATTCTGCAAGAGAATCTGGATTCGCAGGGCTTGGAGCATTCGTAAGTAAACATGCTGCAGCCGTTGTTTTAGGGAATGCAATAACGTCACGAATGTTTTCAGTACCGCAAAGTAGCATTGCAAGACGGTCAAGACCGAAAGCAAGACCTGCGTGTGGCGGCGTACCGTATTTAAGCGCTTCAAGTAAGAAACCAAATTTCTCTTGTTGCTCTTTCGCTTCAATACCTAGAATACCGAATACTGCAGTTTGCATTTCAGCATTGTGAATACGTACAGAGCCACCACCAACTTCATAGCCGTTGATAACCATATCGTAAGCATCAGAGTTTGCAGCAGCAGGGTTTACTTTAAGCTCTTCCGCTGTCATGCCTAATGGAGAAGTAAATGGGTGGTGCATTGCATGCAAGTTACCTTCGCCATCTTCTTCAAACATTGGGAAATCAATAACCCAAAGAGGTGCCCATGCTTTTTTATCTGTTAGCTCTAAGTCATCACCAAGCTTGATACGTAATGCACCCATTGCTTCAGAAACAATGTTTGCTTTATCTGCACCAAATAGGATGATATCGCCACTTTCAGCTTCTGTGCGTTCTAAAATACCATTTACAACGTCTGCGTTTAGGAATTTAGCAACAGGAGATTGAACACCTTCAAGACCAGCAGCACGATCGTTTACTTTCATCCAAGCAAGGCCTTTCGCGCCGTAAATACCAACAAATTTGCCGTATTCATCAATTTGCTTACGAGAAAGCGATGCGCCACCAGGAACACGAATAACCGCTACACGGCCTTTTTCGTCATTTGCAGGACCAGCGAATACTTGGAATTCTACGTCTTTAAGAAGATCTGCAACGTCCACTAATTCTAGTGGGTTACGTAGATCTGGCTTATCAGAACCAAAACGACGAATCGCTTCAGAGAATTTCATTATTGGAAATTGACCAAGCTCAACATCAAGAAGTTCTTTCCACATGTCATGAACCAAACGTTCAGTAATATCACGAACTTGGTTAGACGAAAGGAAAGAGGTTTCGATATCTATTTGAGTAAATTCAGGTTGGCGGTCAGCGCGTAAATCTTCATCACGGAAACATTTAACGATTTGGTAGTAACGGTCAAAACCAGACATCATCAGAAGTTGCTTAAACAACTGTGGTGATTGTGGAAGTGCGTAGAAGCTGCCTTTATGAACACGGCTTGGTACTAGGTAATCACGAGCGCCTTCTGGCGTTGCTTTTGTTAGTACTGGTGTTTCGATATCTAAGAATAGGTTCTCATCTAAGAAACGACGAACAAAGCTAGATGCACGAGCACGTAACTTGATACGGTCACTCATTTCTGGACGACGTAAATCAATATAACGGTACTTCAGGCGTTGCTCTTCTGAGTTCGTTTGATTGAAATCCAATGGAAGTGCTTCAGAACGGTTGATGATCTCAAGACCTGTCGCGTAAAGTTCAACTTCACCCGTAGACATATCTTTATTTACTTGGCTGTCAGGACGAACACGTACTTCGCCAGTAAATTTAATACAGAATTCATTGCGCAGTTGGTTAGCAATTGAAAAGATATCTTTCATATCTGGGTCAACAACTACCTGAACGACACCTTCACGATCTCGCATATCAATGAAGATAAGACCGCCTAAATCACGGCGACGGTTTACCCAGCCGCAAAGTTCTACAGTTTGTCCTGCAAGGGACTTGTTCAAGTTACCACAGTAATGGCTGCGCATAATGATTTCCCAATCTAAATATACATATCAATAATAAATGCAGTGAAATAGTCTCACTGCATTTTTCATAAACTGATTCTACGTTTGTTTAAATGATGAATAAAACAGCAGGCTCGCTGAAATAGTAAGCAAAACGCAAAAATATGCCCTCATTATAAAGAAAAATCAGGTCACGATATAGGCCTGAATGAAAAAAACAGGCTTAATGAGAAAGTTCCACCTAAATTATTCTCTCTTTTTAATTTCATTCTCTTTCAAAGTGTAATGACACTAAAGACATCAAGCTCAGAATTAATTACAATAGCGCGTTCATGAGCAGGAAAGCCATGAAACCTATCTTTCTAGGTAAGTAAATGAATTGATATTTACCTAGACTGATATGAAAAACACCACTGCCATTAAAATAAACGTAATGACGTAATCATGATTGGTATTGGTTGATAATACGTATGGACATAACAACGCGTCTTTGTGAGAAAACCATGGCTAACCCAGATACTATATTTTCAGCTCCAATCGATAAAATTGGTGACTTTACCTTTGACGAACGTGTCGCAGAAGTATTTCCAGACATGATTCAACGTTCAATTCCAGGCTATAGCAACATTATTTCTGCTATTGGTATGCTTGCTGAACGTTACGCTAAACCTCATTCAAGTGTTTATGATTTAGGTTGCTCACTGGGTGCGGCAACGTTATCTATGCGTCGTCACATTAATCAAGAAGGCTGTCAGATTATTGGCGTCGATAATTCCTCAGCAATGGTCGAACGTTGTCGTTTACTGATTAACGCTTATCGTTCAGATACACCCGTAACCATTGTTGAAGCGGATATCCGTGATGTCAATATTCAAGATGCATCGGTCGTCGTATTAAATTTTACTTTGCAATTTTTAGTGCCAGCCGATCGTAGAGCCCTATTGGAGAAAATCTATTCTGGATTACGTCCCGGTGGCATTCTTATTTTATCTGAGAAATACATCTTCGAAGATGGTGTCGTTAACGAGTTATTGATCGATTTACATCATGATTTCAAACGTGCTAATGGCTACAGTGAATTAGAAATAAGCCAAAAGCGCAGCGCCATTGAAAATGTCATGCTGCCAGATCCAATTGATGTTCACAAACAACGCTTCCAAGAGATTGGCTTTAAAAGCTCTGAAGTCTGGTTCCAATGCTTTAATTTTGGCTCAATGTTCGCGATCAAATAATCGATATAAATCCTTTATTTTCACTTATTAATTAACTAAAGATATTTCAATGTTTAATTTTGCTAATTTTTATAAACTTATTGCTCAAGATACCGTTCTTCAGCCTTGGCTAAACACCCTTCCCCAGCAATTAACCGATTGGCAAAATGCTGAGCATGGGGATATAGAACGCTGGCTTAAAGCGCTAAAAAAAATCCCTGAAGGCTGTGCTGAAAACATTGATTTAAAAACGTCAGTTACGCTATCAAATAATAGCCCTTTGATTGATGGCGAACGTAAAAAACTAGAAAGTTTATTACGCACCTTCCATCCATGGCGTAAAGGCCCGTTCACGGTTCATGACATTCATATCGACACTGAGTGGCGCTCTGACTGGAAATGGGATCGTGTTCTACCTCATTTATCGCCATTAAAAAATAGATCTATCTTAGATGTCGGCTGTGGTAACGGATATCATATGCTTCGTATGTTAGGAGAAGGGGCTCGCTTGTGTGTTGGTATCGATCCCTCTCACCTATTCTTAGTTCAGTTTGAAGCAATTCGTAAATTAATGGGCAATGACCAACGAGCGCATTTATTACCTTTAGGGATCGAACAGCTTCCTGAATTAAATGCGTTTGATACTGTATTTAGTATGGGCGTGCTGTACCACCGTCGTTCGCCTCTTGATCATCTTATTCAATTAAAAAATCAACTCGTCGCTGGCGGTGAGCTCGTTTTAGAAACCCTCGTTATTGATGGCGATGAAAACGCAGTATTAATGCCAGTTGATCGTTATGCTCAAATGCGTAACGTCTATTTCTTCCCATCAGCTAAAGCGTTAAAAGTATGGTTAGAAAGCGTCGGGTTTATTGACGTAAAAATTGTCGACGAGTGCGTAACAACAACAGGTGAACAACGCTCTACAGAATGGATGAAACACAATTCATTACCTGAGTATTTAGACCCTACGGACTCATCAAAAACAATTGAAGGTCACCCTGCACCTAAACGTGCGATCTTAATTGCAAGAAAACCTGACTAAACTCTTACATTAGAGGGCTTCTCGCTCTCTTTTTTTATCGTTACTATGCACATGTTAATCTAACTCAACGGAACATAAAATGATCCAACGAATTCTACCACTGGTTGCAATTTTAAGTCTTTCAGGATGCGCTCTCACTCAACAGGCGCCCCCCGTTGCAGCAGATAATTCAGAAACAGTTGCCGCTATTAAGTCTATGGAAACCAATCTAGATACTCGCTTAGATGGAATGGAAACCAAAATAGAAACCCAAAACGACTACATTTCAACCTTAGAGAAAGAACTTTCGAACGTATCAGAAGAGTTATCTCTGGTTCGAACAGAACAAACTAAGATTCAAATGAGTATCAAACAAGCAACGAATAAGAAAGCTCGTTTAGTTCAGATGCCAGTCTCTCTTCAAACACAATCATTAAAAGACACTATCATTTTAGGTGCCATCGAAAATGTAGAAATTGCAGATATTAAGCAAGTATTTACCGCTCGAATAGATACTGGCGCAACCACCTCATCATTGAATGCAGTCGATCTTCAAGAATTTGAACGCAATGGCACACAATGGGTACGTTTTCATTTAGTTGCACAGAATAAAAAAGCGGAAACTGATGAGTTAGAGTGGATTACCGCCCCTGTTATACGCAATGTTAAAATCCGTCAATCAACAAACGAAGAGGCCGAACGACGACCTGTCGTTGAATTATGGATTAAACTTGGGGCAATCCATGAAAAAGTACAGTTTACCCTTGCAGATCGCTCTCACATGACCCATTCTATTTTACTTGGACGTGAGTTTATTCAAGACATTGCCGTTGTTGATGTCAGCAAAGAATTTGTTCAAAGCAAAAAATAATCGCCTTCCAAGAAAGCAATAACATAATAAATATAATTGAACGTTATGTTATTGCTTAAATTATAATTATCTTTCCACTTATGCCATTACAACGAGGATGTTATGCCATCAAGAGTGCCTTTTTATTTTCTTATCTCCCTACTAATTATTGCGGGACTTACGTTGAGCTGGCTACGCCACGATTCATACGGAGTGCCTTGGACACCAGGTGAGAGAAGCCAAGTTTGGGATGTAGAAGCCCGAATTCAATTTGATGCAGTAAATAAACCAGTCAAGGTTTCTATGGCTGCACCACAAACTCAAACAGGTTTTACTATTGTCGATGAGAGTGCATCTTCTCCAGGCTATGGTATCGCTTATCTAACAACAGAGCATGGACGCCGAGCTGAATGGACAATTCGTCAGGCTGACGGACCACAAACGCTCTATTATAAAACTCAAATCTTAGTAGACCCGCAAGCAGACTCCGTTATTCAGCCCCCAGAATCAGAGAAACCTGAAGCCGTCACTTTTGAAGGCCCTCATGAATCTGCGGCAATCTCATTATTAGATCAAGCCAGAGCTCGTTCTTCTGACGATATTACGTTAACTCGCGAACTTATTAAGCAATTTAATGATAAAGATAACCAAAATGCGTCTTTGCTTCTTAATGACTTAACGAGAGTTCAAGCTATTTCAAAACTCTTAAGTTTTGAGAACATCCATAATAAAGTTATTGGTACTCTTTGGTTAGAAGATGGGCGTCGTCGTCAATCTGTTCAGCATATGATTGAAGTATGGAGTGGCAAAAACTGGCAGTTGTTTAATCCAGAAACGGGAGACCAAGGTCAACCGGCTAACTTACTGCTTTGGGACGAATCAAATGTCTCTCTCTTAGACGTTGTTGGTGGTAAAAATAGCCAAATCAACTTCTCTATGATTGCACAAGAAATTTCTCCTACTGCTGCAACCGAGAAGAAAGTAGAAGCAGACAACCTGCTAAACTTCTCTATCCACAGTCTTCCTCTTGAAGAGCAATCGATGTTTAAAACCATCATGCTTATTCCAATTGGTGCACTGATGGTTGTGTTCTTACGAGTCATTATCGGTTTGAAAACATCAGGTACTTTCATGCCAGTGTTGATCGCGGTTGCTTTTGTGCAAACACAATTAATCACAGGTATTGTTGGTTTCTTACTGATTGTTGGTACCGGCTTAATCATTCGTAGCTATTTATCCAAATTAAACCTACTCCTGGTATCCAGGATATCCGCGGTGATCATCTCTGTAATCATGATCATTTCAATCTTCACGATTGTTGCCTTTAAGATTGGTTTAACAGCAGGATTAAGTATTACCTTCTTCCCTATGATTATCCTTTCTTGGACTGTAGAACGTATGTCGATTCTATGGGAAGAAGAAGGCTGGAAAGAAGTTGCGACTCAAGGTGGCGGTTCATTATTAACAGCCGTTCTTATCTACATCGCAATGACAAACCCGTTCGTACAGCACTTAACGTTTAACTTTATTGGTATTCAGCTAATTATTTTAGCCATTATACTGATGCTTGGTAATTATACTGGTTACCGTTTAAGTGAGCTTCGTCGCTTTAAGCCTTTAGCGGAGGACTAACCTATGTTTAGTAGATTCACGTCTCCGTCTAAACTAAAAGAAAAAGGGATCATGGGCATGAATCAACGTAATGGCAGTTATATCGGCCGTTACAATGATCGAAGCAAATACCCATTAGTTGATGATAAGTTAAAAACAAAAGTGATTGCGGTAAAAGCAGGCGCTACAGTTCCTAAACTTATTGGTGTAATTGATAGCCAAGCTGAAGTGAAGAATATTCACGATATCGTTAAAGACTGGCCTGGTTTTGTTATCAAACCAGCCCAAGGCAGTGGCGGTAAGGGCATTTTAGTTGTTACTTCTCATAAAGATGGCGTGTATTACAAGCCATCTGGAGCAGAAGCAAACAAACAAGATGTAGAGCGACATATTACCAATACACTTGCAGGTCTTTTTTCTCTTGGTGGAAAAAACGATGTTGCGATGATCGAGAACTTAATCGAGTTTGATGATGTGTTTGACGGCTTCAGTTATGAAGGAGTGCCAGATGTACGTATTATCGTATTTAAAGGCTACCCTGTCATGGCTATGATGCGTTTATCAACAACAAACTCCGATGGAAAAGCCAACTTGCACCAAGGTGCTGTTGGTGTGGGTATCGACATAGGGACAGGAAAAGCCGTACGTGCCGTACAATTTGATTTACCTGTAGAAAACCATCCTGATACGGGTAAATTATTAAGTACGCTAGAAGTCCCTCATTGGCATAAACTATTGACCCTTGCATCTAGTGCGTGGGAAATGACCGGATTAGGTTATCTGGGTACTGATATGGTACTCGATAAAAAATACGGACCAATGGTTCTAGAACTTAATGCTCGTCCAGGCTTAGCAATTCAAATTGCAAACGGAACAGGGTTACTCCCTCGTTTAAAGCATATTGAAAGCTTGGAAGAAACCGTTCCCTACCCAACTCCAGAAGCTCGTGTTGCTTATGCAATGGAACAGTTTGGTATTTATAATAAATAACTGACCTGTGTACATCAAACTAAAAAAGGGAAGAAAGCTTATGCTCTCTTCCCTTTTTATTTATATAAACAAACATCAGCTAATTCGGTCTATTTTTCCCAACGCTGCGCCGCAGATTTATCAGTGTCTCTAGATTCAACCCAACGTACTTCTTTGGTTGTTCTTTCTTTCTTCCAAAAAGGTGCATTTGTTTTTAAGTAATCCATAATGAATTCGCAAGATTCAAACGCAGCACCGCGGTGTGCACTCGATACGCCAACAAACACAATTTGATCGCCCAGTTCCAGATCACCAACACGATGAATCACTTTCACTTTTAATAGCGGCCAACGTTCTTTCGACTGTGCAACAATATCATTCAATGATTTTTCTGTCATACCGGGGTAATGCTCTAAAGAAAGCCCCTTCACATCATCACCAAGGTTCATATCTCGAACCTTACCGATAAAAGTAACCACAGCACCAGAGGCTGTACCTTCTGCTAACAGAGTATATTCATCACCAACATTGAAGTCATGTTCTTGAACAGAAATCATCTTAACCACCTGTTACTGGTGGGAAAAAGGCAACTTCATCACCATCAACAACCGCGGAATCTAAGCTTGAAATAGTTTGATTTATTGCGACAAGCAATTTTCCTTTTTCTAGGGCTAAATCCCACTTACCTTCTTTTTTACTTAACTCTTCTCGAATTGCTTCCGCTGTCGCGTACTCACCTGTAAGTTCCAGTTTACCGGTTCCTACTAACTCTTTAGTTTGGGCAAAAAATAATACTGTGATCATGCGTCAACCTTAAAGTGTCCAGATTTACCGCCCGTTTTTTCTAATAAACGAACTTGACTAATAACCATGTCTTTTTGAACGGCTTTACACATATCATAAATGGTTAGAGCCGCAACAGAAGCAGCTGTTAAGGCTTCCATTTCAACGCCAGTTTTTCCAGTTAACTTACAGACTGATTCAATACGAACCATGTTTTCAGCTTCAATGGCTTCAAGTTGAACTTCTACTTTAGTCAGCAACAACGGATGGCATAATGGAATAAGATCCCATGTCTTTTTCGCTGCTTGAATGCCTGCAATACGTGCGGTAGCAAAAACATCACCTTTATGATGAGAACCAGAAACAATCAACTTTAGAGTTTCTGGCGCCATATGTACGAATGCTTCTGCACGCGCTTCACGAACGGTTTCTTGTTTTGCTGATACATCAACCATGTTCGCCTCACCAGAGGCATTAATATGAGTAAAATTTGACATAATTCTTCTTTATTATCCGCCAATAGAGGCTAAATGAGGGGTCATTCCAGCGTGGCCATCATGTAAAAAGTGGCCTTCTGCTTTATTATCTAATTGCGTTTGAATGCGCTGAATTAACTCGTCTTGCTGAGTATCAGCTTGCAATAAATCACGTAATTCAACACCGTAATCACCAAATAGGCACATATGTAACTTACCTTTTGCTGATACTCGTAATCGATTACAACTCTGACAGAAATCTTTTTCGTAAGGCATTATCAACCCAATTTCACCCATATAATCTGGATGAATAAAGACTTGAGCTGGGCCATCACTTTCGCCACGAGCTTTTAATATCCAATTATTCGCAATTAAGTGATTACGGATCGAGACACCAGATTGATGATGATTTTTGAAAAGATCGTCCATTTCACCCGTTTGCATCAACTCAATAAAACGCAATTGAATAGGACGAGTTTGGATCCACTTTAAAAAGAGAGGTAATTCGGTGCTGTTGAGATCTTTCAGTAATACCGTATTCACTTTGACTTGCTTGAAACCCACTTCAATTGCTTTATCAATACCAGCCATAACTTCGGCGAATTTATTTTCACCTGTGATCTGATAAAACATATTTGGATTTAAGCTATCAACACTGACATTGATATTCGTTAGACCTGCTTCACGCCATTCAGCGACATGTTTTTCCATCCGATAACCATTTGTTGTCGTAGCAACTTTAGTTATCCCCGGCTGAGAAGCCACAGTACGGATAATGTCAGTGAAATCTTTACGAAGGCTTGGCTCTCCCCCTGTAATACGCACTTTTGACGTACCACAACGGGCAAACGCACTCACAGTACGTTCGATTTCATCAAGCTCTAGAAAGGACTCTCGCTTACCATTTTCAGGTCGATAACCATCAGGTAAGCAATAAGTACATTTAAAATTACAGACGTCTGTAATCGACAACCGTAAATAATAAAACTTACGGTTGTAGTTATCTTCAAATTGTTTCGCCACGGAACACCTTTCCAAACACGGGAGGCTTGTTCATTTCCAAACAAACCCTTGTGACCGAATTGTCACTGGCTCACACTACATATTGAATATTTCTTAGAACAACTTAGTAGCTTGAGCTCGGAGTTATGGCAACCACACTAAACCAGTATTAATTCAGTTGGTGCTCTTATTAAAATACTCAATATTTCTGTGGTTTTCCAATTTCTTTTGAAATTAACCCAAAATTTCTCTATTTTATTTGATTACTGTTAACTTTGTTAATAACAAATTACTTAAAACTGTGATTAATTCAACATTTACTTTATTAGTACTTGTCCAATTTATTATTATCCACCACACTCAATTTACGTTTTTTAAAGAATATAAACATGACTGAACATAAAATTGTTGCCATTGGTGGTGGTCACGGCTTAGGGCGAGTTCTTGCTGCGCTTAGTGATTTTGGAAGCAATGCTACAGGCATAGTAGCAACAACAGATAATGGAGGCTCTACAGGGCGCATTAGAGAGTGCCAAGGAGGAATTGCGTGGGGAGATACTCGAAATTGTATCAACCAGCTCATTATGGACCCTTCGATTAGCTCTATGATGTTTGAATACCGATTTAAAGGCCTAGGTGAATTACACGGTCATAATCTTGGAAATCTAATGCTTACCGCGTTAGACAACCTAAGTGTTCGCCCATTGGATGCCATTAATTTAATTCGAGATATGCTAAAAGTAGAGACAAACATCATTCCAATGTCTGAGCATCCATCAGATTTAGGCGCGTTAACCACTGATCTACGTAAAATATCAGGGGAAACCAATGTTGATGACATGGAAGAAGTTCCACTTCGTCTTTTTCTTGATCCTGAAGTACCAGCAACCTTAGAAGCAATTGATGCAGTAAAAGAAGCGGATTTGATTTTACTTGGACCAGGCAGTTTTTTAACGAGCATAATGCCACCGTTACTATTACCCGGAATTGGTAAAGCTATTGCAGGAAACAAGCATGCAAAAGTCGTCTTCATTGATAATTTATCTAAAGAGTTTGGCCCTGCAGGTAAAATGAACCATTCAACGATGTTAGCTTGGTGTGAACGCGCGTGTTCGGGAAGAAAAGTAGATATCGTTCTAACAGATCGAGAATTAGCTGAGTTACAAAATGAATACGATTGCAGAAAAACAGATCTCGCGTCACCAAATCATGATTGGCGACACGATAGAGACAAATTAAAACAAGCTATCGTTGGGCTATTAAACTAACCAAGGCAGCTTTAGAATTGGCTTTTATTTTATAATAAAAGCCAATTTCCTAAATCAGAAACTCTCGATAAGCACGCTCTGTTTGACGAGCAATATCAACAAACTCAGACATATTATTCTGAACCCATTCTTTTTGATGTGATTTTGCTTTTTCTTCGACATCAATCGCCATTCCCGCTAACTTATCCGCACCAAAACTCCCGGCGCTACTCTTTAAGCAATGGCTAATTTCTCTTACTTTATCAATTTCAGGTTGAGAACTTAATGTATCAATAAAGTCATGTAATTCATCACAGAAAATACCAAATAAAAAGGGCACATTCTCATCACCAACTTCCTGCACTAACTGATTGACGGCTAGTTGATTTACATATTGATTCACGGTATCACCCTCTATTTATCATTCCATGACTGTAATTTTCTATATATTGTGGAAGGGCTCACCTCTAATTGCTTAGCGGCTTGTGGAATGTTCCCATCACATAGAGTAATTGCATCTTCTATAATCTGCTTTTCAGACAACCATAATGGTCTAATTTCTTTTTTCATATTGCCTTCAGGTACGAATTCAATATCAACTGGAGGTTGTTCAAAATGACGGCTTAAGCGATTAACTGCTTGTAAAGATGCAATATTCGAACCATTATGATCTTCTGGTGCTAACGGTGGCGGAAGCATAGAAAGCAAGACTTCTTTACCTCGATTCAATACCACGACATTTCTAATGACGTTTTGTAATTGCCGAACGTTTCCCGGCCAATCATATTCAAGAAATCGAGAGACCACATCTGGGCTAAATGTAATAAATTCTCTCCCTTCTTCATGAGAAAAATGACCTAATATTGAGTGACCAATTTCAATAATATCATTGCCTCTGTCTCGTAACGGAGGCAGCGTTAATGGGATAACATGCAATCGATAATATAAATCTTCACGGAATCGACCTGCTTGAACTTCTAGCCAAGGATCACGATTGGTTGCACAAACAAATCGAACATCAACTCGACTCATTTTAGAAGAACCTACTTTTTGAAAGGTCCCTGTTTGAATAAAACGTAATAATTTGGTTTGCAGGTCTAAATCCATTTCGCACAATTCATCTAAGAACAGGGTTCCTCCGTCAGCTTGTTCTGCCGCCCCTTTCCTATCAACTGACGCTCCTGTAAATGCGCCTTTAACATGACCAAACAACTCACTTTCAATCAAGTCTTTCGGTATCGCGGCACAGTTAATCGCGATGAATGGCCCGTCTCCCCGCTTACTTGCTGCGTGAACGGCTTCGGCACACACTTCTTTACCTGTTCCTGATTCCCCAGTAATAAAGACCGTGGCTTTACTTGGCGCCGCAGAATCAATAGTTCGATATACTTGATGCATTTGAGAGCTACTACCAATAAAACCTTGGTATTGATTGTTGCTTTTATTTGGATCAAGACCCGTATTATCTAAGTTCTTTTGCGCTCTTCTTAATGCACTATTTACAGTGACTCTGAGCCTATCGGCTTCACATGGTTTAATAAGAAAATCCTGAGCACCTAAACGCATCGCTTCAACGGCAACATCAATAGAACCATGGGCAGTCATTAACACAACAGGTGTATCATGATGAATTTTTCGAATTTCCGTTAAAACCTCAAGTCCAGTCATATCCGGCAAGCGCAAATCCAATAAAATTAAATCCGGTGCCTTTAACGTCACTTTTTCAATCGCATCAACACCTTTTGCTACAACATCGATATCTAAACCTAAAGGATTAAGGTAAGAACGATAAAGCGCAGCAACAGAAGCGGTGTCTTCAACCATGAGTAAATATTTTTTTTGCATCAGAATCCAAACCATTAAAAAGCATATCAACCTTTGCATTTTCGCATAATGCAATTGCATAACGCAAAGGTATTTTCGCATTATGCAAAACAGTTGTGATATCGCGTCTTTTTTGTACTAAATTAGGCGTTTTTCATGCTATAAAAAGTTGGCACGCTCTCTGCTATATGTATAGTGACCCTTTAAGCCAAAGGGTCACCTAGCCAACTGACGTTGTTAGTGAAATTTACTTTCACATGAACAATAAAGCCAACCGGTATATTACGGTTGGCTTCTTTTTTTCTTAAAATCAATAATTTACAAAACAGTCATTAACTATTCGTTATAAATTGATTCCTTAATTTGTCTACCTCATCCCTTACTTTAGCAGCCTGTTCAAACTCGAGATCTCTCGCATGTTGATACATTTTTGCTTCTAATCGTTGAACTTCTTTTTCTAATTGCTGAGGCGTCATCGATTGATAACTCGCTCCTTCTTCTGCCACCTCTGATAGCTTCATTTTAGGTGCGACTATTTTCCGTTTATTCTTAGTCATATCTCCCAGCTCAAGAATATCAGCCACATTTTTTTTCAATGCGGTTGGCACAATACCTAATGCTTCATTATGTAATATCTGTTTTTCACGTCTTCTTTCTGTTTCTCCAATGGCTTTTTCCATTGAGCCCGTGATCCGATCTGCGTATAAAATCGCTTTACCTTCTAAATTACGAGCGGCACGTCCTATCGTTTGGATTAATGATCGTTCGGATCGTAAGAAGCCTTCTTTATCTGCATCTAAAATCGCGACTAAAGACACTTCTGGCATATCTAAACCTTCACGCAATAAGTTAATGCCGACTAACACATCAAACTTACCTAAGCGCAAATCACGGATGATCTCAACACGCTCAACCGTATCAATATCAGAATGTAAATAACGAACTTTCACTCCATGCTCTGCAAGATATTCAGTCAGATCTTCAGACATACGCTTGGTAAGCGTCGTCACCAACACTCTCTCACCCACCTTCGTACGAATTCTGATCTCAGATAATAAATCATCCACTTGAGTTCCAACGGGGCGAACTTCAATAATAGGATCAAGTAAACCAGTAGGCCTTACTAATTGCTCAGCAATATCAGAGCCTGATTTTTCGATTTCATATTTTCCAGGCGTAGCAGAAACGTAAATCGTTTGTGGAGCACGGGCTTCAAATTCATCAAAGCGCATAGGACGGTTATCTAATGCCGAAGGTAACCGAAAACCGTATTCAACCAAATTCTCTTTACGTGAACGATCACCTTTGTACATTGCCCCTATTTGAGACACGGTAATGTGGGATTCATCAATAATCAGTAAGCCATCTTTAGGTAAATAATCAAATAAAGTGGGCGGCGCTTCACCTTGAGGACGACCACTCAAATAACGAGAATAGTTTTCAATACCAGAACAAAAACCAAGCTCATTCATCATTTCAATATCGAATTGAGTTCGTTGTGAGATTCTTTGTTCTTCAACTAGCTTATTATTAGCTAATAATTCTTTTTTTCGCTCAGCTAAATCGACTTTTATCTGTTCAATAGCATCAAGTACTTTTTCTCTGGGTGTTACGTAGTGTGTTTTCGGATATATAGTACAACGAGGCATGTCTTTAGTAATAATTGAACCCGTTAATGGGTCAAACTTACTAATACGTTCAACTTCGTCATCAAAAAGCTCAATTCGAATCGCTTCATGCTCTGATTCTGCAGGAAAAACATCCAAAACCTCACCACGAACACGGAATGTACCTCGCTCAAAAGCCATGTCATTACGTTTATATTGTAATTCAGCTAATCGACGTAAAATATCACGTTGGTTAATGATATCCCCTCGACTCAAATGCAGCATCATACTTAAATACGCTTGAGGATCGCCAAGACCATAAATCGCAGAAACAGAAGCGATAATAATCGCATCTTTACGTTCTAATAATGCTTTTGTCGCAGAGAGGCGCATTTGCTCGATATGCTCATTAACCGATGAGTCTTTTTCTATAAAGGTATCCGTGGTTGGGACATAAGCCTCTGGTTGATAATAATCAAAATAAGAAACAAAATATTCCACGGCGTTATTAGGGAAAAAAGCTTTCATTTCACCATAAAGTTGAGCAGCTAATGTCTTATTATGTGCCATTATCACGGTAGGACGACCTGATTTAGCAATCACATTCGCCAGTGTGAATGTTTTACCTGATCCAGTAACCCCTAATAACGTTTGATGAGCAAGACCATTTTCTAGCCCTTCATTTAGCGTTTTAATTGCCTGAGGTTGATCCCCTGCTGGCTGATAGTCTGAAACTAATTCATACGCACTAGTCATTTATATTGCTCCACATTTTTACGGCTCTTTTATAGAAAGACACACTATCAAATCTTACTCTTTTTTTATAGAAACGCTTTATTAAGATAAAAGTTTTCCCCAGACAAGAACAAATTATAACCAATGTTGTTTTTTTTCTTTATTAATTTATTACTTATTGATTAGTTCATCATCAAAACAACGCTAAGTCATTGATTTATTAAAATCATAAACCCATATTTTTATTTTAATACCGATTGCATGCACTGATACAGCTAGCCAAATACGACTTAACACCGTTTCATTAACATACTTATCCACAGTTTTAGTGGATAACTACCCACAAGCCTTGTTTTCTATAGGCTGCAGCTAATGTCAATAATTTTTTGAACAAAAATAGTTAATTGTTGGCTAAATAATCGATCGATTATTTTTTGTCCTTTAGCGGTTGACAGTCTTTTTTTGAATCGTTATTATCACGTCCGAAAAAACTTTTCCCTTTTAGTTCAGTTGGTAGAACGCCGGACTGTTAATCCGTATGTCGCTGGTTCAAGTCCAGCAAAGGGAGCCAAATTTTAAAGCCTTGTCTAGCGACGAGGTTTTTTTTTGCCTAAAATTTAAAAACCTATTCTTTCTAAGGTTGTTATCACTGCCGTAAAGTCCGATAATAACCAGACCATCTATTATTATAAAAATCATCTGCATGACTGAGTATCTCTTACTTCTTATTGGGACTGTTTTAGTTAACAACTTTGTATTGGTAAAGTTTTTAGGACTTTGTCCATTTATGGGTGTGTCTAAGAAACTAGAAAGTGCCATTGGAATGGGCCTTGCAACGACCTTCGTTCTGACTTTAGCGTCAGTATGTTCTTATCTTATTGAAACCTATATTTTAGCGCCTCTAGGGATCGAATACTTACGCACGATGAGTTTCATTCTAGTGATCGCCGTTGTTGTTCAATTTACAGAAATGGTTGTTCACAAAACCAGTCCGACGCTTTACCGTGTACTTGGTATATTTTTGCCACTAATAACAACAAACTGTGCTGTACTTGGTGTCGCCCTATTAAATGTCACCGAAAATCATAACTTTATTGAATCTATCATTTATGGTTTTGGTGCTGCCGTAGGTTTCTCTCTTGTTTTAATCCTTTTCTCTGCCATGCGTGAACGCATCGCCGCTGCAGATGTTCCTCTGCCATTTAAAGGCGCATCGATTGCTATGATTACTGCAGGATTAATGTCTTTAGCCTTTATGGGCTTTACTGGTCTAGTGAAATTATAAACATGAGTTCTATTTTAATTGCCGTTATTGCAATCTCTGCCCTAGCCCTCGTTTTCGGGTTAATTCTCGGTTTTGCATCAATAAAATTCAAAGTTGAATCCGATCCAATCGTCGATCAAATTGACTCTATATTACCACAAACTCAATGTGGTCAATGTGGTTATCCAGGCTGTAAGCCTTATGCAGAAGCCATTGCAAACGGTGACACCATTAATAAATGTCCTCCAGGTGGTCAAGCTACGATTGAAAAGTTAGCCGATCTAATGGGCGTTGATATCCCAAGTTCTGCTCATGACGAAGAAAAAAGTATTAAAAAAATCGCCTTTATTCATGAGGACATGTGTATTGGATGTACTAAATGCATTCAAGCCTGCCCTGTGGACGCGATTGTTGGCGGCACAAAAGCACTACATACTGTTATTGAAGCAGAATGTACTGGCTGTGATTTATGTGTTGCGCCATGCCCAACAGATTGCATTGAAATGATCCCTGTAAATACAACGCCTGATAATTGGAAATGGGATTTAAATACAATCCCTGTTGTGAATCTTCCTGCAGATAAACCAACTAAAGCATCGGAGCTGTAACCCATGTTGTCCATTATCGAAAAAATCAAACAAGGTCAATTATGGGATTTTCACGGAGGTATTCACCCTGCTGAAAATAAACACATTTCGACACGAAATACCGTCCAACAAGCGGGGGTTCCAGATCAACTAATCCTTCCACTAAAACAACATATTGGTGCTAAAGGCGATATTCTTGTTACCGTAGGTCAACACGTATTAAAAGGGCAACCCCTCACTCAAAGTAATATTGCTATGTGTGTGCCTATTCATGCGCCCACTTCAGGAAAGATCGTAGCAATAGAGCCAAGAACCGTTGCCCACCCTTCAGGCCTAACAGACTTGTGCATTGTTATTGAGTCTGATGGTAATGATCAGTGGATTGAAAATAGAAAACCGATTACTGATTTTGCAACCCGAGATCCAATAAAACTTATTGAGCGTATTCGTCAATCTGGTATATCAGGCATGGGCGGAGCGGGTTTTCCTACGAGTAGAAAATTACAAAGCGGTATTGGGAAAGCAGACATGCTGATCATCAATGCAGCTGAATGTGAACCCTATATCACCGCGGATGATCGTTTAATGCAAGATTATGCGGCTGAGGTGATTGTTGGTATAAAAATCCTACAGTACATTTTAACGCCTAAAATAGCAATTATCGGCATTGAGGATAACAAACCGGAAGCGATTAAAGCATTAAATGCGATCGTAACAGAACACGATAATATCTTAATTCGAGTGATTCCAACCAAATACCCATCAGGTGGTTCTCGCCAGCTAGTGAAAATCTTGACAGGTAAAGAAGTACCTGCGAGTGGGCGCTCTACCGACATTGGGGTTATTGTTCAAAATGTAGGTACAATATTTGCCGTTAAGCGCGCGATATGTGATGCAGAACCATTAATTGAGCGAGTGGTTACATTAACAGGGAACAGTTTAGATATACCGGGGAATTTCTGGGTTCGCTTAGGTACCTGTGTCGACTATTTAATGACGCTTACTGGCTATAAAGCCGATAAAAAACACCCGCGTATTATCATGGGTGGATCGCTAATGGGATTCACATTACCCCACCAACAAATACCAATAACTAAAATTACCAACTGCATTATTACGCCAGACAGAAAAGAGCTCCCTCTTTACAACCATGAAATGGCCTGTATTCGTTGCAGTAGTTGCGCAGATGCTTGTCCCGCAGCCTTACTACCACAACAATTATACTGGTACTCAAAATCAGAAGATTATGAAAAATGTGAAGAATACCATTTATCTGATTGTATAGAATGTGGGGCATGCGCTTATGTCTGCCCAAGTGAGATCCCACTTGTTCAATATTACCGCCAAGCTAAATCTGAAATTTATGCACGTAAGCAAGATTCACTTGCGGCAGATCGTGCCAAAGTACGTTTTGAAGAAAAAAATGCACGAATGGAACGAGATAAACTAGAACGAGAGAACAAATTTAAACTCGCTGCAGAAAACCGTCGTAAAGAAATGAGCACAGAAAAAGCAGCAGGATCAGGTAATGATGCCATTGCTGCGGCTATAGCAAGAGTTAAAGCTCAAAAAGCAGCACAAGAATCTGGAATCGCGAGCCCTAAACCAGCGGTTGCGGCGGCGATTGCTCGTGCAAAAGCAAAACAAGCTGAAGCGACCAAAGACCATTCTGGAGATCCCGATAATTCTGAAATGGCTAAATTACGTGAAAAGCGTAAGCAACAAGCACGTGACAGAAAAGCAAAACAAGAATTAGAAAATACAACTTCAACCAATGAAGAAAATTCGCCGAATAAAACCGAGAAAAAAGACGCTGTAGCTGCCGCCATTGCACGAGCGAAAGCACGTAAAGCAGCACAAGCTGAAAAAGACGCTTCTTCATCAAACGCTGAGACTGAAACAAAACCAGAATCAACGAGTGATAATGAGACACCGACAGAAGATCCAAAGAAAGCAGCCGTAGCTGCCGCTATTGCACGAGCAAAAGCACGTAAAGCAGCACAA
>NZ_MAJU01000008.1:816847-1119347 GCF_001691055.1 Aliivibrio logei
CGCTCCTTCATCAAACGCTGAAACTGAAACAAAACCAGAATCAACAGATGAAGAACTGGCTCTAATAGACGATCCCAAAAAAGCAGCTGTTGCAGCCGCTATTTCTCGTGCTAAAGCTCGCAAAGCAGCACAACAAATTGAAAAAAATAAGGAAGAGTAACAGTGGCCTTTTTTATCACTAGCTCACCACACGCTCACAGTAAAAAGAGCACTCAAACCATGATGAAAATGGTCGCACTCGCGACTATTCCTGGTTTACTAGCTCAAACCTACTTCTTTGGCTGGGGGACATTACTTCAAGTTCTTCTCGCTATTATTACCGCTATTTTGGCAGAAGCGTTCGTTTTAAAATGCAGAAGAAGACCTTTAGCGCCATACTTAAAAGATAATAGTGCTTTATTAACCGGCTTATTATTAGCTCTGGCCATTCCACCTCTTTCCCCATGGTGGCTCACTGTTATTGGTGTGTTTTTTGCCATTGTGATAGCGAAACATCTGTATGGTGGATTAGGTCAGAATCTATTTAATCCAGCAATGGCTGCTTATGTTGTTCTTTTGATTTCATTTCCAGTTCAAATGACCACTTGGTTGCCAGCAAAAGAATTGTTAGTTGAGCACATTAGTTTCATGGATTCTGTTTGGTTAATCTTTCATGGCTTAAGTCAAGATGGGTTCTCTGTACATCAACTAACGATGAACGTTGATGGAATGACAATGGCTACGCCATTAGATACAGTAAAAACAGGATTAAAAGCAGGCTTAACCACCAATGAAATTCTATCTGCACCTATATTTAATGGCTTTGCAGGATTAGGGTGGCTATGGGTTAACGTTGGTTTCTTATTGGGAGGACTATTTCTTCTGCAACAACGTCTTATTCATTGGCACATACCTGTCAGTTTCTTAGCCAGTTTATTTATCGTAAGTTCTTTGTTCGCAGTATTCTCACCAGATACAACGACATCACCAATCTTCAATCTATTCTCTGGTGCGACAATGTTAGGTGCTTTCTTTATTGCAACGGATCCCGTTTCTGCTGCGACCACAAACAAAGGCCGTTTATATTATGGCGCTTTAATTGGACTATTGGTTTATATGATCCGCTCTTGGGGAGGCTTCCCGGATGGCGTTGCTTTTGCCGTTCTATTGGCAAACATGTGTGTCCCCCTTATTGATTATTACACTAAACCAAGAACTTACGGCCATAAGAAAGGATAAAACATGCTTACTATAATGAAAAAAAGCAGCCTTGTTTTGGCTCTGTTTGCGATTGCAGCTACCTCTTTAGTAACGATTACTTATGCGTTAACTAAAGATCAAATTGCTTATCAACAACAGCAGCAATTGCTATCTGTTCTTAATCAAGTTGTACCAAAAGAACAGCACGATAACGAATTATTTAAAGCCTGTACTCTTGTGAATAATATTGATGCTTTAGGGACAGATACCCCAATGCCTATTTATTTAGCAAGCATGAATGGCAAGCATACTGGAGCGGCGATTGAAGCCATTGCTCCTGATGGCTACAGCGGTGCAATAAAGATCATTGTTGGTGTTGATTCAGACTCGATGGTAACAGGGGTTCGCGTATTATCTCATCAAGAAACACCTGGATTAGGCGATAAAATAGATACTAGAATCACTCGATGGGTTGATGGTTTTCTAGGTAAGACCGTAGATTCTGCTGACGACAGCAGTTGGGCTGTTCAAAAAGATGGTGGGCAATTCGACCAATTCACAGGGGCAACCATTACACCGCGAGCCGTAGTGAAAGCCGTGAAAAGAGCGGTTTGGTTCTATAAAACACATCAAGACGAGCTACAAACTCTCCCACTTAATTGCGAGGTGAAATAATGGCAACTCATAAAGAATTAATCAAAAATGGGTTATGGGATAACAACCCCGCCTTAGTCCAATTACTTGGTCTATGCCCATTATTAGCCGTCTCTGCAACAGTAACCAATGCATTAGGGTTAGGAATTGCAACAACGTTAGTTCTGATTGGATCAAACTTAATCGTTTCTTTAGTCCGACAATGGATCCCACAAGAAGTCCGTATTCCTGTGTTTGTTATGATCATTGCCTCTTTAGTTACCTGTGTTCAATTATTAATGAATGCTTATGCTTATGGCTTATATCTCTCATTAGGTATTTTCATTCCATTAATCGTTACCAACTGTATTATCATTGGTCGAGCCGAAGCCTTTGCTTCTAAAAATGATCCATTACCTGCCGCTCTCGATGGGTTATGGATGGGGCTAGGCATGACGTCCGTACTTGTTTTATTAGGTGCAATGCGTGAGATTCTTGGTAATGGCACTTTATTTGACGGTGCCGATTTACTTCTTGGCGATTGGGCTACCACCTTGCGAATTGAGCTATTTCATGTTGATAGCCATTTCTTACTTGCAATGCTTCCCCCTGGTGCTTTTCTTGGTGTTGGATTTTTAATTGCTATCAAGAATATCATTGATAAGAAACTGGCCGATCGTCAACCAAAACAAGAAAAAACGGAAATTGAACGCGCTCGCGTCTCTTAAAGGGAATAGATACTACGATGAACAATGTCAAACGACTCGAAATTTTAACGCGTTTACGTGCAGAGAACCCAAAGCCAGAGACTGAACTCGAATGGTCCAGCCCATTTGAGTTACTCATTGCCGTATTATTATCAGCTCAAGCGACAGATGTTAGCGTTAACAAGGCCACGCGTAAACTCTACCCAATAGCAAACACCCCTCAAGCTATTTTAGATTTAGGGGTTGATGGACTTAAAACCTACATAAAAACCATTGGATTATTTAATACCAAAGCAGAAAACGTCATTAAAACATGTCGTATGCTGATTGAATTACATGACAGTGTCATTCCTGAAGATCAAGATGCATTAGAGGCCCTCCCTGGAGTTGGCCACAAAACAGCAAATGTCGTTCTTAATACCGCTTTTGGTTGGCCAACCATTGCCGTTGATACTCATATTTATCGTGTATCGAATCGAACAAAATTGGCAATGGGTAAAACAGTTAACGACGTTGAAAAAAAATTACTCAAAGTCGTACCAAAAGAATTTAAGTTGGATGTTCATCACTGGTTAATTCTACATGGACGCTATACCTGTATCGCTCGAAAACCTCGTTGCGGCAGTTGCCTTATTGAAGATTTATGTGAGTTTTCTGAAAAAACAGAAAGCTAGAAAAACAGCAAATAAAAATAATACTAGGAGCAATAAATGGCTAATGGACGTATTTTACACACGATGATCCGTGTCGGTAATTTAGAAGACTCAATTGCATTTTATACTAAAGTAATGGGCATGGATCTTCTTCGTAAAAACACAAACGAAGAATACAAATATACTCTCGCATTTCTTGGCTACGGGGACGAATCTCAAGGTGCAGTAATTGAGTTAACCTACAATTGGGGAACTGAAGAGTATGATATGGGGACTGCTTTTGGTCATATCGCGATTGGTGTCGATGATGTCTATGAGACATGTGATGTCATAAAAGCCGCAGGTGGTAATGTTACTCGCGAAGCAGGTCCAGTAAAAGGCGGTTCTACTCACATCGCGTTTGTTAAAGATCCTGATGGCTACATGATTGAATTAATCCAAAACAAAAGCGCATCAGCAGGTCTAGAAGGCTAATCACTTTCTAATTTATAAAACCTGCGATCTAGGCAGGTTTTTTTATACCCAACGCTTTTAATGATAATAATTCTCAATTAGAATAAGAGCTATTAAAATGGAATCGTTGAGGATACGCTATGATTGAACTTTGGGAAAAACACACCATACTCGCTGAACAATCTTTTAAAAATGAAGACTTTTGGCGAACAATTTTACATTATCAGCAGGCTTATGCTATTTCTGAAGAATTGAGTAAAAGAAGCGAGGGCAGCCTTGCTGATAAAACAACTATCTCTATTATTTCATGTCATAACTTAGCGCAGTTTTGGCGAAGTCAAAATGATAACCAATTCGAATTGAAATATTTACAGATTGCCTCAGAAAAAGCACTGACTCTTGTCCCTCAGTGCCCTCGCAGTGATTGTGAATCTTTTATCTCGAATTTAGGCTGCTGTAAAAATGCGCTTTTAGACTTTATGAAACGCCATCCCAACCCTGCTATTGCTCGACATATTCAACATATTGACCACACAGTTCAATGTGAACTTATTGCAAGCTTTAAACTGCAATAAAAAAGGCGCCTAAATTAGACGCCTTACATTATTTATATTTAGAGAATCGTTCGACCTAATGAGATAACTACTCTTCGGTTTTTATTCTTACCGATTGGTGTTGAGTTATCGGCAATTGGACGGCGTTCACCATAAGAATGCACTCGGATCCTGTCTGCAGGTAGTCCTATTGATTCAAAATAATTCTGAAGTTTCACAGCGCGTCTTTCTGATACTTGTTGATTCACATTTTTTGCGCCACTTGAATCGGTATAAGTAGCAACCAGCACCAAATCAACATCCTTTGTGTATTTAATAAAATCGGCAATTTGTGCTAAACGCTTTTTCGACGCTTTATTTAATTCATCACTGTTTTTATCAAAATGAAGGATCGTAAACGAAATATCTTCAAAGCTGTAAGGTAATAAATTTGCAATACACATGCTAAATACATTGTATTGCTCTTGGAATAAGACAGGAGACAACCCCACCTCAACAATTTGCTTCGGACTTTGCCAATCGGCATAAGTGAATGTAGGAAAACGCCCATTATCCAATTCAGCAAGCATTGACCATGCCGTCGAACCGCCAACATAACCATCAAACTGTTTAAAGAATTTTAAGTTTGTCATGGTATCGGCGCTGTCGCCTGGCATCCAACGAGCAGGCATTGACACTAAACTAACAGAACGAGTTTCTCCCATTGGGCGATTCATCTTTAGTTCAAAATCCAAATTCATCTTTTTATTTGCATAGGCAGAGAACTCTGCATTGCCATAATTCGGAATATTATGAGATAAACGGCACTCTAATGGTGAGTTTTCCAGCATTGCCCATTTAGATTGCTCTGGTTTCGCAACGTAATTTTTATTTGCCAATACAGGAGTTGCAATCAATGTACTCATTAGTAGCGCTGAAGTAAGGAGTGTTTTTTTCATAATACCTAAATCTATGGGTCATGCCGTTGACGATAGTTATTACAAAGCAAAAACTGGACCAATAATAAGTGCTATAAGCCAGCAACGAATGAAATAAAGACTTCATCGTCAAAAATATATCCATATCACACCTTATTTGCAGTTTTTATGCTACGGATAATCTGCAATAATAGCGGCAACATTTTCTTACGTACCGAATAATGAGCGAAGTAGAATTACATAATCAACTGAAACAGCGTTTTCGAGGCTATTTTCCAGTCGTTATTGACGTTGAAACAGCAGGTTTTAACTCAAAAACAGATGCACTTCTTGAGATCTGTGCGGTGACATTAGCAATGGATGATGAGGGTTACTTAAAACCCGCGACGACAATCCATTTTCATGTAACTCCGTTTGAAGGCGCAAACCTTGAACAAGAAGCATTGGATTTCATCGGTATTCGTGACCCATTCAGCCCTTTACGTGGTGCAGTAACAGAAGATGTGGCTTTAAAAGAAATTTTTAAACTCATTCGTAAAGAGCAAAAACAGCATGATTGCCGACGCGCTATCATGGTGGCTCATAATGCCAATTTTGATCACAGCTTTGTAATGGAAGCCGCTGAACGAACAAAATTAAAACGCATTCCTTTTCATCCATTCTGTACTTTTGATACTGCCGCAATCAGTGGCTTAGCTCTTGGTCAAACCGTATTAGCGAAAGCGTGTAAAACGGCTGGAATGGATTTTGACGGAAAAGAAGCACACTCAGCCCTTTATGATACGGAAAAAACAGCGGAACTGTTCTGCCATATCGTAAATAAATGGAAAGATCTTGGTGGTTGGCCTCTAGCGCCAGAACCAGAAAATGATACTAATAATAAATAACTGGCTACTTTACTAACAACACAATATTTACAGGGAAACTAAACAAAATGAATCCAATCATTCTTTCTGTTTCAGTAATGCTTATCCTCGCTTTGCTTAGAGTTAACGTTGTCGTTGCCTTAACGTTCAGTGCACTAATCGGTGGATTAGTAGGTGGTTTATCATTATCTGATACAATTGCTGCGTTCGAAGGTGGTTTAGGCGGAGGCGCTACCATTGCATTAAGTTATGCAATGCTAGGCGCTTTTGCTGTTGCCATTTCAAAATCAGGTGTGACTGATTTACTCGCCCACAGTGTAATAAAACGCATTAATGGCCAAGAAAACTTGCACGCTGCCACAGGCCTAAAATACCTTTTACTTTGCTTAATTTTATTGATCACTATTTCATCTCAAAACGTGGTACCTGTACACATCGCGTTTATTCCAATTTTGATCCCGCCTCTAATTCAAGTATTTAATAAACTAAAACTTGATCGTCGATTAATTGCTTGTGTATTAACCTTTGGCCTTGTTACTCCATACATGATTCTTCCTGTTGGCTTTGGCGGCATTTTTCTAAACAATATTCTTTTAAAAAACCTGCATGATAACAACCTAGATGTTGTTGCAAGCCAAGTTCCTCTTGCTATGGCTTTACCTGCTTTAGGCATGGTAACGGGTCTTCTTATTGCTGTTTTTATCTCTTATCGTAAACCTCGTACGTATGCCGATATTGATAATGAAGAAATGCAAGCGCAAAACAAAACACCGGTCTTTAACAAACGTCATATCCAAATATCAATTGTCGCTATTATAGCGGCTCTTTCTGTTCAATTAGCGACAGGATCAATGATTGTTGGTGCTTTAGCTGGTTTCATGGTGTTTACTTTTGGTGGTGTTATCGCTTGGAAAGAAACACAAGATGTATTTACTCGTGGTGTTCATATGATGGCTATGATTGGTTTTATTATGATTTCTGCTGCCGGTTTTGCAGCCGTAATGAAGGCAACTGGCGGAGTAGAAACACTGGTACAAGCCTTATCTACGAGTATTGGGGATAACAAACCGCTAGCCGCTCTACTGATGCTAATTGTTGGTTTATTAGTGACAATGGGCATCGGCTCATCGTTCTCTACTATCCCAATTATTGCTACTATTTACGTACCTCTTGCCGTCGCCTTTGGATTCTCCCCAATGGCCACTATTGCCTTAGTGGGTACTGCGGCAGCACTGGGTGATGCTGGTTCTCCGGCATCAGACTCTACGTTGGGCCCAACATCTGGTCTTAATGCTGATGGTCAACATGAACACGTATGGGAAACCGTCGTTCCCACGTTCTTACACTACAACTTGCCATTAATCGCTTTTGGTTGGTTAGCAGCAATGACCTTATAATAAACAATACACTTGATGAATAATTAATGTGTAATACTAAAAACGGCAGTAATATCTGCCGTTTTTTTGTATTAAGATCATAAAATTATTTCTTCCTTCCCTTTCTTTACCCTATATTTCCCATAACTATTGCTATACTCTGCCACTCTTTAAAATCACCTATCATTCTCATGAAATTAATTAAGCTCTCTTCTTTTCTCATTATCGATGACAGTAGCGTTATTCAAAACGCCATTCGAGCCTTATTAAGTCGTATAGGTGTTCCAACTAATAACATCGCTTGTTGCCCCACCGCTGGTGCCGCCGTTGGTAATTGTAAACGTCAAAAGTATGATGTTCTCTTTGTTGATCATAATTTAGGCCATGGCAGCACTGGTTTACAGATGCTAGAACAACTGCGTCTATTAAAACTGATTAATGACAACACGCTAGTCTATATAGTCACAGGTAATGAAGATCCTCAGATAGAGTTAGCCTATACTGACTATTCTCCGTCTAAATATATACAAAAGCCCATACGCCCAGAAGAAATCATCAACGTCATTAATAGTGATTTAATTAAACGTCAATTTGCAATGGCGATGATTGGAGCTTATACAAAGCAAGGATTAGCCGGTGTAAAACCACTGATTTTTAAGTCACCAAACAAAATCATTCTACAAACAGCCATGCTAAAACTTGCAAATCGATTAATTAAAGTTAACCGTTTATCGGAAGCATTGAGTGTAAACAAGGCCTTAATATCCATTGTAAAAGAGTCTGTTGAAGCCGATATTCAACGCGCTGAAATATGTATTGCACAGGTCGATTATAATTCTGCAAACCAGTTACTCGATACTCTATTACAACAAAATGAAAGTCATTTAAAATTGCTGGATTTAAAAGCAGAGATCGCCTTTAACACCGATAATATTGCTCTCGCCACCCGTTATTGGAAAAAAGCATTTGAACTAGCTCCTTATTCTTATATGCGATTTAGCTACTTAATTTGGTCTCTTCTTGCAAAGGGAGATCGCTATGATGCCTTTGATTTACTGACAAAATATGCGTATCTCTTGCCCCACTCCGCTTTTGATTCCGCCGGCAGAAGAGCCTTAACCGCTTGGGCTGATATGCATGTCGCACCCGAGGACATTCTGCAAGAATGGTCACCAGAGAGCTCATGGCAACGTGTTAGTGCAAAACTAAAAGGCCGATTAAGAGGAATACCAAGTATTGCAGCCCAGCGCGCGTTATCTGCATTATGGCAGCTCAAAATGAATCGTTACGGTGAAGCAAATCGTCTTATATCTGACATTCAGCTGTTTGATATTACTGATTATGAAACCGCTTATATCGTTTATCTCGTGTATTGTGAGATGAAATTAGATGATGAGAAAAAAATAATTGAAGACAAATGGTTGGCGAAGCTAAGACAGGGAAAAAGCATTCTTGCGAAATTACAAACGTTAGTGTTCGAGAAAGCATAACAAACAACAGCAATGAAAAAAGCCACTTATCTCTACAATAAGTGGCTTTTTTATACGATAAATATAAATAAAGTTAATTATCTATATTCACTTAAAGATGATTTACTCAGCTTCAGGTGCGTTACGTTGTGCAGCTTCTTGAACCAACGGCTTTAGTTCGCCTTTTTGGAACATTTCAAGAATAATGTCACAACCGCCAACTAATTCGCCTTCAACCCAAAGTTGTGGGAATGTTGGCCATTGTGCATAAGCTGGAAGCTCTGCACGAATATCTGGATTTAGTAGGATATCTACGTAAGCAAATTTCTCACCACAGTTCATTAAAGCTTGAGATGCTTGAGATGAAAAACCACAGCTTGGTAGCTTAGGTGAGCCTTTCATGTATAGAATAATGTGATTTTCAGCGATTTGTTGTTTAATTTTATCGATAGTTTCCATTGTATCCTCTAATGGGTCGACACTAAGTTGTATCCATTCTACTTCTTATATCATCAGAAAAAAATACCTAATATTTGTGGTGGTATTATTTATTGAAAAATCGCCACTTTTTCTTTTAATAAAATCAAAACTTGCTAGAATCAAATCGAAGTCAGATAAAGCTCTACGTTTAATAGAGCACATATTTTTGGAATTTAGTGAGGCGTAGACCTCTTATTAAATGGAGACATGAGCAATGTCATTTGAATTACCAGCTCTACCGTTCGCAAAAGACGCATTAGAACCACATATCTCAGCTGAGACTTTAGATTACCACCACGGCAAACACCACAACACTTATGTGGTTAAGCTTAATGGTCTTATCCCAGGGACTGAATTTGAAGGCAAGACTCTAGAAGAGATCATCAAAACTTCTACTGGCGGTGTTTTTAACAACGCAGCTCAAATTTGGAACCACACATTCTACTGGAACTGCCTAGCTCCAAACGCTGGCGGCCAACCAACAGGCGCTGTAGCTGCTGCAATCGATGCTGCATTTGGTTCTTTCGAAGAATTCAAAGCAAAATTCACAGATTCAGCAATCAACAACTTTGGTTCTTCTTGGACTTGGCTTGTTAAAAATGCTGACGGCTCTCTAGCTATCGTTAATACATCTAACGCGGCAACACCGCTAACAGATGAAGGCGTAACGCCACTACTAACTGTTGATCTATGGGAACATGCTTACTACATCGATTTCCGTAACGTTCGTCCTGATTACATGGGTGCGTTCTGGTCTCTAGTTAACTGGTCTTTCGTAGAAGAAAACCTAGCTAAGTAAATCTCTCATTTGAATAACCATTTCTATAATGGCTAATATCAAATCAAAAAGGTCAGTATTTATACTGACCTTTTTTTATTACTCCAATTTACGGTAACACTTTGCCCTTTCAATAAAATAATTTTAAAAAACGGCAATTTATTTCCTAAAAACACTAAAGATTTTCAATTCTTTTCCGATAAGTATTTATCATCAAGAGGAATTGATTCATGAAAGTACATACTTTAGATAAAGCAGAACTAATCAGTGAAATCCAATACGGCTCAAACCTAAACCATGCAATGGAAGCGGGTCGTCGTGCAGATTTTGCCTTAATGATGTCTTTATTATCTAATGACTTACGTGAAAACACACCCGTTGAAAAAATTGATGAAAAAAAACTAACCGAAGAACTACTACGTCAGCGTTTTCAATTGGCTGATGCCCAAATACTTCGCAGCAACGAAGAAAGCTACTCTCGTTCAGCCTCTCAAGCTCATCAGTTTCATAATGGTGGATTAGCAAGTGCTAAGCTGCAACATGGCCTAGCACCCGATGCAATGGCTTACATGCCCCAAGATACCTGTAACTTACCAGAAGACGTATACCACAACCTATCTGGTCACCAACGACGCCAGTTAGAAAGTGGAAATGAAATATTTAACGCGATCCCTCAAGATCTATACAACGAATTAGTCACAGCAAAGCGTCATTCAGAGATGAATGTATACGTATAGCTTAGCGATTTAAGTAATTAAACATCAACCTTAACTACTTATTTGTTCGCTCACTTCCCTTTACTTTTCTTTCTTTTCTAAATTTATTCTCTTCCATCTTCACTCTAAAATTTTGTGATTCAGTGCATAATTCCTATGGTTACTTATAAAAAAATCACATTTTTGGCCGGACTTCACAGCAGATATTAAATTTCTATCCCATTATTAGAGCATTCATTTACATTCATTAAAGTAATGAATAATACTCCGGGGAAAGAATAAAATGAAAATTGAGCACTCAACTATTCTAATCACATCAGCTGGTAATACGATGGGGAGAGCCATTTCCTGTCACTTTGCCGCACTAGGTGCTCATCTTATTATTGCGGATTCAAACCTAAGTGATTTAGATAAAACTCATCAAATTTGCTCTGAACTTGGCACTGATGTCGTTAGCTACCAATTAAAAGATGAAAGCACAGACAGTATTAGACACCTATTCCATGCTATCGATGAAGAATTTGACTCAGGAATTGACGTTCTCATAAATAACTATATTGATGTCACTTTACCCAGCTTATTCGATACTCAAACTAATGACAGTCCACTATTATTAACCAAACTCGCTTCCACTTTATTTAATTATGGGCAATTTGCAGCTCAGAATATGCGAAAACATAAAAAAGAAGGCGTTATCATCAATCTTGGGCATCATCAGAATGTCAACCAACCTTGTAGTTTAGATAACTCAAAAGCGTTATTAACTGGGTTAACAAAAAGTTGGGCTAAAGAGCTTAACCCTTTCAATATCCGAGTCGGAGGAGTCACACCTCGCTTATTTAATAAAGTGTCAGCTCATACCGTTAACCTCATCAATCAAGAATTAATCAAAAATACAGAATATATCGTAGAAAATGATTACTTCAATGGTCGAATTCTCGAAGCAACCGCTTAATTATTCAACGTTTAAAATTACCCATAATTTTTCTTTAGGCATAAAAAAACCACCTTTAAATAGGTGGTTTTTTTATTAGTCAGGTACTTTCAAAATACGGGAGAAAATACCTTAACTTATTAGCATCGAATTATTTCTTTGCTTTTTTCGCTTTTACTGCTTCTTTCACTTCTGGTGCGTCCATTACGTCAGCGTAAGCCGTACCGTAGTAAGAAGCGATTAATACTTCTTTAAGTTCTTTGATCAATGGGTAACGTGGGTTAGCACCAGTACATTGGTCATCAAATGCATCTTCAGCTAATTTGTCTACTTTAGCCATGAACTCAGCTTCGTTAACGCCAGCGGCTTGAATTGACAGTGGGATATCCAATGCAATTTTCAGCTCTTCTAACCAGTTAAGTAACGCATTAACTTTCGTTTCAGTATTACCATCACGGTAACCTAAATGCTCTGCAATTTCAGCGTAACGAGCACGTGCTTTAGGACGGTCGTACTGAGAGAATGCCGCTTGTTTAGTTGGGTTGTTAGTCGCATTAAAACGAACCGTATTCGAGATTAATAACGCATTAGCAAGACCGTGTGGAATGTGGAATTCAGCGCCTAATTTATGCGCCATTGAGTGACACACACCTAGGAAAGACTGCGCAAAAGACATACCCGCGATAGTTGCTGCATTGTGAACTTTCTCACGTGCGATTGGATCTTTCTTACCGTTAGCGTAAGAGCTTGGTAAGTACTCTTTAAGCATCTTAAGTGATTGCAGAGCGTGACCATCTGAGTATTCGTTTGCAAGAACAGAAACATAAGCTTCTAATGCGTGCGTTACTGCATCGTAACCACCGAATGCACATAAAGACTTAGGCATATCCATTACAAGGTTAGCATCAACAACTGCCATATTTGGTGTTAGTTCGTAATCTGCTAATGGGTATTTTTGACCTGTTTTTTCATCGGTTACAACAGCGAATGGGGTAACTTCAGAACCAGTACCTGAAGTAGTTGTAATACATACTAGTTCAGCTTTTTGGCCCATTTTAGGGAACTTGTAAATACGTTTACGGATATCCATAAAGCGCATAGATAAGTCTTCGAAATCAGTTTCTGGATGTTCGTACATCACCCACATGATTTTCGCAGCATCCATTGGTGAACCACCACCAACCGCTAAGATAACATCAGGTTGGTAGCTTGCACATGCTTCTGCACCCGCTTTAACTACTGCTAATGTTGGATCCGCTTCTACTTCATGGAACACTTCAACTTCCATGCCTTTCTCTTTCAAGATTGAGCGTAGGTCATCGATGTAACCGTTGTTGAATAAGAAACGGTCAGTAACGATTAGTGCACGTTTTTTACCTTCAAGATCGCTCATTGCAATTGGCAAACAGCCGCGACGGAAGTAGATAGATTTTGGTAGTTTATGCCACAACATATTTTCTGCTCGCTTAGCTACAATTTTCTTGTTGATAAGGTGCTTAGGACCTACGTTTTCAGAGATAGCGTTACCACCCCAAGAACCACAACCTAGTGTTAATGAAGGAGCCAATTCGAAGTTGTAAAGGTCACCAATACCACCTTGAGATGCTGGCGTGTTTACAAGAATACGAGCTGTTTTCATTTTGTCACCGAAGTACGCAATACGCTCTTCGTTGTTATCTTGGTCTGTGTAAAGTACTGACGTATGACCAACACCGCCTATATCTAATACGATACCTGCTTGACGCACAGCATCTTCAAAGTCTTTCGCTTTGAATAAACCTAATGTAGGAGATAGTTTTTCATGAGCAAATTCGTCATCCCATGAAGCTTCTAAGCCTTCACCGATAAGAATTTTAGTAGAAGTAGGTACTTTAACATTTGCTAGCTCAGCGATTTTGTATGCTGGTTGGCCAACGATGTTAGCGTTAAGTGCGCCATCAATAAGTAGTACTTTACGTACTTTATTTGCGTCTTCTTTGCTTAGGATAACAGCGCCGTATTTAGCGAAACGAGCTTTAACTTCGTCGTAGATTGACTCAACAACAATTGCAGCTTGCTCAGAAGCACAAATAACACCGTTATCGAATGTTTTAGACATTAAGATAGAAGAAACAGCACGTTTGATATCAGCAGTTTCATCGATAACTACAGGCGTATTACCCGCACCAACACCGATTGCTGGTTTACCTGATGAATAAGCCGCTTTCACCATGCCTGGACCACCAGTAGCAAGGATCATGTTGATGTTATCATGTTTCATTAGTGCGTTTGATAGCTCAACAGATGGTTGGTCAATCCAACCAATGATGTCTTTTGGTGCGCCAGCTTTAATTGCAGCTTCTAATACGACTTTAGCTGCGTAGTTAGTTGCATTTTTAGCGCGTGGGTGCGGCGAGAAGATACAGCCGTTACGTGTTTTAAGACAGATTAGTGCTTTAAATATTGCTGTAGAAGTAGGGTTTGTCGTTGGAACGATTGCACAAACAATACCTAGAGGTTCAGCAATAGTAATCGTGCCGCCTTCATCGTTACGGTCGATGATGCCACACGTTAGCTCGTCTTTGTATTTATTGTAAATGAACTCAGAAGCAAAATGGTTTTTGATTACTTTGTCTTCCATGATACCCATGCCAGACTCTTCTGCTGCCATTTTTGCAAGCTCGATACGAGCCGTTGAAGCAGCTAGAGACGCAGCACGAAATATTGTATCAACTTGCTCTTGTGAAAAGCTTGCAAATTCTTGTTGCGCCGCTTTAACACGTGCTACTAGAGCATCAAGTTCAGCTAAATTAGTTACAGGCATATTGTTTCTCCAAAAAATAAAACTATAAAATTCATTAAAAACTATTTAGTAAGGATCCTGCGTTACATCCTTTCTTGCATCTAAGCTTAATCGTTTAAATCGATTACCTTGCTTTACATTCTTAGTAAATTGCTTTCAAAACTGATTATATTCTTTCACAATTTTAAAAGTATTGATTCAGATCAGTTCTGAGAATTTATTTACCACTTTCGTTGTACCCCTAACGGGTGTCACATAAAAAACACGTTCTATATCACATAATTAGATTCAACAATGATGATGGTCAAAAAGAAACCTGATGACGAAACCATAATCAACAAAAAACCAAACTGTAATAAACTTTCACATTAGAGGCTTTAAATGACAAAATAAGGTGAAAAAAGCGTGCTACTAAAGAGTAGTATAAGTCCGGTTCTATTCACATCATTAATCCCTCAAATAACTTGTCCTAGATCACTTTATGCTTATATTTTTATGTATTAACCGTTATGGGGATCTTCCCTATTTCAAAGTTCTACTGGAGAGAGTGGCCTTTTTTGATTATTCTGGAGTGATGATAAGACTTGGCACTTAACGATGAATAATAAGAGTATTAAACATTACCTCTACATTACTATTTTTGGAACTCATACAAAGGGGGGTCGAGCTTTTGACATTGGATTGATATGTTTAATTCTAGCTTCTCAGGCAACCTTAATTTTAGACTCAATGGCATCAGTTAAAGCTGAGTATGGTGAACTATTATGGACATTGGAATATATCTTCACTGCATTTTTCACGCTTGAATATTTGTTACGTCTTTATTGCTCACCAAAACCGGCTTCTTACGCTAAAAGCTTTTATGGCATTATTGATGTATTGGCTATTTTACCTACTTACCTAGCTCTCTTTTTCCCAAGTGCGAGTTATATTGCCATTATTCGTCTTTTACGTGTAATGAGAATATTTAGAGTCTTAAAACTGGTTCGATACTTACAAGACTCAAACATACTTTTGCGTTCATTGTTAATGGCAAAAAGAAAAATTCTGATCTTCTTTAGCACCGTTGCTATTTTAGTCTCTGTTTTTGGTTCATTAATGTTTGTTATTGAAGGGCCAAATAATGGGTTTACGAGTATTCCCCAAAGTATTTATTGGGCTATCGTGACCATTACAACCGTCGGCTATGGTGATTTAGTTCCGCACACTGCGTTAGGTAAAGCGGTGGCTTCATTAACGATGTTATTAGGTTATTCAATATTAGCGGTACCAACAGGAATAATTACAGCAGAATTAAATCAAGAGATGAATGCACATCGAGATCTTGTGCGTTGTCCAAATTGCGTTAAAGGTGGGCATGAATCAGATGCGATGCACTGTAAGCATTGTGGAAGTAAACTACCTGAGCCTCAGGAAAGAATAGTAAGACCAAATCAAAATAGATAGAAAATAGAGTTAAGATTATTCAGTATAAAGGACAAGTGTACTTTGAGACACATTTGGAGCCGTATCGCTTCCTAAGAATTTTGGTGCCGCAATTATAGCAAGAAGTATAAAAACAGCAGCAAATGCCGCGCACTTAGTTAAGACTTGTCCTTTCGTATTTTTCATTAGATGATTCTATTCATAGATTTAGTTGTCGACAATATACTCAATTATAAGCCTAGCTAACGTTTTATAATTTTTTTATGGGATCAAGATAACATTAGTTTTTCAAAAATGAGACTTTTAACAAAAAATAATAGAATCACTCTATTATTTTCCAGAAACGTTAACTCGAACAATGTCTTGTTGAGCTGAAGAAAATTGTTTCTTTAATTCTGCTTTTGATTTAAAAACGATTCCCCCCCCTTCTGCTACCGTCATATGTTCTGCATCTTTATTGTGCTTCGATTGATATAACATCATTGCTTGCATACAGGTGCTTCTTTGCTCTTGGGACAATAACGTGCCGTTATGCCACTTCCCTGTCTCTACTGCATATTGTAAATTCTCAAACACTTCAGGAATCATTGATTCTAATAGTTTATTAATATCCATTATTTACTCTACTCTGTTAAATATCTTAGAAAGATATCTTTTCATTAAGGTTAGTCAATCAAGTGCCGATAAATAGGTGTAATGGATCACGTTTCATCATTTATCACCAATAGGATCATCATGCTTTCAATCACTCATCGCTTTATTTTACTTGTTCTAGTAAGTCTTTCACTTACCGGATGCTTTGGGATAAAACCGACAACAGAACAATTATGCGAAGAACATGGCGCTTTACAATGTCAAGAACTCAATATGCGTGATGGACAATGCCGCCATCAAAGAGATGAATTAATTTTAAACCGTTTTGATGTACTAAAAACCAATTCGGATCTTGATAAATTAAAAACCTTACAGGCCACATTAAAATACCAAACCTGTTTAGGCTCTGCTGCACAAATTGAACCAATCACAGCAAAAGAAATTAAATCAAAACGTACCGAAGCTTTACTTCATACGTATGATGCCTCGGATGCACTTTCGGAAGAATTAAAAAGCTCTACAGACCCTAAAGTTCTCTTTTATCGCTGGACTGTGGGTGACAAAGAGGCATTACGCTCTTTTTTACAATTAGAAAATACAAAAGAATTGGAAACGGCCGAGTTACAATATGCATTAGCCACCTTTTATACTCTTCGAAATGAGAATAAAACAGTTCAGTTACTTAACCATTCTTTAGAACTACTCACAGAACAAGACTATAAAAATCAATTTCATTCGATCATCATTAACTCACTAGCAAGTGTGAACTATAAAGCAGGCAATAAAGAGCACGCTTATATCTGGACGATGGTAGGAAAAGCATTTGACTTACAAGTGGCCTCGGAACAGCAATTAAAGCTACTTTATCATTTTCCAGAAGAGACAAAACAAGAGTTATTGATTACATCAGAAATGATTAAAGACAGCATTAAAGCGCAAAATTTTACCGTTTCAATGCTACCGACAATAAATAACGACTCACAGTAATCATTAGTGATGACAAAACAGAGAGGAATTATCGATATCTCCTCTCTGTTATTTCTCTATTTTTTATTTACCTTTAAAGCGTAGAGAAATAGAGTTAACACAAAAACGCTCTCCGGTCGTTTTAGGACCATCATTAAATACATGCCCTAAATGACTATCACAGCAGGCACATCGAATCTCTACTCGCGCCATGCCATGGCTATTGTCTTCTATATATCGAATAACCTCCGCATTTAATGGTTCATCAAAGCTTGGCCATCCACAACCAGAATCGTATTTATTCTCTGATGAAAACAAATCTACATGACAACAGGTACACGCATAATTCCCTGTCGCCTTATTCTGTAAAAGCTTTCCTGAAAAAGGCGCTTCTGTGCCTTGCTGTCGACAAACCACAAATTCTTCGTCGGTTAACTCACTTTTCCAATCTTCGTTTGTAAAGTCAGAAAATGATTTTGATTGATTCATTTTAATAACCCCTCCTTTGTTACATATTTAAATTAAACCTTGCTAAGTCTTATCGTTGTAGCACATACTTTGCCAAAGTAATTTTACTGCTAACCCAAAAGTACACATTAATTGTTATGTCACTTATTTTCAATAAATGACACAAAGGTGATTAAATAACCAAGTTTTCTATAAATTACGTAAGAATTTTTCTTTATGTTAACAGAATATGGGTTATTTTTTGATTTTAAACAATATAAATGGCATTTTTGCTTGCAGGTTGGCTCAGGATTTTGTAATTTTACTACCAGTTAATTTAAACCTGAAAATCAAATTTAAGTTGTGGAGCAACATATAATGACTATCAAAGTAGGTATTAACGGTTTTGGCCGTATTGGACGTTTTGTTTTCCGTGCATCTGTAGAGCGCAACGACATCGAAGTTGTTGGTATTAACGATCTTATCGACGTTGAATACATGGCTTACATGCTTAAGTACGACTCAACTCACGGTCGTTTCAACGGCACTGTTGAAGTAGTTGACGGTAACCTAGTAGTTAACGGTAACACTGTACGTGTAACTGCTGAACGTAACCCAGAAGATCTTAAGTGGGATGCAATCAACGTTGACGTTGTTGCTGAAGCTACTGGTCTTTTCCTTACTGACGAAACTGCTCGTAAACACATCACAGCTGGCGCTAAGAAAGTAGTTCTTACTGGCCCTTCTGGTGACGTTCCAATGTTCGTTATGGGCGTTAACGCTGCAGATTACGCTGGTCAAGATATCGTTTCTAACGCTTCTTGTACTACTAACTGTCTTGCACCTATCGCTAAAGTACTTAACGACAAGTGGGGCATTGAATCTGGCCTTATGACTACAGTTCACGCAACTACAGCAACTCAAAAAACTGTAGATGGTCCTTCTGCGAAAGACTGGCGTGGTGGCCGTGGTGCTTCTCAAAACATCATTCCATCTTCAACTGGTGCAGCTAAAGCAGTAGGTAAAGTAATTCCTGAGCTTAACGGCCTTCTAACTGGTATGGCTTTCCGCGTACCAACTGCAAACGTTTCTGTTGTTGACCTTACAGTTAACCTAAAAACTGCTGCAACTTACGAAGAAATCTGTGCTGAAATGAAACGCGCTTCTGAAAATGAATTTGCTGGCGTTTTAGGCTACACAGAAGAAGCTGTTGTTTCTCAAGACTTCATCGGCGAAACACAAACTTCAGTATTTGATGCTGCAGCTGGTGTTGCTCTAACTGACAAATTCGTTAAGCTTGTATCTTGGTACGACAACGAAATCGGTTACTCAAACAAAGTTCTTGACCTAATCGCTCACGTTTCTAAGTAAGCATTAGTTTAGACTTTCTTTGAAAGCTAACTTGAAAGGTTTTATTATCTTTTAAGTATAAAAGGCGACTTAATTGTCGCCTTTTTTGTATCTGTTATTTGATATATTCTCTTTTTAGTATTTATTCAATTGTTTGTATAAATCACAATTGAATAAATATTACCTTTCTAGGAGATAGACATGGATTTAACTCGATTATCAACGATTAGTGCCCTTTCTGATAGTGTCACAATTGAACAACTAGACGATGTAAAAATCGTCCGAGTGCGTCACAGTAAAGCTGAAGCGGCAATCTCACTTCATGGTGGTCATGTGTTATCTTTTAAGCCAACACAAGGTGAAGAGCTTATCTGGATGAGCAAAGACGCTATCTTCCACCCAGACAAAGCCATTCGTGGCGGTGTGCCTGTATGTTGGCCTTGGTTTGGACGTATAGAAAACCCAGCTCATGGGTTTGCTCGTAACAGCCAGTGGAAATTAATTGAACATAAAGAAAATGAAAACGGTGTAATGATTTCTCTAGGCTTGTCGGCTTCAGAAGAAACAAAAGCAATCTGGGCTTTTGAGTTTGAAGCACGATTAAATATAACTATCGGCGATGAACTAACCATTACACTTGATGCTAAAAATACAGATAACAAGCCTTGGAACTGCTCTGGTGCGTTACATACCTATCTAAACATCTCTGATATCCATACGTCTGTCATCACCGGAATGGGAGATCGTTACATTGATGGTCTATTAAATGGAACAACCTGTACTGGTGGTCATGAGCTTAAGATCAATGAAGCCGTAGATCGTGTTTACACAGAATCAGAGTCAACATTAGCTATTAGCGATAACCTTCGTACAATTACAGTAACTAATGAGGGTAATAATGCCGCGGTTATCTGGAACCCATGGGCAGAAGGAGCAGAAAGCATGGGCGACATGAATAATGATGGATATTTAACAATGGTCTGCATTGAATCGACTTATCATGCAACAAGTTTAGAAACAGCAAAAACAATTCAACCAAATGAATCATTTACATTAAGTACGATTATTCGCGCTTAATTGAACCAATAAAAAAGCGGAGATAAAATTAATTATCTCCGCTTTTTTTCATTCTAAGCACACTGTTATTATCTTTCCCAGTATGACTCTTCTAAACTGTCTTCGCGTTCAGGTAACCCACGAGATAATCGTGGTGAATGCTGAGCCAAAACCTCAAAGCTTACTCGGTTTGAGTATTTACATACTTGAGATAATGAAGAGTACGTTAAGTAAGAATGTTGATGCTTACTTGAATTCGGTACATTATTACGATGGTAATGATTTGCAGCCATATCATGCAACAATGCAGACAAAGCACCATCACCCGCGCCATTCGTATTTTTGATTTTCTCAGGACCACCCATGTACGGTGAAATATGAGAATATACTTTTGTCGGCTGATCACAACTTGCTTTAACTGCTGGACGACTGAATTCATATTGATTAAATTCAGCGATTGTTCCGGGAAGTAATGGCAACGATGTTTCACGTTTCGCAGATTCTTCTGTGTAACCTGCCATGTACAGTCCAACAGGGCCAGCAGTACATAAAACAAGATCAACCCACTCAAGGGCTTTATCTGCCGCTTCTAATGGGTCAGAAGCACCCGTTAATGCTTCACCTTCTTCTTCATTCATTGCCACAACAGACACATGATCACTTAGGAAGTCACGCCAATATTGAGGATCATCTTGAACAACAAATTTGGTCCCCATTGTTAGGACAACAGGCACATCATATTTCTTCGCGTACTCAATGGCTTTCATGGTTGCTTCAGGCATTGGATCACCCTCTTTACAACGAACAAGATAAGCCGTTAATACTAATGCAGACGCATTTTTAAAGATCTTTTCAGGGATACTATCAGCACGAAGTTGATTCATATCCCCTTCACTAATTGCAAACGTACGCTCGCCATCTTGACTAATTAAAGCAAAACAACGGCCTATTGCACCAGGTACAGGCTGAAGATAATTCAAATCCATACGGCTTGAAGTATTACAAAGGTAACGATAAGAATAACTACCAATATGGATATCTTCACTCATAACACCAAGCAATGTTGATTTATCATCAGCAAGCACGGAATAGTTATGAAGTGTATTACCAATCGTGCCACCAGCGTATTCGTTGGTGATCATATTGTTATCTTTAAGCTCATTATAAAGCATTTCCGCTTTATCATTATCGATAACCAGTGAGTGTCCTTTACTCAAGCCATACTTTTCAATAAAAGCATCATCAATTCTAGCTTCAATATCCACTAAGGTTTGATCAATACCAATAATGTGCGTACGCGACATTTTTTTGGTTTCTTGAGCTTGACTCACTAATGGATCACGAGCGTGAACAGGAAAATAATGCTTGGATTTACGTTGACCTGGAAACTTCATAAAATAATCATTCAACTGGCTAAGGGAATAAGTGCGGAAGTTTAGCCCTTGCTTAACGCCCTCGCAATACCTCATATAGCAACCTTTTAAAGGCAAACGTTTGCTATTCGTAATTATTTAAGTCGCTAGCGTTCATCTCTATATTCATGGTAATTTAGAGCGTATTTTTTGAAGGTAACTACCATGACAACTGAACTACTTAGCTACGATGACATTATTGAAGTCGCTTACGATATTTTCCTAGAGATGGCTCAAGATAACCTTGAACCTGTTGATGTTGCTCTTTTCACTCTACAATTTGATGACCGCGGTGCGGCTGAAGTCGTTGATACTCGTGACGACTGGGCTGAGCATGTTGGCTTTGAAGTAGATGGCGAAGTATACGCAGAAGTTCTAATTGGCTTAGTAAACGAAGAATCTGATGTATTGGACGATGTATTTGCTCGTATGTTAGTAAGCCGCGATCCTGAACATAAATTCTGTCACATGCTATGGAAACGTGATTAATTAATAATCACTCTATATTATCGACAATATAAAGGGGCTATTTGCTCCTTTTTTATTGAGTTTCGTATTATCTACCCCCATTATTTCTTTATGCTCACAAACTACTTAATGTAGAAAATAATAAAGGAATAACATGTCGCAATTTCAATCTCGATGCCATTCTTGCCAAGGCATAAACCGTCTTCCTATCGAACGTATTAACGACAAACCTACTTGTGGTCGCTGCAAGGAACTCTTACTAGATGGAAAACCATTAGAAGGCACTAGTGAAAACTTATCCATATTATTAGACAGCGAACAACCTATTGTTATCGATTTTTGGGCACCTTGGTGTAATCCGTGTGTCGGCTTCTCACCTGTCTTTGAAGACGTTGCCGCTGAACGTAATGGCCAAGTTCGTTGTGTGAAAGTAAATACAGAAGCCCAACAACAAATTGCAGCACAATATCAAATCCGTTCAATTCCAACGATCATGGTTTTCAAAAATGGAGAACGTGTAGATATGATCAATGGTGCATTGCCAAAAGGTCAATTTGATCAATGGTTAAACCAAGCACTACTTAAATAGTCAGTCACAACCCTGTCAAAAGATCAAAAAAAGCCCCTTTACTGAATAACCAATAAAGGGGCTTACATTTCTATCTATTTATCAAATACACATTAATTTGAAAAACAGATTAACCGATGAACTCAACACCATTCATGTACTTACGCAGTACTTCAGGAATTGCAATTTTGCCATCCGCTTGTTGGAAGTTCTCTAGAATCGCAACCATTGTACGACCTACAGCAAGACCAGAACCGTTTAGTGTATGAACCAATTCTGGTTTCTTCTCGCCTTGACGACGGAAACGCGCTTGCATACGACGCGCTTGGAAATCCCACATGTTTGAACAAGAAGAAATCTCACGGTACGTTTCTTGTGCTGGAACCCATACTTCTAAATCGTATGTTTTACGAGAACCGAAGCCCATATCACCAGTACAAAGAATCACTTTACGGTAAGGAAGTTCAAGAAGTTGAAGTACTTTCTCAGCATGACCTGTTAGTTCTTCAAGAGCAGCCATTGAATCTTCTGGTTTCGTGATTTGAACTAATTCAACTTTGTCGAATTGGTGCATACGAATAAGACCACGAGTATCACGACCGTAAGATCCTGCTTCAGAACGGAAACACGGTGTATGTGCCGTCATTTTCAATGGAAGATCAGCTTCTTCAGTAATTGTATCACGTACCATGTTTGTTACTGGCACTTCCGCTGTAGGGATAAGAGATAGCATCTTAAGAGGAACATCACTTACTTGCTCTGTTAGCGGGCTTGTATGGAATAAGTCTTCACCAAACTTAGGCAATTGACCAGTACCATATAGGCTGTCGTGGTTAACTAAGTAAGGTACATACATTTCCATGTAGCCGTGTTCTTCAGTATGAAGATCAAGCATGAATTGCGATAAAGCACGGTGTAAACGCGCAAACTGACCTTTCATAACGATGAAACGAGAGCCTGAGATTTTAACTGCACTTGCGAAATCAAGGCCATCCGCAAGCTCACCAAGAGCAACGTGATCTTTCACTTCAAAGTCGTACGTTAGCGGTGTACCCCAACGTAATACTTCTACGTTTTCATCTTCATCTTTACCATATGGTACTGACTCATCAGGAAGGTTTGGTACTGACAAAGCGATGCTTTCAATTTGTTGTTGAAGCTCAGCAAGTCCTGCTTTTGCATCATCTAGTTCTGAACCTAGTGTTGCAACATCAGCCATGATGCGATCTGCTTCTTCATGATCGCCCTTCGCTTTTGCTTGACCAATGGACTTCGAACGGGAATTACGCTGCGCTTGAAGATCTTCAGTGATAACTTGAAGGGATTTACGTTGTTCTTCAAGGGTGCGAAGTGTCTCTACGTCTAGCTTAAAGCCACGACGTGCCAGTTTCTCTGCTGTTTCATCCAGCTCTGTACGAAGTAATTTTGAATCAAGCATTTGTAATCCTATGCCTTATTGGTCATTGTGCGTTCAAAGTAAACAGAACCCACTTAAAAATAAAATTTTGTGCAATTTTCAGTTCAAAATTGCGATTTGAATAAGATACCGAAAATGCCCTTTTATTGGTAGCGTTTTAAGGGACTGTTTTGATCTAATTGGGCTAAATACTCTAGCTTTTCACTAATTTTGGTTTCTAGACCACGTTTTGTTGGAAAGTAGTACTTACGATCCTGCATTTCTGGAGGGAAATAGTTCTCACCAGAAGCATATGCATTAGGTTCATCATGCGCATAACGATAATCTGCACCATAACCCATGTCTTTCATTAATGAGGTTGGCGCGTTACGTAGGTGATTAGGCACATCATAATCTGGCGAGTTAATCGCATCCATTTGTGCTTGTTTCCATGCGGTATAAACTGCATTACTTTTTGGTGCACACGCCAAATAGACGACCGCTTGTGCTATCGCTCTTTCGCCTTCTGCAGGACCAAGTCGAGTAAAACAATCCCATGCATTCAAAGCCACTTCCATTGCTCGTGGATCAGCGTTACCAATGTCTTCTGATGCAATCGCTAATAATCGACGTACTACATACAGAGGATCGCCCCCTGCTGCCATAATTCGTGCAGCCCAATACAAAGCAGCATCCGGATTTGAACCACGAATCGATTTATGAACCGCTGAGATTAAGTCATACCACATATCCCCTTTGTTATCGAAACGTGCCAGTTTTTCACCAGCAACTTCCGCTAATAAAGGTAAATCCACCACTTTTTTACCTTCGTGGTTTTCTTCTGCCATATCATGCAACAACTCTAAATAATTTAGAGACATGCGTGCGTCACCAGACACTAAATCAGCTAATTGCAATTTTACGTCATCAGGAAGAACAAAATTATCGTCATTTAAGCCGCGATTTTTATCGGTCAATGCTTGATCGATAACCTGTACAATATCTTGTTTTTCTAATGATTTTAATTTGTATACCCGAGCTCTAGATAACAATGCATTGTTTAGCTCAAAAGACGGGTTTTCCGTTGTCGCACCAATAAACGTGATTGTCCCATTTTCGATATGAGGCAGAAACGCATCTTGCTGACTTTTATTAAAGCGATGAACTTCATCCACAAATAAAATCGTTCTACGGCCTGTCGTTTGATTTTCTTTGGCTTTATCAATCGCCGCTCGAATATCTTTTACGCCAGACGTCACAGCAGAAACACGCTCAACTTCTGCATTTGCATAATTTGCAGCAACTTCCGCTAACGTTGTTTTACCGGTACCCGGAGGACCCCATAAAATCATTGAATGTATTTGGCCAGCTTCAAGCGCACGACGTAATGGTTTACCCACCGCTAATAAATGCTGTTGACCAATATATTGCTCAATATTTTGAGGGCGCATTCTAGCAGCAAGGGGACGAAAATCGTCCCCTGCTGAAAAATCTAAACTGAAATTACTCACGTTTATCCTTTTATTCTAAACATGACTTCGCATTAAGTAAGATCTTAACGCTGATCATCAATATCTACACCATCAGGGACAGTGAACATAAAATTAGATTGGGCTGGTTTTTTCGCTTCAAACGTTATGAAATTAAAATCGCTACGCTGCCCATCTTGCTCTACAACTGAAAACCCCGTTACTTTACCTGACGGTTGAATACGAACGATGAATTCACTTTTTATAGCAGAGTCTGACTTTGGTGAAACCGTAAATGCATCACCGTTTTGAGCTACTGAGTAATTATCCCAATCAGACGCTTTATTGCGTGTTAATAAAACAAAAGGAGTTTGAGTTGTCGCTTGATCTAATCCCATAAGCGTCACTTGTTCTACAAATGGATTGTAGTACCACAATGTTTTGCCATCGGTCACTAATAGGTTTTCATCCGGTGTTTGAGTATGCCAGCGGAACAAGTTAGGACGCAAAATTTTCACATCCCCTTCGCCTTGCATCAATACATCCCCTTCAGGGCTCAACACTTTTTGTGTAAATGACGCTTCAAAACCTTTATTTTGATTCAAACGATCCGTTAATTCACCTTGTGGAGAAGCAAAAGCAACAGAACTTAAAAAACACAATGATAATAAAATTTTCTTCACTATAAATAATCTCAATTTAAACAAGACAATTAATCGCCCAAACCTACAGGAGGCGGTGCAATCACTTCACGGTTACCATTATGGCCCGGAGTACTTACTATCCCGTGCGCTTCTAGTTGCTCAACAATACGAGCAGCACGGTTATAACCAATTCTAAACTGTCGTTGGACACCAGAAACAGAACCACGTCGAGAAGTGGTTACAAATTCAACCACTTGATCAAACAGTTGATCAAGCTCTTCTTCACTGTCCGATTTTTCACCCGGCAACAACGATTCTGCGCCTTGTTCACTTTTAGTAATAGCTTCAACATAATTTGGTCGACCACGAGCTTTCCAATCGTTAACAACCGCATGTACATCATCATCAGAGGCAAACGCACCATGTACACGAACCGTATGGTTAGAACCTGGCGCTAAGTAAAGCATGTCACCCATGCCAAGTAATGACTCTGCACCACCTTGGTCAAGAATGGTTCTTGAATCGACTTTCGTTGAAACCGTAAAAGCAACACGTGTTGGAATGTTTGCTTTAATCAATCCAGTAATAACATCAACGGAAGGACGCTGCGTTGCCAGAATTAAGTGAATACCTGCCGCACGCGCCTTTTGAGCTAATCGAGCAATCAGTTCTTCTACTTTTTTACCCACAACCATCATCAAATCGGCAAACTCATCAACGATAACAATAATAGAAGGCAATTTTTCTAACAACGGCGGTGTCTCATGCATACTGTCACCCGGTTTCCATAATGGATCATGGATAGGATGTCCTGCTGCTGCTGCCATTTTTAATTTATCATTAAAGCCTTGTAGGTTACGAACCCCTAATGCAGACATTAATTTATAACGACGTTCCATCTCACCAACACACCAACGTAATGCATTACCGGCATCTTTCATGTCAGTAACAACTTCCGTCAATAAGTGTGGGATACCTTCATAGATAGAAAGTTCCAACATTTTTGGATCGATCATGATAAAACGCACATCTTCTGGTGTGGCTTTATAAAGCACACTCAAGATCATGACGTTTACACCGACTGATTTACCAGAACCCGTTGTACCAGCAACCAAGACGTGAGGCATTTTAGCTAAGTCAGCAATAACCGCTTCACCGGCAATATCAAGCCCCATCACTACCGTGGTTGGTGATTTTGCATTTTGAAATATTTCACTGCCAACAACATCAGAGAAAAAGACGGTTTGACGATTAAAGTTCGGTAACTCAAGGCCCACATAAGGTTTACCCGGAATAACTTCAACCACACGAACGGCCATTGCCGATAAAGAACGCGCCAAATCCGTTGCTAGACCTGAAATTCGGCTTACCTTAACACCCGGAGCTAAATCCAATTCAAAACGTGTAATCACAGGACCAGGGAAAATGTCCACCACACGAGCTTTAATTTTATAATCGGCTAATTTCGCTTCTACCAAACGAGCGGTATGCTCTAATGATTCACGAGATTCCATTTCCGCACGTGTATCTGGCGAAAATAATAAATCTAAGGTTGGCATCGGTGCCGTTGGCTTCGGTAGGTTTGGTTCTGAATTTACCAAGAATGGATTCTGCAATGCCGCTTGCGTTGCTTTTTCTTTTGCAACTAACGCTTGGAATGCGGCGATATCTGCATCAGAGTGCGTTGGCTCATTCTCAATAATAATTTCTTCTACTTCGACTACCTCTTCAATTTCATCTTTTTCGATGGCATTAAATACAGGTAATTCTTCAGTTACTTCCTCAATCTCATCGTCTTCATGTGCAGAGAAATGAATGTCCTCGATATTGTCTTCATTATGCGATGTTATAAACGCAGAGCTAACATCATCAATTTCTTCAGCAGTCACCTCATTAAAAGGTTCATTTACACTATAATCAGGCGCTGGCTCTTCAGGAATAGAAGAAAAAGGCACCGATTCAACAATGTTCGAGTCTTCAACTGGGAAATGAGGCAGCTCTTCATCTACTGACAAGATATCGTCATTATTGATACTGATGTCTTCATTACCAGCGACCATTACGCTAGGAATAGACGCCGCTGCTGTTTTCACAAACGTTTTTTCCGCATCCATATTACTTAGAAGAGGATCTTGATCTAACGCTTCCATATCTAATTCTTCAATCGTTGCATTACTGCGCATTGAAAAATTAATACCATCATCCAAAGATTCTGGTTCTTGTTTCTCTGGTACTGCTTCCACTGAAAGCGCTTCTGTAACCTCTGTTCCATTATCGCTCATTGGTATTGCCGTTGTTTCTATTTCAGCGTCTTCCACCGGTATAGGCATCACTGGTTCAGTAACAATATTAGTGGGTGTTCCCTCGGCAAACACATCAATAGAAGAGCTTGAGAACAAGGGATCATTATCACTGTCATCAAACTGATTCATTTCAAATTTATTTAATGGGTACTCTTCAAATTTGTCTTCAACAATCGGTTCTTGAGAGAATGCTGATAATTCGCTTGCTGATATTTTTGGTGTTTCAAACGCATTAACTGCCGTCGGTACGGCGCTAAATGAGGCATTACGACCAGCTTGATTGAAACTATTATCTTTTGGTTCTTCTGTCTCTGTAACACTCGTATCTACCTGATACGTCTCATCATCTGTTTTTCTTGCCTTATTAACTATTTTTCTAAAGCCTTCAAGACTCCAGCCACCAAGATTATCAACAATAGTTAACCATGACACACCAGTAAATAACGTTAAACCTGCCCCCCACAAGAACATGAAGATAAGCGTTGAGCCTAATAAGTTAAGTGCAGGTGTTGTAATACTCGTTAGGACATCACCAACAACGCCACCAGACGAGAAATACCAAAGATCATCAAAACTGGTATCGGCTAACGCACAACTGGTTAAGAATAAAATGAGCAGTCCCAGAATACGAGTACCAATCATCATCAGATCTAACTCGGCTTCGCCATCTTCATCTTTTTTTCTAAAAGCAATCCATGTGCAGCTCATTATGATGACAGGTAATAAATACGCTAAAGAACCAAACGAGAAAAATAAAGTATCACCAATCCAAGCGCCTAATGCACCACCTGCATTTTCTACACTGCCAGCCCATGCAGTCTGAGACCATGATGGATCCGCAGGATTAAAGCTATATAAAGAGACAGCAATAAAAATAGTCGCAAGTAAGCCAACTATAAACATAGCTTCTTGCAACCGTTGATTGCCATTCAACCGTTCTTTATCCGGTTCAGATATCTTTTCAACTTTTAATGTCGTCAGCTGCTCTTTTCTTTCCGATATTTTTTCTTTTATCTTTGAAAACAAAATACTATCCACTGTCACTATACTTAGATTTAGTCATTCCACTTTATTTAAAGTAAGGATCACTAAATCTCTATAAATTAAAAACAAGTCGAGCGGCATTACGCCGCTCGTCAATATTAAAGTACAACTAATACATACTTAACGTATTTATCGTCACTAACAGTCTAGCAAGGAATAACGTTCACTTATGTCGACTGCCTTCAGGTACTTTAATTATCTTGCTGTATCTAGCGCGTTTTAATCACTAAATTATTCGTCTGTTTAACCTCTTCCATAACCACGTAAGTACGTGTGTCGTTAACTCCCGGAAGACGTAATAGTGTATCACCAAGTAATCGGCGATAAGCACTCATATCTGATACACGAGTCTTTAAAAGATAATCAAAATCACCTGAAACTAAGTGACACTCTTGAATATCATCTAATAACTGCACTGCAACATTAAATTGTTCGAAAACATCTGGAGCACCACGGTTTAATGTGATTTCAACAAATACTAACAATGATGCATCAAGATACTGTGGGTTTAGTAATGCAGTATAGCCATTAATATACCCTTGGCGTTCTAAACGACGAACGCGCTCTAAACATGGAGTAGGAGATAATCCTACTCTCTTAGATAATTCAACATTTGAAATTCGGCCATCTTTTTGGAGTTCATTCAAAATATTGCGATCGATACGATCCAGGTCCTTGGACGGTTTCTTATTATCTACCATTTTTTATTCCACCTTATTACTTCCTTGCAAAAAAATATACTACAACTTTCTAATATTTAGCATCAAATTTTGCTTTTTACAATCTATACTAGATACAAATTCGAAACAAAAACCCTACAACCAGTTAAAACAACCATAACTAAAAAGGAATACAGGATGATCATTGGCGTACCTAAAGAAATAAAAAATCACGAATACCGTGTTGGAATGATCCCAGCGAGTGTTCGAGAACTCATATCTCATGGCCATGACGTTTTTGTCGAAACAAAAGCCGGCTCTGGCATTGGTTTTACCGACGATGATTATATCGCGGTAGGCGCATCCATTCTTCCTACTGCTGAAGGCATTTTTGCAAAAGCAGAGATGATCGTAAAAGTTAAAGAGCCTCAAGCTGTTGAACGTGCGATGCTGCGTGAAGGACAAATATTATTCACGTATTTACATCTTGCACCAGATTTTCCACAAACAGAAGACCTAATTAAGAGTAAAGCTGTCTGCATCGCGTATGAGACTGTAACAGATTATATGGGTCGTCTGCCACTATTAGCGCCAATGTCTGAAGTTGCAGGCAGAATGTCGATTCAAGCCGGTGCTCAAACACTTGAAAAATCCAATGGTGGCCGTGGTTTACTTTTAGGTGGCGTACCTGGTGTTGAGCCTGCAAAAGTCGTTATCGTTGGTGGCGGTGTCGTTGGTGCGAATGCTGCAAGAATGGCGGTAGGTATGCGTGCTGACGTCACTATTTTAGACCGAAACCTTGATACACTTCGCTCTCTTGATGAAGAATTCCAAGGTCGAGCAAAAGTGGTTTATTCAACCGTTGATGCGATTGAAAAGCATGTGTTAGAAGCGGACCTTGTTATTGGTGCCGTTCTTATACCTGGCGCAGCAGCACCGAAACTGGTTACGGCAGATCACATAAAACGTATGAAGCCAGGGGCCGCTGTTGTTGATGTCGCTATCGACCAAGGTGGTTGCTTTGAAACATCACATGCAACAACGCATGCAGATCCAACTTATATCGTAGATGACGTTGTTCACTATTGTGTGGCAAACATGCCAGGTGCCGTTGCAAGAACATCTACCTTTGCACTAAATAATGCAACATTACCTTACATTATTAAATTGGCAGATAAAGGATACAAATCAGCTCTTCTTGAAGACAAAGGATTTTTAGATGGCTTAAATGTAATCAATGGTAAAATCACATGTAAAGAAGTTGCTGAAAGCTTCAACTTAGATTATATAACCCCTGAAGCTGCACTTAATGCTTAAAAATCATACTCAATATTAAAATCATTTTAGGGCACCCATCGCGGTGCCCTTTCTTTACTTTAATAAATTCCATACAATCACCATATATGATTAAGGATGGTGAACACGCCTAATGTTTCTCCTACCCTACTTTTACCTTTATTTTAGCTCGGAGATCCTATGAGCAACGTTAAGCATTCGAAATTACTGATTCTTGGTTCTGGCCCTGCTGGATATACAGCTGCCGTTTATGCCGCTCGTGCTAATCTAAACCCAGTAATGATCACTGGTATGCAACAAGGCGGACAATTAACAACAACGACTGAAGTTGAAAATTGGCCTGGTGGCGCGACAGACATGACCGGTCCCGGCCTAATGGAAGAAATGAAAGCGCATGCAGAGCGTTTCAATACCGAAATTATTTTTGACCATATTAATGAAACCGATTTCAGTCAACGCCCTTTTCGTTTAAAAGGTGACTCTAGTGAATATACGTGTGACGCCCTTATTATCTCAACAGGCGCATCAGCAAAGTATCTAGGACTAGAATCTGAAGAAGCATTTAAGGGCCGTGGCGTTTCTGCTTGTGCAACCTGCGATGGGTTCTTTTACCGTAACCAAAAAGTAGCCGTCATTGGCGGTGGTAACACCGCTGTCGAAGAAGCGCTTTATTTATCGAATATTGCCGCCGAAGTTCACTTGATCCACCGTCGCGATACTTTCCGTTCAGAGAAGATCTTAATCGACCGTTTGATGGATAAAGTAGAAAACGGCAATATCACTCTTCATACCGACCGTACTTTAGATGAAGTTCTGGGCGATGAAATGGGTGTCACTGGCGTAAGATTAAAAGACACAAAATCTGACATGACAGAAGATTTAGATGTCATGGGCGCATTTATTGCTATTGGCCACCAACCAAATACCGCGATATTTAATGGCCAACTAGACATGGAAAATGGCTACATTAAAGTAAAATCTGGTCTTGAAGGTAACGCGACTCAAACCAGTATCGAAGGCATTTTTGCTGCCGGAGATGTTATGGATCACAATTACCGCCAAGCTATCACCTCTGCAGGTACTGGCTGTATGGCAGCACTCGATGCTGAACGCTTTTTAGATGCGCTAGACGTAAAAGAAAGTTAAACTAATAGACCCGAAGTGAACGACTTACTTCGGGTTTTCTTTTGCTCATCTTATTTTGCTTGTATTACATCTATTTCTTTTATAATAATTATTCACACCAGAAATATTTCGTCATGGCAAAATAATACAACACGTAAGCCTTCAATATTATGGATAAAATACAACAACGCGAGTTAGGACAATGGCTCAAAGGCCAAAGTAAGCTTGCTAAGAAATGGCTCGCCCTATCTATTGGGCTCGGCTTTCTTTCCAGTCTTTTTCTTATCGCTCAAGCGGCACTATTAGCCGATATTCTGCACAAGCTCATCATTGAACAAACAGATAAGTATGAGTTACTTCCTCAATTTATCGCCATTTTTGCCATTGTAGGAATTCGAGCAGCTTGCAGTTGGGGTCGTGAAGTCGCCGGTTACCGTTGTGGCGAGCATATTCGAATTCATATACGTCAGCTCATTCTTAACAAACTCCAAGAATTAGGACCGGCTTATATAAAGGGTAAACCGGCAGGGTCTTGGGCTACGTTGCTATTAGAGCAAGTAGAAGACATGCAAGATTTCTTCTCTCGTTATCTACCGCAAATGTCGCTTTCGGTCATGATCCCTTTTGTTATTTTAATCGTTGTGTTTCCTCAAAACTGGGTTGCCGGATTAATCTTCTTATTAACCGCACCACTAGTACCCCTCTTTATGGCATTAGTAGGAATGGGAGCGGCTGACGCTAACCGCCGAAACTTTAAAGCATTACAACGATTATCTGGTCATTTTTATGATCGTCTGCAATCAATGACCACTATTCGCCTATTTGACAAAACAGCGCAAGAAACAAAACATCTTCACAATGCTTCTGAAATATTCCGCAAGCGTACAATGGAGGTGTTACGACTCGCCTTTTTATCTTCTGCTGTGCTTGAATTCTTCACCTCTATCTCAATTGCCCTTGTTGCCGTTTATTTCGGTTTCACTTATATCGGTGAGCTTAACTTTGGTAATTACGGAATAACAGTGACCTTATTCACGGGTTTATTTATTCTTATTTTAGCGCCTGAGTTTTATCAGCCATTACGCGATTTAGGAACGTTTTATCACGCAAAAGCTCAAGCCGTAGGCGCTGCCGAGTCGATTGTCGAGTTTTTAGCGATTGATACTAATACTCAAACTAATGGTGATAAGAAAGTATCTCAATCGACCACTCTTGATATTGAAGTCACGGACTTAATCGTCAACAGCCATGATGGAAAAACATTACTCGGACCTATCAGTTTTCATTTACATGAAAGCTCTCAAACCGCATTGGTTGGTCCAAGTGGCGCAGGGAAAACAAGTTTAATCAATGCACTTCTTGGATTTTTACCTTACCAAGGCAGTATCAAGATAAATGGTATTGAACTATCTAAGTTAAACAAAAAAGAATGGTACCAAGAAATAAACTGGGTTGGACAGAATCCAACATTAGTACATGGAACCATTGAAGAGAATATTACGCTTGGTAAGCAAAGCATATCTAAAGAACAATTAGACTCGGTAAGTAAGCAGGCTTTTGCTAATGAGTTTATTGATGAATTAGGTTATCAACACCAAATATCTGATCGATCTGGTGGCTTATCTGTTGGTCAAGCTCAGCGTTTAGCATTAGCTCGAGCTTTGTTACAACAAGGACGCCTGTGGATCTTAGATGAACCAACAGCCAGTCTTGATGCAAAGAGTGAACAACTTGTAATGCAAAGCTTAAGTTTAGCAACTCAAGGCTTAACGACTTTAATGATCACCCATCGCTTAGATCAACTTTATGCAATGGACACGATTTTAGTCATGGATAAAGGCCAAGTTGTTCAATCAGGTTCATTTGATGAAATTAAAGACTCTGGTTTATTTGCAACCATGCTTGCCGCTAAACAACCGAAGCAAGGTGATCTTGATGCGTGATTTACTCCCTTACATAAAACTATATAAAAAACATTGGTTTGGACTAACGTTAGGCATGCTACTCAGCTTTGCTACGTTATTTGCTTCCATTGGCTTGTTAACCGTATCTGGTTGGTTTATTTCCGCATCAGCGGTTGCCGGATTAACCATTGCTCGTGAAACGTTTAACTATATGCTTCCTTCTGGAGCAGTACGTGGTTTCTCTATTGGTAGAACCGCTGGTCGTTGGGGAGAACGCGTCGTTAGCCATAATGCAACCTTCAAACTATTGACTGAACTTCGTATTTTCTTCTTTAAAAAGTTAATCCCATTGATCCCCGGTCGATTCTCTAAGCTACGTGACGCCGATTTATTGAATCGTCTTGTGGCTGATGTTGATGCAATGGATCATGTTTATCTACGCCTAATCAGTCCTATTATTGTTGGCACATTAGGCATTATTGGATTAACGGCTTTTCTTGCTTGGTTTGATGTCACTATTGGATTAACGCTTGGAGCTATCTTATTTTCATTATTATTAATTTGGCCTACGTTATTTTATAAGCTCGGAAAAAAGAACGGTGCCGAGCTAACTCATAACAAAGCCACATTAAGAATTAAAACATTAGACTGGCTACAAGGTAATGCAGAATTACGTATTTTTGGTGCTGAAGAGCAATATCAACAACGTATTCTCGATGCTCAAGTCGCTCTATTATCAAATCAACGCCACATGGCAACGCTTACTGGCTTAGCGAATGGGTTACTATTACTTGCTAATGGTTGGACGCTACTGTTAATGCTTTGGATATCGGCGGATGGCATTGCGGGAATGACCCCTGACCCAATGGTGGCAATGGTCGCTTTTGCTACGATGGCCAGCTTTGAATTATTAATGCCTATTGCCGGAGCCTTTCAATATTTAGGCCAAACGTTAAGTTCTGCTCGTCGATTAAATGAAATCATCACAGCCACACCTGATACTATTTTTGATGAAAATGGCGTTAGCCAAGCAGTAAAAGGAAATCTAACGATTTCAGATGTTAGCTATCAATATATGGATGCAGAAACGGATGCAATTAAACATATTTCATTAGATTTACTTGCCGGGCAAAAAATGGCAATCGTAGGGCAGACAGGCTCAGGTAAATCGACATTATTACAACTGCTAACCCGTCAATGGGATCCTAAATCAGGAGTAATCTCTATTGATGGTGTTCAATTGCCGAAATGGAAGGAATCAAGTTTACGTAACGCCATGTCCGTGGTTAGTCAGCGAGTTGATATTCTAAATGGTTCATTACGTGACAATCTATTGCTTGCAAATGATACTGCCACTGACGATGAATTAACTCAGGTACTCAATAAAGTTGGTTTAGGCGATTTAGTATCAAATGAAGGACTGAGTGCTTGGTTAGGTGACGGAGGCCGTCAATTGTCAGGGGGTGAACGCCGTCGTATTGGTATTGCACGCGCGCTATTGCATGATGCCCCTATTGTGCTGCTTGATGAACCAACAGAAGGCCTTGACCAAAAAACAGAACAACAAATCATGACCGTGTTAAATGACCATATAAAACAAAAAACCGCTGTCTTCATTACTCACCGTCTAGTGAACTTAGAAAACATGGATCAAATTTGTTTAATGGACCATGGCGAAGTGATAGAACAAGGGACTCATGAAAGTTTACTTTCACTTAAGGGTGCTTATCATCAATTATGGCAACGTTTTTAATCGTCACTTCTTCAGAATAGACAATTAAAAACACCAATAAAAAAGCCGATACTATAAATACAGTATCGGCTTTTTTATTTATCAGTAATTACGCGTATTTTGCTTCAAATGCTTTCATAAAATCAACAAGTGCCTGAACACCTTCTAATGGCATTGCATTATAAATAGAAGCGCGCATACCACCGACGACTCGATGGCCTTTTAATGCTTTTAACCCAGCGTCATCTGCTAATGTCAAAAACTGAGCATCCAAGTCTGAGTTTGCTAATTGAAAGGGTACATTCATTAACGAACGATTATTTGTATGTACGTCATTGCGATAAAAATCAGATTCGTCGATATACTCATACAATGCAGCGGCTTTCTTACGATTGTGCGCTTCCATCGCTTCAATGCCACCATTCGCTTTTAACCATTTAAAAACTAAACCAGCTAAATACCAAGCGTATGTTGGTGGCGTATTAAACATTGATTCTTGGGTTGCTAAAACACCATAATTTAATACGCTTGGTAATGATTGCGCCGCTAAATCTAAAAGATCATCGCGAACAATCACAATTGTTAATCCGGCAGGACCAATATTTTTTTGAGCTCCCGCATAAATAACACCGTATTTAGAAATATCAATTTGACGAGATAAAATAGTCGAAGACATATCAGCAACAATTGGCTTATCTGTTATTGGTAAATCATTAATCTCAATGCCATCAATGGTTTCATTTGGGCAAAAATGAACATAAGCAGCATCATCACTTAACGGCCACTGCGATGCAGGGATGACAGCGCGTTTACCATCACAATCGGTAATTGCCTCAATCACATTAGGCTCACAATACTTATTGGCTTCCATGACAGCACTTTGTGCCCAATAGCCAGCATCGACATAATCCGCTTTTGTTTTGTCACCTAATAGATTAAGTGGTACTGCTGCAAATTGAGCACGCGCACCACCTTGGCAAAAAAGGACTTTATAATTATCAGGAATAGCCAACAAATCACGTAAGTCTTGCTCAGACTCTTGCGCAACTTTAATGAACTCTTTGCTACGGTGGCTGATCTCCATAACAGAAGTGCCTAAACCGTTCCAATTCACCAATTCCTTTTGAGCTTGGGCTAGAACGTCTACTGGCAGCATTGCTGGACCAGCACAAAAGTTAAATACTTTTTCCATGTTTCTCAAAGGCTCCTGCTATTTAATATTAAATAAGATTTGTTAAATCACTCTATAGAAATTAATACCACCTTTTCTCTTACAAATAAATCAGAAAGTGATCTAATTCACTAAATAACCGCCATAATTAAATAGAGATAAAAAAATAGCCCACCGAAGTGAGCTATTGTGTCTTTCAATTAATGACGATTAACGTAAATAACTTAACAAACCAAGAAGCATAAACAATGGCATTTTTTGACCATTTAATAGCTCAATTTGACCATCTGCAATGGTTGCCGCCAGACGGTAATTATCACCCTCTTCAACTGCAAATTCGTTAATCAACAATTCATCCATTTGCATACGCAGTTCAGGTGTATCATCAACCAATTTCTTAGCGATAACTAACTCTGCATTGCCTTTTAGTGTTTGAACCAGTTGATCCGCATTTTGCGATGCTCTTGCTGTACCAGCAGGTAAATTTAGTAATACCTTACTTTCGACCTTACTGCCTAACACATCAGCACTAAATTCATTAATATTGATGCTGAAGCCTTTAGCAGCAAGTAAATCAAACGAAAGCATCAATTGTTGAATTTTTTCAGGTGTAAGTTCTTGATCTTGTAATAATGGAACTAATTTAATCAGTGCGTCGTAATTCAAGTCATCAAAACTGATATTAAATACGCCATTTTTTAGCGTTCCAGCATCAGTCGTTACTTCACCTAATTTTAGAATATTGGTAGAACTTAATGAATTATCAGCAGGAAGATCTTTTACTTCAGCTAATTCATTTGAACTACTATAAGTCACATTATTCACGACATTATGAATATTACTTTCAATATCATTGATCGTCATTTTATCGATAGCCACATTAGCATCACCAATAAAAATATCATCTAGATATTTACCTTCACTTTTACCAGAAACATTATCAATCAGCATATCTGATTGATTTTCTAAACGTAATTCAGTTTTAGGTAGACTATATTGCAGTGAAAATTCACCTTCAGGATGAATAGTCGCTGAAATTTTACTTGCCGCTAAATACAGTTTCTCAACGCCTTGAGCTTTTAAATCCGCATTAACAAAATTAGTATCTTGACTTGTCAATTCTAGATCTGTCTTCCCAGTCAACTGGCTGTTTGTTGTCAGCGTCAAACCTTTTATAAATTCAGAAGACGCCGCTTCTCCAGTCACCGTTGATGTTGATGAAATAGAGAATAACCCGTGGTCTATTTCATGATTAACAATAATTTCACTTGGATAACCCGCGTGTTCTAATTCAGCAATTAAGCCTTTATCGGTCACATACACTCGGCTTTGAGCTTGTGAACTTAAATAACCACGGTCATAAGAAATATTTTCTATTTTAATAACAGAATTGTCATAAGAGGCAATGCCATCTTTAAATATAGCTTCACCAATTTTTCCTGTCGCAAACGGCCAACAAGCAACAATCGCAATAGCACCACCAATGGCAGCATACTTTCTTAGTTCATTCATTTAATTATCCATTTTTTAACGATTTCAACCAGTTTACCTAACTCATCGAACGCAATACAGTCATATTTAATCCAATTTCTTACCGCATTAAAAATTATTATTCCCCACTAATCATAATTAACCAATTAATTTAAACGCCTTGGCTCAAATTTTGCTTGTATTTATCCCTATAAATATACGTAAATTTTTTGGCGCTGTGCTGTTATTCCAATTTTATACATTCTATCTGGCAAAAATACCTATTTCTGTTAGTATTTAAACCATATTTTTGTTAATAGCACTCAATTTGATAGGTTTCAAATATCATGATTCGTAAGACACTTTTAGCATCAAGCCTTATGTTTGTTTCTGCAACATCTATGGCTGCAGATAATGACCCAAACAATGCCATTATGAGCAACTTCAGTTATGACTATGTTGAAGCTCGCATTGGTTTTAGCCCATCAACATTTGGTGCAGGCTTTAGTAAATCAATTCACCCAAATGCTCACGCAATTGCAACTATCGATTCTGAATTAGATGGCGATTACGACTTAGCGGCAGGCCTTGGCTTTCATGCTCCAGTAAATAACTGGGCTGATATTACAGGTGAAATGCTTTTACGTGTTGTTGATGATAATCACAACTACAAAAACGATACAGGCATGGAACTAAACCTTGGCGTTCGTCAATGGTTAGGTCCACAGCTAGAAGTCGGCGGAAAAGTAGGTTACCTGTCAATTGATGATAAAGATGACACTTTATTCTCAGTTTACGGTCGTTTCCACTCTACCGAGCTATTCTCTATTGGTGCAGAAGGTCGATTCAATGGCTTATATGGCGATCAATTGATGCTTACAGCACGCTTTAAATACTAAATTTTAGTCTCTTGAATAAACTGGCCTAGCTCATTTATTCAAGCATAAAAAAACCTCGTTATTCTTTCTATTTAAAAATAAAGAATAGCGAGGTTTTTTTTATGTTGTTTTTATTAAACCTGTTGTAACAACGATTTTTTCATTGGCTCTTGCAATAATGTCCAATGAACACCTTTCTCTGCACCAGCAAACTTCCAAAGCAGCTTTACATCAACATCACCGCCATACGTCGTATTTACTTTCTTAAAGACATCTACAGCGCCAATTTCTAGAAAAGAATCAACATCAGGCACTCCTGATTTTTTAACCATTCTTTCTAGTGTTAATTGCATATTTGGTAAGTCACGTAATCGACGACTTTCTTTTGATTTTTTAAACTCTCTCTCTATACGAGAAGTTTCCATTGTCTCTTCAATAATAGAAAGAAGTAATGCCGGTTGGTTTTCAAACAATTCACTAACTTCAAAATAGTTAACCGTTGCGATGGTCGTTTTCTTCACATGTTTAAAGCGCTCACAGCCTAAAGCTGTAAACCGGGCATCAACATTCCCACCACCGCGAACATATAAATGCCCATCAGTAACAAGTGAAAACATTGCATCTTCTGTAAACAAGCCTACGCCGCCAAACATAGAACGTTTATTGAATTTACCCAGTTTTTTTACAAAGTTAAAAAAGCGCTCTTCCAAATGATTCATTTCAGATCTCCTTGATCTTGAATTACTAACCCCGTCCAGTCAAAAAGTTGACACCAAGCAAGTGCATAATAAACGTACAATCATTGTTGTTCTATAATATTTATAATAAGTTCTGAATTTATAACGTGTTTTCTAATAGTGATCACAAGACTTTCTGTTAGTTTATGAAACGAAACAAGTTATTTTTCAGATTAATGTCACAGTATACTCTCATAATTTTATAAGTTATTACGTTGATGAATATCACAAGTTACATAACTAGCGTCAATAAACCGTGTCTTATTTCTGATCTCATAATAACTTTTATAGCCTAAATGTGAGTAAATGCTCTTTTATTCTGTCATTTGTTAGGAAACGATCTCACTTTCTCCTCCTTCATCTTTAGATAACATCAAAATACTGTATGATTTATCTATTATTTAATTATATGAATTAAGAATGAACCATCTATCGTTTTTCTGGCTTTCTCACAATAAAGAAAAGGCGCTGGCCTCTCTAAGAACTGAGTTTAGTCAGTTAGCTGCTGATACTATAGCTTCGGGGAACATCCAACTTCCTCCTATCCCTGATGTCGTACTAAAAATACAAAAGCTATGTACGCTAGAAGGTACCGTAATAAAAGAAGTCTCTGACACACTATTAGAAGACCCAAGCCTTACCGCTATTGTCATTAGAATGGCCAATTCTGTTGTTTTTAATCGACGAAATATCACTTGCACCGATGTACTAACCGCCGTGTCTCGTTTAGGCATTTTCCGAGTACGTGATATTGTTACCGCTCAAGCGATAGAACAACTCAAACACTCCACCGATTTAAGCAAAGAATGTAATTCACTATTAAGAAAAAGTGCGGCCCAATCTCGTGAATTTGCGGCAGTAATGACGATGGTCTGCCAAGAAATCATTAATGAAAGCCAAGATGGCAATTTTTCTTATTTAGAACCAGAAAAAGCATTACTGACGGGATTACTTGCCGATATAGGCCTTTTTTGTTTAGTAAACGAATATTACGATTATCTTGAAAAAGGGAATTACCTTGATCTCGATATTGCCATGTACATTTTTGACAAAGAATGTAATGACACTAGCTACCATATTTTAAATCACTGGCAATTTGATGTGGATTTTTTATCGGTAGCAACGAATATAAAGAAAGGAACTAAAACAGATTACTCCATCAATTATTTGGACATTGCCCGTATTGCAAACCATCTATTATTGTTTAGAAATAACGATGACGCGATTGATGAACACGATGTGGAAATTACACTTGAAGGTGCAGAAGCCCTTTATACGTTAAGTAATCTTACAAATATGCAGTTCAAAGACAGAATCAAAGAGACATTAAGAAGCAGTGGCTTGTAATAAATTTACACAATCGATAACATTTGATTGCTCAACTATTTAAGCCTTGATATTCTCAAGGCCTCTTCATGGACTGAGTAAAATTTATTATGCTTTCTGGAATGTTATTTGTATTTTTGCCACTATTATTTGGGTATTTAATCCCTCTTCATAAAAAAAAGCCACTTGAGCATATAAATACGGCAACAAGTCACTTAGTTACCATTATTCTTGCTTTAATGGGGCTAAGCTTAGCCGCGTTGGATAATCTCGCTCAGAACCTTAATCAAATTATGATTATCGCCACCACCTTCTTCATTGCTATCAGTGCATGCAATTTGGCGATATTACCGGTAATGGATAAGCTTTTCCCACTAAATTCCGAAGGCAATAAAAACTCACTTCCTCTTTTCAAAATGATTTTAGAGTCGGCTAAGTTACTGCTTGCTGTCGCTGGCGGACTTATCGTAGGCCTACTTAGTGGTATCGACTTATCTTGGGTTGAAAATGCCAGTGAACTCATTTTGTTGCTCTTACTTTTTCTGATTGGTATCCAACTGCGTAATAGTGGTTTATCTCTACGCCAAATCTTATTAAATAAACACGGAATGATTATTGCGGCCGTCATTATGGCAACCTCATTAGTTGGCGGAATTATTGCGGCCTTGTTTCTAGATATTCCACTTCAGCATGGGTTAGCAATGGCATCAGGATTTGGTTGGTATTCTCTTGCTGGTATCCTAATGGGGGATGCACTTGGTCCTGTTTATGGTGGTGCTTCTTTTCTTAATGAATTGATGCGCGAACTCGTCGCTTTAATCATGATACCTATATTGATTCATCGTTACCCCGTTACCTCTATCGGCTATGCAGGGGCAACCGCAATGGACTTTACTCTACCCGTAATACAAAATTGCGGTGGTATTCGGTGCGTACCAATTGCCATTGTTAGTGGCTTTATTCTTAGCTTATCCGTTCCTTTTCTAATGCTATTTTTTGTTTCTTTATAAGAGTTCAGTGGGAAACATCACACTGTGAGTCGTTTACATTGCAATTCATTACGTGATGCCTACAATCGGCAAAGAATAACTAACCAATAACGATTCATTTTGAAGGATTTATAATGAAAATCGCAGCCCTGATTTTACCGTTAACGTTACTAGCCACCTCTGTACAAGCAGCTGATACGCAATGTTTAAGTGATAAATACAGCCAGTATGTTGATGCTTCATTATCTTGGTACAAAGAACTGATTACGATCACAGTAAAAAAAGATCCTAATTTAGAAAGCGTTGGTAATTGGTTTTTAGAAGGGCGTCAGCATCACTTTGAATTAAATAGAGCTGCGGTTGATTATTACTTGAAAAATGATCCTTCAAAAGTGAAAACAAATCAGTCGATAGAATCATGGCTGCAACTTAATCAAAATGACGTGAAAGTGCTTGCAAGTAGTGATGATGCATTAGGAAAAATAGCGAAAGTAACCTTCGATGATCGCCAAGCTCAGCCTCATAAACAAAATTATGAATTACGTTCTGCATTTGCGGATATTTTAAGTCATCCAAAAGCGATTCAAACACCGCTTAATGAATACAATCAAAAGATCACTAATATCGGTGCGATTACGTGCAAATAAAGTTGTTCAATTTATCAGCAACTATTGTTAATGAACTCATTTTTCGCACAACAATCTAGAAACTGGCACAATTTAAACAAGACATTTTTGTCATTTTGTTCTAAATTGTGCCTTTTAGTCTCTAGCAAAGAGTGTATTTTCTTTGCCTTTCAATCACCAACAGAATAGAACAGATACCATGGTAACAGACAACAAAACGGCAGATGCCAACCTAGAAAGTATGCTGCGAATTTTTACTGTTCCGGAAGCGCCCGATTCGACACTTGGTAAAATAGAACAAGAACTCTCTCAAAATCTAAATCAGTTTTTAAGAGAGCATATTGTTGCCGAAGAAAAGCCATTAACGGAAATTGAAAAAGACTTTACTGACTCGTCAATGCCAGAATATCCAACGTATGTTTCTGAGCATACCGAGCATTTATTAGAGACCGTTGTTTCACAGTCCGTTCATACTTCAGCGCCAAGCTTCATTGGTCACATGACATCCGCATTGCCTTATTTCTTAATGCCACTGTCAAAGATCATGATTGCGTTAAACCAAAACTTGGTGAAAATTGAAACCTCTAAAGCCTTCACTCCATTAGAACGCCAAGTTTTAGGTATGTTACATCGATTGATCTACGGTCAAGAAAGCGCATTTTATGAACGTTGGATGCACAGTGCTGACCACTCATTAGGCGCTTTTTGTTCTGGCGGGACAATTGCAAACATTACGGCGTTATGGGTAGCACGAAATCGCTTATTACAACCAGAAGGCAATTTTAAAGGAATTGCTCAAGAAGGGTTGTTTGCGGCTTTAACGCATTACAAATACAGTGGTTTAGCTATTTTTGTTTCAGAACGTGGTCATTACTCTGTAAAAAAAGCCGCTGATGTACTTGGTATCGGTCAGGATAGCGTTATTCCAGTCAAGACTGATAACAATAATCGCATTTGTCTGCATGATCTTAAGCTAAAGATGGATCAAGCCAAAGAGAAAAACATTAAGCCATTAGCCATCATAGGCGTTGCAGGTACAACAGAAACTGGCACTATCGATCCATTACGAGCTTTAGCTGAAGTAGCAAAACAAGTAAATTGCCATTTCCACGTTGATGCCGCTTGGGGCGGAGCGACCTTAATGTCGAACCAATACCGTTATTTACTTGATGGCATCGATTTAGCGGATTCAGTCACCATTGACGCACATAAGCAACTTTATGTTCCTATGGGTGCAGGCATGGTCATATTTAAAGACCCAGAATTGATGTCTTCTATTCAACATCATGCCGAGTATATTTTACGAAAAGGCTCAAAAGATTTAGGCAGACACACATTAGAAGGCTCTCGAAGTGGTATGGCAATGCTGCTTTATTCTTGTTTTAATGTAATCAGTCGACCTGGCTATGAATTATTGATCAATCAAAGCATTGAGAAAGCAAAATATTTTGCTGAGATTATTGATCAACAAGACGATTTTGAAGTTATTACTCAGCCTGAGCTTTGTTTATTAACCTATCGATATATTCCAAAGAATGTAACGCGAGCACTTAAAAAAGCAAATCCTGAGCAAACCATTGAGATTTATGAGCACCTAGATGAACTGACTAAGTTTATTCAAAAAACTCAACGAGAAACCGGAAAATCATTTGTATCTCGAACTCGACTAACACCTGAAGCGTATCAAAATATGCCGACCATCGTATTTCGAGTCGTTTTAGCCAATCCGTTAACCACCAAAGAGATCCTTCACTCTGTATTAATTGAGCAGAGAGAAATCGCACAAAAAAGCGAAATATCACTCCCACAATTGACGAAATTGGCTGATTCTATTTTAAAATAAAGACATTATTGGGTTATATAAGTTGTTTTAATTTTGTAAAACAACTTATGTAACCTGTAATTCATTTCCTTAAACTCTGAAAATAAACCACATAATCAAACTTAATTCCTGCCCTTTCTCCACTTTTAAACAAAATCACTTCCCAAAATGAAAGTTTTTTTAGAGATCTGTCAAACTATTGTTATAAAAAAACAAACTAGCTGACCAATAATTAGAGGCTCTCTCTACAAACGTATATACTTAGGCTATAAAAATAATACTTATATTTTATAATCTTAACCAGAGCATATCGCTTGAGTCTATTCTTGTTAAGGTTATACCCTATTACGCACTGAACGTAGAAGAATACATATGAATACCATTGAAAAAATACAAAATAATCTAGATAACTTTAGTAAATCAGAACGTAAAGTTGCTGAAGTTATAATGGCATCACCACAAACTGCAATTCATTCAAGTATCGCAACCTTAGCTAAAATGGCCGATGTTAGTGAGCCTACGGTTAACCGTTTTTGTCGCCGTCTTGATACTAAAGGGTTTCCTGATTTTAAACTTCACCTTGCTCAAAGTTTGGCAAACGGCACACCTTATGTGAATCGCAATGTTGAAGAGCATGATGGACCAGATGCGTATACTCATAAGATTTTTGAATCGACAATGGCATGCCTTGATGTTGCTAAAAACAGTCTTGATCCAATGCAAATTAACCGTGCTGTAGATTTGTTAACTCAAGCAAAGAAAATTTCATTCTTTGGCTTAGGCGCTTCAGCATCCGTTGCTCATGATGCCATGAATAAATTCTTCCGTTTTAACATTCCAATCACTTGCTTTGATGACATTGTAATGCAACGCATGAGCTGTATTAATAGTACAGAAAATGATGTCGTTGTTCTTATTTCTCATACTGGTCGTACAAAGAGCTTGGTAGAAATCGCAGAGCTGGCAAGATCAAATGGTGCAACCGTTATCGCCATTACTGCGAAAGAGTCGCCATTAGAAAAAATGTCTTCTCTAGCGATTTGTTTAGACGTTCCTGAAGACACTGACGTTTATATGCCAATGGCCAGCCGTGTAGTGCAAATGACGGTCATTGATGTTCTAGCTACTGGCTTTACACTCCGCCGCGGTGCAGGATTTAGAGATAATTTAAAACGCGTTAAAGAAGCACTTAAAGACTCACGCTTTGAAAAAGAAAACCACTATTAAGTCTTTTTTGAATTTGCTTCATCTCAATAAAACAAAGCTAATGTAATGATACATTGGCTTTATTATTTCTATAAAATCAATACCCTACTACTTCCCCTCTGCTTAAACCCTACTTTAACGAACCAAACAATTCAATAGGTTTTACCTATTAACCAAAGAGGTAAAACCATCTTTACTTTGTTCATATCAACAGGCATAGTATAGATATTGAGTGCAAGTATTACGCATCTTATTATTAATTTGGAGAAAGCTATGTTTGTTGTTATTTTTGGTCGCCCTGGTTGTCCATTCTGTGTTCGCGCTAAAGAACATGCAGAAACACTAAAAGCAAAACGCGAAGACTTTAACTACCGCTACGTTGATATTCACGCAGAAGGTATTTCAAAAGCAGACCTAGAAAAAACAGTGGGTAAGCCAGTTGATACTGTTCCACAAATTTTTATCGACCAAGATCACATTGGCGGTTGCACAGAATTTGAAGCGTATGCTAAAGAAAACTTAGGTCTTTTTGATTAATCTATAGCCTGTGCCGATGTATTTAAAATCACTGCTCTTTAGCAGTGATTTTTTTTCATTTTATTTATAAATATGGTTATACATTCGCCATTTTTAAGTTAGACTTGCATCACACTTTCCCCTTCCATATTTCAGGCAAAATACAGTGAACATTGATGTTGCGACCTTGTTATCGCAAAACGATATCTTACTTTTATTCGTTGTTCTCGCTCTAGGCTTATTTATAGCTAAAGTTAAAATCGGTAGCTTCCAATTAGGCAGTTCTATCGGTGTTCTTATCACTGCCCTCTTTATGGGTAGTCTCGGATATACCTTCACCGCAGATTCACTCAATATTGGCTTTATGCTATTTATTTTTTGTGTTGGTATTGAGGCTGGTCCAAACTTCTTCGGTATTTTCCTTCGTGATGGTAAGCACTACTTATTACTTGTATTAGTCGTGTTAATTTCAGCAATTTCCCTTAGTTTCTTGACTGGTTATTACTTTAATCTCGATTATGGCCTATCGACAGGAATGATGGCTGGAGCATTAACAGCAACGCCGGTATTGGTTGGTGCAAAAGATGCCTTAAATTCTGGTTTAGCCGTACTCCCTGAAGGTGTTGATTTCAGTAAAGTAATGGATAATCTCAGTGTCGGTTATGCCTTCTCGTATTTGATTGGCTTAACCAGCTTAATTTTATTGGCTCGATTACTACCACAATTGCAGAAGCAAAACCTACAAGACAGTGCGATGCAAATAGCTCAAGAACGTGGGATAGGTAGCGCAGGACAAAGAAAAGTCTATTTACCAATCATTCGAGCATATCGTGTAGGCCAAGAGCTTATTGACTGGACTGATGGAAAAAACTTACGTGAACTTGGCATCCACCGTCAAACTGGTTGTCATATCGAGCGTATTCGTCGTAACGGTATTCTGGCGAATCCAGATGGTGATTATATCCTACAACAAGGAGATGAAATTGCGCTTGTGGGTTACCCTGATAGCCATGCTCGTCTTGATTCAAGCTTTAGAAACGGTAAAGAAGTATTTGACCGTAACTTGCTTGATTTACGTATTGCCGAGGAAGAGATTGTTGTAAAAAATGACAACATCGCAGGTAAGCGTTTATCCGAATTAAACTTATCTGAATATGGCTGCTTCTTGAACCGTGTAGTACGAGCTCAAATTGAAATGCCAATTGAACACGATATTGTCTTAGCGAAAGGAGACATCCTTCAAGTCAGTGGCGAGAAAAGCAAGGTTCACCATATTGCGGATAAAATTGGTTTCATCTCAATCCACAGTCAGGTATCCGATTTATTAGCTTTCTGTAGCTTCTTTATTCTTGGCATTATGTTTGGCATGATCACGATGAGCTTTGGCCAAGTAACCTTTGGACTAGGCAATGCAGTCGGCTTATTGATCTCAGGCATCACCCTAGGCTTTTTAAGAGCCAACCACCCAACCTTTGGTTACGTGCCTCAAGGCGCACTTAATATGACCAAAAACCTAGGGCTTTTAGTCTTTATGGTAGGGATTGGACTGAGTGCCGGTGGCAACATTATTGAATATTTCTCGGAAGATGGTCTTAAGGTATTAGCGGCTGCACTTATTGTGAGTGTGATTCCGGTGATCCTTGCTTATCTTGTTGGTGCTTATATTTTAAAAATGAACCGTGCACTATTAATCGGAGCGATTATTGGCGCTCGAACTTGTGGTCCTGCGATGGATGTAGTGAATGAACATGCCCGCAGTACGATTCCTGCACTTGGTTATGCTGGTACTTATGCCATTGCCAATATCTTAATGACCGTTGCTGGTACTATTATGATTTTGTTAGCCTAAATTAGCTTATCTTTCATTTGCTTCTGCTTTAAATGAGAAGTAATAAAAAACCCCAGAATGATAATTCACTCTGGGGTTTTATTTTGTCTTCTATTTACTAATGGTAACAAGCAAGAATGATAAAATGCTTATTGGCGTTAGTATTAGATATCAGCTACATCAAACTCAACAAGAGGGTTTACGTCAGCGTCGTAATCAACACCATCAACGCCAAAACCAAACAGTTTTAAGAACTCTTCTTTGTACTCAACATAATCGGTTAAGTCCTTTAGGTTCTCAGTTGTCACTTGAGGCCATAACTCACGGCAATGCTTCTGGATATCTTCACGAAGTTCCCAGTCATCTAAACGCAGACGGTTTTGATCATCCACTTCAGGTGCTGAACCATCTTCTCTGTATAAACGTTGGCTGAACATACGTAGGATTTGCTCTTGGCATCCTTCATGAACACCCTCTTCACGCATCTTCTTAAATACCATAGCGATATAAAGAGGCATAACAGGAATCGCAGAACTTGCTTGAGTTACTACCGACTTAAGGACTGCTACGTTTGCAGTACCGCCAGTTGCCGATAGTTTCTCGTTTAGCGCTGTCGCTGCACGATCTAAATCCATCTTAGCTTTACCTAACGCGCCATCCCAGTAGATAGGCCATGTTAGCTCAGTACCGATGTAGCTATAAGCAACGGTCTTACAACCATCAGCCAGAACGCCCGCATCAGATAATGCGCTCATCCATAATTCCCAATCTTCACCACCCATTACGGTAATAGTGTCTTGGATCTCTTGCTCTGTTGCTGGTTCTACAGACGCTTCAATAATTGCATCTTTATTTGTATCAACCGCTGTTGCTGTATACGTATTACCAATTGGCTTTAGTGAAGAACGAATCACCTCACCTGTTTCTGGCATTTTACGTACAGGTGATGCAAGAGAGTAAACCACCATATCAATCTGACCTAAGTCTTCTTTGATTAGATCGATGGTTTTTTGTTTTGCTTCATTAGAGAAAGCATCACCATTCAGACTTTTAGAATAAAGGCCTTCTTCTTTTGCAAACTTATCGAACGCAGCTGAGTTATACCAGCCTGCAGTGCCTGTTTTTTTCTCTGTCGCTGCTTTTTCAAAGAAAACACCGATAGTTGACGCACCGCCACCAAATGCTGCAGTGATGCGAGAAGAAAGACCATAGCCACTTGAAGAACCAACAACCAATACACGTTTTGGTGCATTAGCAATTGGGCCTTGTGCTTTAGTCAGGGCAATTTGTTCTTTCACGTTGTGCTCACAACCAACAGGGTGAGTGGTTGTACAAATGAATCCACGAATTCTAGGTTTGATGATCATGTTCAACTTTCCTTTTAATAATTACCTTCTAGGATAAAAGGTTCTTATCCAGTTCGCATCCCATTTATGACAATTTTTGTCAAAATAGTGAGTGGTTGGATGTGTGAGATTACTTTTAAAGTAAAAAAATGGAATTATCTTCACTTTTTATGAACTATCTAAAAAAAGTGAAGTCTGATGTTATGTTCATAATTCCACTGCTTTTTCTTGATATATTCAAGTAACCCGTTATCTCGCTAATTCTTTAGCATGTAGGTAGCGGGTTTTTCTTTATATGCTAAAAAATATCGATAAAAAATTATATTTAAATTAAATTGAACTAACAGGTTAATGCCCAGTCTGAATATATACCCGTTGATGATACGTTAAGAAATTTAGCAGGCCGCCAGATTTAATATCATCAGCTACATAGCTTTTTCATAATTCCTTATATTCCCTTTGCCCAATCTATTTGTTTGGGCTTTTTTTTGCCTATTATTTAGGAAAAGCGAATTTTCATTTAAAAAAATACCCCGCCTAAGCGAGGTATTTTATGCATTCATTTAAAATAAATTTCTTATGCTGCTTTTTTAGGTAGGCTAATGTGCAGTAAAATATAACCAACAACTGCCGCTAGGGTTGATCCCATTAAGATGCCTAATCGAGCTAATTTATCAAATTCAGGGTTCGCACCACCAAATGCCAGTGATGAGATAAAGATCGACATTGTAAAACCGATACCACAAAGAACTGAAACCGCGAATATGTGCTTCATGTTAACTCCAGCAGGCAACTTAGCAATACCTGATTTCACAGCAACATAACTAAAGCTAAAGATACCTAATGGCTTACCTAAGAACAGACCTAACGCGACACCCAGTGGCAGCGTTGTCGTCAAGCTATCTAATGACACACCATCTAATGAAATACCTGCGTTCGCGAATGCAAACAACGGTAAAATACCAAAAGCAACATATGGATGAAGTGCATGTTCCATGTGTTTTAGAGGTGAACGCTCGCCTTTTTTACCTTTTAAAGGAATAGCAAAGCCTAATACCACACCCGCTAACGTCGCATGAACTCCAGATTGTAAAACACTAACCCACAGAATAAAGCCAACTAATAAATACCAACGTATTTTAGATACATGCTTTGAATTTAGTAGGAATAAAATCCCCGTCATTACAAAGCCAATCACAAGTGCTAAGACTGATAAATCACTGGTATAGAAGAAAGCAATAATTACAACAACACCGAGGTCATCGATGATTGCAAGTGCCAGTAAAAAGACTTTTAAGCTTACAGGTACTCGGTTACCAAGTAATGCCATGATACCTAAAGCAAAAGCAATATCAGTGGCAGCAGGAATAGCCCAACCAGATAACGCTTCTGGATCACCCATATTAAACGCAACATAAACCAATGCAGGAGCAAGCATGCCACCAACAGCAGCAATTGCAGGGAAGATAGCCGTTTCTTTTGATTTAAGAGCGCCTTCAAGAAGTTCTCTTTTAACTTCAAGACCTATCAATAAGAAGAAAACGGCCATTAGACCATCATTGATCCAATGTGATACCGACATGCCACCAAGATAAGTATGTAAAAATGTATCGTACATTGGCGCAAAAGAAGAGTTTGCAATAATCATCGCAATTGCAGCTGCAATCACTAAAAGAATCCCACCGGCAGATTCTAATTTGAAAAAATTCTTAATAACATCACTCATGAGATGCCCTTTTTATAATTATAGTTTATTGAAAAACGAATAGTGAAAGTCTACCCGTTGCTTAATATCAATAATAATCGCTTGTTCAGAGCATAAACATCGGAAAAACCGAAGTATTCACGCTTATACAAAGTATTAGCCGTATTATTTATTCAATTAATAACCGGTTAATTGCATAAATCCGGCCACTTCGTGAGAACCGGATGTCGTAATCGGTCCTTGCCAATAAGGTATTAACGTATTTAACCATTGTTCATCCCTGACTACTTGAGTCGTTAAATTTATATCGTATTTAGGAATATTAATTATCCATTGTAAAGGTAACTTACGTCCATCCTTCAATTGTCTTGCTGGTAATGTTTGGAAGCTAATCTCATTAGACGTTAAAGGAACATGGCTACCATTTTTGTATAATAACGAACCATAACGGTAAGGTTCTTGGTCTTGATGACGGTATTGAATAACCAGTAACTTGCTGTCTTTATTTAAATTAATAATAAACCAATCCCAACCTTGTTGGTTTTCATCCAATAAACCACTTCCCCATTCATGCTCAAGTATGCCTTTTCCAACAAATGAATAGACTTTATTATCAAGCGTTACATTACCTCGCACCGCAAGAAATGGGGCCATATATTCATAAGACGCAATCGGCATTAAATCGTGTTTTTTAGAATACCCTTGTTCGCCAAGCGGAATCACAGGCCCTTCCTGATTAATCGATAATTTAATTGAAAAATCTTTAGCGCCTGCAGTGACAACAGCAGGAAATGGCGTTCGACCTAAGCTTCGCCACTGCCAATCATCAATCCACACTCGATAAGGCCGCTGACTGATGCCTGCTTGCCCTATTCCACCTCTTGCGACTCTCTCTCCTACCCATTTACCATCTTCAGTCGTCACTACGACTTTAGCAATATACAGTTTAGGATCTAACCAGCCTTTCGTCTCTCTATCATCGCTTGATATACGAAAAATCGTCCATTGAATTCCGATGGTATCACCCGTGCTGCTAATACCATTGACTGTCATCATCCATTGTTCATGCTGAAAATTAGGGTGCTCTCGGTAATCTTTTGGGAAAGCTAAAGGATACCCAGGCAAAACAGGGTTAAAATACGCATTATTTGACTCGGCAAAAATCGTATTAATTTCATTCTTACCTCCTTCATCCACTTCATGCCAATTTATGTAATAAGCAGCAGAAAAAGAAAATACAACGATAAGAATAAACAGTGACACCTTTAGGCTGGTTTTTTTCTCTTTATTCATCGCCATTATAAAGACTCTCTTAAAGACGTAATCGCTTGTCGTCTAGTCACTCGCCATACCGTTGCCGAACCTGCAACCGTTAGAGCAAGCAAAGCCCATCCAAAAGTAGCTAAATATTCCATAGGGAAATAATTAATTTCCATCGTCCAACCAAATGCATATTTCATTACGATATCAATGAGTAATTGAGATAAGAGAATGCCAAGAGGCAACGCAATTAAAATCGTCAACAATCCAATAGCCAATAATTGCAATCCACCGAGCATAATGAGTTCTTTGCCTGAAAGGCCCAAGCAACGTAACAGCGCCGTTTGCCGCTGACGAGAGGTTTCCCCGACTAAAGTCGCAAAAAACAGACCAAACACAGCAATAACTAACGTTAAATTACCTAAGGTTCCCGTTACGATAAAAGTCCGATCAAACACCTTCATCGCTTGTGTTTGAATATTGTTATTATCAACGACTTGTTCGACTGGTAATCTGTATTTTTTAAGCACTCGTCCAATCAATTGAGTTCGTTTGCTTTCATCAGTAAGCACAACACCAATACCGGTGGTTCCTTGCCCACCAAAGGCCTTTAGCCAAGCATTGTGCGTAAGCATTAACTGGTTGTACTGATTTCCATAATCATAATAAACCCCAGATATTTGCCAATTGTCACCAACCGGAGCCGGTAGATCCAAGTAATCTCCCGGTTTTAAATCCCATTTCAGAGCCATTGATTCACTAATCAACAGACTGCGAGAGTGGTGTAATGAATCCCAATATTCAGGAATGGCCACTTTCATGGTTAATGCCTTTTTCTCACCAGGCGATGAACCTGTACTTAAAATCTCTAAATTGCCATATTCGGTTTGATAATCAATTTTCCATTGACGCCATACTTCTTCAACTTCTGGTTGTTTCTCTAGCCAATAAGTAATTCGGCTCGCAGAAGCCTTACTCGGTTGTATATAAATATCGGCAGCTAAGCGTTGTTCAAGCCAATCGTTAGTCGTTGCCCTAAAGCTACCCACCATCGTTTCAACACCAATATTAGACGCAAGGGCTAACATAAATGCCATCGCAGCGACGCCTCGATAACTTAAACTTGCTGACGAATCGGCAAAAAACCATCGCGCTTTAGGCGACGGTAATTTGTAAGAAAGCCAATCAAATAATTTTAAAATAATAAATGGAGTAAATAATCCAACCCCCACCATTAAGAAACCAATAAGAATAAATCCATGCTCATGGCTATGAGGCAATAAATGAATTAAATACGCTGCAACACAAAATACGCAGGCAATAATGGCCTGAACTTCAAATTCTTTCCCTGCAAAACGAACCAATGATAAACGAGCAGTTAATCGAATAGGTTCAATACTAAGCAAGCGGTATAACGGCCAACCACACGCTAAAATACAGCCAAGAATCGCCATCCATAAGCTTTGATAACTCCAGCTCCAACTCCACGTAATTAGCAAATCAACATCCGCGTTGTAGAGTGAATATAAGCTATTAGAAACCGTAGGCATTAACTCATTAGCAAGCAATACCCCAAAGAAATTACCGCTTAACCAACCAATAAGTACCCACAACATCACCTCGGCACTCATCGCAAATATCAACTCTTTTGTTGATACGCCAATTTGTCTTAATGTTCCAACTAAAGGCTGACGTTGAATAAAAGAAAGCGACATCGCTTGGTAAAAAATAAATAAACCAACGACAAAAGAAAGCATACCCATCGCAAATAAGTTGGTATGAAATGCTTTTGTTAATGCGGTTAAACCAGATTCTTTATGTGTATCGAGCTGCAACCCTCTTGGTAGCATTCGTTCTAATCTATCGGCTTCTTTTTCGGACATTTCACCGCACAGTAAAACATCAAAACCTGCCTTATGACCCAGCATTCGAGTTAATGAAATATCAGAAAAAAGTCGAGAACCAGAGAGTCGATTAAATTTATCAACGATGACAGGACCAAGATTAGCTTGATTTTCAAGTTCAATATAATCGCCATCATTTAAGCGAAAATAAGACGCTAAAGGTTGGCTAATAAGAACAGGAAACGGCGGACGCATTAATGACAACAAATTCTCATTGCTTGCTACGCTATTTTTTGAAATCTGCATTAACGCGACAGGATCAATACCAACCAACGAGATATCAATATCATTGGTTGTTTCTAAATGCTGAGTTTGAACCGGCATACAGGAGGTGTAGCCCGCTCGACGTAAATTAATATAGAACGCTTGAGGAATCGTGATGTTTTCTTGAATAGAGCGAATACGATTAGGAAAAGGATTAGAAAAGAGTTTCTCGCCTTCGCTATAGCTTATCTTTGCATGGTGATTAATGGCTAATACACCCACAAGAAGTGATACGCCAAGTGTTAAACCAAGCCACACTAAAAATATTTGTAATGGGTGGCGACGGTAGTGCCCTAAAAGTGCCCTAACTACCGGAAATGACATCTAATTTTCCTCCTTGCAGTTTAATAAGCCCATCCATATGATTCGCTACTTTTTCACTGTGAGTAACCAATAATAAAGTGCAATGAAGATCGCGAGAAAGGCGAGTAAGCAATCGCATTACTGCTTCGGCATTTTTTTCATCTAAACTGCCCGTAGGTTCATCGGCAAGTAATAACTTTGGTTCCATATACAATGCACGAGCGATCGCGGCTCGCTGTTGCTGTCCACCAGAGACTTCTTCAGGGTATCGACCTAAAAGCGGCATTAAATCTAACGCTGAGATAATTTGACGCCACAAAGCATCATCATCACGCAGCCCTTTTAATTGACGACAAAAACGAATATTATCCGCAACGCTTAAGGTAGGAAGAAGATTAAATTGCTGAAAAATAAGCCCTATATTATTGCGTCGATAAGACGTTCTAGAGCTTTGTTTTGGAGAGTGCATTGAAAAGCCAGCAATATCGATCTCGCCACTGTCAGCGCTATCAAGTCCGGCAATCAAATTTAGGAGGGTACTTTTGCCTGAGCCACTTTCGCCCATTAAAGCAATTTGAGCGCCTTGCTCGATTGTTAACTCTGCTCCTTGAAGAATTGGATGAAACTCACCACCATCCACATACCCTTTATTCAGGTTTGTCAGCTTTAACATGTACCCTCTCAGAAGATTATTTGTGATATCCGTAACAGAATTTACAGCAAAACCCTTCTTTCATAAAGCCTTTTGTATATCTACTTCATATATAAAGAAAAAATCTATATTTCATTACGCATCCACCAAATTTCTAATCCATTTTTTCGATTTCATTCGATGGATGGATCCAAACCATTTTACAATTTCTTCAACCACAAATAACGCATAAACGTATTCAGGGGCTAATCCTAAGAATAATGCACCAATAGTCGCAACGGGGATCCCTATCAACCACTGAGAAACAATGTCTTGGTAAAGGCAAAACTTCACATCACCACCCGCACGTAAAATGCCAACAATCGCCGTTAATGGCACGCTGCGGATCACTATAATCACGGCTAAAATCGCCATGAACTTTTCAGCAATCATTCTTGTTTCGTCACTTAACGCAGGAAACATATCCAAAATCTGATGTTGAAATAGCATCACAAATAAAGCAATAACAACACTGGTAGCCACACTTAATGCAAGCACTCCCCACCCTTGGTAATACACGGCTTCATATTTCTTAGCACCCAGTTGATTACCAATAAGCACAGAGGCAGCACCTGCTGCACCAATAAGAAAACTCAACGCAATAGATTCAATTGGAGAAATCACAGACAATGCCGCTAAGCCCTGAACACCAGATTGCCCCATAATCGCGTGGTAAGTAAAAATACCCGCCGCCCAAACTAAAAAATTAAACGTAGTCGGTAAGGAAAGTGATAAAAACTTAGCTATCTTAGGCCAATTAATCACCGCTTTAATGTCATCAAAACCAAAACTTAATAAATGCGATTTACGGTAAAGGTAACCATACAAAAATACGATTTCAATAACACCACTGATCAATGTTGCCCAAGCCGCACCTTTAATGCCCATTGCTGGAGCACCTAAATGACCAAAAATAAGTACCCAGTTAAAAAAGACATTAGCAACAATACCAATACCACTAAAAAAAGTACTCACACCCGGTTGATGTATCGATCGTAAGCCTACCGCCATACTGCTGCCGCATGACACTACGTACATCGTCAGTGCCGTGATCAATAAGTAATCCGCACCTAAATCAATCACCTCTTGAGAATCGGTCGCTAATGACATGATTTGATGAGGCATAAATAAAAACAAAGCGACGGCAATAGTAGCCATTGCCATGCTCACCATCCAAGTCAGTGCCGTACTTTGTCGAACGCCTTCTCTATTTTGTGCCCCCCAATACTGAGCCGTTAATAACGCGCCTCCAGTGGTCACGCCAACCAACATTATCGTTGTTACAAACGTAGCACGGCTGGCTACGCCAACGGCAGCAATCTCAGCTTCACCTAATTGACCCAGCATCAATACGTCCACCAAGCCTCGACTAGAGAACATAATATTTTGCAGAGCAATAGGTATTGCAATAAGAATTAAACGCTTAAGGAAATCACCGCGAGTATGTGCGATAACATTAGAAAGGAAGACAGACATACAGAACCTCAGATAAACAACAAATTAACTATTTGCACTGCATAAGATCCATTAGGTATATGCCTACAAATTGTACTAGAATCAGAAAGTAATTAATATTTATATTCATTAGGTTAAGGAGTAATCTTGAATAAAGAAAACACCATCATGATCGTCGGTGCTTCAGGCTATATAGGATCACAATTGATCCCATTATTATTGCAGCAAGGTCATACAGTCATAGCCTGTGCTCGTAATATTGATTACTTGACTGACAGAGTATCTGAGCACCCTAATTTGCATTGCCATTATCTTGATCTAGAAGACACTAACGCAATTCAACCACTCATCGATCAATGTGATATCGCTTACTTCTTAGTTCATGGCATGTCACACGGCCATGACTTTATTGATTACGAAGTGTCTCTTGCTGAAAACTTTAAAACGGCAGCCGAAAAATCAACACTCTCTCGTATTATTTATCTTAGTGCATTACAGCCAGAAGGTTATCAATCTCAGCATTTACTCGCTCGAAAAAAAACGGGGGAATTACTACGTTCAACAGGCATTCCTACCATCGAAATAAATTCAGGGATCATTATTGGTACAGGTTCTGCCGCCTTCGAAATAATGACGGATTTTGTTAACCACTTCCCGCTATTAATTTGCCCTATTTGGATTAACTCTCAAGCAAACCCTATCGCGATTGATAATCTCAATTACTACCTTATTCAGTGTATTGATTTTCCATTAACTCACTCAATTACCTTAGAAGCCGGTGGACCTGAAACCGTTAGCTATCACGATTTATTTCATCTCATAGCTAAACACAATCGTCGTTCAATTAAAATAATTCCGACTCGCTTTATTAGCCCAGGCTTTGCTGGACTATGGCTAGGTATGGTGACCTCTGTGCCTTCGGATTTAGGAAGAGCATTGCTTGCTGGTATTGATCACGATCTCATTGCCGACAATACCGCGATACAGAAAATCTTCCCTCAACCTTTATTGTCTTTATCTGATGCCGTAAACAAGGCTCAAGAGACAAATGATGAAACCATTCAAACCGAAATATGGGGGTTTGATCCTAGTGCATTAAAACGCTGGAAGTCTGATTATGGTTTTTACCCAAAACAAGCCGGGGCAAGTTTTACGACCACCGCAACAGCAAAACAGCTTTGGCGTGTTATCGCTCGTCTTGGCAGTAAAGAAGGGTATTTCTTTGCTAATGCATTATGGCGAACCAGAGAATGGTTAGACCCATTACTTGGTGGCTCTTTCCCTGTGAGAAGAAGACCCGAATCAGGGAGCGTACAATTAGGTGATTATATTGATTCATGGAAAGTCATCCGCTGCGAAGAAAACAAGTTTCTTTCACTGCTTTTTGGTATGACGGCACCAGGACTTGGCCGCCTAGAGTTTTCAATAAAAGACATTGATGAACACCATCGTCAACTTGACGTCCGTGCATGGTGGCACCCAAAAGGGTTTTGGGGATTAATGTACTGGTTCGCTATGTTCCCAGCTCATTTATTTATTTTTAAAGGAATGGTAAAAGCCATTTGTAAAAAAGCAGAAAAAGAAGAGTAAACAAACAACCACAAAATAAAAAAGCGCAGAATATCTGCGCTTTTTATCGAACAATGAAAGTACCGATTCTGTTATTTTTTCACATTAAATGAAAATGGCGTTTCACCTAATTGAATACCGTGGTTATTTGGATAAATTAAATATTCACCATGGTATTTTACTTTTGATTTATAGTCAGAACGCTTATGTACTATCAAACCGTGCTCAAAAGCCGATTCAACAAACTCATGATGATTACCACGAACATAACACGTTAACGGCTTCACAAGCAGTTGATTTTCAGCATAACCCCCTTCAAAACACGATGCTAATTGCGTCGCACAGATAATCAACGAATGATCACCATCTGAAAACAAAGACGCTTTTTCTAAAATTTCAAAATCTGTCGTTACACACCATTCTTTTTCTTCTAATGACTCACACCACCCCATTACTACTGATTTAGTAATTGGAGTCACGGTGTCAATAGGCGCTAATGCTTGGTACAAGCGAGAATAATGTTCAAAACGAACAGGAAGCTCAGTTCCAGTCCCTTTCGTACGGCCTTCTTTTTGCCAAGTCTGCAAATCTTTGACGACACAACGAGAAAAACGCTGTGATTTAATCGCAGTGGTCACCCATCGGATCAAAAAGTGATTCGCACTTACCGGATTTTTCGGTAAACGTCCACTGTCCTTACTTTCTTGTAAGTCAGTAAGAGCTTCATTAATTACTTTTTGAATTTCTTGATAATAGTGCACTGTGTTTGTCTCATTACTCATTTACGCTTTACGTCCAAAAACAAAATAACAACCAAAAGATAAGATAGAACATGCTGCCATGGAACTCACCATAGGCCAAGCAGAATCAGCAGGAAACATTGCAATACAAGCACCAACAAGTGACCCCGTACCAAATCTCAATGTGCCCGCTAATGATGATGCGGTTCCCGCCATTTTAGGGTAGTGACTTAACAATAAGCCCATCGTATTACTGCCAATCGTCGAGATACAACCCACAAATAATACAACAGGAATAACCGTTCCCCATAGACCCCAGTTCAATAGTTGCCCGACCATCATCAGAATGCCAGCAAACAGTTGAATAGAAAGGCCAAATTTAATCATATTATGGGAACCCATTTTTTTAACCATACGACCATTAATCACAGTCATAACAATTAAGAAAACAACGTTTAAACCAAATAAATAACCAAAATTAGACACGCTCACACCATAAATATCGATGTAAACAAATGAGCCTGCCGTTAAAAATGAAAACATCCCAGCAAAAGAAAAAGCACCAGAGAAAATCAAACCAAGTGACACTGGGTTTTTAAATAATGAACGGTAATTTCTAAACGACGTCATTAATCTAAAAGGAGAGCGATTCTCTTCTGCCAACGTTTCAGGGATCCGCCAAAGAATCGCAAAAATAGTTAACACGGCAAAAATAGCCAGTAACCAAAAAATTGAACGCCAACCGAACCATACCGCCATGTGTCCACCAATCATCGGCGCGACCAGTGGGGCAATTGTCATGACCAACGTGATGAAAGACATCATGCGGGCAAAATCTTCTTTATTAAACATGTCACGAACAATGGCTTGAATAACCACCGCTGATGCAGCGCCTGCAATCCCTTGTAAAACACGGATATACATTAATGATTCAATACCATCAACCTGCGCACCAATCACCGCACAAATGGCAAAGAGCACCGTACCGATAATTAATACCGGACGGCGACCATAACTGTCAGCCAGTGGCCCATGAATCAGTTGTGCAATCGCAAAGCCGGCCGTATAAGCCGTTAATGTCATCTGAACTGAACCCGCAGATACACCAAGATCCGCCGCAATGCTCGGCATTGCAGGAACATACATATCAATAGCAAGTGGTGTTAGCGCTGAAATAGCACCCAAAATGATGACTAATAAAAGACTTAACTTAGGGGCTTCAGAAAGATCGCTAGCTGAGGATGACATAGGGTTTAGACCAACTAAAAAATAGGGAACAAGAAAGGATTTTTCATATTATCACGCCCGATTACAACATGCTTTTTATATTCGATCTCTTTGCAAGAATTTACAAAAAAAAGCGGCATGACATTTCTGCCACACCGCTTTTTGTACCCACAGATAACTGGGGTGAATTACTTGCTCAAAACCGCTTTTACTTCTTCCGCGGTTAAGTAACGATATTCGCCAGGCTCTAATGAATAATCTAAACCTAAACCGCCAATTTGAGAACGGTGTAAGCCTTCAACTTTATTACCCAACGCAGCAAACATACGTTTAACTTGATGATACTTGCCTTCTTGGATCGTTAATAAAAGCTCGTGCTCTTCTTCATTAACCACTTCCATTGTTGCAGGCATTGTTAAACCAGTTTCACTCTTAAGCTGAATGCCTTCCGCTAATTGCTCAGCGTAATCAGCACCAATTGGCTCATCTAGCCATACTCGGTATGTTTTAGGACACTTACGCTTTGGTGATGTGATTTTATGTGACCATTGGCCATCATCAGTAATCAGTACCAATCCTGTAGTATCAACATCAAGGCGACCAGCAAAGTGTAACTTCTCTAGATTCACTTCATCTAAAAGAGTTAATGCCGATGGGTGCGTACTGTCTTCATGTGAACACACGTAACCATCTGGCTTAAATAGCATAATATAACGAGGACCATGGAATTTAAGCTCACGACCATCCCACTCAACGGTCGAATCGTCAGTTACTTTTACTGAAGTAACTTTTGTTTTTACGCCATTAACAGTGACAGTACCACTTTTAACGATTCGAGTAGCTTCGCTACGGGTAGCACCTGTTGTTTCGCACAAAAATTTATCTAAACGCATGAGAACCTCATTTCAATATTCTGCCGCATTATACCCAAACCACTTAAAGATGCGAGCAACCATAAAAAATTAATGCCCTCCAGCCTCGATTGACCCTGGATTCGAATTCGATTTAACAAAAAACATCATAAATGCAGCAAAACCTAAGAAACATGTCATCATGAAAAACACATCGTTATACGCCATAATTGCCGCGTCTCTTTGCATTGTCAGACTCAATGACGCTTTAGCTTGCAGCATCGCCGTTGCCGGATCACTCCCCTTTGAGACAAACATCGCCGCACTCTGTTGTAAGTGATACCACCCATCTGTACTTACCGTAGTTAAGGTTTCTTTGATATGACCCAAATGTTCGCGGGTTTTGTTATCCAACAGCGTCGCAATAAACGCAATACTAAACGCACCACCCAAGTTACGCAGTACATTGGTAATCGTTGAGGCATCGGCCACTTGATGTTTTTGAATCTCTTCCATCGCAACTAAAGACAGCGGCACCATAATAAATGGGCTACCTATAGCACGCAGCAGCATAGAGAAAATCAATTGATCGCCACCAAAATCATAACTCATGTGTGTGTTTACAAAGCAGCTAATACCGAACATTGCAAAACCAAAAAACACGAGATATTTAGCTTTAATAATCTGAGTTAATTTAGGGACCAATGGGAAAATTAATAACTGAGGAAACCCCATCCACATTAATACTTCACCAATTTCTAACGAGTTATAACCCTGAATTTGGATCATATACATAGGCAACACGTAAATAGACCCCAATAACGCCATCCCTAAAATTAAATAGGCGACACACGACATCGCAAACTGACTTTGTTTAAGTAGCCGCAAATTTACTAACGGGTTTTTATGCTGTAACTCGTTAATCACAAAATAAATTAAGCTAATGGCAGAGATAATCGACAACGTAATAATAAAACTAGAACTGAACCACTCTTCTCTATTCCCTTCTTCCAAAACCACTTCTAAACAACCCAACCCTATCGCCATGGTCGCGATGCCAAACCAATCGGCTTTCAGCAAACTGTCTAATCGTAGTGGTTCATCATCAAGACCATAATTCACCATACAAATAAGTGCTATCGCAGGGGGAATATTAATATAGAAAATATAATGCCAAGAAAAGTTTTCCGTTAACCAGCCACCTAATGTTGGTCCGATTGATGGTGCAAACGTTGCTGTTACACCAAAGAGAGCCATACCAACCGCTCGTTTATTCAATGGTAATAATTGAACAACAAGAGAAAACGCCAAAGGAATTAATGCACCACCACTGAAGCCTTGGATCGCACGAAAGACGATCATCGATCCCATGCTCCAAGAGAGTGAGCATAAGACTGACGCCACAGCAAAAATAATGGTGGTCCACGTTAAATAACGACGCTTACCAATCGCGACCGATAGCCAGCCACTTAATGGGATGGCGATCATTTCAGCCACAAGGTATGAGGTAGAGATCCATGAACTTTCATCCATGGTGGCCGATAACGCCCCTTGAATGTCTTTTAGTGAAGAGTTGGTGATCTGAATATCCAGAATCGCCATAAACGCACCAAGCAAGCCACCGAACAGAGCTATCCAATGACGTCTTGGGATTTCAGGCTCTATCGGTGTATCCGCTAAGTCATTTTGATTTGTGGCTGTTAATTCTTGAGTCATGATTAACCTCGAGTATCAACCGTAGCAACAACAGAAAGCCCAGGAATTAACTGACCATCTAATAAATCAGCATTCAAAATAGTAATTTTCACCGGCACTCGTTGTACAATTTTAGTGAAGTTACCCGTTGCGTTTTCTGGTGGTAATAACGCGAACTTTGCGCCCGTTGCAGGAGAAAAACTGTCCACAATGCCTTTTAGGTGTAGATCCGGGTACGCATCAAGATCCACAAATACTTTCTGTCCTTTATGAATATCGCCTAACTGAGTTTCTTTAAAGTTGGCTTCAATCCATACATCAGAAGTAGGAACCAAACTTAGCAACGGCATACCCGCTTGAACAAGCAATCCAACACGTAAGCTACGCTTACCAACAACCCCATCAATCGGTGCGTAAATATTGGTATAAGACAAATTAAGTTCCGTTTGTTTTAACGCTGTTTTAGCTTGATTTAATGCGGCTTCTGCTTGAGCTATTTCACTCTCGATGACGTTGATTTGTTCTTTTGATGCTTGATAATTTGCTTTTGCTGCGTCCACATTCGCTAGCGCCACTTTAAGATGAGACACGTTATTGTCCAATTCATCTTGTGACGAGTAATTCTTTTTGATTAACGCCTTCGTGCGTTTTACTTGTTGTTGAGTACGTTCATATTCCGCTTTAGCCGATTCAATTTCACTGGCGGCTTGGCGAATACGAATGTCCTGTAATTTACGCTCTGCGACTAAGTTTTTAATCGATGCCGCATTAACTAATACGTTTGCTTCTGCTTTCTCTTTTTCAGCAACAAAATCACGACTGTCTATTGTTGCCAATAAATCACCCGCTTTCACTACTTGGTTATCTTCAACAAATGTTTTTGCAATGTAACCACCCACTTTAGGGCTGATTGTCGTGATATCACCTTGCAAGTACGCATTGTCTGTTGATTGGAAATACTGACCATAGCCATACCAATAGCCAGCCCCCGCAAAACCACATAAAATAATAACGATTGTCGCAATCAAAGGTGCTTTATTTTTTTTCTTTTGTTGTTCTACCACTGTGCGTACCCACTTGAAAATGAAGCCATCCCTGTTTGCCATAAACATGGATGTAATAAATAAGAGAGAAACAGTATAAAACGAAAATGATTAATTGATTAGATAGGAAAAAAAGGAAACACTGTTGCATAAATCTTACCAATAGAGCGAGTTTGAACAATGATGGACTTAAATAACATCACAATATTAAACCAAGTCATTGATTCTGGTAGTTTCACCCAAGCAGCAACAAACTTAGGAATGACAAAATCAACCGTAAGTAGAAAGCTTGCTGAGTTAGAAGAGCACTTAGGTGTGAAGTTGATCACTCGTTCAACTCGAAAATTAGGATTAACCCAAGAAGGTGAGATTTTCTATCAAGCCAGCGTCCGTGTATTGGATATAATGCAGCAAACCGAGTTAGAACTCACCGCAAACCAAAGTCTTATTCGCGGTCATCTGAATCTTGCGATGCCCGTAGAAATTGGGCATCACGTCATGTCGGAATACATTAATAGCTTTCTTAAACGCTACCCAGAAGTGTCGATTAACGTTGAAATGACCAATCGTGAAGTCGATATTATTGGCAGCGGTATCGATCTTTACGTTCAAATCGGAGAAATTAACGACTCTTCACTCGTTGCTCGCACCATTGATTACTCTGAACGTATTATTGTGGCTACCCCTGATTACTTAGCCACTTATGGAAATATTCATTCACCCGATGATCTTAAATCACCTCATCACCAAATTAAAATCGTCAATGCGGTTAAAGTCCCCTCTCTTTATTTGAATCAAGTGGATAAAACGATACGAGCCAATTTACCTTATCGCTTAAAAGTGAATACCATCACCGCGTGTAAATCGGCTTGTTTGAGTGGTTTAGGCATCGCTACACTTCCTGAGTTTATTTGTCGCCAACACATTAAGAATGGTGAATTAGTTCAGATCTTACCCGAGTGGGAACTACCTAGAGCCGCGATCAGTTTGGTGTTTCCACAAAACAAACTGATCCCGAAGCGATTACGCGTTTTTATTGATCACGTTCTTGAGCGATTTGAGTTGATTCACCCAAGCACTCCCTCTAAATAAAACTCAATTTTCATTAATATTGCGTTATTTCTTGTCAGAAATCGTTCTCCATTATAGGATGCGATCTTCTGTACGCATAAATGTGAGCTTCTAGTGATACGATTGTTTCGTATAGTAATGATGATTTGTTGTTTTGGGGTAGCCTCGCTAGCTCAGGCCGCATCACATCATGACATTATAAATACGATACAAACACCACTCACTATTGAACAGCATTCAACCATTCAGCCAACCCTAACGTTTGATGCGCCAGTATCTACATCGGCTGATTTTGCAGTGTGTCAGGTTACACATCCAACAGAAAATAACGTGTCTCAACACACCCAAAGTTCATCTCAAGAACATGGGGTAAACTTAGGCATTGGTTATTCTTCTCGTATGGCCAACCTTGCTCGACATGAACCAGAAGAAGTAACGCCGTATTATGAACTCGCTTCAGAAATACCCCTGCTTCCTGCTGAGCAACTTGCTATCGGCTATCAAGAAAAACCAAAACCGACCGTGAATTGGGCGCTTAACAGCTACTCTTCAACGTCTCGAGTTTCTGCTTGGAAAGAAAGTAACCTCCTCTACAGCCAGCGTTTGTACCCCCACTCTTAATTTCACTTTACCAACATAATTTATCTGCATCACTGCATCCATTAATAAATCATTAATAACCCAGTGATCGTCTGTGACTTTTTCGTGCCCCTTATTATCGGTGCGAGGTGAAATTAAAATGCAAAGAAAGCAACCATTAAAACGATTGAATCATTATTCATCTTGGAAATACATTGTCCTTATATTTACGATTCTCATTCTACTTCTGAGTGCGATACCAACATGGTATGGCGAAGATGCAGCAGTGCAGATTACGAATAAAGATGGTCAGATCCCGTCAATTCTTCAATTACAAAATACCTTAACGGACCAAGGCATTGTCGTAAAACGCATTGAACAAAAAGGGGATAAAACAACCGTTATCCTACAAGAAGAAGATCAACAAACCGCAGCAAAAACGGCGTTGGCTTCCGTAATTGATGAAGATAAAAAAGGCACCACGTTAGCCTTAGCTCTTGCCCCTGCGGCACCTGCATGGCTACAGAATATGGGTTTTGAACCAATAAAACTGGGTCTAGACTTACGAGGTGGCGTTCAATTTTTACTTGATGTTGATGTAAACCAAGTTTACCAAGCTCAACGCACCGAATTAAGTGACTCTCTAAAACAAGAATTTAGAGAAGAGCACATTCGCTCTGTACGCTTCCAAACAGAAGGTAGTGACCAATTACTTGTTCGTCTTCCTTCTGAAAAAGCAAACCTTGCCGCGAAGAAATTCCTTCATCAAAACTACCCTACATGGCAAATCGAAAATTCTGATGGCTTTGATATCAAGCTGACGTTAAAAGAATCAGAAAAAGTCGCGGTTCGTAATTTAACCGTACAACAAAACTTGCAAACCATGCGTAGTCGTATTGAAGAGCTGGGCATTACCGAAGCGTTAGTTCAACGCCAAGGTGAAAACCGTATTCGTATCGAATTACCGGGTGTTCAAGACCCTGCTGCTGCGAAAAATGTTATTGGTGCAACCGCAAGCTTGGCTTTTTATGCTGTGAAAGAACAAGGCACTGGCAGCACAATGGAAGTTCCAGATGAAAATGGACGTCCTGTTCGTGTTGGTAGAAAACCAGTACTAAGTGGTGACCACATTGTTGATGCTCGTGCAAGCTTAGGCGAGATGGGCATGGCGGAAGTAAACATTGTTCTTGATAGCTCAGGCGGCAAAATCATGTCTGAATTCTCTCGTCACAATGTTGGCAAACCAATGGCAACCTCATACAACGAGTATGGTCGTAACAGCAAAGGTGAAACCACACAAAGTAACAAAATCATCAGTGTTGCTACTATCCAAAGCCAATTAGGCAGCCGCTTTAGAATCACGGGATCTGGTTCACTTCAAGAATCTCAAGAATTAGCATTGTTATTACGTGCAGGTTCACTTACTGCGCCCGTCACTATCGTTGAAGAACGCACAATTGGTCCAACTCTGGGTGCAGAAAACATTCAAAATGGTTTTGCGGCACTTGGCCTTGGTCTTGGTTTAACGTTGTTATTCATGGCGGTTTGGTATCGTCGTTTAGGCTGGGTTGCTAACATTGCATTGCTTGCCAACATGATCATGCTATTTGGTTTATTAGCATTAATCCCTGGTGCGGTATTAACACTGCCGGGTATTGCCGGATTAGTATTAACCGTCGGCATGGCCGTAGATACCAACGTACTTATTTTTGAACGAATAAAAGATAACCTAAAAGAAGGACGAACATTAGCTCAAGCCATTGATAGAGGCTTTAGTAGTGCATTTGGTACAATTTTCGATGCCAACTTCACCACCATGATTACTGCGGTTGTACTTTACACCGTCGGTAATGGTCCAATTCAAGGCTTCGCATTAACACTGGGCTTAGGTCTATTAACCAGTATGTTCACAGGCATCTTCGCTTCTCGTGCCATTGTCAATTTAGTTTGGGGTCGTGATTCTCGTCATGATGTTAGGATTTAAGTTATGTTTATTACTATGAAAAATGCAACAAAATGGCGTCACATGACAAGTGTGGTTTCTGTTTGTCTTATGATTTTTGCTTTATCAATGATCGCGGCAAAAGGCTTAAACTGGGGCTTAGATTTCACAGGCGGTATCGTGAGTGAAATTCAAATAGACAACAAAATCACAAGCAGCGAAATCGCGCCATTATTGGATGCGGGCTTTAAACAAGACGTCGCCGTTATTGCTTCTGGTGAGCCGGGTCGTTGGGTTTTACGTTATGCTATCCCACCAAAGGGAACGGAACTGCCTGCGTTAACTGAGGTTCTTGCTCCGCTGCACAGTGATATACAAGTGCTAAATACAAGTATTGTTGGCCCTCAAGTGGGTGAAGAGTTAACAGAACAAGGTGGCATGGCGTTATTAGTGTCGGTTCTGGTTATCTTAGCGTACTTGAGCTACCGCTTTGAATGGCGCTTGGCTTCGGGCTCTTTGTTTGCCCTAACCCACGATATCGTGTTTGTTCTTGGTTTCTTTGCTGCAACCCAAATGGAATTTAACTTAACAACCCTAGCCGCTATCTTGGCAATCCTAGGTTATTCGTTAAATGACTCCATCATCATTGCTGATAGGATCCGTGAATTGTTAATTGCCAAGCCTAATTTATCTATCCAAGAGATAAACAACCAAGCCGTTGCTGCAACGTTCTCTCGTACGATGGTGACATCAGGAACCACATTGATCACGGTTGGGTCATTATGGTTATTGGGTGGTGGTCCACTAGAAGGCTTTGCGATTGCAATGTTCATCGGTATTGTAACGGGCACTTGGTCTTCAATTTCAGTAGGTACAACCCTACCTGAATACTTTGGTTTGAATTCGGATCACTACAAGCCAAAACCAATTTCTGAAGAGCCGTAAGGGTTTGGTTTAGATAGTAAACAGTAAAAAGCCGCAGAGAATGCGGCTGATATTGGGGGATCTGGTTTAGGCTAGATCCCTTTTTTGTTGGTGGGGATTTGATTTTTGCATTTATCTTTTTGTGCTTGGTTCGTTATTAGATAAAACCAAAATAAACTATTTAGTTAAAATGAATATATATTATAAAAAGTATAACAAAGTAGCTCAATTGTGACTTAACCACGACAGTTAATATCATAGATTAACTAAGAGCACATTCTCTCAGATATAGCTTCAAGCTCTTTTAATGCTAACCTATTGCTAGCCCAGCCTTCAGCAAATGGAATCGTATTTGATTTAGGCAATTGATCTTTTCTTAAATCTCTAATCCTGATCCTAGAAGGTAATGCTGCTCCTTCACCAACAAAGATTGCCTCTTGTTGAGATAAAATAGGTAACGCTCCGACCATTCCTGACAATCCATCAGGTAGAAAACGAGCGACATGTTGTTGATCTGCTGCATTTGTAAGTCTTAATACGACCCATGTTCCACATTGTGATATTACAGTACTGTCAACGTCGGCTGGTCGTTGGCTTACCAACATTAACCCAATACCATATTTCCTACCTTCCCTTGCAATACGTCTTATTGCATCTTGTGCTGCTGCGTATTGAGCTTCACCATGATCTGGTACGTATCTGTGGGCTTCTTCACACACAAATAAAATAGGATCTTTTTCCTTTTCTTCTTGTGTCTGAAATACTTTGTATTGGAAAAGTAATCTGGCAATCAATGCTGTAAGAGGGCCTGCTACTTCATTTGGCAATCCTGAAATATCAATAATCCTGATATCTTTTTTATCTTGTTTTGGCTTCCCAACAAATTGATTTAATACATCATATAGCTTTATTTCATCCTCAGATCCTTTCCAACTCTCCATCATGAAAGAAAGTCGGGTATCTCTTCTAAGAATCTTTAATTTGTCGAGAACAGAGGGGACTGGTGATTTTGCTAAGTCTGAAGCTGTCAAACTTTCATGCACCTTACCCTTAATTCTCCCTCCTTGAATATATTTAATATGGCTTTCAAATTCGTCTAATGAAAATGGTCTAGGCTTGTCTATATCAAACGCTAAAATATCTGATGTTTCCTTTCCATCACATGGATCAGGGTCATCAAAGTTAATGAGGTGACTCAGGTCTTTTTCGCCAAATGACCTAGGGCAAGGTTTTACGATTCCAGATGCAACCATTCTTGCATGGGCAAGTGCTTTTTGCATAACATTAGTTTGACTTGTTGCGCTTCTTTCTGTTTTTCCAATTATAAGGTGAGTAAATTCATCACAGGACATTAACCAATAAGGGAGTTTTATCTCTTCTTGTTCATCCTTTCCTGCTGCAATATTGTATGCGCGGTATTGAACAGCACGTTCTTTAAATGCCGTACCATACTCGCCGTGTGGATCGATAATTACTATCTGTGGGGATAATTCTTTTTCGCCATGTTTGTGCGAAAGCACACTATGAATAATTGCAGCTACTGTACCTGACTTTCCTGAACCGGTTGAACCTAAAACAGCACAATGCATACCAAACATCTTATTAATATTAGCTCTACAAGCTGTAGATTCTGATGCGCTATAAACCCCAAAAGGAACTAACGGATCTACTTCCTCATTTTGTCCGCCTTCAGCTGAACGATAGACACAGCCAACTTCTTCACTTGTTAGTAAAAAGACACCTTGTTGAGGGAGAGGATATGTTTTGATCCCACGCTTAAAAGCTAACTTTTGTTGTTGTCCATTCCAACTACCTTCAGCTAACAATTGAACTTCCATTAATCGTTGATCAGAATCAGCATTGACTGGCTTACCTACTTCAATCAATTCTTCCGAACGCATTCTGAGCATTGTTACTAAACCAAAAATGACTTTTCGACCATAGTGAATCTTAATCATGCTCCCTATTTGGCCTATAGGATAAACTCGGCCATTAAAAGTTCGATTTAACTCAGATATTTTATCGGAGATTTCGACCTTGATATTAGTTCCTGAAACTTCGACTACTTGACCTATTCTTAGTTCGTCAACTGGCGTAAACATACTATACCTCGCAACCATTCTTTAAGAGTGAAGTAACACCTTGAAATGTCCACCAATAATCTTCGCCATTTTGTCGTTCAAATGGCCCACTATCACCAATATATAGTCCATTTAGCGTTGCTATAATTATGCGTTTTCCGAATTTTGAATTACGCCATTTTTCAATACAATGAGGAATTTCATCGCGGCATTCCAAAAATGCAATCAATACTGTTTTATTATCTTCTTTAGATAATGCAAACTCTATTTCATTATTAATATGATCATCACCAAAACTATAGCCACATACAGCAAGAACGTTACTATTATTGGAATTTAGTGATTTTCTAAATAGATCAAATTGTGAAGAAAACGGGTCTTGTTGAGTGGCTATATATTTTGTAGCTTGAGGGTATATAAGAACTCTGCGGTTTACGTCAGGGTAATTGTCATTGTTTCTCACTCGCCATACATTCCCATTATCACAAAGAAACCAATCTATAGAACCATGCATCTTGATTAAGTTGGCACGTTGGCCATTTGGTGGAATAGGATCTCCATACCTTTGAGTCCTGTGGGCGACAGCACCACCACTAAACCCATCCCAGTAAGATATTTTATTCAGTGCTAAAGCATCTTCTAATAATGTGTCGTAATTCGTCGTGAAAATATTTACTGATTTTCTTCTTTCAGATACGCCAGCAGACGCATGATTGAAAAGTATATTAATAAAGTCTAAGTGAGCATTTATACAAACAATTGGTTTGTCTAATGTTCCATCTTCATCTAGATTCCCATTTTTACCCTCAACATGACCACAACGAATAACGTTAGATATCGACTCTAGAATGGCGTGATGAATATTTTCAAGATCAGATAACGCTATTATCTTTCCATTAATTGTTATCTTTTTTTCCTTTGTTCTTTCCGCTAGAGCAGCATAATCACCAATATGGCTCAGTACATGCTCAATATGGCACCCTGTAGGCAATTCATCGATTAAAGGTACAATTATTTCGTTGTATAGTTGTTCATGCTTACTCGCTAAATCTTTTTTTACCTTACTAGTTAAAGGATACATCAAAGGCAATTTAGCATCGAAACTGATCCCAGCCCCCATAAGCCAACTTTGCTCACTACATTTTAGATGCTCTTCTATTTGAGAGAACAGTTCCTTATCTACTAAATTTTCCATTTATTCTCTTCTAGCCAATAATTATTTTGTTAAGTTCAGAACTATTTTTGTAAAAAATAGTTTAACCCATTATTTATGAAAATATCCTAGACATTATTTTCTAATCTTACGAACTAAAATATAGCACAGTACACATAAAGAAAATCTAGTCTAGATCGCATAAGGACCTTAGTATTACTGCTAAATATCAATTAGTTAGTATAATAGAAAGGGGAGCACTAATACGCCTTTTATCTTATTCAAACATAACGAGTACTTCTACCACCTGCTCCAGTTTTAGCCAAACAACCAAGCTCAAATAACGCTGATAAATGCCGAGTTGCAGTGGGCTTACTGACCTTTGCAACTTTGTGGTATTGAGAGGTGTTAATGCCGTCCTCAAAACCCCCATCTAGCATTCGATTAAGCACTTTTACTTGCTCTTCTGTCAGCTTGGTTCAATGTACACCGTCAATATTAGAACTTGCATTTACCAACCAGATCATCCAAGATCATTTTGTAGGCACATTAAGCCTACAAGGTAAGAGAGAGACTAAGTCGGATTGAAATATCCTCTCCTCCCGCTGACTATAACAGCATTTTAAGCGAGTAATATCGGGTTAGAGTGTATGTCGGTGACCATGCAAGACATGGTGTTAACTAGGTAATCCGGAATGATTTATGAAAATGAGAGAAAGCTCTGACAAAATCAGGGCTTTTTTTATGTATTCAACTTTAGCAAATCAACTCATCTATGTTTCAACTCCCCCAAAACATAACGAGTACTACGGCCACCCGCCCCAGTTTTAACCAAACAGCCAAGCTCAACTAACATTGCTAAGTGCCGAGATGCAGTGGGCTTACTGACTTTTGCTACTTTGTGGTATTGAGAGGTGTTAATCCCATCCTCAAAATCCCCATCTAACATTCGATTAAGCACTTTTACTTGCCCTTCTGTTAGCTTGATTTGATCAACCTTGCGCCAAAAATTGGTTTTAAAAATCGTTCTGTCTATTTCGTTAAAGACTTCTGCAAACGTACTATCAAGGGTTTCAAAAAACCATTGTAGCCAAGCGGTAATATCTAACTCCCCTTTTTGGGTTTGCTCTAAAATCTCATAATAGCTTTTGCGGTTTGCCAAGATACCAACAGACATGGCATAGAATCGAACCGATTGCTGCTCAGCTTGGGCTAATGCGAGATCCGTAAGTAGACGAGTGATTCTTCCATTACCATCATCAAGTGGATGAAGCGTCACAAACCACAGATGTGTCATTGCTGCTCTTAATAGAGGATCTAAAGCAATATCACTTTTTGACGTATTAAACCAATCAATAAACTGGTTCAATTCAGCATCAAGAATATCTCGACTTGGGGCTTCAAAATGAACAACAGGACGATCAATGCGGCCTGATACCACTTGCATAGGTGCATCGCCTCGTAATTGCCCACCCACCACAGGATTAAACATGGTGTAGCCTTGAGGAAATAAACGATGATGCCAATGCAAAATACGATCGAGTGTTAAAGGCGTATCTAAGTTTTCTACCGCATCAAGCATGATCTCAGCAAGGCCATCAGTCTGCTCAGTAGTAGGAAAAGGTCTCTCTTCACTTAATCCTAATTTATTCGCTAGCGAAGAACGCACCGAGAACGCATTTAACGTTTCACCTTCAATCGCGCTTGAGTGGACAATATTGGCAAGTAACGTATCAAGCATGGCTTTTTCTTGGTCTTGACTTGTCATCTTCCCTAATAAAAGCCCTTGGTTAAATCTAACCGACCTTAATAATGGTTCAATAACGCGTTCATCCCAATAAAAGTTAGGCCATTTATCTTGCTGCCATATCCACATAACGCCTTCCTCTAATTCAATTTCGCTTAATCTAATCACAGTATGATGCGAATAGGTCACTTATTCAAATCATTTTGTGATGCGATTGAACACCCTATTCAAATCAAAACGTGATTAGATTAAAGATACTATTCAACTCACGACAAGCCAAACGCATTTCAAGTTGACCTAGTGAGAATACAAAAATGGCATAGAATCACTGACTTTAGCCACTAAATCTCTACTACGTAATCACTTGATAGTGATACAATCTCCACATCAGAATTACCGAGAAACTCCATGTTTATTCATCATGTTAACGACATCGACTGGCTGGTGATTACCGCTTTTGAAGAACTGAAAACTTTATTTATCGAAGAAGCGGGTGCGATCCCTTCTTGCTTCTCTACCACCAGCGAATTGAGCCTGATTGATCAAGCCAAGCGCAGTTATGGATATTTGCCTACACTCAGCGGCGTAATCACCGATACTGGCACTTTTCAAAGCCAGAATAATGAAGAAGACTTAAACCCACAGCTTGCCTGTCTAGTTGAGGGGCGTGGTCGCGTATTTATCTATCACGGCGGCTTTGTCGCTTTTGTGGATGACGAGCAAACCTTTATTACCCGAATGGACTGAAAATAGCGGTATTCCTAGACTTAAGTAAGCTATTCGTCACCCTGACACAAAGGACTGACAGTAGCCTTCAGGCTTTATATCAAACTGTATATAAAGCCTTACGTCCCCACTACAAACTCAACTCAATTCACTTTATTTGATGACCGCTACTTGCGATTTTTATGCGTATCGTAACTGATGTGGTTATCTACGTTCTTTAGTTGGACCCCAACCTTATTAAACGCCTTTTGGATAGTTGTTGAAACATGGAGCTGGTCTTCTCCCATTAAAAAGTTTGCTCTATCTTGATTCGTTTCGAATACGCAGACAATTTTTAAGCTCTGTGGAAAAGAAGAGAATTTGACCGTATGAGTCACCCAAAGGAAACCCTCGTAGCCTTTTAACGTATCTTCACAAACTTCGGTTAACACGTCTCTGATTTGATTTTCGATCTTCTTATCTGATTTACGCATAAAGCAAACTTCCTATTTAGCACCTTTAAAAAAGTTGTCGGTCAACATTGTCTTAAACGACATTGAGCACTGTGGCTGTTTCAAATGCAAAGTATTTATAGTAACACTTGAAAATCTCACAGTGTAGGAATGTAGTGGATGAGTAAATATCACCATATGGTTAGAGCTATAAATATTAGGAAGAGTAAGTCAAACAACAGGGTTTGAGATTGGAGTCGAGGGGTTAGATAGACAGTAAAAAGCCGCAGAGAATGCGGCTGATATTGAATAAGATTTTATTTTGCACGCAATGGCGTTAGTTTATTTTTGATATTGCGTGCTGCTCTGCAATGAATGCTATCTCTTCATCATTTAAGCAAGATTTACTGACATATTGGCGCTGTTTACCCATGTGAAAGATAAATCCTAGATCGCTTTGTTCAAGTTGATCAATGTCACTCCATGCGATATTACGGATGTTTTTAGCGCTTTTATAACTCACACCTTTTGAGTCAACCTGAAGTACCACTTTGCTGCCAGAGAGTGAGCTGATTTTTTGTCGCCATAACCACCACGTTCTCTTAAAATAAATACTAAGCCCCTCAATAATACTTAAAACAATAAAGAACCAACCAACATACCCATTAGGTAATAGTTCAAGTTTTAATAAAACCACACCAAAAAGAAGAAAAAGTATTCCTTTTAAATAGGCTTTTGGAAATTTAACAGGATGGCTAGTTTGATCATAACACTCAGCAAAGAAGGTCTTGTCGAGAGTGTATTCTGTGGTAAAACTAAAATCTTTAGGCATATGTGGCTACTTTACGGTTTTATGTGAATGAGTATCCCATGCTGCGATCTCGCAACTCAGGTATTGTACCGCTTATTGGTGCTTTTCTTTAGCTATTTTGGTCCTCTTTTTTACATCAAGAACACCGATAAGATCGACGATCAGCCTTGCGCCAAAAGTTAGTTTTAAAAAACAACGTTAGCCAAGAGATAATATCTAACTCCCCCTTTGTTGGGTTTGTTCTAATTACATTAAAGTCGATGCCATAACCAAAAATATCTTCTGCTTACTCGTTTCACTTTTAATTTTGATAACTTAAATATAGCCCCCTTCTTGTGTGCATCATATAAGTTACAGATGTTTCATTACTTGACTACAAAACCCAGCTTATCATTAAATGTAAATACACCAGAAAAGTCACACAATTCACAAATATACCTTACTTTTCATATGACAAAACCGAACAAACCTAGGTAGACTCAAAAGATTACTTAATTATTTTTTGAGCTTATGTTTGGATTAAAACGAGTCAAAGCAGAAAATGAGGCTCTAAAAAAAGAGCTGTCAAACCTCCAACAAAAATACCAAGCTGATATTGTCGCATTAGAAAGTCAACTCCAAGACGCTAAACAGCAAGTTAGCTCGGCACAACAACGTTATCAAAGTAGCGATGGGTTGATTTCTAGCAGTTTAAAAGGCGGAGACATGCTGCAAACCATTCGAACTGCGATGGTCGAAAGCGCTCAGTCGATGGCTCAAGAAAATGAAAATCTACAACAGCTCGGTGAGGTTTTTAAACAAACATATCAAGCACTTTCTCGCCTTGACGATAGAGCGATTAAAATAAGCGCCCAAACCACTCAAAGCATTAAATCTGTTCAAATATTAGATAAAACCGCCAATTCTATCTCCCACCTTGTATCTACTATTCAAGAGATTTCTGACCAAACAAATTTACTGGCGCTTAACGCTGCAATTGAAGCCGCTCGTGCAGGAGAAGCTGGCCGAGGGTTTGCTGTCGTTGCTGATGAAGTAAGAAAGCTCGCAAGCAAAGCCAGTGAAGCGAGCGAACAAATTGATTCGTTAGTGAACCAAGTTATGACTCAAGTGGTTGCGATTAAAACCTCTATCGATGAGAACCAAATTTGTGCCGAAGAGGTCTCCGCTTCTTCTGCACAAATTGGGGTTATCGTAAATGAGGTTGTTGTGAAATCAGAGCACATGAAGGGGGTGATTTATATCGCTTCGACTCGAGCTTTTCTTGATACAGTAAAACTTGACCATGCGATTTGGAAGAACAATATCTATCGTTTATTACAAAATGGCTCGTTCGATGAAACTGTAAATACTCATTCTGAGTGTCGATTGGGTCAGTGGTACTACAAGGGAGACGGTAAAGCCTACGTTCACCTGAAAAGTTATACGCAACTTGAAGGGCCTCACAAGGGGGTACACGACAGTGGTCGCGAAGCGATGAGCAAAGCCAAAACGGGCAATATGCCGGGTATGATCACATCAATTAATGCGATGGAAAATGCCAGTGAACAAGTCGTGATTCAAATTGATCGTTTAATGGACGAAATTGTCGCAACCAAATAGAACGGTTTGTTTCGCTAACGAGTTTGAGTAAACTTCAAGCCTCTAAACAACCCTGAATGTTTGTAATATATTCAGGGTATATTTGGTTGCTAAAATACCGATTAATTTAACGTCGTAAAAAACCATTCGAATCAAATGATGATTAGATTCGAACCATAATTCACATCACAAGTACTTTCCTATTGGCAACAACTGCAAAATCGGGATTTAAATCAACTCGGTACTAAAATTCGTTAGGCATAAATTGAAGTGAATAAAAAATTGGAACGCTCAGCGTCCCAGTTGATTATACTTGTTCAGAAGGATGACTCCATATTAGTGGCTCAGAATAAGGCCCCGTCATGCTTGATGTCGATTCACCTACATCGTTTAGTGCACCTTCAGTTAATGCTAGCGCGAACCAATTCTCTAATGGTGCTAACGATTCCACAGGAAGTCCTACCTTATGAGGTGTATTGTAACGTTTAGCGTAATGGTGAATTTCCCCCATGATAAACACTACATCTGGTGCTAACTGCTTTTCTGCTTCTTCCATTAATCTCGTTGCGTAGCCTTGGCGTTGGTATCCAGGCAATACGGCTAAAGGAGCCACTACATAACATTTTAAATGTGGTGCCGCATCTATAATAATCGGTGTATAACACGCATGTGCTACGCCTTCATAAACGATAGAGAAGCTGCCATCTGCAATTAGGTTATCTGCAAATTCAGCATACAGTTTTGCGTGTCTTTCATCATAAATACCGCCTGCTGCTGCGAAAGTTTCGTATTGAATTTGATAAGGTGTTTTCATTTTAATGTACTCTTTAATTATTATTTTTTATTGAACTAGTTATGAAAGTCCTAGCAATAACAAGTATTTTTGGATAAATCGATCTTTGATTTCTGTCAGTGGATAATCATCTTTAGCGAACAAATGATTCAAGGCAATGCCGTCTATTTCGGCAATTAACGCATGACTATCAACAAGAGGATTAGCTGCGGGTATATCGCATAAAACATCTTGAAAAGTGGACATCATTAATTTGTATCGCTCATCTAATAAGTCTTTTAAAATCAATCTCATTGATGGCTGACATTTCACCTGATAATCAAACTGATAAAATAATTTCTGTTCTGGGTTTGTCATTGATAAAAAGATATGTTCTAACAGATGAATAAACTTCTCTTTTACCGATACCTCCTCACTAACCGAATTCACATTTTCACCAACTTCGTTAATGATCTCTGCCATACGAACAAAAACGGCTCTCAGTAAATCGTCTTTATTTTTAAAGTGATGAAACACTAAACCTTTTGATACTTTTGCAGACTCACAAATTTGTGCGATAGAGGTTTTTTCATAGCCTTGCGCTGCAAACAACTCAATTGCGGCTTGTATTGTTTTTTGTTTTTTGTCCATGACAATGCCCTTCCAACCAGCAAACCGACTATCCGGTCTGTAATTAATGGCGAGATATTATATTAGAAAAATAAAGTTGGCAAGTGTTTAAAAATAGAAGCCTCTAAGCGTTATAAAAAGGCGGTATTGTTTAATTGCTAAGTAAGCTATGAACTCTCTATTCAAATTATCTTGCAGTCGCTTAGGGTTATAAATAGAATCAAGCCGATCGAAATCATTGAACTCTATAGGGAAATCAAATGGCGCATAAAGTGCTAGATGTCAGCCAGTGGGCGCGAGCTCAACATTTAAAATTCTATCAAGGTTTTAGCCACCCTTGGTATAACATCTGCTCCAACATCGACGTAACGGCGCTGTATCAATATTGTAAGCAGCACAATCATCGTTTCTTCCACGCTTACCTTTACCTAACTCAGCAGGCACTAAATAAATGTGAACCGATGAGTTATCGCCTTGTGGGAGAAGAAGTACGAATTTACTCGCCGATGTGCGTCAGTGTGGCGCTGCTTGCCGATGATAATACGGTGCGTTTTTGCGATTTAGACCATGAGCCTACGTTTTCTGACTTCACACTAAGTGCAGCCAAAGCCGAGACTCGGATTAAGAGCACGCCTTTTATCGTAGAGCAATTCATTGGCCAAGAAATGAAGCAGAACACGATTCATTTAACCGTATTGCCATGGGTAGACTTCACCAGTATGAGTCATGCTAGAGACGTTAACTTTCCAGATAGCGTGCCGAAGATGGCCTTTGGCAAATTGGTTCAACACAGTCAGCAATGGCGTATGCCGTTATCGATTGAAGTGCATCATGGTTTGATGGATGGCTTACACGTGGGGCAATTTATACAGGTATTACAAGCAATGTTTGATGACCCCTTACAGCTTGATCAATCGAAATAGGATTCATACCCCCACTGAGACGAGCGGCATTACGCTCGTCAAAATGCCTAGCCTCTGTTGGCTATTAGCTCTTTAACAAACCAACACTCTTATTTTTGACCATCTAATCGAGGAGACCAATCTTCTATACTTTGACTCTCTAAGCGTCTAGCCACTAATCTATGCCATGATTCTACAAGCGGTAAATCCAATAAAGGGGTTAGCTCTTGTTTATTTAAACATCCTTCAAAAATCAACTTCATTATTTTTGATAAAGGCCATTCAGGGTAAGGGCGATCACAAAGGAATATCTCATCACCACAACCAATATTGCCTTCGTCTAATACTCTAAAGTACCACCCGGTTCTTAATGTATCCTGCAATCTTAACGCCATACCATCTTGTTCAAATTTAACGTTTAATTTCCAGCATGGCATTCGACCTTGAGAAACTTCAAGCAGTGTTGAACCAATTCTAATTTTATCATTCAAACAAATAGTGTCTTCATTCAATCCCGTTGAACTAATATTTTCACCAAAAGCCCCTATCATTTGTAATGCTGTATTACCTTGTAGCTCTTTTTGCCATTCAACGTAATGCTCACTTGGGTATATATGAATCGCTTTTTCAATACCTCCATGTACTCGTAAATCGCCTTGCTCATCATCAATAAAACCTAATCGTGATGTTACTTGTCGCTCAGATTTTGGTTTCTTATTGATTGCACTTTGTGCACCTTTCGCATAGGGAACACTCTTACCAACAAGTACAGAGTTTACAACACCAATTTTTTTCATATTCCTCCCCCCTAAACTACTATTCATTAATCAAAATAATAAACATGAATTAAATTAAGATTATCTATAACCAACTTCTTTGAATATTGGTTGAATCGAGATCACTTCCATACTTCTTTCTGTACTTTTTATTATTCTATTTTCAGTATCTGAATAAAAAACATGTCTTTTGAATCCATTTTCATTAGGAAACTGAGCTAATAATATGGTTAACTTCTCTTCTAAAGCATTTCGACCAATATCATCAATTAATACTTCAAATAATATCTTTTCTTCTTTTGATATCTCTATTTTGTATTTCATTTCACTTCTTAATTAGTTATAGAATTTATCTTCGAATTGCTTCATGAAGGTTACTAATGCTTTGACTCCCTCTATCGGCATCGCATTATAGATTGATGCTCGAATACCACCGACAGAGCTATGGCCTTTAAGGGAGGTAAGTCCCGCAGTATGAGCAAGAGATACAAACTTTTCTGTTAATGCTTCTGACTTTAAATAAAATGGAACATTCATGATTGAACGAGCGGCAGAATCTATATGATTAATATATAAACTTGAGTTATCAATTGCATCATACAATAACGCTGCTTTTTCTATATTTATCTTGTAAATAGCCGATACACCGCCAACCTTCTTAAGCCATTTAAAGACTTCATTAGCAACGTACCATGGATAGGTTGGCGGTGTATTTGGCATCGAATAATTTTCAGCCAATACCTTATAATCAAAAATAGTGGGTATTTCACGACTCACTTTTCCCAATAAATCATCACGAATGATAACTAACGTTAATCCTGCTGGACCAATATTTTTTTGAGCTCCCGCATAAATAATTCCATATTTAGAAACATCAATTGGGCGTGACAATATGAATGAAGACATATCTGCAATTATTGGTTTATCTGTAATAGGCAGTTCATTAATCTCTAACCCATCAACCGTTTCATTTGGACAGAAGAAAACATACTGAGCATCCTGTGATAATTGCCAATCAACGGGAGATAAGAGTGATTGCTTTTGATTATTTCTCTGAACAATATTGATGGTATTAACCTTACAAAATTTACTCGCCTCTATCGCTGCATACTTTGACCAATGACCGCTAACAACATAATCCGCTGTTTGTGATTTATCCACCAAATTCAATGGAACCGCTGAAAATTGACCACTTCCACCACCATGACAAAACAGGACATGATAATTATCAGGGACCTCCATTAGTTCTCGTAATATCATTTCAGACTCTTCTGCTAATTGCATAAACTCAGAACTACGATGGCTAAATCCCATGATTGATAATCCAGTTCCTTTCCAATCAAGAACATCATGTTGAACTTGTTGTAAAACACTCGTAGGAATAACAGCAGGCCCTGCAGAAAAATTATATTTAGTGTGCATAAGATTATCTCGCGATCTCTTTGCAATCATCGTATCGATATTTTGCAATTAAATTATCTAAAAAATCACCTAGTAATTGATTCATTCGACTTGTAGATGTATTTAATATCTCAAGCTCTGATTGAATAAAAATATGCTCATTTTGCACGGTAAAGTCACGAGTACTATGCTCGATCAAAGAAGGCAGCTCGGAGGCGATAAACTCAAGATGGCATTGAAATCCATAGACCAAATTTGAATATCTAATGATTTGTCTCGGACATCCTTTACTAGAAGCTAATACCTTTGCTGATTCGGTTAAACCCGGCATATCATCATGCCAATGCCCAACGAGCTCTGACAAATTAAAATGATCAAGTGATGAGTCGTGAATTCCATCTTTACTTAATTGGATGGGGAAGTAGCCTATTTCCTTCTCTGGGCTTCTCTCATATTTTGCCCCTAGTGCTTCACCAATAAGCTGAGCACCAAGGCAAACTCCCATAACCATTTTATTACCATTGATCCCGTGTAAAATAAGACTTTGCTCTTCTTTTGAATGAAAGTATGCGCACTCTTCTTTAGTTGTATCTGGACTTTGTGGGCCACCTAACACGATTAACCCATCAAAATCATTCATATTGAGAGGCAGCATATCCCCAAGATAAACTCGTGAATAAGAAACCTGATAACCACGATTATTAATCCAAGAATCAATAAAATTAGGCCCTTCAAATTCTTCATGAATAATTATATGTATATTCATAACGCCTCCTGACTTTGCGAAGACACTATAATATGGTAATTTCAACTCGGCAGGATAATGACACATTGACAACAAACCATCCCAAACCGCCAATTATTATAAGCGTTGAAATAGGAACAAGAACACAAGGATGAATAATAATGATAAGTAACCAGCAGCTACCTGCTAATGAAATGATGAAGAACGACCCACTATTTCCTGCGTTGGCTAAAGTAATAGAAATGCCTAAAGGCTACGTTGACTCGTTACATCATCACACATGGCATCAAGTAATATTTCCTATTAAAGGATTACTCCAAACTCAAGTTGGCTCTTATCAATACTTACTTCCTCATACCTCAGCGCTATTTGTTCCTGCAACGTTAGCACATGAATCAATCGCTTTAACAAACACCACTTTCATTGGTATATATATTAACCCTGCGTATTGTTTTAAGTCTGAAGAACAGGTTCGAACCATATCTTTAACTCCATTTATCAAAGAGTTAATACAGGAAATTAGAAGGAAATGTTTGCAAGTAGAAAGTCAAACGCCGTTATTAGGCTTATTACAGGTACTGCATGACCAAATGATGCATAACGACGTAGTAACTTTTCAGCTACTACTCCCTAAAGATAGACGTTTAAAGCAAATATTTGACAAGTTAACTGAGACACCAGCCTTGGATTGGCCTTTAAAGATATGGGGAGAAGAAGTGGGGGCATCAGAACGAACGCTATCTAGACTTTTTGTTAAAGAGTTTAAAACCTCATTTCCACTCTGGCGTCAGCAATTACGCTTAATATATTCATTGTCACTGTTGGATGAGGAGATAACAATACAAGCAATCGCTGACGAAATCGGATATCACAACGACTCATCATATATTAAAGCGTTTAAATCGTACTTCGACATGACACCACAACAATTTAGAGGCAATTCTAATCGCAAATACTATGAATTATAGTAATACCGCATGAAAACTCAGCATGCAATTCATCTCAATAAGAAGCCTTCACTACAAGTACTTCTCTATTGGCAATAACTGCAAAAATCGGGATTCAAATCGCTCCCACCGGCCTGTTTCTGGTTCACTTTCCCACCTTTTATCGCCAGAATACCAACGAACGTCACCGTCTTGTAATTTCAAATGCCAACTGTTTTCTTCATCCATTGCTTGCTCTATGTCATCAGCCAGATGCTCTGCTATTTTTTGATTTTCAATGATGAGAATCGATTCGGTATTAAGGTAAGTGGATCGTAAATTGAAGTTAAAAGAGCCGATACTCGCGATTTTTCTATCAAAAACAGCAGACTTTGCATGAAGCCCATACGCTAATGTCGGGGCACACTTAGAAACATCTCGGGTTGAATCTTCACACAACCCTGTTTCTGGTTTTAATTCAAACAATTGTATACCGTGCTCAAGCATGTCTTGGCGTCGGCCTGCATAACCAGAGTGATTGGTTGTTAAATCATTCGATGCCATTGAATTAGTTAATGCTTTTATCTTTACACCGTTGTTACTTAATTCTTGCCATTCTTCTAGTTGGCTATCATCAAATATCAAATAAGCCGATTCCAATAAGATCTCTTGATCCGATTCACGAGCTAATTGAGCCAATACTTTGGCCGTTTCTTTTGGTTCACTCGTGTTATTTTTATCAACTGGAACTGGTCTGTCAGAAACAAAACGGGCTTGAACCCACGTCATGTTCCCCATCAACTTAGTTAAGAATTGATGAGCGGTTTTACTGCCTTCTGGCAAGGCTGGGTAGTTTGTGTAAATCGGTGCCGAAATTTCGTCTAACACCGGTTGATCTGGTGACGTTTTCCCACCTAATAAATCAACAGGGTAAGACCACCGACTGTCCCAATATTCTGCAAAACTCGTTTGAATCTCACCCACCACATCACCTGTGACTAATACATCACGGTCACGAAAATTGATTTCATCAGACAGATCAAAATACTCATCGCCAATATTACGTCCACCAACAACAGAGAAAGCCCCATCAACGGTAAATGATTTATTGTGCATACGACGGTTTAGACGAGAAAAGTCTCCTAAGAAATTGACCCACTTGGTAACACCACGGCGAGTTGGGATTGGATTGAATATACGGATATCAACTTGAGGGTGTGAATTAAGCGCAATAAGTAGATCTTCTCGTTCATTAAGGTTGATATCGTCCAGCATTACACGCACTTTAACACCGCGATCAGCCGCCGCTAACAAACGACTCGCTAGGTAATGACCTGAAGCATCTGAATTCCAGATGTAATATTGAATATCAATCGTGTGTTCTGCGGTTTCAATTAATGCTAAACGTTGAGCGAGAGCATCCCAGCCTGCATCTTGCAGTAAAACCGCACTCGTCTCTTGAGTCGATGTCGACGGTTGATAAGCGTCTCTTAATTCCGATAATGGGCTGATGACTGAGTTTGCGACGGGTTCATTAGTGTGCTCAACCTCATCAGGAAGTGAACCACACCCAGAAAGAATAGCGACAAAAAATAGTGTTATATGAATACGTTGAAGCACAGACATTTATTAAACTTCCTTATTAAACCTAAATAACCAACCCTGATTCCGTCTATTATATATTATTTTTATATCTTAACGCTCTACTGCTCGGATCTTATCCAAAAATTAGACAAATCATCAAACAGATCATCATTACTTAGAATACCTAAATGGTTTTCGTCATAGCCCCGAATTTGATAAATTTATAAAATTACTGCAACTGGTTAGCAATAATGCGCACACGAGAATAAAGAAACACCTACCCATTTGTTCTATTTTCCTTTTAATCAATCCCCCTTTAATCTTCACAAGAAAACAAAGAGGAATATTTTTTATTCTGATATGATGACACCTTGTCTTTTACCACTGTGTTTATATCCATGTATACGTTACGTCCTTATCAGCAAGATTCAGTCAAAGCCGTTATTCATTATTTCCGAAAACACACCAGCCCTGCTGTATTGGTGTTGCCTACTGGTGCCGGTAAAAGTTTGGTGATTGCTGAGTTAGCACGCATTGCTAAAGGCCGTGTATTGGTCATGGCCCACGTAAAAGAATTGGTTGAGCAAAACCATGAGAAATACGAAGGGTACGGCGAAGAAGCCTCTATATTTTCAGCTGGATTAGGCCGTAAAGAAACCGATAAAAAAGTGGTTTTTGCCTCGGTACAATCAGTGGTTCGTAATCTTGACTCGTTCAAAGATCAGTTTTCTCTGCTCGTCATTGATGAATGCCACCGAGTGCCAGACAACAAAGACACCAGTTACCGTAAAGTTATCGAACACCTGCAAACCCAAAATTCTGGCATTAAAGTGCTTGGCTTAACTGCCACCCCTTATCGTTTAGGCATTGGTTGGATTTATCAATATCACACTCGTGGACAAGTCAAAACCGACACGCCTCGTTTTTTCCGTGATTGTATTTTTGAGTTACCAATTCAATATCTATTGGATGAGGGCTTTTTAACCCCTGCAAAATTATTGGATGCCCCAATTTTAAGCTACGACTTTTCTCAGTTAAAACCCGCCTCAACGGGTCGTTATAAAGAATCAGAATTGGATCTGGTGATTGAAGAATCAAAACGTGCAACGCCTCAAATTGTTCAACAAATCATTGAATATGCCAAAGACAGAAAAGGCGTAATGATTTTTGCGGCAACGGTGCGTCATGCTCAAGAAGTATTATCATTACTGCCACCAGAGCAATCCGAATTGGTGATTGGCGATACCAAAGTGATTGAACGTGATGCCATCATCCAACGCTTCAAACAACAACAAACCAAGTTTTTGGTTAATGTGTCGGTATTAACCACCGGATTTGATGCGCCTCATGTCGATCTCATTGCTATTTTACGTCCAACCGAATCCGTCAGTTTGTACCAACAAATTGTCGGGCGAGGGTTACGTTTAGCTGAAGGGAAAACAGAGTGTACTATTTTGGATTACGCGGGGAATTGCTACGATCTCTACCAACCTGAAGTGGGCGATCCTAAACCTGACAGTAACAGCGAAATAATCACGATTCCCTGCCCTGCTTGCGGTTTTAACAATAATTTCTGGGGTAAATTAGACAGTAATGGTTTTTTACTGGAACATTTTGGTCGTCGTTGCCAAGGCTATTTTGAAGACGATGAAGGCACACGTGAAGAGTGTGGCTATCGCTTTAGAGCTAAATACTGTAACGAGTGCGGTGCCGATAACGACATTGCTGCACGTATCTGCCATGAATGTGATGCTATTTTAGTCGATCCAGATAAAAAACTAAAAGAAGCCCTTAAACTAAAAGACGCCCGTATCCTCAACTGTATTGATGTCACACTTACCGCAGGAAAAAATCAGTTTGATAAGCCACAAATTAAAGTCACGTATTCTGGTGATGATGACTCTGAATTGCATGAGGTGTGGCAACTTGGCACTAAGAAACAAAAGCAATTATTTTTAAACAATTTTGTCCGCCCTCATTTAGTCGACAGGCATCGCCCATTTGAAGAAACAACAGCAATAAAAATAGCGAATAGCCAACACCGATTCCGTCCACCAAGCTTTGTTATCGCTCGTAAGCAAGGCAAGTTTTGGTCTATTCGCGATAAGATTTTTGAAGAATAATCTTACGGTATTATGCCATTACCACAACGAACGGTAATTCATATGGCATGAACGGCATTGGGCGTACGCTTTATCAAGTGCGGCTCGTGCTGCCACTTCATCTTGATCTACAGCGGCTTCACTGATCAATATAAATTGCTGAGATAAAGTATCAAACTTTCCTTCAAACTCGACTTTTTGAGTCCAAATTTTAGTTCGTGCTCTACTATTATCTGCACTGCCTTCTGGAAATAATGTTTTTTGCTCTTCTACTGTTAAGTGCGCACTTTGCGCCAACGGCATAATTCGATCCCAATCTAGCGCCTCTTTATCAAACGCGTCATCGAGTAAATCGACCGTTGCATCGAGGTGTTGAAAGTTATCTTGTCGAGATTCAATCTCTGTAGAGTAGTCAGTTGCCATCACTGAAAACGAGAATAACGCAACAATCCCTATTTTTTTCATACTTACCTCCATTCGTTTCTTTATGCAGTTAAATCGCGGTGATTTCGATTTAACGAGAACTTATTAACATTAGCAAAATACTCTTAAAAACACACGAAAATAGGTTGTTAGATAAATAATGGGGTGGTACTATTCGCGCTCGTTTTTCGAAACGAAAAGTCTGTTAAGTTAGGTCGCTAAGCTTAATGGCATTTATTTATTTTACTATTTTTGAGAGTAAAGACTATGAAATTTGAAGCAGTAGTACGTACTGAACAAGGTAAGGGTGCGAGCCGCCGCCTTCGTCACGCTGGTAAATTCCCTGCAATCGTTTACGGTGGCACAGAAGCTCCAGTATCAATCGAACTAATCCACTCTGATGTTATCAACCAAATGGATAAGCCTGAGTTTTACGAAGCAATTGAGCTAGTAATCGATGGCGCTACTGTTAAGGTTAAACCGCAAGACGTTCAACGTCACGCGTTTAAGCCTAAAGTTGAGCACATGGACTTCATCCGCATCTAATTCGAGTCTGTTTTACTTTTTTGCATTATTGCTATTTCTTTCTTACCAATTGAAATAACAAACCCTTTAAGGCCCTGATATTACCAGTATCAGGGCTTTAATCTATCTAGCGCTTCCCCATTCGAATAAATTCCACGCTCTATCCCCATAAAATTCAGACTTACTTCCCATTTTTTGATTCTAATTCTTAAGACACTCATAATTGAACACTGTTTTTTACGTTTCACTGACAATAACCGTCCATTATCTTCTATACTCCGTTTAACAAAAATAAGGCTAAACTTCATAAATAAGCTAGGAGTTAAAATGAAAAAATTATTAGTGGCTATATCTCTACCTGTATTGATGGCTGCATGCTCAAGCAATGGCGATATGATGACTGACGCAACGGTTTCTGCAGATATGCTGCAACATCACAACTGGCAATTAACAGAAGTTGATGGCAACGCAGTCGCAACACCTGAAAAAATGGAAGCGCCTCGTCTAGAAATCGGCGAAAAAATGACAGCGAACGGTAATGCTGGCTGTAATAACTTTTTTGGCCAAGCTGAGCTAAACAAAGAAGGTCAATTCCGCATTGAAAAAATGGGCATGACAATGAAAATGTGCATGGGTGATGCCATGACAACAGAACAAGCAATGTCTAGCACTCTGTCTTCTTGGAGCGACATTACACTAACAAAAGAGAACTTGATCCTTAAAGGCCAAGATCACGAACTAACGTTCACATTGCGTGATTGGATTAACTAAACCCGATTAGCAACAGACTATTTGTTATAAAACAGAAATGCTCTGAATAAATGTGTCGGCGACATTAAGGCACAAAAAAACCGGTGAATTCCCCCTCACCGGTTTTTTATCATTTATACGTTCAGAATAAGGTTATTCTTCATTCCAACGTTTAAATATTAATGACGTATTAATGCCACCAAAAGCAAAGTTATTACTCATGATGTACTGACAATCAATCTCTCGCCCCGTTCCGGTAATATAATCCAGCTTACCGCAACGCTCATCAATATTATGTAAATTTAACGTTGGGCTAAACCAATTATTACGCATCATCTCAATAGATAACCACGCTTCAATTGCCCCACAAGCCCCTAGTGTATGACCAAAATAAGACTTCAATGAACTAATCGGCATTGATGAGCCAAACACATTCTCTGTTGCCAGACTTTCCGCGATATCACCGCGTTCTGTGGCCGTACCGTGAGCTGACACATAGCCAATACTATCAGGTGATAGATTTGCGTCCTTTAAAGACATCTCCATACACAGCTGCATGGTTTCCATTTGAGGCTGTGTTACATGTGCCGCATCACAATTACTTGCAAAACCAACCAACTCAGCATAAATGGTCGCGCCACGTGCTTTTGCATGCTCATACTCTTCAAGCACTAATGACCCGGCACCTTCACCAATAACCAACCCATCACGATCTTTATCGTATGGACTTGGCGAAGTCTTAGGGGCATCATTTTTTAAACTGGTCGCAAATAAAGTATCAAACACTGCTGACTCTGTAGGACAAAGCTCTTCTGCACCACCAGCAACCATCGCCGTTTGATAACCGTGTTTTATTGATTCGTAAGCGTAACCAATCGCTTGGCTTCCAGAAGTACATGCACTACTGGTTGGAATAACACGACCACGTAATCCAAAAAATAACCCCACATTTACCGCTGCAGTATGTGACATCATTTTTACGTAAGTTGTCGCGGTAATTGCTTTGGTACTTTTCTCACTCAACATAATACCGAAAGCACCTACCGCATCCGTAGATCCCGTTGATGAACCAAACGCAATACCCGTTTGACCATTCGTTAATACATCATTACCAATCAATCCACTTTGTTCTAGTGCTTGCTCTGATGCCACCGTAGACAACAAAGACACTCGCCCCATTGAACGGATTTTTTTGCGAGTATAATGTGCTGGCAGTGTAAAGTTATCAATTGGGGCTGCAAGCTTTGTATTCAAACCATCATAGATTTCAAAACTCGGCATATATTGAGTCGCATTTTCACACTTACGAAGATTTTCGCCTACCGTATTCCAATCACTGCCAAGTGCAGTTACCCCTGACATTCCGGTTACAACAACACGACGACTCATACTAAACCACCATTAATTGAAATGACTTGGCGAGTAACATAACCCGCGACATCCGACATCAAATAACTCACTAGACCGGCAACCTCTTCAGGCTCACCCATACGACGTAATGGAACTTGTGGTAAGGCGTGTTCTTTTACATGTTCATCGACCATTCCTGTATCGATAAGCCCTGGAGCCACACAATTTACCGTGATTTTTCGTTTTGCTAACTCAAGTGCTAATGATTTGGTTGCACCAATCACACCCGCTTTAGCCGCACTGTAATTGGTTTGCCCACGATTACCAACAATGCCTGAGACTGACGCTAACGTAACGATACGACCGCCTTTACGTGTTCTCACCATTGGCATAACACAAGGGTGAAGTACATTATAAAAGCTGTCTAAGTTAGTGTGAATAACGCTGTCCCACTCTCCCTCTGTCATTGCAGGAAAAGCCGTATCGCGAGTAATGCCCGCATTACTTACGACACCGTAATACGCACCATTCACTTCGATGTCATGTTCAAGCATAAGTCGACACTGAACACGATCACTAATATCAAACTGAATTAAACGGCCTGAACCGCCATTCGCTTCAATCGTCTCGATTGTTTTCTCTGCGCCTGCTTTGTCACTCATATAGTGAACCACCACATGAAAACCATCTTTTGCTAACTGCTCTGAAATTGCGCGACCAATACCTTTACTTGCTCCGGTCACTAATACTTGTCTTATCATGATTTCCTCTACTACTGCTTTGGCGCTAAGAGCTCTTCTAATTTATCTTCTGTCGGTACAAATACATTTAATTGACTCGATGCCAATTGCTGACCGTTATGTTTAATATAACAACTGAACACGGCCATGCCATTATTCTCTAATATTTGTTCCGCAAAAATGTCGAGTGTGTCGCCTTGCTTAAATTCACTGCATTCGGCTTGATACTTACGGCTACCAAGTAAAAATCCTATCGGGGACTTATTGCCTTTTTTCCAAGCGTGATATCCAGACCAACCAGCAACACTTTGGGCCATAAACTCAATCCCAACCCAAGCTGGAATCGTGTGAGTCTCATGGTTAAAAAAGACATTATTTTCATTAATGGTGACTTGGCAATGAATCGATAACTCACTGACTTCGATCAATTCATCCACTAACGCTAACGGCGTTTCATGAGGAAGAAGATCGATTAACGCTGGAATATGGCTCATGACTGGTACCCAAAAATTAAGCTGATGTTGTTGCCACCAAATGCAAATGAATTACTGATAATCGCTGGTTTTTCTAATCGTTGGTCAGTTACTAACTTTATATCCGCTAACGTTTCATCTTTTTGATTATCATTGATTTGTCTTGGTAACGGTAAGTCGTATTTTAAGATGTGCCAACAAATTGCAGCCTCTATAATACCTGCCGCCCCTAATGTATGCCCAGTAAATGGTTTGGTTGAGCTTATCGGCGTATGAGAGCCAAACACCGCATTTACGGCTTTCGATTCCATGGCATCATTCAATGGTGTTGCCGTACCATGCGCGTTGATATACCCAATATCTGATGCGTGAAGACCGGCATCATGTAATGCTTTTTGCATCGATTCAATCGCCCCTTTCCCTTCAGGGTGCGGCGCTGAAATATGATGTGCATCTGAGCTGTCTCCTGCGCCAAGTAAGGCAATAGGATCATTGGAGTCTTTTTGCTCTGCGCTTAACAACATGTAAGCACTCGCTTCGCCAATATTAATGCCTTTTCGATTAGGGCTAAATGGCAAGCAGTGTTCATTAGATAAAGCTTCTAGGCTATTAAAACCATTCAATGTTAATTTACACAGAGAATCCGTTCCGCCCACAATAACCGCATCAACAAACCCTGATTTCAATAATCGCTTTGCCGATAAGAAAACTCGACCACTTGAAGAGCATGCCGTTGAAATAGCATACGTAGGTCCTGACAACTCTAAATACGTCGCCACAAATTCAGCCGGGTTTCCTAACTCTTGTTTACGGTAATGGTAATCATCAGGAAAAATACCGGAATTTAGCTTTTCACTTAATGCAGCTTCGCCATCAGAAATACCCGATGTACTTGTCCCAACAATAACGGCAATTCGATCCGATCCGTACTTGGCTTTCGCTTCTTTAATTTGAGGTTCTATTTGCTGCAATGCGGATAAAACTAACTGGTTATTTCGAGTATCAAATAAGGACAAATGAGCGGGAATGCTAGGGAGTTCACCTTCAGCCTTCCCCACCACGGTTTTCTTGCCATCATTAAGCCATCCATCTTCAAGCATCATCGAAGACCCTTGATTACCATTGAGAGCCTGATGAATATCATTGCTCTCTTTGCCTAATGCTGAATGCGAACCACAAGCATGAATATATACAGGAAAATCACTCATCTTACTTTTATCCATTCTTCTTTTTAGTCATGACAGCCTGAGCGTTTGCAAACGTTTTGATTGTAATAACATACCCCAGATGCGGGCTCGTTAAAATAATATCGCCACTTAATTTATCTTCAATAGAAGAGTAATCAATAATAAGAATCGTCTTACCAAAATCGTTTGATAATACGCGTTGGTTTCCGATGTCTTGCAGACTCCAACCAATAGAATCTAACGATGCTTTCCAAGCCTCTGCCGGCCACAATGTGATCATGACATTAAATAAAACTTGCTCTGGCGGTGGCAGAGTCTCTGACAACCCGGCCATAACGTAAGTATTTAATGTCTGTCCATCGTAATCCAAACTAAGGATACGAGAGCCCCACGAGGCAAATCCAGCCAACACAAGTTTATTACCTGTTAATTGTAGCTGCACAGGCAATTGTTGCTTACCACCATGCCAATTTACTGAAATTAACTGGCTTAACGATATATCCGATCCATATTGATTTGGTTGAGGTAAAGTCACAAATTGCTCTGGAGATACTTCAACTTGATTGGCTTTTTTGATCGGTGCAGAGGCACAACCCAGTAAGCTTAATGACACTATAAAAATAATAGAGTGTATTAATCGTAGCGATATTCTTTTCATTCACTCTGTCCTATCGAATTTTATTGTGTGGGTTCATATTTTGGCTCAAGGGTGCCAATAACCAAGCCACGATGATACCCGTCAGTACCGTAATACCAAAACTGTGTATCGCTTGAGTTTCACTTAACGCCAACAACCCAAAAGAAAGGATGGTGGTTAACGCCGATAACGAAATTGCCAACAGAGTACTTTCGGTATGTGAGTCGTCTTCTTGTTTATTCTGCTCAGCAAAAAATAAGGTGTAGTCTATACCTATTCCTAAGATCAACATTAACGCGAGTAAGTTAAATAAATTCAATGGCACTCCCGTAAATACCGTCACAGCGAGCCCTGCACACCCAGCGATAAAGGGGGGTAACACAATTAAGAACCCTTGCTTTAAACCATATCGAGGCAACAGTAATAAAAAAATGGCTCCGTAGGCTATTAATAACAATTCAGTAATGCGTTCACGATATTGCCCAAACAACGTCGAAATTTCTTCCGCTTTATTCAAGTACGTTATATTTTGCTTCTCAGCAAACGCGTGTAACTCTTGGCTATCGACCGCTTTATTAAACGTGATCACCGAGGCCACCACATCGTCTATCTTACCAAGCCATAAAAAACCCACCGTATCAGAAATAGGCGATGCGAGAAAACCGTCAATCGTTAATGGTGTAAATGGTTGAGAAAATAACAATGGCACTTTTTGCTGTATCACAGTGTGATAGTTATCCGCTTGCTGTGCATATAATGCTTTTACTCGCTGATAATTCTCACGCTGTGTTTTTTCTGATGGAACATACCGGCTTATCGTTTGAAAACCGCCAAAATTTGCTTTCTGTTCAAGTTGGTTAGAAACCGATTCTAACTTCTGTAATAACTCTTCTTCTGTATCCGCTCGAACCAAGAGTAATTGTTGAGATCCACCAACACCCGTGATGGCTTTTATCTCTCTTTCTTGCTGCTGAAGCACTTGAGGCAATGCTTGCAGTTGTCGAATATCATCGTCGTATTGTGCTTTATATACACCAAAGCCAGAAGCCACCAACAAACTCAAAGGAAGAACGATTCTGATTAACGGCTGACGCCATACCAATAACCATTGACCCAATGCGCGTTGAGCGGGAATAACTTGGTATTTATTTGGCTTCGTGGCCAATAACGGATACCAACACACGACGGTGAAATACGCCGCAGTTAATCCAATCGCAGAAAATAGTGATAACTGTTGTAAGCCGGGGAATGGTGCAACAAGCATCCCTAAATAACCCACTAAGCTCGTAATCAAGCCAAGCGTTATTGCAGGAAAAAGTTGTTGTATTCCTTTCGTTGAATTCCATTTATTACCCGCATTTAAGCGATCCGTTAAAAAATGAAAAGCATAATCAATGGATACCCCAATCAGGCTTGCACCAAACACTAAACTGAATAAATGAATGGAACCAAAGAGCCAAATCGTCAAAACATACGCACAAAAAAGACCTGTCGAGATAGACAATAAAGCCAAAGTGAGTGGTAACGTACTGCGATAAACCAATAGAATTAAAACAAGAATACCAATCAAAGAGCCAAGACCAATGGTACTTATTTCGCTTTTAGCACTTTCAGTGCCATGAGCAGCATAAAAAATAACACCAGTATGTTGTATCTCTACTGAAAAAGCCTGTTGAATAGTTTGCTCTAACTCGACAAGCTGCGGCAATTGTTGTTGTAATGACAATTGGTAAGAAGATCCAGCAAGATCAGCGGTGATCACCACGTACTTTGCTTGATCGGATTTAACCGTCAAATACCCATTTTCGATTTGAAAATGACCCGAACTCTGAGTTAACCCTGATAAGAAATCTCGAAATAATAAAAAAGGATCATTTTCTAACTCAGCACCCGTGACTCCAGAAAATGGATTGTACAGTGCTTGTAATACCTTTTGGACTTGTTGATCTGGTGCCGTTGTTAACTGCTCTTTTTGCTTTTCCGTTAACAACTGAGCACGAGCAGGAAAGTAATATTTCCCCCACGCTTGTTGTTGATTTTCACTGATGGTAGCCGTAACAGAATCAAACAAAGGTAAGTCTGAAAGTTGATGAGAAAACTGATCCACTGCGTCAAACAGTTGTTTATCATTATTCTTGGTTTGGTTAACAACAAACACCACTTTGTCGCTCATGGTGTCAGCAATGCTATCAAAAGCCTGCTGAGCCACCTTATCTTGTTGATTATCAGGCAGAAGCGCCAGGATATTAGTTTCAATAGGAAAGGCACCTTTTGAGTACCATTGATAACCAAACAACCCTGTAATCACACTCAATACCAATAACCAACCGACAGCAAGTTGTCGTGGTTTCATTAAGGCCGATTTCATACAATTAGAAAGTAAAGGCACGTAACTCTTCTTCTGTTAATACACTAGGTGTTGATGATTGGTTTGAAAATATCATCTCAGTAACGTCACCACGGACTTCTCTTAAAACAACACGATTCAAATACAAACCGCCTTCAATTTTAATCGTTTCAAACACACTGTTAATCGGTGCAGATTTCGGGGTTAACAATAAAATCCACCCTTCTTTTGAGCCTGTTAATGTCATTGTGAAATTTTCTTGAATCGCTTTAGTGTCACCTTTGAATAAGGACAGAAATAAACGAGTAAAATAAAACGCCATTGGGTTTTCAGAATCATTCATAACCTGAGATTCCCCATTAATCGATTGGCGTAACTTATTCTTTGTTAGCGTTAAATAAATTGGAAATGGTGTGTTTTGTTGCCAAAGTAACCCTTTATCATGTTCTAACAAAAAAGTGCCTGACGTACTTAAAGGGTGGTTAAACATCTGCATGGTTCTGACTTGACTAAACTCACCACGAACCAGTGTTGATTGAGATAATTGTTGCTGTAAATCATCGACACTAAATGCAAAGCTATTCACACTAAATAATAAAAACAATGCCGCTATCCAAGCTGTTTTTCTATTCACTCTGTTACCCATTATGGTAAGCCTCTACTTTATCGGTAAATACATGAGGTGAAACAAAACACATCTCATCGCTTTCAATACTGACGGCTACCTGCATCGTGTGTCCTTTTGTCATACGCACCCCTGATTCGGCATCGTAAATAACATAATTCACACGCATTCGATTTTCCCACTCCGTTAATGTGGCAACAACTCGAATGGTATGATCATAACGAATTGATTTTACATAACGAACACCGACATCAATGATTGGCCAGACATAACCTGACTCAACCATATCATTGTAGCTATAACCAATTTTTTTCAACAGTTCATGGCGTGCCGTCTCAAAAAATCGAAAATAGTTTCCATGGTAAATGATGCCCATCGGGTCTGCATCTTGAAAAGCCGTTGTGATCAACACCTCTGAACTCAATACGTTCAACGTTGATGATCCATCCGTGTTAATCACAGGGTTTGACATTAATAAAGTGTCCAATGTTGTTGTTGAATTTTTTCGATAAAGTTACGTAAATCATGTTCTAACGGTCGATCTTCATTCACAAATTCAAACTCAGACAATACCGCATCACGCATGGTTTTTAACTCAACGCTCAGTTCTTTATCACTCAATTCACCTTGTCTTTCACGTAAGACTAATGCTTGAGTTGCGGCAAGTAATGACGCTGATGTCACTTGTTCTGTCAGCTGTAGAACACGTAAACAATCGCGTGATGCAATGGTGCCCATGCTTACTTTATCTTGGTTATGACATTCAGTTGAACGTGAGAATACACTCGCAGGCATCGTGCCCTTAAGCGCTTCTGCTGTCCACGCTGAAATGCCGATTTGTACGGCTTTAAACCCGTGGTTAATCGGTTTACGTGCGCCTGTTGCACCCGTTAAGTTAAATGGTAAGCCGTTATTGAACTTATAGTCCATTAACTGCGCCATTTGGCGATCCAGTAGATCCGCAATATTCGCAACCGCTGTTTTTAGCATGTCCATCGCCATTGCGATATGGCCGCCGTAAAAATGTCCACCATGCAGAACGCGTTCATTATCACCATCGATAATTGGATTATCATTGGCACTGTTTAACTCATTCTCAATCATTTGACGTAAGAAAGGCAGGCTATCTTGAAGTACACCAATAACATGAGGAGCACAACGCAGTGAATAGCGATCTTGCAGACGATCACTGTTTCTTGGTGGTGTTTCATTATGCAAATCAGAACGTAACCATGCCGCAATTTGTTGCTGACCTGGATGCGGTTTAACCGCAAATAACGCTTCATCAAAATGGAAGTCATTACCTTGCATACCCACAGACACCATGGCGGTAATTTTAGTCGCCATTTGCGCTAAATATTCAGCACGTTTGTAAGCTAAACAAGCAAGTGCTGTCATTACTGACGTACCATTCATTAATGCTAAACCTTCTTTTGGCTTTAGCTTAATTGGCTTAATATTCAACGCTTTAAACACGTCTGCCGTTGGACGGATTTCGCCTTTATAAATAACTTCACGTTCACCGATTAAAGTAGCCGCAAGATAAGATAATGGCGTTAAGTCACCGCTTGCACCCACCGATCCTTCTTGAGGAATACGAGGTGAAACACCGTGATTAATTAGCGTCACAATTTGGTTTAATAAATCGTGAGTTACGCCGGATACACCCTGAGATAATGAACACAAACGTGTCGCTAATACTGCACGTGACTGTTGTTCGTCAAGGTTCTCGCCCAAGCCACAACCATGAAAACGAGTTAAATGCAGTGGCAGTTCATCCACTAAATCCATTGGAATAGCAACAGTACAAGAATCCCCATACCCTGTTGTTACGCCATAAATAACGCCTTCTTCTCGTAAAAGACGTTCTAAAAATTCTACACCACGATCAATTTTGGCAGTGAATGCATCGGAATTATTAAGTTGTGCATCTGCACCATTTGCGATCTCAACAACGTCTTCAATCGTCAGACGTCCTTTACCAAATGTAATTGAATTAGTTGTCATCTTTCTTTCCAGTTAACTGCCAAAAATTAAAAAAGTTATACCATTGTGATGGTGCTTTCAGTGTGAAATGCTCTAAGCGTTGAGCATAGTTTTGCACGACTTCTTCTAAAGCCTCTTCTCGCTGTCCACGAGGTAATATAATTTGTTCTGAAAACGGTTCAAAATACACATCAAAACGAGGTTCTTTTTGTGTATCATCACGTAGTCCAAACATTAAATAAACGGGTTGTTTTAAAATTGAGGCCAACATAAATGGCCCTTGAGGAAAGGGGGCTGGTTTGCCTAAGAAATCAGCCCAAATGACACGATCTTCTTTTGTGACCGACGTTCTGTCACCCACAATCACTATCCATTCACCGGCATCAATTTTTTGTTGCAGTAAAATAGCGGTGTCTGGCCCCATTTTACCCACTTGAATCACGTTGACTTCAGATTGAGGATTAACGGCTTTCATTACGGCATTAAAACGTTCGGCATGTTCAGTGAAAACCAACGCATTAATTTTAAGATCCTTGTGTCGACGACTGAGTGCACGACATAATTCTAGATTACCTAAATGAGATCCAAGCATGACAATGCCTTTTTCTCTGTTAAATAATTCTTCGTAATGCTCTACCCCATGAACCGTTAAATTTTTGTCTGAAAAGTCTCCGCGCCACGCCGCAAGCTTATCTAACATCGTCTCACCAAAGGAAATAAGATGACGATAAGGAGATAATTTTTCAGGTAACACGATCCCTTTCACTCTTGCATACGCTTCAACTTGCTGAATATAATCATCAGATGCTTGTTTTACGGGACCACCACGCAAGTAGTAATACGCCATAACCGGTTTTAGCAATAATGAGAAAACACTTCGCCCAAAAGTAGAATAAACCCACAACAGCAACTGCATTCCGAGAATGGTGCCACGTTCTGCATGAGCAGACCAATGGTCGCTTTGAACCGGTTTACGTTTTAGTAATGAAGGGATACGTGGCAACATGCCAAAAAACAGTTTGGTATGCATCCAGCTAATGTTTACGTTATCCCACAGCGCATCAAAGTGAGAGATCCCATTTTCAGGGTAAATAACACGAGTATTAATGAAACGGATATCAGTATCATTCCAGTACATTCGCACCATGATCTCAGTATCAAAATCCATGCGACGACCGATAACCGTTCGTTCGAGAACATTAATGGTTGGACCTACTGGATACGAGCGAAAGCCACACATGCTGTCTTTAATAGAGAAAGACAGCGTTTCTATCCATACCCAAACATGAGTGACATAACGGCCATATAAACGAGATTTAGGAACGGACTCATCATAAACAGGTTGCCCTGAAATCAATGCCGTTGGATGCAGCTGGGATTCTTTAATCAATTGAGGTAATGCGGCTAAATCATGCTGACCATCGGCATCAATTTGAATGGTATGACTGAAGCTTTGTTGATAAGCGGCTTCAATACCCGCGATAACGGCTCCGCCTTTCCCTTGATTTTTACTTAACGTAATCAAGGTTACAGAAGCATTGTCTTCTGCTACTTTCATTAAAATTTTCTTTGTTTCGTTTTCACTACCATCATCAACAATTAAAATTGGATAATTGAATGAACTCAATGCATCAACAACCTTTGGAACAGTTTCACCATGGTTGTAGCACGGAATTAAAAAACAAGGACGGAAAGTAGTCATTTTTATTGCCCTAATAGAATTCGGCCAGAAGAATGTTTATGAATGCTATCACTCTGATGTGATGTAAATGAAAAATACAGTTTTTCTGTTTCTTTCACCCACTTTAAATCCAATATTACTTCTGTATTTGGTAAAATTGGTTCTTGAAACTTGAGTACTTCCATCCCTTTAAACACGGAATTCGCGTTCAAATACACTTGACCATAATAAACGGCCCAATCAACCTGAGTCACCCCTGGTAATAAGGGATGACCAGGGAAGTGCCCAGTAAAATCCAAAATATCGGCGTCTATTTTCATCGTAATAACGACACTTGAATGCGCATCATCTTGAATGACGACTTCGGTGGACAGAATTGTCGGCTTACGTTTTGTCATGAGTACTTCTTTTAATCATTAATGTCATTAAACAGCTGCTGTAAATCACGCATTTGGCGTTTACTTTGGCTATTTAATGGAACTTCATCTACCGCTCTGAATCGTCTAGGGATCCCTACAGGTTCTAACCATTCTCTCAGTTCAGAGCGTAATTTGAGCCAAAACTTCCCTTTTGACCCCTGTTGCATTAATTCGTTCCCAGCGTCAGAAAGCACAATAACAGCACCTAAAACAGTGCGTTTTTCTTCTTCCATCGGAATAACGGCGGCGTCATCTATCCACATTAACTGTGTTAAACGTTTCTCAACTTCCGTTAATGAAAGACGCTTTTCTTCAATTTTAATGACTCGATCAACTCGGCCTTTCAATATAAATTGACCATTTTCAAGCAAATCGCAGTAATCGCTCGTTGGGTACCATAGTGTGTCATCAATGAATGGAGACAGTAATTCCAAACAATGCTCAATATTCAAGCGCGCTTGATGAGACGGAAAAAACGTCCACAATGAACTGGATTCGGTTTGCTGGCGATAACCCACCCCACCCGTTTCTGTACTGCCATACACTTCAAATGGTCGTGATGATAATTTAGCCTCACTTTGATCCGCGCCTTCGATCGCTAATGGGCCACCCGAAGAAAATACCACCTGATACTCATTATAGCCTTCATGGTCAATAAGACGTTTTAATAACGCGGGACTACAAACCAAGGTCTTTGGCTGTGATGAGTGATGAGATAAAATTTGCTCAGGATAAATGAAATTTGTTTGGCTAAACGCGCGTCCTGAACACAATGGCCACAGAACTCGGAACAATAAGCCATAAATATGTTGATGAGAAACGGTGCTATAACATTCCGAGTCTTTGACTTTTTCACCCCACAACAATTCTAATTGTTGTATTTCATTATCCAATAATTGCAGGGTCTTATTAATGGGTTTAGGGGTATCGGTTGAGCCCGATGTAAACAGCGTTAACGGTATATCACACAAAGAAAGAGGCGATAGTATTTCTGTATGTTGAATCGATAAATCTACAGCATTGTAGTTAATATGGATCTCACAAGGCATCGTTTCAATAATGTCATCATGCAATAACGCATCAAAATGTTGAGCCAATTCAGCCAAGGCCGCGGGCTGATGATTTCCCGGTAAAATAAGATGCTTACCCGCATGAGCCAATGCCATAAACGCCACAGAAAAAGCATAGCTATTTTCAAAACACAGCGCCCATTTTTTCTGAGGTTTATCGCTTAAATACGCACTGAAAATTTGAACGTCTTGTTGAAATTTTTCATAACCAGTAACGTTATGTTGCTCATCAAAACACACGGAATGAAAGGCATTAGATTGTAATGTCAGATGGGAAAGTGATGTGTAGGTCATGCTTCTTTTCTCTTTATCCATTGGCGAACTAACCACTCACTCACAAATAATGTTCCAATAAGCAAATAACTAATAAAACCGTTATACAGCATCCATACTTTCATCTCTAAAAAACAAGTTGTGAGAGAAATAGAGCCGTTAATAACAAAAAATACACACCAAATTTTCGTCACTGTTCTTGTGTATTCAATACCGCTTTGTGGTAGCTCAGGCTCTTGAAGACGAGCAAAACGTTCAATCATGCTTTGAGGTTGAAATAAAGTCCAAAAGAAGACACAAAACATGACGACATTGACGATCACAGGATAAAAAGTAAACCACCCTTCAGATCGAAATATCCAGCCTAAACCCGCAAGTATTATCCCTGCCGCTCCACTGATCATCGCTATGTATTTTAGCTCTTTAATCGGAACTTGTTTTCCACCAACCATTCGCACTAAAAACAACACCGCTAGCACGCCTGCTACTGTCGTAATTCCACCAAAGTGAAGACCGTAGTAAACCGCTAGCGGATAGGCAAGCAGTGCAATGGCTGACAATACCGTCAGCCAACGCATTATTTTAAAAGTGCAGCGACTGAATTAACAACGTCTTCGACAGTACGAACTTCTTTAAATTCTTCTGGTTTAATCTTTTTGCCTGTCACTTTTTGCAAGTGGACAACCAAATCAACCGCATCAATACTGTCTAAGTCCAGATCGGTATATAATTTAGCATCCAACGTAATGTCAGCGGCATCAATTTCAAATAACTCAACCAGCGCAGACGTCACTTGCTCTAATACTTGTTCTTTATTCACATCAGTCATTTTAGTTTCTACGCCTTATTTTCAGTAATGTAAGCCGCTAAATTAGCCACTGATGCAAAATGTTCACGTGTATTGGTATCATCAGCATCTAACACTAAGTTGTATTTTTTCTTAATAGCTAACCCCAATTCTAACGCATCAATTGAATCTAGACCTAAGCCATCGCCAAACAAAGGGGCTTCTGTTTCAATATCATCCACTGAAATATCTTCTAGATTTAATGCTTCAATGATTAATAATTTAAGTTCGTTGTGTAATGCTTCCATCAATGACCTACTTTTTTTCGTTTGATGAGTTAAATTCATTTATTGGATACAAAGCTGTATCTAAAAATCGATTAAAATTTCGAGCGGCTGATGGCAATGAATCAGCTTCTTCAATAAAAGAGGCGATCGTAACCTTCTCTTTTACTTGGACATGAAAGAATGGACGCACATCAGGGACTTCATACCATTTTGCTTCTTTCGTCAAAAAGCTTGGTGCCACACTAATATGTACAATTCGAACATCACTTTCACTGCGTACTGCTATTTGAGCAGCACCTCGCTGTAATTTTGATTGAACGCCAGGCGTTGTTCTTGTCCCTTCAGGAAAGACGAGTAAAATATTTCCTGAATTGAGTTTTTCTGAACAATCATCTAAAAACACTTCGGGTTCACGATTTGGAATGTAGCCAGCGGCCCTCACAATCCCACGTATAAAGGGATTATGCCATAAAGCCGCCTTAACAATACAGTCACACTGCGGTAATTGTGAAGCAATTAAAACATAATCAATTAAGCTAGGATGATTTGCGACAATTAAACAATTATGGTCTTCTCGTAACAATTCAGCACCATCAAATTGGTATTTAATGGCTCGGCTATAATGCATTGTTTTACAAAAAAGAAGAAAGCTACGTTGAATGATCAACTGCACACGTATTTCACGTTGTTTGGCGTTTTTAGCCGTAAACGTCAGTGTCGGAAATATCACAAAAGTTAAACAAAGAGCACCAATACCAAACAACGAAAAACAAATTCCCGTCGCTATAATTCGCCAATATTTATCTATTCGTGAGAGTACTGTCATTCTACTTAATACGCGTCCATGTCCATTGAGTTGATTTACTGTCAACATTCCACTTATCCTTTGATCCTACTAAGTTAGCAATACATTGCAACCCATGAGGCAAGGATGAAGAACTGATTGATGGTTTATTGTTCCATGCAATCGAAATATCTTGTCCACTGCTTAATATCAACCCTAATGCGTAGCCTTGATAAGTGTCAGTTTCAAATTCTTTATAATGGGAAGACGTCGGTTCATCAAAATCCACCACTAATACATTATGGTCTGGATTTTCATAAAGATAGGCTGCGGCTTCAACTAATGCTGAGTGAAAGGTATTTTCTCCGGCGGCAATAGAGGTCACCGGAATTGGTTTTTTGGCACTGATCGTAAATAAACCAGAGGCCGTATTATGAACCGATTGAGAGAACGCCATTGGAGAAGCATCTTCTCCTTTTAAAATATCTTCAAGTAATGTCGTGGTTCTGGTTAATTCACCATGACGGCTTGCAAAAACCAAATAATCTATCGAATTATGTTCAGAGAGCGTTAAGGCAGTTTGAACCGCTAATTTACTCAATGAACTCATTCGACGTCGAGCCATCGCAGGAATTTTATCAACCGGTATTTTACCGTCTTCTGGCCAAGTAAAATCACTTTCTGACCATAGAAGCCAATCACTTCGATTTTCTAATCCAGTCGAAATTGCGTGCCAGTCGATTATATTAAAATTTGCGTATGCCATGATGCCCATCTAATAGTAAAAACATTACAATTTGTAACTATAGTCGTATAGGATATATGAATTCAGTGACTTGGCGCAAATACAAAAGCGGCAAAGCATACGGTAAACATATAAATAGATGCATAAATAAGGGTTATATATGTCATTTAAGAAATCAATATTACTGACAATAAGTGCATTATTATTAAGTAGTTGTGCTAGCGTTATCCCACTAACTGACAAAACAACAGGTGAAGATTTATCTCACACGACAAAACCAGTTTATACATTAGTCAATCTACACCCTGATTCAAATCGTCTTAAACTTTATTCTGTTAATTACCAACAAGATGGCTTAATTCCACTTTGCTCTCAAGTCGATATTATTAGCCTAAATAGCAAGCGATTGACCTTCAAAGTCAAATCATCCGACCAACAATATACCTTAGATAAACACAAATCCTCCCCTGACTTCACAGCATACTTAAGCCATTATTTTGGTACTGAATGTAATACCTCAAAAGTAAATGCGTTAAGCACTTTAGACCAACAAGGTATCAAAGACGGTATTGTTAAAGAAGGCATGACAAAAGAAGCAGTAGAATATGCGATCGGCTTCCCACCAAAGCACAGAACACCGAGTTTAGACGGCAACGAATGGTTATATTGGAAAAGCCGATTTAATACGTTTAAAGTTCAATTTAAAGATAATGTCGTTTCAAAAATTATCGACTAATCTATTGATACCTAATTCATATCTGTCATTTCTTGCTTTTGAACAAGGTTTACACCGATACAGCTGATATGATCCATTTACTTTCTAATAATATGGCCAATTTTGTGACCCAATATACTAATGACCCTTTTAATGCCTTAGAAGCAAAAACTGAAGCTCAAAAACTCTCTTTTGCTCCTATCGTTTTTCATACTGCTCGTACATTGAGAGATTTAGGTATTCTTGCCGCATTAGACAAGGCAGGAAACCTAGGATTAAACGCACAACAATTGTCAGAAAACACTGGTATCTCTGAATATGGTGTCAAAGTACTATTGGATATGGCGTTAAGTGCTCATATTGTCACGTGGAATGAACCTAATTATATTCAAGCCAATTTAGGTCACTTTTTATTGCATGATGGCATGACAAACGCCAATTTAGATTTCACGGCAGATGTATGCTATGCCGCGATGATGCATTTAACGGAATCAATAAAAGAAGGAACGCCAGCAGGCTTAAAAGAGCTTGGTGATTGGCCTACAATCTATGAAGGATTGTCTCGTTTACCAGAGAAAGCAAAAGAAAGCTGGTTTAAGTTTGATCACTTCTATTCTGACCGTTCATTCCCAATATTATTAGAAAAAGTATTGAGCCAAAAACCTCAACGTTTGTTTGATATTGGCGGCAATACAGGGAAATGGGCTTTAGAGTGTTGTAAATACGATTCTGACGTTAACGTTACGATTATCGATTTACCACAGCAAATTGAAATGGCGTTAAAAAACGCAGAACAGCAAGGCTTTGCCGACCGTATTAACGGCCATCCTACTAATATGTTAGATAAAACACTGCCATTACCTCAAGGTGCTGATGTCTGGTGGATGAGCCAATTTCTAGATTGCTTCTCTCCAATGGAAATATTAAGCATTCTTAAGCGTGTTCGTGCCGCTATGTCCATCGATGCTAAAGTCTATATTCTTGAGCTGTTTTGGGATGCTCAAAAGTACGATGCTGCGTCATACAGTTTAAATGCAACATCGCTATACTTTACTTGTTTAGCAAACGGAAACAGTCGTTTTTATCGTTGCGGTGATTTCTTAGAGATCATTAGCGAAGCTGGATTCATTGTTGCGGAACAAACGAATAATATTGGATTAGGTCATACTCTACTTGAACTTAAAGCCAAATAACGCTTAAACCATAGCAACATCCCTATTAAAAAATAAAACAATGGCAGGTGGTAATACACCTGCATGAATGAGGAATTTCTGTGTCTACACCACAATCAACCCACGTTGCCATTATTGGTGCAGGCCCATCAGGGTCTATTGCTGCTGCGTTGCTTAAAAAGCACAATATCGATTGTATCGTACTAGAAAAATCCACTTTTCCTCGTTTTTCTATTGGCGAGAGTTTACTTCCTGCTTGCATGGAATCAATCAAAAAAGCAGGCATGCTTGATGCAGTAAAAAATGCCTCTTTTCAATACAAAAATGGCGCAGCATTTCATTTTAACGGCACGTTTACTTCCTTTGATTTTACGGACAAATTTTCAGACGGTGCTGGAACAACCTTTCAAGTTCAACGTGGTAATTTTGATAAAGTTTTAGCTGATAGCGCCCAAGAGCAAGGGGTTGAAATTCGTTACCAACACGAAATTACCGATGTTGATATTTCTCAACCTAAAGCGCTACTTTCTGTTTTAGATGCTGATGGTAACCCTTATCAAGTTGAAGCCAATTTTGTCTTAGATGCAAGTGGATTTGGACGTGTATTACCAAAACTACTAGATCTTGAAGAACCTTCTTGTCTTCCACCACGAAAAGCTATTTTCACTCACATTAATGACAATATTACTGATGTTAACTATGACAGAAATAAAATCCTTATCTCTGTACATCCAACCAATACGCAGGTGTGGTATTGGTTAATTCCATTCAGTAATGGAACCTGCTCTTTTGGTGTCGTTGGTGAACCTGAGTTCTTCGACCTATATCCTGAAGATAATATTGAAGCATTAAAAAAATTAGCGACTGAAGACAGTAATCTTAAACAGCTACTGGCTGCGGCTGAATACCCAAATCCATCCGGTCAAATTATGGGTTACTCTGCGAATGTCTCTAAGCTATTTGATCGTAATTTTGCTTTATTAGGTAACGCTGGCGAGTTTCTTGACCCAGTGTTCTCTTCTGGCGTAACCATCGCGATGAAATCAGCAGAGTTAGCCGCTGATTTATTAATTAAGCAATTCAACCAAGAAGAGGTTGATTGGCAAGTTGATTATTCAGACAAACTAATGAAGGGCGTAAATACATTCCGTTGCTATGTGGAAGGATGGTATGAAGGATCATTTCAGGACGTTATTTTTCATGACGATCCAAACCCTAAGATTAAACAAATGATCTGTGCCATTTTAGCAGGCTATGCATGGGATGAAGAAAACCCGTTTGTCGCAGAACCAGAACGTCGTTTGAAAGTTATTGCTGAACTATGTAAACCTGTAACTAAATAACCTCAACACAAGCTTAAAAGTCGTAAAAACAAAAAGGCAGTCTAAAAATAGACTGCCTTTTTTATTTTGATTTAATAAGTAATGATTAGGCTTGTTCGCTCTCTATCACTGCTTTCAAACTGTGTGGATGCAATTTAATACATACCCCTTGATACTTAAAAGCCACGGTATAATTTGCAATTCGTTCTGCTTCACCAGATGGACAACTCTGCTTTACTTTTACACCCAAAGACGCCAATTCTGACCATTTTTCTTTAAGTATAGGAAATATAGAAAATAAGTAAGTCAGAAATTCTTCTTGAGAATTAACCTCACACGGTATTACCCATTCAATATGCTCCCACCCTTGTTGAGGGTAAGTTTTCTCTCCAGGATAAGGTAATTCTAAACATTCAATAGACCATCCACGACTCTCTAAAGGTTGATTAAAACCTAAAGCGATAATTGGACGACCATTAATCTCGTTATTTGACCATTCTGTTGCCTGTTTCAGCCACATTTGATGCGCTGCTTGAGCAACGTCGCGATCATTAATTCGCAAAGCAATATGATCCGCTTGATATTCGGTTAAATCCAAACCCAGAACATTCAACAAGACTTGAATTTTATCCATAAAAGCAGGTAACACACAAATTAACTGCTGAGGCTCTAATTGTTGTTCTTTTAATAATAGTGATGACATGAGAGCAACCTAACGATTGAAGAAGAGAAACCGAATTGTAGCAACCTCTTTACTTGATGTTTAGACTCTTAAGAAAAAATAGCAGAAACTATTAAATATCCCCTATTTTATTGCTATTATTAGCGACTATTTTGCTTTCCATGCAACAGCATTCCTGTTTAACAGCGATATGAAGGATAACTCTTTGAATATTCAATCACTTATTAACGACAAAGTTTCTCAAGCGTTAGAAGCAGCCGGCGCGCCAGCGGGCAGCCCTGCCGCCGTTCGTCAATCTGCAAAAGCTCAATTTGGTGACTACCAAGCTAACGGCGTAATGGGCGTAGCTAAGCAACTAGGTACAAACCCGCGAGAATTTGCTCAGAAAGTACTGGATGTTTTAGATCTTGATGGCATCGCTAGCAAAACTGAAATTGCAGGCCCTGGCTTCATTAACATTTTCTTGTCTGAAGAATTTCTAGCTAAGCAAGCAGAAGCAGCTTTAGCTGACGAACGTCTAGGCGTAGCACTAGAAACCAAACAAAATATCGTAGCCGATTACTCAGCACCAAACGTTGCTAAAGAAATGCACGTAGGTCACCTTCGTTCAACCATCATTGGTGACGCTGTTGTTCGTACTCTTGAGTTTTTAGGCCACAACGTGACTCGTGCTAACCACATCGGTGACTGGGGTACTCAATTTGGTATGCTTATCGCAAACCTTGAGCGCATCCAAAAAGAGAAAGGCGAAGTTTCTATGGAACTGTCTGATCTTGAAGGTTTCTACCGTGAATCTAAAAAACTGTACGACGAAGATGAAGAGTTTGCCGTAACAGCCCGTGGTTACGTTGTTAAACTTCAAGGTGGTGACGCTTTCTGTGCAGACATGTGGAAAAAATTAGTCGACGTTACAATGGTTCAAAACCAACGTAATTATGACCGTCTAAATGTATCATTAACTCGTGATAACGTGATGGGCGAAAGTATGTATAACAGCATGCTTGCACCTATTGTTGCGGATCTTCAAGAAAAAGGCCTAGCAGTAGAAAGTGATGGCGCTCAAGTTGTTTACCTTGACGAATACAAGAACAAAGATGGCGACCCAATGGGTGTTATCGTTCAAAAACGTGATGGTGGTTTCCTTTACACAACAACAGATATTGCTTGTGCTAAATACCGTTTCGAAGAACTGAACGCAGATCGCGTACTTTACTTCATCGATTCACGTCAGCATCAACATCTGATGCAAGCGTGGACTATCGTTCGTAAAGCGGGTTATGTTCCTGAGAGTGTTTCTTTAGAGCACCATGCGTTTGGCATGATGCTAGGTAAAGATGGTCGCCCATTTAAAACTCGTGCAGGTGGTACCGTTCGTCTTGCTGATCTTCTTGATGAAGCAGAGCAACGCGCAATTGCACTGATCGAAGAGAAAAACAAAGATCTATCAACTGAAGAAAAAGCAAAAATTGCAACGACCGTCGCAATGGCTGCCGTGAAGTACTCAGATCTTTCTAAGCACCGTACAACCGATTACATCTTTGATTGGGACAACATGCTTGCCTTTGAAGGTAATACTGCCCCTTATATGCAATATGCTTACACTCGTGTAGCATCTATCTTCAGCAAAGCAGACCTATCGATGGATAATCTAGCTGGCGAAGTTAAGATCACTGATGAGAAAGAGAAAGCATTAATTACTAAATTAATGCAGTTTGAAGAAGCAGTACAAGCAGTAGCAAGTGAAGGTCAACCTCACTTAATGTGTGCGTACTTATTTGAACTTGCTGGCCAGTTCTCTAGCTTCTACGAAGCGTGCCCTATCCTTAACAACGAAGATGAAACAGTTAAGCAAAGCCGCCTGAAGTTAGCTGCATTAACGGCTAAGACAATCAAACAAGGTCTAGATCTATTAGGTATTGAAACGCTAGAGCGTATGTAATCTTTATCTAAACCATAAGATCAAAAAAAGGAGCTAATTAGCTCCTTTTTTTTATTTCTAGATTTATTGTAATAAAGTATTAAAACCAACGTTCTAATGCTGTTTTATCTAGTTGTTTAAACGCTTTATTCAAAATATTCGCAAGATCTTTATATCGAGGTCTCTGTTTAAGTGGCTCTAATGCCGCCCCGGATTCGATAATTTTTTGATAAAGCTCTCTGTACCAATTTACTAATGCTGGTGGCAATTTAGTATTCGCTCGATTACCTAACCACCAAAACCCTTGCAAAGGCATACTAATAGCAAAGAGTGCAATAATGATGGATTGTGGTAACGCCGCTGAATTATTAAACACCATTTGAGTCAATACGCTGATCACAGCGACTGCTGGCATCACTTTAACAGCAAATTTAGTTGCCTTAATCACTCGCTGTTCAGGGAACATCGGTGCTAACTCTTTACGTTCAGGCCACGTATCCATATACGTCTGACCATCTTTAAATCGGAATAAAAAGCCGTTATCACTCATTTTGCCCCCTCCGATAACTAAACAAAAGTTTAATCATTCAAAAAAATACAGAATAAACTTGATTAGAATTAATATTATCTTAAAATATTTTTGTTATCTTAGCGCACAATCGTTATCCTATGCACTGATTTATCTTTTGCTGTAGTTCTACTATAAGCTAAAAAAGGATAAATCGGCAAGGACTGCTGTAATGCTCTTTCTAAGGATAGCTAATTTTTTTGTACAAATGTGGGATTTTTCGTTAACTCACTACATTTGTCATGCTATATCGTTGCGATATAGCTTAATTACTGATGAATAAATAGGTATTTATACATGTCTAAGCTGGTTTTAGTTTTAAACTGCGGTAGTTCTTCTCTTAAATTTGCGGTTATTGACGCAGAATCTGGTGCAGAGCACTTAACTGGTCTTGCTGAGTGTCTTGGTCTTCCTGAAGCGCGTATTAAGTGGAAACTTGATGGCAAGCACGAAGCTCAACTAGGTGAAGGTGCTGCTCACGAAGAAGCTCTATCGTTTATGGTTGAATCTATTCTTGCTTCTAAGCCAGAGCTTAAAGCTAACCTAGGCGCAATCGGTCACCGTATCGTACACGGTGGTGAGCAATTCACTTCATCTGCTCTTATCACTGACGAAGTGCTTAAAGGTATTCAAGACGCTGCAACTTTTGCACCTCTTCATAACCCTGCTCACATCATTGGTATCGAAGCGGCTAAACACAACTTCCCTGAACTTCAAAACGTTGCTGTGTTTGATACTGCATTCCACCAAACAATGCCTGAAGAGTCTTACCTATACGCTCTACCATACAACCTATACACAGATCACGGTATTCGTCGTTACGGTATGCACGGTACTTCTCACCTGTTCATCACTCGTGAAGTTGCTGGCCTATTAAACAAGCCAGTTGAAGAAGTAAACATCATCAACTGTCACCTAGGTAACGGCGCATCTGTATGTGCAATCAAGAACGGTCAATCTGTAGATACTTCTATGGGTCTTACTCCTCTTGAAGGTCTAGTAATGGGTACTCGTTGTGGTGATATCGATCCTGCGATCATTTTCCACCTACATGACGCACTAGGTTACTCTGTTGAACAAATCAACACGATGCTAACTAAAGAGTCTGGCCTACAAGGTCTAACTCAAGTGACTTCTGACTGTCGTTTTGTTGAAGACAACTACGGTGAAAAAGAAGAAGCAACTCGTGCGATGGATGTATTCTGTCACCGTCTAGCTAAATACGTTGCAGGCTACACAGCAACTCTAGAAGGTCGTCTAGACGCAATCACTTTCACTGGCGGCATCGGTGAAAACTCTGCTCCAATCCGTGAAATGGTTCTTAACCGTTTAGGTATTTTCGGTATCGAAGTTGATAACGAAGCAAACCTTAAAGCACGTTTTGGTGGTGAAGGTACTATCACTACAGCAAACAGCCGCGTTCCTGCTATGGTTATCTCTACTAACGAAGAGCTAGTAATCGCAGAAGACACAGCTAAACTAACTGGTCTATAATCTCTCCTAAAAGGCTAGCCACTAGGTTAGCCTTTTTTCTTTCTATGGCTTTATTCTTTAAATAAAGTCTCTTGCCCCAATAGTTTAGAGGAATCTTCCATGTCTCGTACTATTATGCTTGTTCCAATCAGTGCTGGTGTTGGTCTAACTAGCGCAAGTTTGGGTGTTTTACGTTCTATGGAACGTAAAGGCGTAAGCGTTTCTTTTTACAAACCTATCTCTCAACCTCGTCACGGTGGTGATCAACCTGATCTAACTACGTCAATTGTGACTAGCAGCAGCGATATTAAAGCAGCAGAACCTACAACAGTTTCTCGTGCAGAAGAACTTCTACGTAACGATCAAACTGATGTTCTTTTAGAAGAAATCGTTGCTCGTTATAAGTCTATCAGTGAAGATACTGATGTGACGCTTATCGAAGGTCTTGTTCCTACTCGTAAGCACCCATTTGCTAACCAATTAAATGGTGAAATTGCAAAAACTCTGGGCGCTGAGATTGTATTTGTAGCGACTCCTGGTACAGACAACCCTTCTCAACTTAAAGAGCGTATCGAAGTAGCATGTTCTAACTTCGGCGGCACTAAAAACAAACAAATCGCTGGTGTTATCATCAACAAGCTTAATGCGCCTGTTGATGAAGCCGGTCGTACTCGCCCAGACCTATCTGAAATCTTTGATGATGCAGATGCAACGACTAAGACTAATCTTGAAGTAATGCAAATCTTCAACTCTAGTCCTATTCGTGTTCTTGGTTGTGTGCCTTGGAAAATCGATCTAATCGCTACGCGTGCTATCGATATGGCTAAGCACCTTAATGCTGAAATCATCAACGAAGGTGAAATCGCGACTCGTCGCATTAAGAGCATCACTTTCTGTGCACGTTCTCTACCGCACATGATTGAGCACTTCAAACCAGGTTCTCTATTAGTAACTTCTGCCGACCGTCCTGACGTTATCGTTGCTGCATGTCTTGCTGCAATGAACGGCGTTGAAATCGGTGCTATCTTACTAACTGGTGGTTACGAAATTCCACAATCAATCGCTGATCTTTGTAAGCCTGCACTAGATGCTGGTCTTCCAATCTTCACGGCTCAAGGTAACACTTGGCAGACTTCTCTAAATCTACAAAGCTTCAGCCTTGAAGTTCCTGCAGATGATAAAGAGCGTATTGAGTTTGTTAACGAACACGTTGCTAGCCACATTGATGGCCCTTGGATTGATTCACTATCTGAAGGTACTGAAGGCATCCGTCGTCTGAGCCCACCAGCGTTCCGTTACCAGTTAACTGAATTTGCTCGTAAAGCGGCTAAGCGTATCGTCCTTCCTGAAGGTGATGAACCTCGTACAGTTAAAGCCGCGGCTATCTGTTCTGAGCGTGGTATCGCGACTTGTGTTCTTCTTGGTAATCCTGAAGAGATCCGTCGTGTTGCAGCACAACAAGGTGTTGAACTTGGCGCAGGCGTTGAGATCATCGATTCTGAATCTGTACGTGAAAAATACGTTGCTCGTTTAGTTGAGTTACGTGGCGCGAAAGGCATGACTGAAGTTGTGGCTCGTGAGAAACTAAAAGATTCGGTATTCCTTGGTACTATGATGCTTGAAGCGGGTGAAGTTGACGGTCTTGTTTCTGGTGCGGTTCATACCACAGCAAACACGATTGTTCCTCCATTCCAAATCATCAAAACAGCCCCTGATGCTTCTATCGTATCTTCTATCTTCTTCATGCTTCTGCCTGATCAAGTACTTGTATACGGTGACTGTGCGATCAACCCTGATCCAACCGCTGAGCAACTTGCTGAAATCGCTATCCAATCTGCTGACTCTGCAGCGGCATTTGGTATCGACCCTCGCGTTGCAATGATCTCTTACTCTACTGGTGAATCTGGTAAGGGTGCAGACGTTGATAAAGTACGTGAAGCAACCAAACTTGCTCAAGCAAAACGTCCTGATCTGATCATCGATGGTCCTCTTCAGTACGATGCTGCTATCATGGAAAATGTAGCCGCTTCTAAAGCGCCTAATTCTCCTGTTGCTGGTAAAGCAACTGTATTTGTATTCCCTGACCTAAACACTGGTAATACAACGTACAAAGCGGTTCAACGTTCTGCTGACCTAGTATCTATCGGTCCAATGCTTCAAGGTATGCGCAAGCCTGTAAATGACTTGTCTCGTGGCGCTCTAGTAGACGATATCGTTTACACAGTAGCACTAACGGCTATCCAAGCGTCTCAAGCTGAAGAAGCAGAAAAAGCTGAAAAAGTAATTAACTAATTTTACACCTTAGTAATTAAGACTTAGTTAACGAAAATAGAAAGACACGCGATGAAAATTGCGTGTCTTTTTTTGTGCTTAAAACAGGGACGAGTCCCTAATGTCTCGTCCCTCTTTCCCTTTCGCCCATAAAAAAACGAGAACCAATTGGCTCTCGTTTTTATTTATCACGCTAATGTTAATTAGGCGACTATCTTATATAAGTTGTCATTAACTCATCTTTATAAACTGGCCGATACCAAACACGTTCAGCGTCTTGACAGCATTGTGTTTTATCGCAACCGATTAATTCACGGGTTAACTTTCCTTTTTTTACCCATAGCTCAAGCATTGCATCAACACCATCTTCACTCATACTGAACTTTTTCGCTAGGGTCAGTCTTTCTACCCGACCCTCTTCATCAATATATTGCTTAAGCTCAGTGAGTATCATACTAATGCCGCCTCTTGGTTTTCAACCTCTCGACTCTTTCTCTTCAACGCTAAATAAGTCACAGCCATTGCAGCTAGTGAAATCGCAATCCACATACTGCTTGTCATTGGAGCATTAGAGAAATTTGCAATTTGGTAAAATAATGTCGAAGACACATAAGCCAACAACATCGTCCAACCAGCGATAAAATAAGAATATTGACGACCAAATTCACGCATGTAAGCCCCCATTGCAGCAACGCATGGTGTATATAACAAGATAAAGATTAAATACGCCATTGCACTTGCACTCGTTACAAAATACGTTTGTAAGTTACCAAAGATAGAGCGTTCTACACCTTGGTCTGCCGCGACTGCCGCACTGTCCGTTAAATCCCCTACTTCAACCCCTAATGGATCTGAATAACTAAGACCCGTTAAGTTCTCAGGGATCGACATTACGGCTTCTTCAAGGCTCGCCATAAGATTAAATTCAGCGTCATCTCCTGCAGGATCAGCATATAAGCTGTTTAATGTACCCACAACCGCTTCTTTAGCAAAAATACCCGTGATAATACCGACGGTTGCAGGCCAGTTGTCTTCTTGAATACCAATTGGCGCTAATACTGGAGTCACAATTTGAGCTGCTTTTGATAACACAGAGTTTTCACTGTCTTCGTTACCAAATGAACCATCCATACCCAATGAGTTAAAGAAGCTTAAAATAGTCACTACTACAACAATAGTTTTACCAGCACCAAGAACAAAGCGCTTCAACTTCTGCCATGTTTTAATCATGATGTTACGTACCGTTGGAAATTCATAATCAGGAATTTCCATAATGAACGTATCACTACGACCTGGATAGATAGTATGTTTTAGCAGTAAACCGGTAAATACAGCGGCTAAAATACCTAAAAAGTACAAACCAAACACAACATTTTGTCCATTTTCTGGAAAGAATGCCGCAGCAAACAACGCATAAACAGGCAAGCGTGCACCACATGACATAAATGGCGCCATTGAAGCCGCTAGTTTACGTTCACGCTCCTGCTCTAACGTTCGAGTTGCCATAATGGCAGGAACGTTACAACCAAAACCAAGCACTAAAGGAACAAACGCTTTACCAGGTAAACCAATTTTTTGCATTACTTTATCAAGAACAAAAGCAGCACGAGCCATGTAGCCTGAGCTTTCAAGCAAAGATAAAAATAGGTATAAACAACCGATAACAGGAATAAATGTTGCAACAGTTTGAATACCACCACCAACACCATTTGCAATTAATGTGACTAACCAAACCGGTAAGTGTCCATCTAATAAATAGTGTCCGCCATCAACTAGCAATGCGCCAACGCCAATATCAAAGAAATCGATAAATGCGCTGCCTATATTGATAGAAAACATAAACATGAGATACATAACGAAAAAGAAAAATGGGATACCTACCCATTTATTTAATATCACGGTGTCTATTTTTTCACTAACACTGTGGCTCAGTCCACCTTCTTGACGACGTAACTTTTGGCATAGCTGATGTAGAAAAGTATATCGACAATCTGCAATATGGAAATCCGCTTCAACTTCGGTCGTTAAGACATTCGCAATGTTAGCAATCGCATTTCGTTTATCAGCTTCTAATGTATTTAACACTAACGCATCATTCTCTAATGCTCTGATCGCTAAAGAACGACTTGATGCGTATTTACTTGAGAATAAATGAGACGCTTCTTTTATTGCCGCTTCAACTCTATCACCATACGACAATTCAAGCGGTGCCATTTTAATGCCTTGGGCAATGGACTTATGCAGTTTTTCTTTAAACTTATGTACTTGACCATTATTATTCGCAGAAAGAGCTAAAACTGGGCAACCTAGCGTTTTTTCTAATCCCTTGATATCTAATACTTGTCGTTGACGCTTTAGTACATCCATCTTGTTTAGCACAACAATCATTGGTCGACCCAATTCACGTAACTGCAATGTCATGTATAAACTGCGCTCTAAGCACGACGCATCAACCACATTAATAATAACGTCGGCATCATGAGTAAGCACGGCGCGTGAGGCAATTGTTTCATCAAGACTGTTTACATCATTACCACTATCCAGCGCATAGATACCCGGTAAATCCGTTAATAAAAATTCATCGCCAGAACAGATATATTTACCTGTTTTCTTCTCGACCGTAACACCAGCCCAATTACCAACTTGTTGCTTTGCGCCTGTTAATCCATTAAATAAGGTTGTTTTACCGCTGTTTGGATTTCCTACAGTTAATACCTGATATTGCATTTTATAATTCCTTAACTGTAATCTGTTCTGCTAGATTTTTACGAATGGCAAGAGAAGTACCTCTTACACTGATCTGTAACGGATCACCCATTGGAGCCTTACGCAATATAGAAATTTCAGTATGTGGCAGCATTCCCATTACCATTAATTTCTTTCTTGTATCCGTTGGTAATAAAGACATGTCTGTTACAACGGCTTTTTTACCGCTTTCTAATTGCGCTAAATTCATTCAAAGCTCCACGATAGTGAGAATCATTATTATTTCGTTTCATTTTATAACTAACTGTTACTTTTATCTTGCGCTAAATCAATTTTTTTCAGTAAATTGACAAAAATCCTATAAATAACGATTTTTAATTGAAAATAAGATTGTGATACTGCTTCAAAAAAAACGTCAATAACGTTAATTTAAATATGCATAGAATTGACGTCAAAAATGACACAAATATAGGACAAATGCGACATGGAAATATAGTTATTTAAAAACAACAACTTAAATTAAAAATATCGATTTGTCGTATTTATCCCTATCGATTGGCGTTATTTTGATATGTAAAAAAAGACGGTGGGATTATAGTTATTCCATCGAGAGGGAGACCTCTTAATTTTATTCTATAAGAGGAAACAGGAGAAATCTTGCTTCCTCGGCAGCAAGCGAAGGTGCCTTTGGTACCCGTGGCGTCGTCCCCCCGGCGACGCCACGATCTTTTTTTTCTTTCCTTATAAAGTCCCTTACCTTATATCTACAATATAAAATCCCATCGCTATAAAATTTCATTCTCAGAAACAAACTGTGTCGGTGATAAACCATAATGACGCTTAAAGCGCTTACTAAAATAAGAAGGATCATTAAATCCGGATTCAAACGCTGCATTAGCCACTTTATTTCCTGAAATTAACATTTCACACGCTTTTTCTAATCTGATTTCTGTTACATACTCCATGAATGAACGCTGCGTTATTTGTTTAAACTTTCTCTGTAGATTGCGTTCAGAGGTGTATAGCAATTTAGCTGCCGCACTTGTACCAAAAGTAGGATCACCGTAAGACTGTTCAACTAAACGATACACATCAATTAACCATTGTTGTTGATTATCATCTTTATCATTATCAATCTTATAATTAAATTTCTCTGGTCTTTCTACTAGCGCATCAACAGCCACAGGCCAAGATAATTTTATTTCACCATTACCGGCTTCATTTTTAACTAATACAAAATGCCCACCATTTTGTATGGTAAGCAATTTTACAGATGATAATCCTAACGCTACTTGACTCATGATTTGAAGGTGTTGAGAAAGATCAATTCGTTTTAGCTCATCGAGTTCGTTGTCATTGATGACCTCTCCTGAGCTTAAGAATTGCACGTGGATCTCTCCATTATCATGAAATAAAACAATTTCTACTTGTTGTCCAAAATCACTTCTTTTTAATAAATTAAATAGCATATTATTAAAAATCGTATCGATAAAAAGAGGCTCAACAAAAATAGAACACCCCTTAGAATCATCACATAATATTAACTCCACTCCTTTAGAGTGAAACTCATCTTTCCAACTCTTAATAGCGGCAGTAAGTAACGGCTGTAGTACTTGATTCATTCTTCTATTTTTTTGCAAATCGGCAAACGACTCTAATTGAGTTAATTGCTGTAGAAGCTGTAAGCTATACTCACATTGATTAGCCAATGACAAGTTAGTTAACGATCCCTTTTTGTATAGGTTTACTTGAATGTCTTTAATCGGTTGTTGCGCTTGCTCTGCCATCTCAGCAATAACATGTTGTCGCACAGTAAGTAACTTTTGCAACTGGCGATTACTTGATGTTAATACCTTCCCTTGATTACTCAATTGCTTCGTTTTTACTCCCACGCTTTTTCTTAAATTTTCATTACTTCTCTTAATTTCTTTAGAGCGCCAGTAATATATAGTAATGACAATACTAACCAAGCTGACAAAAAGTAAAAAAACAAACCAAGGAGCAAAAAACCATGGTACTTCAATATAGAAAATAAACTCTGTGACATTACTGCTTCTTTGCCCATCATTCTTAGGTCTGATCCGTAGTGTGTACTTACCTGGATTTAATGAATCAAAAATCAACAAATTACCTTCAAAATCTAACCACGATTCATCATTAGAACCAATCAATTGAAACGATAAATATTTATTCTGAAATTCCGGTAAAATACCAAATAAGAAAGAGATACTAGAACCATAAGGGACTTGTTTTGTTAATTTATTATCCTCGCCATAACTAACAATACGATCCCCCACTTTTACTTTGCCAAAGACCACCTTCGGCTTCGTTATTTGATACTCAATAAGATCTTGCTCATTAACAAAGATCACACCATCTTTGCTTGCGAAAAGCATTTTACCCGCAGGAGAAATAGAACAAAGGTTAGGTAATAATTCATTATTAATTAACCCTCTTTGGCTACCGAAATGTTTCATTAATCGGCCTTGATGGGTGTATAAAGAAAGCCCTTTACTAGAAGATAGCCATACACCTTTGCTACTTGGCAGTACACAATGAGGGGTTATATATTCAGCAGGGAGTTTGATGTCTTTACGAACCCCATTAAGCAGGGTCAATTGTAGGCCGTAGTTACTTACTATCCATGAATTACCATATTCAGTATCAGCCATATCTAAAATGCTGCCTGTATGGCTATAAGCATAATCAAACGTTAATGCTCCATTAGAATATTGATACAAACCAACATTTGTGCCAATGGAAACTCGTCCATCTTTGTTCTCATAAATGTGCGTAATTTGAGTGGAGTATTTCTGTTGAATTGCCCAATAAAAACCTAAAGGCACCAATTTATTTTCTGCTACATTGTATTTATATAGCCCCTTTTTGCTTGAAAACCATAACGTTTGGGTTGAATCAATAAAGATATGTTCGATGTTTTGTGTCGATAACGATTTTAATGCATCCGGAGTCGTTCTTTTCTGGTTATACCGATCAATTCTCTCCACGCCAAAAGACGTTGCTGCCCATATTGAGTCAGAATCATAAGAAAGATCATTAATTGGCTTTGCTATTATTTTTCGTAAGCTTTTCTTTATATTATTTGAATCAACCAAAAACAAACCAGTAGATGATCCTAACCATGCCAACTCATCTGGTGTTTGTAAGACCGAATTAATTTCATTAACGTCTAAACTGCCATTGGCTTCTTTATAACGAATGCGTGTAAATAATCGACTACTATCCGAGTAATAACTGACGCCATTATCTGTCGCGATCCATAATCCATTATTTTTATCAGCAAGTAATGCATAAATTTTATTTCCTTCAAGAGAGTAATCATCTCTAAGGACTGAATTAAATTTGTGGTATTTTTTGTTTTTTATATTCCATTGATATAGCCCATCATCAGTCCCAAACCAAAAAAGCCCATCCGTCTCTGCAAAAGAAATAAATGACGCGTTTATCGGTAACTTTTGTTTAATCAATAGGTTATTTTTTGTTAACTCCATCATCCAAATGCTGTCATGTGTCCCTAGAATGATTTGATTTGTCACCTTCGAATAAAAAATCGTATCTATATATTGCCCTAAATATAAAGGGGCAAAACTTTCTGTTGTCGTATCAAATTCAAAAATCCCTTCAGAGGTAGAAACTAACCAACGCCCATTAACATTGATAGCACCAGTGATCGTGATTTGATCCAGAATAACACTTGTATTTGATTCATTTATCATTGAAGACGAGAACGATTCGGTTAACGGATTATAAACAAAGAAGTACTCGTCATCGTTTCCCCACAGCATCCCATTGGCACTATTAAGCATGCTCACTTTTTTTGAGGCAGGTAAAGGCTGCTCGTCCCTAAACCCCTCTTTATGAGACCATGATTTAATTACATTGTCTTTGATATACCAAAAACGCCCATCAAATAAGGTGATTTTTCTTGGTAATTCAGTTTGAGATTTTTTACCTAGCGTGAAAATATTTTTACCGTCAAACAAATGCAGTTGACCATAAACATCATACATCCACAACGCTCCATCTTCTCGAAGAAAAAGTTGTTGCGCCGTAATGTATTGTCCATCTGCATGGATAGGCATAGGGTAAAAAATAAAATTTTCTGAAAGGGAAAAGCTTGAAGCAGAGAAAAGAAGGCAAACACTTGTAAAAAGTATTTTAATGAAAGACATCTACTCGCCTTGATATATTGATAAATGAAAGACTTACATAATAAAAAAACTCTCTACACTTATCAATAAAAGCCGTGATTCTGTATTCATTCCTATTGTAATCGATACAAAATGTGCTTTTTCACTCTCAAAACGCCACATTCGACCCATTAAAAAGAGCAATAAAGATTAAACTTTATTACTCTTTTTTTATTCTATTCATCATTCTAGGCTGTTAGAACTAACGTTCCAAAAAATGCTAGGCCTGAAAATACAGCGACAGTAGTAATAAGTGCGAATTTAAAATCACGATCCATAATAGCTCCTTGCCATTTGTTTGTAACAAAAAATTAACACCAATTTGAAGTATGTTCAAGGAATAGACACAGTTAATCAATCAAGTTGGTATTAGAGTCACAATATCAGCATAATAATCACTTCTATGAAATGGAATTCTAGGGGAACACATGAATCGATTAACATTATTTACACTATTAGCTTTTACGCCACTTTCTGCCTTTTCTCAGATCTATATCACGCCTTCCATTGGCTACGCTTCTGGCGGTGAAGTTGAAACCGTTAATGATGACATTCTCGATTTAAAAGCAGATACCGCTTATTCATTAAGTATTGAGACCGATTATGATTTAGGTCGAATTGGCTTGTTTTATAGCAATCAAATTAATGATGTTGATGGTGTAAACCTCAAATCAAAACTTCAATATTTACATTTTCAAAGCGCTTTAGATTATCAATTAACACATAATCTAAGCTCTTTCTTAGGGTTAAGTATTGGTACAACTTACTCTGACGTTGATTGGGTTGATGACAGTCTTCACTTTTCCGCAGGCGCATTTGCTGGTTTGCAATACCATTTTACGGATCATTTTGCATTGCAGTTCGAGGGCCGCTGGTTAGGGACTTCGATGAATAGTAGTGTTGATAGCACCTGCGCTTCAAACTCAACAAGCAGCACTTGTGTAATAAAATACGAAAGTGATTGGGTGAACCAATTTCAAGCTAACGTAGGCTTTCGTTTCAATTTCTAACAATTAAAAAAACACAATACTTCGACTATTAAGCATTTCATTTTCATTAATTTAAAATGAAATGCTTATTTTCCCATCATTTGGGCTTTTTTATAAAAAAACACAATCAATTATTTAACCATTAATTAACAATAGTAAACTTTATATACATTCCCCCCGATAAAACCATACTCTAGTTATAACCAAAAAATCAGCATAATCGACTATTTAGTACAAATTGCACTACCTTTTATTCATATTGCCTTAACAAGTATTAATAGGTAATCTGCCTGTAATGCTTAGCTAATCCATCTAGTTTGAGCAAATTTATTTCAAATTTAATAGAGAATGATACTAAACAAGCTTCAATTCTCAGGGAAAAGTTTTTTAAAGGAGTGTTTTATGAAGCGTGAACAATGGGGTTCTCGAGCAGGATTTATTCTTGCCGCAGTAGGTTCTGCTATCGGATTAGGTAATATTTGGCGTTTTCCATATATGGCTTATGAAAATGGTGGTGGTGCTTTCTTTATTCCTTATCTATTTGCCATGCTAACTGCAGGTATTCCATTTATGATAATGGAATTTGGTATGGGTCATAAATACAGAGGTTCTGCACCTCGTGCCTTTGCAAAATTAAATCAAAAATATGAATGGCTTGGTTGGTTCCAAGTATTAATCGCAGCGGTAATCGCCGTTTATTACGTGGCCGTTATTGGTTGGGCTATCTCTTACTTCAGTATGTCTTTTTCACAAAGTTGGGGACAAGACACGAATGCCTTTTTCTTTGGTGAATACCTACAACTAGGTGATAACTCCCCAAGCAAACTAGGTAGTATCCAATGGCATATAGCAATTCCAATGCTGATTGCTTGGGCGATTACCTTCGCCGCTATTTTTGGCGGTGTTAAGAGCGGTATTGAACGAGCAAGTAAAATCATGATGCCTTTACTCTTTATCATGGTTATCGCACTTATTGGACGTATGGTCTTCTTACCGGGCGCATTAGATGGTCTTAACTATCTATTCCAACCTGATTTCAGCAAAATAACCGACCCTAAAGTATGGTCAGCGGCTTATGGACAAATATTTTTCACATTAAGTGTTGGTTTTGCAATCATGTTAGCTTATTCAAGTTACTTACCTGAGAAATCAGATATAAATAACAATGCTTTCATGACCGTACTGATCAACTGTGGTTTTTCTATTATTGCTGGTATCTTAATCTTCTCTATCTTAGGCAATATGGCCCAAGAACAAGGGAAACCATTAACAGAAGTTGTGAGTGCTGGTGTGGGTCTTGCCTTTGTAACTATCCCTGCTGCCATTAACTTATTACCTGCTCCTTATATTTTAGGTCCTCTGTTTTTCCTTGCTCTTGTTGTTGCAGGACTCAGCTCTCATATTTCTATTATTGAGGCCGTGACTTCTGCCTTTATTGATAAGTTAAACTGGTCACGTAAAAAAGCAGCGTCTGTTGTTTGTGGTACAGGTTTAGTTGTATCAATGGCATTTGCAACCAATGGTGGTCTGTTATTACTTGACCTAGTCGATTACTTTATTAATAACATCGCTCTACTTGCAAGTTGCTTACTTGAACTCATTATTATGGGGTGGTTAGTTAAACTTACTGATATTCGTAAGCATGTAAATGCAATATCTGAATTTACAATAGGTAAATGGTTTGAAATCTGCCTCCGCTTTATTAGCCCTGCATTCTTAATCGTTATCCTTGGAACTAATATTGTAAATACGATTACAGATGGTTACGGTGGTTATGCACAATCAGATCTACTGATCCTTGGTTGGGGTCTTATCGCTGCAATGTTAGTTGTTGGGATTGTTATTAATAAAACAAGTAAGGAAGCTTAATATGACAACTGGTGCAATTATTATGATGGTTATTGGTTTAGGAATTACTTGGGGTGGCGCTGCCATCTGTATTCGTAAAGCGATGAAAAGTGAATAACCTCAGTCCTAAACAATAGTAATATAAAGCAGATCTTCGGATCTGCTTTTTTATTTCTCCTAAGGTGTAAATTCATGACAATACTTTATTCATTTCGACGCTGTCCTTATGCAATGCGCGCTCGATTAAGTCTTTCGCTCTCTCATCGTACCGTGATGCTACGGGAGATAGAATTAAAGCATAAACCAGAAGCCCTACTTATAGCGTCCTCTAAAGGAACGGTGCCTGTTTTAGTTAAAGATAATGGCTGTGTTATAGATGAAAGTTTGGATATTATGAAGTGGGCTTTAATCGACTCAGAGCTTCTTATTAATTCCACAAAAGAGATGCATCTTTTAATTCAAGAGAATGACCATGAATTCAAAGGATGGTTAGATAAATACAAATATTCAGATCGCTACCCTGAGCATTCCGACGTCTATTATCGCGAACAAGGAGAGATATTCTTGGAAAAGATAGAGAGTCGATTATCAAAATCAACAATGCTTTTTAATGAACAATACAGCTTTGCAGATATTGCCATTTTACCATTTATTAGACAGTTTGCTTTTGTGGATATTCAATGGTTCAAACAAAGTAACTATGCGCTTACTCGACAGTGGCTTAATCACTTTATAGAGTCACACTTATTCCTTTCCATTATGACAAAATACCCGACTTGGTTAGACTCACAGCATGAAGTCAGTTTCCCTCAAAATAAAGACCGTACTCTTTAGACTGGCAATAAAAAAGGAGACTCGAAAGTCTCCTTTTTTCATTCATAAAATCAGGAATTAGTTATGGCTAATCCATTCATTCATGTCTGTTTTCAAGTTATCTGATTTAGTACCAAAGATTGCCTGAACACCAGAACCAGCAACAACAACGCCTGCTGCACCTAGTTGTTTCAGTCTGTCTTGGTTTACCGCTTCTACACTTGCTACAGAAACACGTAAGCGAGTAATACAAGCATCTAAGTTTGTGATGTTCTCTTTACCACCAAAGGCAGCAACAAGTTCACCAGCCAATTCAGTACCAGTTACTGCTGGCGCTGCATTGTCATCTTCATCTTCACGACCTGGCGTTTTAAGGTTCATTGCTTTAATTACAAAGCGGAATACGATGTAGTAAACAGCAGCGTAAACAAGACCTAAGCCAATTAGAAGAGGCATTTTCTCAGCATGTGGAGATTGAACAATGAAGTCAATGAAACCATTTGAGAATGTGTGACCGTGAACAATACCTAATGCGTTAGTCAGCATGTATGCCACGCCAGCAAGAGCTGCGTGAATAGCATAAAGAACAGGAGCAACAAATAAGAATGCAAATTCAATCGGTTCTGTAATACCAGTAAGGAATGAAGTTAACGCAGCAGATGCCATGATACCCATTACTTTTGCACGGTTTTCAGGTTTCGCTGAATGTGCAATCGCGATTGCAGCAGCAGGAAGACCGAACATTTTAAACAAGTAACCACCAGCAAGTTGACCGAAGCCATTACCCGCAGCACGAGACGCATCATCAGCGGTTAGGAAACAAGTCATAATACCGTGAACTTGTTCACCCGCATTATTTACACAAGAACCCGCTTCATAGAAGAATGGTACGTTCCAGATATGGTGTAAACCAAAAGGAATTAGAGAACGTTCAACAACACCGTAGATACCAAAAGCAGCTACTGGGTTCTGATGAGCAGCCCAATCAGAGAAAGACGCAATTACTGAACCAATTGGTGGCCAGATAACAGATAAAATCACACCTAACGCAATTGATACAAAACCAGTAATGATAGGTACTGCACGTTTACCAGCAAAGAAGCCTAAATATTCAGGAAGTTGAATACGGTAAAAACGATTAAATGCCCAACCAGCAACACCACCCGCAAGGATACCACCAAGAACACCCGTTTCGATGCCATCAACACCCATCACTTCAGCCATTACGCCTAGTGTTGCTGTCATGATGCCATAACCAACGATAGCAGAAAGACCCGCTACACCGTCATTGTTTGTGAAACCAAGAGCAACACCAACTGCAAAGAGTAGTGCCATTTGGCCGAATACTGAACCACCAGCTTGTTCCATTAAATGAGAAACAACTTCTGGAAGGAAACTAAAGTTGGCTGCACCAACTCCTAAAAGAATACCAGCAACAGGAAGAACTGATACTGGCAACATAAGTGCCTTACCAACTTTCTGTAAACTGGCAAAAAGGTTTTTAAACATGTTTTGCTCCTAATATTTATAAATACAATTATAAAGAACCCTACTTACTTACTCATTACGGCAATATCCCCCTTGCCTTATGTAATCAACAAATTGTAAGTATTCGTATCTATAATCAAACTGTCGCTAAATATAGACCTATGTAAAAACACTTTCTAGCATGTTTTCATTTATTGTTTTAAAACCCTGCAGTGATCACAAAAGCAAGCCTTTATAAAAGTTGCACATAAAAGTCGACTTTACTCTATCATATTGAAAAATAACAATTATTGATAATATTCTCATAAAGTGGAATGTTATTTTTAGCAACAAAAATAGATCGGGTAAATAAGCATCTAACGAAAACGTTTACTTAGTAAAATAGTTACATAAACCTGTATTAAATCAATTAACCAAAAAAAAGAGAGGTAATCTCCTCCCTTTTGATTGCTTTATCAACAAATGCTATTTATCGATTCAAAAAAAGATTTTTAAAATTATTTGTCGTGTTTTCCGCAACTTCTTCAACTGAAGTCGATTTTAACAACGCAATATACTCTGCGACTTCTTTCACATAGGCAGGTTGGTTCTCTTTACCACGGTAAGGTACCGGTGCTAAATACGGAGAATCCGTTTCAACTAATAACCTATCCAGAGGTAAGCGACGCACTATATCTTTTAATTCAGAAGCTTTATTAAAAGTAACAATCCCAGAAATAGAGATATAAAATCCAAGTTCAATTGCCGCTTGAGCAAATGCCCAATCTTCAGTAAAACAATGTATCACCCCACCACACTTTTCTGCATGACCATTTTTTAAAATTGCTAATGTGTCTTCTCTTGCTTGGCGAGTATGGATAATAAGAGGTTTATTATATTCAACAGCAACATCTACTTGTTGGGTAAACAAGTCACGCTGTCTTTCTGCTGTTTCTGGCTGATAAAAGTAATCAAGCCCTGTTTCACCAATCGCAATCACTCTTTTATTTGATGCGTACTCACGGAAAAGCGCTAAGTCGAAATTAGATTCAACATCAAGTGGGTGGATGCCACAAGAAGCATGAACTTCTGGATGGTCTTCAATCATTTCCATCATATTTGGAAAAGCATCAAGCGTAACGCCTACCGTTAAAAACTGACTAACCCCACGTTGTTTTGCTTTTTCTATAACATCACCGACACTAACATGCAGATCATCATAATTTAATTTATCAAGGTGACAGTGTGAATCAATTAACACATTACGCTCCAATAAACTCAAATAACCATTGAGTAATTAATAATTCTTTATTCAATCCAGGATGACTATTTAACTGTTGTCGCAACTCATTTAATGATAAATATTGTTTGTATACTAAATCAGCGTTGAGCTTAATTGCATGTTTTTGAACGTAAGTAAGTTCATCACAATGCACTAAGTTAGTGCCGACTCCTAGCTGTACTTTTTGTATGTCAGACAATAAATAACTTAACCAACATAGGCCTTCATCCCCTAATTTAACCAACAAAGGTAATATTCCTGAAATATTGGAAAAGTAAGAATCCGCATAAACTGTGAATTCGGCAAGTAGTTGTTTATGCAGGAAGACTTTTTTTTCCTGATAATAACCACGAACAAGTAACGGAGAATAGGCATTTATTATAATTGATTGTTGCGTCACATCTAATTGTTCAGTCTCCATTAACCAATCGCGGATAATAGGGGCAGGAATACTTGGTTGATGCCAGACCTGACATCGACTCCGAACCGTCGGTAATAGCTTGTGCGGTGAACTAGCAAGTAAAACAAAATGGCAGTTCTTTGGTGGCGCTTCTAATGTCTTTAATAAAGCATTCGCGGCAGATTCTGTCATTTTTTCGGCAGGATCAATAATAATAACGCGTTTTGCATTAAATTGAGATGATTCTAAAGCCCATTGATTACACTGCCTAATTTGATCGACAGAGATAGATTTCCCTTCAACTTCAGGTCTGATCCAATGCAAATCAGGATGATTACCTGATTCAAGTAATCCACAGCTATGGCAAAAACCACAAGGTTCTATTCCTTGTGTCAAGCAAACTAGCGTATCAGCAAAATATTGAGCAAGGCGGTCTCGACCAACGCCATCAGGCATGGCGCATAAAATGGCGTGTGGCAATCGATCATTTTCAATCAATTGTTGCCATTGCGACCAAACCTCTTTCTGCCAAGGATAGAGTTTAGTTGCCATTCGTCGCTAACCATATTTCTAAAGCTGCAATAATCGATGCTGTTACCGTATCTAAGTCTTGTCCTGCATCAATGGTTATAATACTTTCGTCATTATTAGCCAATTCTAAATAACGTTCACGACTGCGTTCAAAAAAATCCAGTTTCATTTGTTCGATTCTATCTAGCTCACCACGAGCAGAAGCACGCTGTAACCCTAACTTCGGATCAATATCCATATAGATAGTTAAGTCTGGTGTAAAATCACCAAGTACTGTTCTTTTCATGGTCGCCATTAACTCACGGTCAAAACCACGACCACCGCCTTGATAAGCCTGAGATGACAGATCATGACGATCGCCAACCACCCAATTACCTGCGGCTAAAGCGGGTTTAATAACATTACCAACTAACTGAGCTCGTGCTGCATACAATAGTAATAACTCGGCCATATCCGTTAATGGCTCATCAGGATGGCCTTGCTTTACTAGTTCGCGCATTTTTTCTGCTAACGGCGTTCCACCAGGCTCTCTTGTCGTCACTGGTGCTGTAATTCCATGCTTAGCCAGTGTTGCTAATACGTTCTTAATTGCGGTGCTTTTACCCGCGCCTTCAAGGCCTTCAATAACAATAAATTTAGACATAATTAATTTCTTAAGGTTTTTAAGTAAGCTCTAACTGCTTTGTTATGCTCAACTAATGATTTAGTGAATTTATGACCACCCGTTCCATCCGCAACAAAATAAAGATACCGGCTCGTTTCCGGATGTAATGCTGCTTTAATTGATGCAGGGCCAGCCATTGCAATCGGCGTTGGCGGTAATCCATTAATGGTATACGTATTGTAAGCAGTTGGGGTACGTAAATCTTTTTTACGAATATTGCCATCATACTTGTCACCCATACCATAAATTACAGTAGGATCTGTTTGTAAGCGCATTCCACGTTTCAAACGGTTAACAAATACAGATGAAACACGTTCTCTTTCTGAATCAATGGCCGTTTCTTTTTCTATAATAGAGGCCAAAATCAATGCTTCATAAGAGGATTTTAAAGGTAGATTTACCGATTTAGTCTGCCATTCTTCGTTTAATACCGTGACCAATGCTTTATGAGAGCGAGCTAAAATATCAAAATCACTCATACCCGCAGTATAATGGTATGTCTCAGCCAGAAATAACCCTTCAACCTTCGCGCGATCAATGCCCAATTTATTGGCCACTTCTTTTTCAGATAACCCGCTTAACTCATGCTTTAAATAAGGGGCTTGTTCTAATTGCGCTTGCCACTCAGAAAAACGGCTACCTTCAACAAAAGTAATCGAAAATTGATGCTCTTTACCTGTTTTTAGCTGCGTCAAAACCGAAGCAAGTGATTGATTAGGTTCAATCCAATAAGTACCCGCTTTAATTTCAGTCAATTCTGGTGATATTTTATGAGTAAAACGAGCCCATTTAGTATTCGATACCCATTTATTCTCTTCAAATTCACGAATCAACTTACGGTAGCTTGTACCTGGTTTTACTTCAATTAGTTGGGCTTTTTCTAATAAAACGGGTTGCTCTGTAAATTTAATTGCTTGTTGATAGCTCCAAAATCCAAAACCTACAGATCCAATGATGATAATTAAAATAAGGAATAAAAATTTCTTTAGCACGAGTACAATTTCTCCTGAAACCAATGAGACAACTTATGACTGTCAAAAGTCGTATTGCCAATTGCATTAATTGGCACTATTTCAAATAATGAATTACTAATAAAAACTTCATCGGCCATGCATAGTTCGTCTACATAAATTGATGTTTCGAACAACGTTAGTCCATGTAAATTAGCCAATGCATAAATGTGTGCTTTCATCACACCTTCAACACCAGAGTTTGATAAATTAGGGGTGTAAATATTATCACCCTTCACCCAAAAAATATTGCCTATTGAAGTCTCTATAACTTTGTTATTAAGATCAAGAACCACGCCATCAAGATACATTGTTTTTGCGATTTCTTTCTTAATCAAAACTTGTTCTAATCGGTTTGTATGCTTCATACCTGCAAGTAATGGTGACAACCCTAACTGGGTTTCGCAAAGCATCAAACTAATACCGCCTTCTTTCCAATTCTGATAATACGTTGGATAAGAAAAAGTCGACACAATAATTTGTGTATCATGGCAGCCCTCAGGAGAATAACCTCGTCCACCACTCCCTCGGCTGATCAGTATCTTAATGCCACCATCTTGAAGTTCATGGGCGCAAGATTCAATTTGCGTTTCAAGAAGGAGCCAATCTTCAATCTTGATGTCTAATCGTTTTGACGCTTCTTTTAAACGAGCTAAGTGCAAGTCCCATAAACGGACTCTCCCCCGCTCAACTTTCATGGTCGTAAAAGAACCATCACCATATTGAATACTACGATCAGTGAGTGGTAATGAATCCGTAACTACCCCGTTAACCCAATACATACAATACTCCAAACAGAAAAAAGCGGCTTGATATAATATCAAGCCGCTTTCTAGTATAACTAACTGAGTGAAACTAATTAAGCCTCACAAACAAGTTATTACATTTTCTTAAATATTAATGTGCCGTTTGTACCACCAAAGCCGAATGAATTACAAATAGCGTATTCCATCTCAACTTTACGAGCAGTATGCGGAACAAGATCAATGTCTAAACCTTCTTCAGGATCATCAAGATTAATCGTTGGTGGCGCTATTTGATCAATCAAAGACATAACAGTAATAATCGCTTCAACAGAACCCGCAGCACCTAATAGGTGACCTGTCATTGATTTTGTTGATGACACTAATACTTTCTTAGAACCTTCTTCACCTAAAGCACGTTTGATGCCTTTGATTTCAGCAACATCACCCGCAGGTGTTGATGTACCATGCGCGTTAACATAACCGATTTGTTCACCCGTTACATTTGCATCACGCATTGCCGCTTCCATAGCTAACGCACCACCAGAACCATCTGGAGTAGGAGAAGTCATATGGTAAGCATCGCCGCTCATACCAAAACCGACTAATTCAGCGTAGATTTTAGCACCACGCGCTTTTGCGTGTTCATACTCTTCAAGAACCATCATGCCTGCGCCATCACCTAGAACAAAACCATCACGGTTCTTATCCCATGGGCGTGAAGCCGCTTGTGGATTCTCATTATTTGTAGACAGTGCTTTAGCTGCACCGAAACCGCCCATACCTAGCTCTGTTGATGCTTTTTCTGCACCACCCGCTAGCATTGCGTCAGCATCACCATAAGCGATCATACGTGCAGCATGACCGATATTATGAAGACCTGTCGTACAAGCCGTTGAAATTGCGATATTAGGACCACGTAGACCGCGCATGATCGACATATGACCAGAAATCATATTTACGATAGTTGAAGGCACGAAAAACGGGCTGATCTTACGAGGACCTTTTGCAGTAAAGGCTTTATGACCGGCTTCAATTAAGCCAAGACCACCAATACCTGAACCAATAGCAGCACCAATGCGGTGTGCATTTTCTTCAGTAACTTTAAAACCCGAGTCATCTAATGCCTGAATGCCAGCAGCCACACCGTATTGGATGAATAAATCCATTTTACGAGCGTCTTTCTTAGACATGTACTCTTCAGCATTAAAGTCTTTAACGAGACCTGCAAAACGAGTCGTAAACTCAGTGGTATCAAAGTGCTCGATATTAACGATACCACTTTGGCCTGCTAACAGCGCTTTCCAGGCTGCTTCAACAGTGTTACCCACCGGTGTTAGCATACCCATGCCTGTAACTACTACACGACGTTTGGACACGATATATTTCTCCGGAATTAATTGAATTAGATAGGGATTGTAGCGTATAAAAAAACTCAGGCGGTCAAGAGTGACCGCCTGGAGGGTATTTCTTACTGTGCGCTAGTTACGTAGTCGATAGCAGCTTGAACAGTAGTGATTTTCTCAGCTTCTTCATCTGGAATCTCAGTGTCAAACTCTTCTTCTAGAGCCATAACTAGTTCAACTGTATCTAGTGAATCTGCGCCTAGGTCGTCAACAAATGATGATTCGTTTTTAACTTCAGCTTCATCAACACCTAGTTGCTCAATGATGATTTTCTTTACGCGTTCTTCAAGATTGCTCATTTTATTTTCCTAATTACAGATTTCGCTGATTTGCGATACTTGCTGTATTTTATTCATTAATAAGAAAGTTGCAAGGCTAAGATTGCTGGTCAAACCACGAAATTCGTGATTTTTAGTGCAATTTTAACCCAAAATTGACTTAAGTCACTCTCAAGCCAACTTTATAAATTAAACCATGTACATGCCGCCATTCACGTGCAAAGTTTCGCCCGTGATATAAGCGGCTTCTGGGGACGCTAAAAAGACAACCGCAGCAGCGATTTCTTTAGGGTCACCTAAACGACCCGCAGGTACAGATGATAGTGTTGCAGCTCGTTGCTCATCATTCAAGGCTTTTGTCATATCAGTTTCGATAAAACCAGGAGCAACAGTATTCACGGTTATACCACGAGAAGCGACTTCACGTGCCATTGATTTAGTAAAACCAATGACACCAGCTTTTGCAGCTGCATAGTTTGTTTGACCCGCATTACCCATAGTACCAACAACAGAACCTACGTTGATAATACGGCCATTACGTTTTTTCATCATGCCACGAAGAACCGCTTTAGATAAACGGAAAATAGACGTTAGGTTGGTATCTAAAATATCCATCCATTCATCGTCTTTCATGCGCATAAGTAGGTTATCACGAGTAATACCAGCGTTATTAACTAAGATATCAATCGCACCAAACTCATCATTGATTGTTTTAATTACAGCAGCAATAGACTCAGCATCAGTTACATTTAATGCAAGGCCCTTACCATTTTCGCCTAAATAGTCACCGATTGCCGCCGCACCATTTTCAGAAGTTGCAGTACCAATAACTGTCGCACCGCGAGACACTAATTGCTCAGCAATAGCACGACCAATACCACGGCTAGCGCCAGTAACTAAGGCAATTTTTCCTTCTAAATTCATCATTTAATTTTCCCTTTAATTACTTAGCAGCTTCAAGAGAAGCGGCATCATTAACCGCTGCAGCGCTAAGTGATTTTACGATTCGTTTAGTTAAACCAGTAAGTACTTTACCTGGACCAACTTCATACAACATTTCGACACCTTGTTCAGCCATTTGTTCAACGACTTCAGTCCAACGTACTGGGCAATATAATTGACGAACAAGTGCGTCTTTAATTTTTGCAGGATCCGTCTCTGCAATAACATCAACGTTATTAATAACAGGTAAAAGAGGTGTTGAGAACTCAATGCTTTCTAACGCAACGGCTAATTTATCAGCTGCAGGTTTCATTAATGCACAATGAGAAGGCACTGATACTGGTAGAGGAAGTGCTCGCTTAGCGCCCGCTTCTTTACACAATACACCGGCACGCTCAACAGCATCTTTATTACCCGCAATAACAACTTGACCTGGAGAATTAAAGTTAACAGGAGAAACGACTTCATCTTGTGCTGCATCTTCACATGCTTTAGCAATAGAATCGTTGTCTAAGCCGATGATAGCAAACATAGCACCAACCCCCGCAGGAACCGCTTCTTGCATTAACTGACCACGTAGTTCAACTAATTTTATCGCTTCTTTAAAGTCAATAACACCAGCACAGACAAGAGCAGAATACTCACCAAGACTATGACCAGCTAAAACACTTGGTTGTGCTAAGCCTTGTTCTTGCCACACACGCCATAATGCAACAGAGGTTGCTAATAATGCTGGCTGAGTGCGAAATGTTTGATTTAAATCTTCAGCTGGACCATTTTGAACCAAAGACCATAAGTCATAACCTAATGCTTCAGATGCTTCTGCAAAAGTTTGTGTTACCACTTCATATTGCTCACCTAATTCAGCAAGCATGCCTACAGCTTGTGAGCCTTGGCCTGGAAAAACGATAGCAAAATTGCTCATGGGTATTATTTCCTTTAAATAAACAAAGAAAGAAAGTGGGATGACATCCCAACAATCAAACTAAAATTTAACGAGCGCAGAGCCCCACGTAAAGCCACCACCGAATGCTTCAAGCAATAAGGTTTGGCCTCGTTTGATTCGGCCGTCACGTACTGCTTCATCTAACGCAGTCGGAACTGTCGCTGCTGAAGTATTACCATGACGATCTAAAGTAACAACAACTTGATCCATCGACATCGACAGTTTTTTTGCAGTTGCTTTAATAATTCGTAAATTAGCTTGGTGTGGAACTAACCAATCAAGTTCCGATTTGTCCATTTGGTTTTTATGAAGGGTTTCCTTCACCAAATTAGAAAGCTGCGTAACGGCAACTTTGAACACTTCGTTACCGGCCATATACAACCACTTATCAGCTTCTTCATTACGACGTGAAGGAACTGGCAATGAAAGCAACTCACCAAATTTACCATCAGCATGAAGATGAGTAGAAATAATTCCAGGCTCTTCACTTTGACCAACAACAACCGCACCCGCACCATCACCAAATAAGATAACAGTAGAACGATCGGTAGGATCACATGTGTGTGATACAGCATCAGAGCCGATCACTAAAACATTCTTTGCCATGCCTGTTTTAATATGTTGATCTGCAACACTTAAAGCATAAACAAAACCAGAACAAGCGGCAGATAGATCAAAAGCTGGGCAGCCTTGGATCTCTAATAACCCTTGAACTTCACATGCGGAAGACGGAAATGAATACGTTGGCGTACTTGTAGCTAGGATAATCAGATCAATATCATTCTTATCAATTCCAGCCATTTCAATTGCTTTAACAGAAGCAAGATGCCCCATAGTAGCAACTGATTCGCCTTCACCAGCAATACGACGCTCACTAATACCTGTACGAGCTAGAATCCACTCATCACTAGTATCGACCATTTTTTCTAAGTCCGCGTTAGTGCGAACTTGTGCTGGTAAATAGCTACCAGTACCTAAAATTTTGCTATACATGAAGACTAATAATGCCTCTCGAGTAAAACTGCCTCCAAGCGGTCACTAATACGATTAGGTATTTGACGCTTGATCTCATGAACCGCTTCCTTGATGGCATTGTTAAAGGCAGATATATCTGCACTTCCATGACTTTTTACAACAATGCCGCGCAATCCTATCAGACTTGCGCCGTTATACTGGTCGGGGTTCAACCCTTTTAAGCTAGAAATGACATCACCAAAGAGCCATTTCGCTAGAATTTGTTTGAATTTCGACGTTAAAAGCTGTGATTTAAGTTGATCTAAAAATAAATGTGCGACACCTTCACTGGTTTTTAAACACACATTTCCGACAAAGCCATCACACACTACTACATCAGCAATGCCTTGATAAAGTTTATCACCTTCAATATAGCCGATAAACTCGATATCTTGACATTGATTCAACATTTCCGCACAACGCTTAATTTGATCGTTGCCTTTAATTTCTTCTTCGCCAATATTTAATAACGCAACTTTGGCTTTTCGTCCAATGCTTTGTTCAGCTAACTCAGAGCCCATAACGGCAAATTGGAACAATGTTTCTGCATCGCAAGAGACATTGGCGCCAAGATCAAGCATCCAAGTACGCTGATTGTTTTTTGTTGGTAACGGACTTATTAATGCAGGGCGTTCAACGCCAGGAAGAAGTTTTAATGTAAAGCGAGATAACCCCATCAATGCACCGGTATTACCAGCACTAATACAAGCATCAACGTCTTTACTAGCAACAAGATCCAGAGCCATACGCATTGAGCTGCCACGACTATGACGGAGTGCTTTTGAAGGTTGTGTGTTATTGCCTATAACGCTATCGCTATGAACAATAGAAAATCGGGGATTTAGAGTATAATTCAGATGAGTTAATTGTGTAGAAATCGCATCACGATCTCCAACGACAGTAACTTTTAGCTCAGGGAATTGCGACAATGCCTGCACGACGGCAGGCACTGTAACTTGGGGACCGAAGTCCCCTCCCATCGCATCAATTGCAATGGTTAGCTGCTGCAAAGCGTCAACCTTACTTGTTGATTACCTTGCGGCCACGGTAAAAACCGTCAGCTGTAACATTATGACGAAGGTGAGTTTCGCCACTAGTTGGGTCTACAGACAATGCCATTGTAGTTAGTGCATCATGTGAACGACGCATGCCACGCATTGAACGTGATTTCTTGCTCTTTTGTACGGCCATGGACCCTACTCCTCAATTACTGTTGTTTTAAAGATTTTAAAACATCAAACGGATTCGGTTTCTCTTCCTCTTCAGGAAGTTCGCCAAATACCAAATTGTTAGATTTGACCTGACAATCTTTAATGTCATGCATAGCGACTTGCGGCAACGCTAGAATAAACTCGTCAGTTACCAACTCAACGAGATCAACTTCACCTACTTCATTTAAATCTACAAGCTCATATTCCTCAGGAATAAGAGCTGCCTTTTCTTCGCTTAAAAAAGGCGTACACGTAAATGATACATTTAGGTGATGTTCAAAATTTTTATTACAGCGTTGACATTCCAACAATACATCGACGTTAGCTTTACCAGAGATAACGGCTAATCGTTGTTCGTCAACTTTAAACGACATTGTGACTTCAGCATCACTTTTCACATCTACAGTAGATTCAGCCAAACGCTTTAAAATATCAGATTGGATGATTCCATCGTAGTCTAATCTTCGTTGAGCGTTTTGGATTGCATCAACTGTTCGTGGTAATTTTACCTTTTGCATAGGGCGCGCATCTTATCTTTCTAAAGCCTTCGAGTCAAAGAAAAATGGCAAAAATTATGCTTTTTTTCTTCCCAGTTGCTATTTCAGCAGAGTTACTAATAATAAACGAAAATTTAAAGAAGAAGAACCCATTATGCAACCAAAACTCATTCTAGCCTCAACATCGCCTTTTCGTCGCTCGATCTTAGAGAAGATCCAAGTCCCTTTTGATGCTATTTCACCCAACTGTGATGAAACACCATTGGAAAATGAATCACCTATAGCCTTAGTCACTCGATTGGCCGAACAAAAAGCCCTTTCTTGCAATATAAAAGATCCTAATTACTTGATCATAGGATCCGACCAAGTGTGCGTGATCAACAATCAAATTATAGGGAAACCATTAACACAAGAAAATGCAATTCAGCAATTACAGGCAGCCAGTGGTCAAATAATAACGTTTTATACTGGTTTATCATTATTAAATACAACAACAATGGTAGCAGAAACCGTCTGTGAAGAGTTCCACGTTCATTTTCGTCAACTAACCACAAAGCAAATTCAAAACTATATTAATAAAGAAATGCCACTGTATTGTGCGGGTAGTTTTAAATGCGAGGGATTAGGAATTGCTTTGTTTGATAAATTAGAAGGTAAAGACCCTAACGCGCTAATTGGCCTTCCTCTTATATCACTCATTGATATGCTAGAACGTCAAAATTTTACCGTATTATAGTGAAAGATAGCACGCATAAAAAAGCGATAAGTGTTTGTAACAACACTTATCGCAAAATCGAGTTATATATTAAAAGATTACTTTGTCGTGCGTAAACCGGTTAATACTCTTTCTAATCGTTTTTCCATCGGCGCGCTAATATCCATCAACTCTTCAGTACTAGGGTGAGTAAATTTAATATTCGCTGCATGTAAGAAAAGTCGATCAAGACCAAATTGAGCCGTATAGGCATCAAATCGTCTATCGCCATAACGGTCATCCCAACCAATTGGGTGACCAGCATGTTGAGCATGTACACGAATTTGATGAGTACGGCCTGTAATTGGGCTTGCCTGAATCAATGTCGCTTGCTCAAACTTTTCTAAAATTTTAAAACGAGTTTCAGAAGGCTTACCATTTGGATTAACACGTACAATGCTGTTCACTTCGTTTTTAAGCAAAGGAACATTAACCACTTTACATGTGCTCTTCCAATGCCCCATAACCAAAGCAAAATAATATTTTTGAACGGTTTTATTTCTGAATTGTTCTTGTAATCGACGTAAAGCCGAACGTTTTTTTGCAATTAAAAGAATACCAGACGTATCTCTATCAATTCGATGCACTAATTCTAAATAGCGTGCATCAGGGCGTAACGCTCGTAACGCTTCGATTGCTCCAAACTTCAAGCCACTGCCACCATGAACAGCGGTACCAGAAGGTTTATTCAAAATAAGAAGGTGATCATCTTCATATATGATGCAATTCTCGAGTTCAGATACTTTGGCTAATTTAACACTAGGTAGCTCTACAGCCGTTGATTCAGGTAACTTCACTGGAGGAATTCGAACTATATCCCCCTCTTGAATTTTATACTCTGGTTTGATGCGTTTTTTATTTACACGAACTTCGCCTTTACGGACAATTCGGTAAATCATACTTTTTGGTACATTTTTTAAGCGGGCAAGAAGATAGTTATCGATTCGTTGCCCTGCAAAATCGTCATCTATTTCGACGAATTGCACTTTAGGTTTATCTTCAGTCATAACGCCATTCTACTGCCATATTTCCTTTTGATAAAACTTTTTTACCGCAGTTTCAAATAATGAAGATTGCTGAGGCTTGATCTGACTGTTATAGTTGCACTCTGAAATCAGCCCAGATGGCTATTTCTTCACCTTGGTGAGCATAAAAGCACCAACAAGAACTAAAATATACTGCTCGAATGCGGTGATGCAGCAATTGGCGTAAGACATCTACACTGCTTTGAGTTTTTTTGCTTGTTATGCCTAAACCATTTTTTATGTTTTAACGACCGCGAATAATTGCGGATCAGCACGATTTTATAAATTGTGTTGATGTGGATTGTGCCCTAGAGCATCCCTGAGTTCCAGCCGTGAGGCTGCACATGTAATCAGCCTTGGGATCTGGCACCATTTGAAATGGATGTGGACAAACAAGCTCGACAATTTGTAATGAGTATTCCCTAATGAAAAGAATGTTGATTAACGCAACCCAAAAGGAAGAGTTGCGCGTCGCATTAGTTGATGGCCAGCGCCTTTTTGATTTAGATATCGAAAGCCCAGGTCACGAATCTAAGAAAGCTAATATTTATAAAGGCCGTATCACACGTATCGAACCAAGCTTGGAAGCAGCTTTCGTTGATTACGGTGCTGATCGCCACGGTTTCCTTCCCCTTAAAGAAATCGCAAAAGAATATTTCCCTCAAGGTTACACTTATCAAGGTCGTCCAAACATCAAGGACGTTTTGAAAGAAGGCCAAGAAGTTATTGTTCAAGTTGAAAAAGAAGAGCGTGGCAACAAAGGCGCGGCTTTAACAACTTTTATATCTCTTGCTGGTAGCTACCTTGTTCTTATGCCTAATAACCCTCGTGCTGGCGGTATTTCTCGTCGTATCGAAGGTGATGAACGCACACAACTTAAAGCGGCACTAAGTACATTAGAACTACCTCAAGGTATGGGCTTAATCGTACGTACAGCAGGCGTTGGAAAATCAGCAGAAGAGCTTGAGTGGGACTTAAATGTTCTATTAAACCATTGGGAAGCTGTTAAACACGCTTCTGAATCAAATCAAGCCCCTTTCCTAATACACCAAGAAAGTAACGTAATTGTTCGCGCAATTCGTGATTACTTACGACGTGATATTGGTGAAATCCTGATTGACAGCCCTAAAATCTTCGATCGTGCTCGCCAACATATCCAACTTATTCGTCCTGACTTTTTGTCACGAGTTAAGTTATATGAAGGTGAAGTACCACTGTTTAGCCACTACCAAATTGAAAGCCAAATTGAATCAGCTTTTGATCGTGAAGTGCGCCTACCTTCTGGCGGCTCAATTGTTATTGACCCTACTGAAGCTCTAACTTCTATTGATATCAACTCTGCTCGTGCTACTAAAGGCGGCGATATCGAAGAAACTGCATTAAATACTAACCTAGAAGCAGCCGATGAAATTGCTCGTCAATTACGTCTACGTGATTTAGGTGGTTTAGTGGTTATCGATTTCATTGACATGACGCCAGTTCGTCATCAACGTGAAGTAGAAAACCGTATGCGTGAAGCGGTTCGTATGGATCGTGCTCGTGTTCAAATCGGTCGTATTTCTCGCTTTGGTTTATTAGAAATGTCTCGCCAACGCTTAAGTCCATCTTTAGCAGAAGCAAGTCACCATATCTGTCCTCGTTGTACGGGTACTGGTGTGGTTCGTGATAATGAATCTCTAGCGCTTTCAGTACTTCGTTTAATCGAAGAAGAATCTTTAAAAGACAATACAACTCAAGTTCTTGCTGTTGTTCCTGTCGCTATCGCTTCTTACTTATTGAATGAGAAACGCCGTTCAGTTCAACACATTGAAAAATTCCATAATGTACGCGTTATTATTGTTCCTAACTCTGACATGGAAACACCACACTTCGAAGTGGTCCGTATCCGTGAAGGTGAAGAACAAGAAATGCTGTCTTATCTTCTTCCTAAGAATTTAGAAGCATTACGTGAAGCTGAAGCCAAAGAAACGCCTGCAATGTATTCTGCACCGAAGAAACGTGAAGAACCAGTTCTTCAAGGTTTCAGTGCTCCGACACAAGCAGCGCCAATGTCTAAAGCTCCAGAAGAAAAAATAGCTGAACCGAAAACGGTAATTGCTAAAGATGAAAAACCAGGCCTAATCAGCCGTTGTTTCTCAGCTATTACTAACTTTTTCTCAACGCCTGAGGCTGTGCCTACTAAATCAGAGCCAAAAGAAGAAGAAGAGAAACCAGCTCAACCACAACGCCGTAATCAACAACGTAATAACAACCGTCGTAATGAAAATGGTCGTAATAATCGTAACAGCAACCGTCGTAATGACACGCGTAACGATAATCGTCGTGGTAAAAAACAAGATGAAGCCGCTGCGGCAGCACCTTTAGCAGCCCAAGCTCCAGCTCAAGTTAAACCTGTTGAAAACAAACCAGCTAAGCAACCTAAAGTTCGTAAAGAAATTGCTGAGCAAGGTCAACAATTAGCCGCTGAAGCACAACTATCTCCTGAACAACAAGTGCAGGCAACTGAGAAGACAAACGAAAAACGTGAGAAAAGCGTTCAAGTTAAACAACGTCGTCAACGTCGTCAGTTACAGAAAAAAGTTCGTACAGGTAAAGCAGTTGAAGCTGAAGAAGTACTTGTCGCTCCCATTGCTCAACCTGTTGATGCAGTAGAAACGCTAGAAGTACAAGATACCCCAACGACTGAGACAAATGCAGAAAACACAGAACGTAAAGAAGGTCAGCGTCGTAATCGTCGTTCACCTCGTCATTTACGTGCAAGTGGCCAGCGCCGTCGTCGTCGTGATCGTCGTCCAGTGAACCCTGCTCGCCTTTACTCAGGTGTTTATTCTCCTGAGATGGCAATGGGTAAAGTATGGCCAGACTTTGCTAAAACATTAGAACTAGCAAAAGCGAATCAACAACAAGATAAATTTGTTGATAACGACACCCAAAATGCACAAGATAAAGCAGCTCAAACTAATGCTGTAAAAGCTCAAGTTGGTGGTGTTGCATTCCCTGAAATGGCAATGGGTAAAGTATTACTTCCTTATGTTGCTGTGGAAGCCGTTGTAATTGAAGCGACTCCAGTAACCATTATTGAAAATGTAGTTATTGAAACGCCTGTCGTTGTTATTGAGGAAGCTACACAAGTAGAATCACCAGTAATTATCGAAGAAGTCGTGGAAATAAAAGAAGAAGTGACTATTCCTGTAGAACACGCAGTAGTAGAAACAGTAGCTCAAGTGGAAACACCAGTTGAAGCACCTCTTCAAACAACAAATGTTGTTGCAAAACCTCAATATAAAGGACATGCCGGTTCAGGTATGACGAAAGCGAGCGGACCGACAGAGATTAAAGAAATCACTGTTTCTGCAGCAGCCTTTAAAACTGAACGCTTTGCTCCTAAGCAAGCAGGTAGCCAAACCGCTACTGGTCATGCAAGTGCAGCAATGGCAAAAACAGCAGGTTTATAATTTTTTAGACCTTAGTCTTTAAAAGAATAACCAATAAATTAAGCAAGTTACATTTCGATGTGACTTGCTTTTTTTTATATTGATAAACTGAATAAACATTGAAGTTCATCACGCTTTTCTGTACGATTCTCGCCATACATGCTTGAAAAACAACCAAGAAGATATCTAAAAATAATGTTTGAATTCCCAAAATTTTCTAATCATTCAGTGAAGAATGATGTTCTATCAGGGCTAACCGTTGCGTTAGCTCTAGTCCCTGAAGCGGTTGCTTTTGCTTTTGTTGCTGGTGTTGACCCAATGGTTGGCCTTTACGCTGCATTCATCGTTGGCTTAATTACCTCAATTATTGGTGGTCGCCCAGGGATGATTTCAGGTGCAACTGGTGCAATGGCTGTTGTAATGGTTAGCTTAGTCGCAATGCACGGCGTTCAATATCTTTTTGCCGCAATTTTACTCGCCGGTCTTCTGCAAATTACCGCAGGCTTATTTAAGTTAGGTAAATTTATTCGTATCGTTCCACATCCGGTAATGATCGGATTTGTAAACGGTCTTGCTATCGTTATTTTCCTTGCTCAATTAGGTCAGTTTAAAGCCCCTGATGCTCTAGGTAATTTAGATTGGCTTCAAGGCCCTGAAATGATACTTATGCTAGGACTTGTTGCATTAACAATGGCTATCATTCATTTCTTACCTAAATTAACAACAGCAGTACCTTCTTCACTGGTTGCTATTATTGTTGTTACCGGTTTAGTCCAAGGTTTAGATTTAGATACTCGTACTGTTGTTGATTTCCTGCGTACGATGAGTGGTGATGAAGCGGCAACATTGGCAGGTTCTCTACCTACTTTTTCGGTGCCTAACGTTCCATTATCTTTAGAAACACTTTATATCATTTTCCCTTACGCACTTATTTTAGCGGCTATCGGTCTAATCGAATCATTACTAACACTAACAGTAATTGATGAAATGACAGGGACTCGTGGTCAATCTAACCGTGAGTGTGTTGGTCAAGGCGTTGCAAACGTTACTTGTTCAGTCTTTGGCGCGATGGGTGGCTGTGCGATGATTGGCCAATCAATGATCAACGTTAACTCAGGTGGTCGTGGTCGTTTATCTGGCATTACAGCCGCACTTGCCCTACTTGGTTTTATCTTATTTGCTTCAGGCTTAATTGAGATGATCCCATTAGCAGCATTAGTTGGTGTCATGTTCATGGTCGTGATTGGTACATTTGAATGGGCCACCTTTAAGTTAGCTCGACGAGTACCAAAACAAGATTTCTTTGTTATTGTATTAGTGACGGTTGTAACCGTACTTACTGACCTTGCTGTTGCAGTAGGTGTGGGTGTTGTTGCTTCTGCTCTTATGTTTGCATGGCAACACGCAAAACACATTTACTCAGCGAACTCATTGAGTGAAGACGGCTCTAAAGTATATGAAATTAATGGCCCAATATTCTTTGGTTCAGCAGCGAACTTTCTAGAGCTATTTGATTTAGAAAATGACCCACAAGATATTATTATTGATTTTGCTTCTTCACGAGTTGTTGATCATTCAGCAATTGAAGCGATAGAAACCATTGCCGAGCGATACTCAAAAGCAGGTAAGAAAGTGCATTTACATCACTTAAGCCAAGATTGCCATGCTTTACTAAATAAAGCCGGTAGTCTTGTTGAAATCAATGTGAAAGAAGATCCTATTTATAAAGTAGTTAGCCAGTAATACACAAACCCTTTATGAAAAATCCCGATAGCATTGCGCTTATCGGGATTTTTTTTATCTAATTATCTTGATATTTTTTCGCTATCTTTTGAAATTGTGTTTCTACATTTAAAAACGAATCTACAATCATGGGATCAAAATGACTCCCCTTTCCTTCTAAAATAATTTCTTTGGCTTTTTCATGGCTAAAGCCTGGCTTGTATACCCGTTTTGATATCAATGCGTCATAAACATCCGCTAAAGCCATTAATCGGCCAGATAATGGGATATCGTTACCTTTAAGTTGTAGAGGATAACCACTGCCATTCCATTTTTCATGATGAGTTAATGCAATTTCTTTCGCTAATTGTAAGAAAGAACTTTCGCCTTGCATTTGTGCCTCAGCAACAGAAAGTGCTTTTGCTCCGATGGCCGCATGGCCTTTCATTATCTCAAATTCTTCTTCTGTCAATTTCCCCGGTTTAAGTAAAATATCATCCGGGATACCGACTTTACCTACGTCATGCAATGGTGCCGATTTAAAAAGTAAATTAATGTAGTTGTCCGTTAATACGTCTGAATACTCAACCTTATTTCTTAAATCAAACGCAAGTACTCTAATGTACTCTTGCGTTCGTAAAATATGAGCCCCCGTTTCATTATCTCTTGATTCTGCTAATGCAGATAAACCAACAATAGCAGAATCTCTCGTTTGTTGAATTTCAGTTTGGCTTTCTTCTAAACTGAATAACATTTTATTCGTCAACACAGCTAAAACACCAAACTCATCATTACTATAAACGGGTAAACGCTCACTAATTACACCTTTTGCTACATTATTTAATGCATTCTCTTTCGTATTTAAAATCAAAGATAATTTTTTTCCCCATAAAAAAACCACTAAAAATGTATACAATAAGAGAATGAAACTGACAAAAATAAATTCCTTAATTATTTTTATCTTTCCTTCTCCATTTAAATAATGATTTTTTGCACTTTCCAACCAAAATAGATCTTTAACTGCAACCATAATAAGTGTTGTCGTTAGCGCAACAACAAGTAACGTTACTAAGACGGTAAACTGTTGTGTTATTGACCTTCTATTTCCATGTAACTCGGTATTTAACACATAGTGTTGAGGCATATTTTTATAACGTTCAATTAACTCTACTTGAGTCGTTATTATGCCAGTAAATATACCTAATATTCCCATACCAAAAACAACCTTGAGATTACTTTCAATTGGAAAATCATGAGCTTGCCCCATAAATAAAGAAATACCAAATCCAAATAATAAAAAAATTGAAAGATCGATTAATAACGGCGTTTGCTTACTTAAGCAGTAAAAGCGTGGAACAATAACTAATCGACTAATTAGCATAAAAATAAAGGCAGCACTCACTTCAATAAAAATGGTTCCTCTGGGTAACGATTCAATAAAAGGACAAACAAAAATACCGTAGCAAGAAAAAACAACAGCAGCAAAACTATACAAATAAGAAATATTTCTTTTATTTAATTGATAATACATTTCAATCACTCTAATTATAATTAACACAATCATCACACTAACAACAATAAAACTCAATACTGTATCCTAATGGTAAGATTCCACTTTTATTTATTCATTGCTATGATTCAAAATTTAACATGGAGAACATCATGACAAACACTTCAAAAGATGACCGCTATAAGCAACGCCAATCAAAAATAAAAGACAATGTTGATAAACGAGTAGAAGAGGCACAAACAGAAAAAGGGTTATTAATTGTTGTTACTGGTAATGGTAAAGGAAAGTCCACATCAGGCTTTGGTACCATAGCGAGAGCCGTTGGTCATGGCCTAAATTGTGTTGTAGCTCAATTTATTAAAGGAACATGGGATTGTGGGGAACGAACCCTTTTAGAGTCCCACGGTGTTCCTTTTCATGTAATGAACACCGGATTTACTTGGAATACTCAAGATAAAAAATCCGATACAGAAGCAGCACAGCGAGTATGGCAGGAATGTAAGAAGAACCTAGCTGATGAGTCGATAGATCTTATTCTATTGGATGAGATGACTTACATGGTCACTTATGGCTATATTGAATTAGATGAATTGAAAACAGCACTAGAAAATAGACCTAAAATGCAATCGGTCGTGATAACAGGTCGAGCCGCCCACCGTGAGCTTATTGAAATGGCTGATACCGTGTCTGAAGTTCGTAGTGTAAAACATGCTTTTGATTCAGGCGTAAAAGCATTAAAAGGAATTGATTGGTAATCACTATATTACAATTAAAAAGCCCATATTAATCTTCATCAATATGGGCTTTTATATAAAAGAGAGAACTAGTTAAATAATCCTTTTAGCAATTTATTTGCTGCATCTTTTACTTTTTCATCTTTAATTTTATCGCCGTATTTTGCTTCTAATTTCTCAATACCACGATCAAGTTCTTTTTTGGCTTTCTGTTGCATTACATCACCAAATTCAAGCTTATATTTAGGGTTAGCCCAAGAACCTGTAATACGAATAGGAATAGTAACGTCTTTCAAATCATCGATACTCTTGCCACCCTGTCCTTTTAATGAACCTACAATCGACGTTTCAATAAGCATATTCGCCGTTTCATTCACGTACTGTGCAGAACCTTCCCCATGAATACGTAATAATGGAGATACCATACGAATATTATTTGTAGTGGCATTTCCGTTTTCTAATAAGAAACTTGCGGTTAATGCACTAAAATCTGTTTTTTCAGCTTCATCACTGCCTTTAATTTTCTCACCTTTAACTTTTGCATAAGTGGTTCGAATCATAAGGGGAACGTTAATTCCATTCACGGCACCATCGGCAAAATTAATAGCGACTTTACCTTTAACATTTTGCTTTAATGCCGTCGGTTTTAAACTTTTTCCAGATACATTTATCGTAATATTACCAGTACCTTCAACTAAACTCTCGCCCATAACATCTATCAATAAAGGCGCAACTTTAACTCCTTTAATGGTGTTTTTCATGCTATATACGGGTATTGACTTACGAGCATCTAATTTAGCCGTCATATCAATGCTGCCATCATAAAGATTTGAATGAAACTTAGATAAATTCAATACTCCACGATTCACAGAAAATTGCGATTGTACATTTTGCATTTTTGCATTATTTGCTTTAAAACGATCAATGGTAATCTTACCCGCAACATCCAGTCCTTTTAATGCACTCAAGTCCGGTTCAATTTCTTTCACTGGTGTGGATTTTTTAACATTACTCGTATTCGTTTGTTTATTATCAACTACTGTATTCTCTGATGATGGCAACGTCGCTAATAAAGCATCCACATCTATGCTAGGGCTATGTAATTCAAACCTCACTTTAGGAATGTCCTTAAGCTCAACACTCGCCTTTCCATCAAATTGAGTATCTACCGCAGAAAGCGTTAAATCAGTTACTTGTAATAATGATTTAGTGACATCAAAAGAACTATTAAAACCAATAATGGCAGTGACGTCTTTATTTGGAAGTGCATCACCTATTACATTATTTGTACTTATAAATTTACGTATTTTAATAATATCGAGTGCTTTTGGGACGTTCAATTCAAACGTTGATTTTGAATCTACAGTCATATCATTCGCTTTACCCGCCGCCACTAATTCGAGAGTTGACCATTCATCAAAATTAAATTTATCTATCGTTAATGTAATACCATCAAATTTATTCGTTTTATCCGCATAAGAAACAACTAATTCAGTTTCTTTTAATGATGCGGTATCTAACGTCTTAGCAATATTAAGGTCAGTTTCTCCCTTCAGAGCTATCTTCTGTTGACCAAGATCTGCCTTCAAATTAAACGTTAAGTGCGTCCATTCTCCAGGACTAAATTGTGATAGCTTGATATTCATATTAGACAATTGCGTTTTTGTGCCCGCTTTGTCATCTTGAATAAGTGCACTCGCATTAGTTAATGCAATCCCCTCTAAACTGACGGTCCAACCATTAATTTCAGGCGCTGTAGTTGCAGCTTCGGCGTTTGAATCATCACTAGTCGTAACGTCTTCATTCTTTATTTCAGTTTTATTTTCAGAAACTGAAGTCTCTTTCTTAGGACCGATGCCATCAAGATTTGTTACACCACTTTTTAATGTATGTAATGTAAAAGCAGCCCCGTCTAACGTAATCAATCCAATATTAATCTCGTGATCAAACAATGGAAGCACATTAATATCTATATTAGCATTATCAAATTTCACTAAATTAGCCGTAGCAAACCCAGTTGGATTGCTTAATGCCATATTACCGATTGAAAAACCAATAGAAGGGAAGAAACGCCAAGAGATATCACCATCCATAGTCAGTTGACGACCAGTTTGCTGCTCTACTTGTTCTTTAATTAATGGTTTGAATTGATTAGGGTTAACAACTAATACCAGCACTAATAATGCGATAACAATTGCAATAAACGGAATGCTAATTAATAAGACTATTTTCTTCACGGCCAAATCCATCCAGAGTGTATAAAAAAAGTGATGTGAATGTTAATTATGGCACTATTAGCACATAATAAACATAGAGTTATTTATAGTTATATACCTAAATATAGACAATTTACAGAGCATGAGACAAAAAAAAGGCCGACATAATGTCGACCAGTTCTAATAACTATTATTATTTACGCTTTCAATAATCTTGAAATATGCGCTTTTAGTACATCAATAGCGATACGGTTTTTACCGCCACGAGGGACAATAATATCGGCATGTTGCTTTGATGGATCAATAAATTGCATGAACATTGGGCGGACAGTCTTCTGGTATTGTTCAAATACCGACTCCATTGAACGACCACGTTCTTCAACATCACGCTTAGCACGACGTAATAAACAAATATCTAATGGCGTATCCATAAACACACTTGCATGCATCAAATTACGTAATCTAGGATCAGTTAGTAATAAAATACCTTCAAGAATAATAACCTTTTTAGGTGTCATTACTTCAACATCTGATGTTCGAGTGTGCTCTGTATAGCTGTATGTTGGGATGTTAACAGCTTCACCACGCATCAATTGTTCAAGATGTTCACTCAATAATCGATGATCTAATGCATTTGGGTGATCATAATTAGTTTTGACTCTTTCTTCCATGGTCAGGTGGCTTTGGTCCTTGTAGTAACTGTCTTCTGTTATTACGCCAATTTGGTGGTCGCCAACTTTTGCTCGTAGTTCATTATAAATAGTAGAAGCAATCAGACTTTTGCCTGAAGCGGATGCCCCTGCAATACCTACGATAATACAGTGATGATTACTGTTCTCTGACATAAAAGATACCTAAAAGTGTAGCGAGATACGATAAGATTTATTAAATAAAACCGCTCAATTATAAGGACTAAAAATAAGACTTTCCACTCATAATTTAACTTAAATGATATTCTACAATGACTTGAACATTATTTGGTCAGCTACGACTTCGCCTTGCCAATAAAGTCTACTCGAAATTTGCTCAGCTAAGGCTATGTACATTTGGCTGTGATCACTACTTGAATTAGCCGCAACACTTGGCGTTCCTGAATCTGTTTCACTACGAATATCAATATGTAAAGGCAACTTACCTAATAATGGGAGTGAATAACTCCTCGCCATTGCTTCAGCACCACCAGTACCAAATATAGCCTCTTTATGACCACAATTAGAACAAACATGAACACTCATGTTTTCAACAACACCAATAACGGGAACATCTACTTTTGTAAACATATTCACGCCTTTTATTGCATCAGTTAGAGCAAGATCTTGCGGTGTTGTCACTATAATGGCTCCAGTAGTCGGAACCTGCTGTGATAATGTCAATTGAATATCACCAGTGCCTGGTGGCATATCTATAATTAAATAATCAAGATCTGGCCATAAGGTTTCATTTAATAATTGAGACAATGCTTTTGATGCCATTGGCCCTCGCCATACTGCGGCTTCTGATTTATCGACAAGATAACCAATGGAGTTACTGTACAGACCATGCGCTTCTACTGGCATCATACGATTATTATCAACAATATTCGGTTTCTTATCTTCAACACCCAACATTAATGGGACTGATGGTCCATAAATATCCGCATCTAAAATACCAACTCGTGCACCAAGATGTTGTAGTGCAAGAGCAACATTTACTGCTGTTGTCGACTTACCAACGCCCCCCTTACCAGAACTGACTGCGATGATATTCTTAATGCCTTTAACGGCTGGTTTATCTGTTTTTAGTGTTGCCGGTTTTGCAATTACCGTTAGAGTTAACGACGGTATATTTAATCGATTTTTTTGCTCCTCAACCCAAGAAGACAAATCCGTCGAAATTGAAGAAGAAACAAAAGGAAGTGTTACGGTGATCATGCCCGTAGCAGCAATAGAGACCATATTAGGGATCTCCGCCCAACCTTCACAAAGTTGTGGATGCGTAAATTCATTTAACCAATTCTTAATCTCAGCCATCGTTGTAAATGCCATCTTGCTACTCCTTAAGTTATTTTCCTCATCCTATCATTAATTGAACCCTTGATCCTCTATGCATTCTGGCTCGCATCAGGTACTATTTATCTCTTAAAATTTTTACCCATCACATAAAGCGAAAGAGAAGATATGGCTACCGATCCGAGAAAAATTCTGGTTACATGTGCCCTACCGTATGCAAACGGTTCAATCCACTTAGGCCACATGCTTGAGCATATCCAAGCGGATATCTGGGTTCGTTACCAACGCTTACGTGGCAACGACATTAACTTTATTTGTGCAGATGACGCTCACGGCACTCCAATCATGCTTAAAGCTCAACAGATGGGTATCACTCCAGAAGAAATGATTGCAGCAGTTAGCGAAGAACATCAAAAAGATTTCGCAGGCTTCGACATTAGCTTTGATAACTATCACAGCACACACAGTGATGAAAACCGTGAGTTGGCGTCTAATATCTACCTAGAATTGAAAAAAAATGGGTTTATTACTAGCCGTACAATTTCTCAGTTATTTGATCCAGAAAAAGAAATGTTCTTACCTGACCGTTTCGTAAAAGGCACTTGTCCAAAATGTAAATCTGAAGAACAATACGGGGATAACTGTGATAACTGTGGCGAAACCTACAGCCCAACGGATCTTATCAACCCTAAATCAGCCGTTTCTGGTGCGACTCCAGTAATGAAAGATTCTGAACATTTCTTCTTCGACTTACCTCAGTTTGAAAGTATGTTAAAAGAATGGACTCGTTCTGGCTCTCTTCAAACTGAAACAGCAAACAAAATGCAAGAATGGTTTGAATCTGGCCTACAACAATGGGACATCTCACGTGATGCACCTTATTTTGGCTTTGAAATCCCAGGCGAAACCAATAAATTCTTCTATGTTTGGTTAGATGCACCGATTGGTTACATGGGTTCATTTAAAAATCTATGTGATAAACGTGATGATTTAGACTTTGATGAGTATTGGAAACTAGACAGCACAACAGAGCTTTACCACTTTATCGGTAAAGATATTGTTTATTTCCATAGCCTATTTTGGCCTGCAATGCTTGATGGTGCTGGCTTCCGTAAACCAAACAATGTATTTGTTCATGGTTACGTAACGGTAAATGGCGCAAAAATGTCTAAGTCGAAAGGCACATTCATTAAAGCTGGCACTTACTTAAATCACCTAGATCCAGAATGCCTACGTTACTACTACGCCGCTAAACTAAATAGCCGTATTGATGATCTTGATTTAAACCTTGAAGATTTCACTCAACGTGTAAACTCAGATGTCGTAAACAAGATTGTTAACTTAGCATCTCGTAATGCTGGTTTCATTACTAAACGTTTTGACGGCAAACTGTCTGATAATTTTGTGGCTCCTGAGCTCTACAACGAATTCGTTGCTGCTTCAGATCGTATTGCTGAGTTATACGAAACTCGTGAATTTAGTCGTGCTATTCGTGAAATTACCGCGCTTGCTGATAAAGCAAACCAATACATTGACGAAAAAGCACCTTGGGTTCTTGCGAAAGAAGAAGGCAAAGAACAAGAGCTACAAGAAGTTGCTTCTGTGGGTATTAACTTGTTCCGCGTGCTAATGGCCTACCTAAAACCAGTAATGCCTGAACTTGCAGCACGAACTGAAGCTTTCTTAAACGAAACCTTAACGTGGGAATGTGTTGCACAACCTCTAACTTCTCATGAAATCACGAAGTTTAAAGCACTGTTCAACCGTATTGATCCTAAGAAAGTAGAAGCAATGGTTGAAGAGTCAAAAGAAGATGCCGCAGTTGAAATGGCAGCAAAAGAGAAAGTAGAGGCGGAAAAAGAAAAAGCAAGCCAAACGGAACTAGATAAAGAACCAATCGCGGATGAGATTGAATTCGATGCATTCGAAGCGGTTGATATGCGTATTGCTCGTATTATCTCTTGCGAAGAAGTTCCAAAGGCAAATAAACTACTTAAATTTCAGCTAGACATCGGCGGTGAGACTCGTCAAGTATTCTCTGGGATTAAATCAGCATACAAACCTGAAGAGCTAGAAGGAAAACTAACCGTTATGGTTGCTAACCTAAAACCTCGTAAAATGAAGTTTGGTATGTCGGAAGGTATGATTCTGGCTGCTGGCCCTGGTGGTAAAGATCTTTGGATCCTTGAACCACACGAAGGTGCTCAACCTGGTATGCGTGTAATGTAATTCCTACACTCTTTCTTTAAAGAACGTTAAAACAAAAATAGAGACTATAAGGTCTCTATTTTTTTATCTGCATTTTTTATAAAAAACAGTTTATAAGACAGAAGCCAACGACAAATTAATGTCATTTAATACTTGTGATGGGTTTTCAGCTTGAGTAATTGGGCGCCCAATTACCAAGTAATCAGATCCTGAAATAATCGCATCAACTGGAGTCATGATACGTTTTTGATCACCAACGTCTGAACCCACAGGACGGATACCAGGTGTTACCAACTTAAAGTCTTTACCTAGGTCAGCTTTTAGCATTGATGCTTCTTGAGCAGAGCAAACTACCCCGTCCAAACCACTGTTTTTTGTTAATGCAGCAAGACGTTTAACTTGCTCTTGTGGTGCGATATCTAACCCAATACCCGCTAAATCTTGCTGTTCCATGCTCGTTAAAACAGTCACACCAATTAATAATGGGCGATCTTTGCCATACGGCTCTAAAATCTCACGCGAAGCTGTCATCATACGCTCACCACCACTCGCATGAACATTTACCATCCAAACCCCCATTTCAGCAGCAGCACGAACTGCTTTTGAACACGTATTAGGAATATCATGAAATTTTAAATCTAGAAAAACAGAAAAACCACGCTTATGAAGTTCTTTTACAAACTCAGGGCCAAAAAGAGTAAACATCTCTTTACCCACTTTTAATCGGCACGAGCTAGGATCAATTTTATCCACGAACGCCAATGCGTCAGCTTGACGGTCATAATCCAATGCCACAATTACCTTTTGGTCTTTCATTTTCTATCCTTATTTTTATTTTATTCAAAAAAAGAGGCACTCATGCGCCTCTTAATTATTCACCGTCTAAGCCTCTAATTGGCTTAATAACCCCCCACCCTTTACAGGAAGGACATTGCCAAAATAAACGATGTGCAGAAAATCCACATTTACTGCATCGATAATTTGGCTTCATTTTTAATTGTTCACCAACTAGGTTTTGCAAACTTGATAAGCTCGCTTTTGCTCGACCATTTTCAGCTTCATCTACGTGATAGCCCATTAAACGATAAAAGCCTTTCATTGTTGGGTTTTTTAATAACTGTTTCGTCATGTAGCCTTGAGCTACAGCGGTACCTTCATGCTTTGCAATGAGATTCGACAACATTAATTCAGCACTTGCGCCTGAACCTTTTGAAATAGCCTCTTTTAAGAAGTGCAGTAATACACCTTCTCTATCTAACGTTTCATAACATTCAGCAAGTAAAGGTAATGCCTCACTGACAAAATCAATATCTTGATCTAATACTGCTTCTAATTGGCTAACGGCAGCTTTATGATTGTTTTCTTTCATTAAAAGCTTAGCCATCATTATTGATGCTCTAACGCATAAATTATCCGTCGACAGTGCTTTCTTTAAATGTTGCTTCGCTGCATTAATATTCTCTTCAGCTAAGTCTAATGTTGCTAATTCACAATAATAATGGGCAATGTCTGGCTTGATTTTTTTCTTTCCCATCCTAACCAAACTATTCGCAAATTTAATGGCTTGTTCCCATTCACGGGTTTGCTGATGAATAGATACAAGTTGCAATAATGCGGCTTCTTTATGCTCTGGTTCGTCGACCAATTGCTCAAATATTTTTTCAGCACGATCAAGAATACCTGCAACCATATAATCTTTGGCTAATTGTTGGAGAGCAATATTTCGTTGTTCAAGAGTAAGATTAGGACGAGCGATGAGATTTTGGTGGATTTTAATAGCACGATCAACCTCACCACGGCTTCTAAAAAGATTGCCTAGAGCAAGATGGGTATCAATGGTATCACTGTCAACTTGAAGTAATTCAATAAAGTGATCGACTGCTTTATCTGATTGATCAGACAACAATAAATTCAAACCCGTCACGTATTGACGAGACAGGTGATTCGTTTCTCTTTGACGTTGTTGTCCAGCATTCCGATTACCCATATACCAACCATAGCCGGCAGCAATAGGTAATAGTAGGAATAGCAGCTCTAGCATTCAGTAACTATCCTTTTGTTGACTCAAGACGCAGCTTATTCAATTCTGCGTTTTGTTTTTCGAGACGTTTACGTAATCGGCGTTGAGTAACGCTTGCCTTTAAATACATACTGCCACAAATAAGCCAACCTAAACCAAAGCCAGTAGCAAAAAATATCCCAAGTAAAGTAGATAACTGAAAATCATCTTGGGCTAATAAGTAATTAAAATGTACAACAACTTGGTTTTGAGCACCGAGTGCAAGAGATATTAAAAAAAGAGTAATTAATGCGATAGTAACTATAATTTTCACTGGTATTCCCTCCAGTTGATTTCATACAACTAGTCTCTATAAATAAGCGAGTAATTATTAGGTTTACTTATTTATAGACACCTAACGACATCTTTTATTACTATTCTAAGATACACCTAAATGCATTGAAAATGAACATAAAAAAACGGCATACTTAAAAGTATGCCGTTTTTATATACCAATTTGCATCAGCTGAAATTCACACGTTCACGCAGTTCTTTACCTGGTTTAAAATGAGGAACAAACTTACCGTCTAATTCCACTTTGTCGCCAGTTTTTGGATTACGACCTAAACGAGGCTCTCGATAGTGTAGAGAAAAACTACCAAAACCACGAATCTCTATACGATCACCGCCCTCTAGCGTTGTTGCCATCTGTTCAAGGACTTCCTTGACTGTATCTTCAACCTGCTTAGCAGAAAGTTGAGGCTTTTTACTACACAGTTGTTCAATCAATTCAGATTTTGTCATAAATGACCTCTCCTACGTTATCGAAAGAAAAGGGAGCATAGTGCTCCCTTCTAATTTACTTATTCGCCTTTAGCTGCTTTGAAAGCGTCAGCCATTGCGCTACCGAAACCACCATCTTCTGGTTTAGTATTCAGTGTCGCCATTGCTTCTTGCTCATCAGCTTCATCTTTAGCTTTGATAGATAGGTTAACTACGCGGTTCTTACGGTCTACACCAGTGAACTTCGCTTCAACGCTATCGCCAACGCTTAGGATTAGAGATGCATCTTCAATACGGTCACGAGAAAGCTCAGAAGTACGGATGTAACCTTCTACGCTATCTGCAAGAGTAATTGTAGCGCCTTTAGCGTCAACAGCTGAAACAGTACCGTTTACTAGAGTACCTTTCTTGTTGTCTGCTAGGTAGTTGTTAAATGGGTCTTCTTCCATTTGTTTAACACCTAGAGAAATACGCTCACGCTCAGCATCAACAGCTAGAACAACAGCAGAGATTTCGTCGCCTTTCTTGTACTCACGTACCGCGTCTTCACCTGTAGCATTCCAAGAAATGTCAGAAAGGTGAACTAGACCGTCGATGCCGCCGTCAAGACCGATGAAGATACCGAAATCAGTGATAGATTTAATCTTACCACTAACATGGTCGCCTTTAGCTTGCGCTTCAGCGAATGTCTGCCAAGGGTTAGCTTTACATTGTTTCAGACCTAGAGAGATACGACGACGTTCTTCGTCAATCTCAAGAACCATAACCTCAACTTCGTCGCCTACATTGACAACTTTAGAAGGGTGGATGTTCTTGTTAGTCCAATCCATTTCAGAAACGTGTACTAGACCTTCAACGCCTTCTTCGATTTCAACGAAGCAGCCGTAATCAGTTAGGTTAGTAACACGACCAGAAAGTTTGTGACCTTCTGGGTAACGCTTAGCGATAGCTACCCATGGATCTTCGCCAAGTTGCTTAAGACCTAGAGAAACACGAGTGCGCTCACGATCGAACTTAAGAACTTTAACATTGATCTCGTCACCAACATTTACGATCTCAGATGGGTGCTTAACACGCTTCCAAGCCATATCTGTGATGTGTAGTAGACCGTCAACGCCACCTAGATCAACGAATGCACCGTAGTCAGTAAGGTTCTTAACGATACCTTTAACTTCCATGCCTTCTTGTAGAGAAGCAAGTAACTCGTCACGTTCAACACTGTTTTCAGATTCGATAACAGCACGACGTGAAACAACAACGTTGTTACGCTTTTGGTCAAGTTTGATTACTTTGAACTCTAGCTCTTTGCCTTCAAGGTGCAGAGTGTCACGTACTGGACGTACATCAACAAGAGAACCAGGTAGGAATGCACGGATACCGTTAAGTTCAACTGTGAAGCCGCCTTTAACTTTACCGTTAATAACACCCATAACTGTTTCAGCATCTTCATATGCTTTTTCAAGTTGAATCCAAGCTTCGTGACGCTTCGCTTTCTCACGAGAAAGTTGAGTTTCACCGAAACCATCTTCAACAGCGTCAAGAGCAACGTCTACTTCAGAACCAACTTCAACTTCAAGTTCGCCAGCAGCGTTCTTGAATTGTTCAGCTGGGATTGCTGCTTCAGATTTAAGGCCTGCGTCAACAAGAACGAAACCGTTCTCGATAGCAACAACAACACCTTTAACGATGCTGCCTTGTTGGAATTCAGTTTCAGATAAAAACTCTTCAAAGAGTTGAGCAAAAGATTCAGTCATTAATTTGATCTTCAATTATTAAACGTCCATGGGTATCCTACCGCATGGGGTTGATAGTAAGGTTAGTTATCATCCTTGCAACTAACTAAGTTTCAATTATAGCTTAGATTCAATAAAAGTAAGTGCCTGAGCAACGACTTCATCAATATTCATTGACGTTGAATCTAGTACCAAAGCATCTTCCGCCGGACGTAATGGTGCAACAGCTCGATTGCGGTCACGATCATCACGCTCTTGGATTTCGCTTAAAAGACGGTCAAATCTAACATTTAACCCCTTCTGTTGCAACTGCTTCATACGGCGATTCGCACGTTCTTCAGCACTTGCATCTAAAAATATCTTAACTTCTGCACCTGTAAATACAACAGTGCCCATATCTCGACCATCAGCGACAAGTCCAGGGGCACTAGCAAAGGCTCTTTGACGACGTAATAACGCTTCACGTACTTGAGGTAAAGCCGCTACTTTTGATGCCGCCATACCGGTTTCTTCTTTACGAAGTTCCGAAGAGACGTCTTCGCCTTCTAAGATGACTTTAACCAAGTCACCTTCAGCTTTAAATTGAACGTCTAGATTAGCAGCAAGAGGAACAAGTCCTTCTTCTGAACCTAAATCAACACCATGGTGAATTGCAGCCAGTGCTAATACGCGATAAATCGCACCAGAATCTAATAAATTATAACCTAGCTTTTCGGCAAGTAACATGCACAGAGTGCCTTTACCTGCTCCACTTGGACCATCAACAGTGACGACTGGTGAATGAATAGTCATGGAGTTCTCCATTAATTATTATGATTGGTTTCTACCGCCGCATTATACCCAAGTCAGATTATTTATATACTCTAGTTTCTTAAAAACTAAAAAAGCCCTGCATTTTTTACACAGGGCTTACATCCGCTTAAAACTAATGACTTAAATACAATAAATTACACGCTAAGTTCTTTCAATTTATCAAAATAATCGGGGAAGGTTTTAGAAGTGCAACCGGGATCATTAATCGTTACTGGCGTATCACTTAATGCAACTAAAGAAAAGCACATTGCCATACGGTGATCGTCATAAGTATCAATAGCGGCATGTCGTAACATCGCTGGTGGAGTGATCGTAATATAATCCTCACCTTCTTCAACTTCAGCACCTACTTTACGGAGTTCAGTTGCCATTGCGGCTAATCTATCCGTTTCTTTTACACGCCAATTATACACATTGCGAATTGATGTTGTGCCTTTTGCGAACAACGCTGTCGTTGCGATTGTCATTGCAGCATCTGGAATATGGTTAAAATCCATATCAATGGCGTTTAATTCACCTTTATGAGCAATAACATAGTCATCACCCCATTCAATCTCTGCACCCATTGCTGCTAGTGCATCAGCAAACTGAACATCACCTTGGATGCTTTTTTTACCAATACCCGTAACTTTAACACTTCCGCCTTTGATCGCGGCAGCCGCTAAGAAATAAGATGCAGATGATGCATCTCCTTCTACAAGAAATTCTTCTGGAGCGATGTAAGATTGATTCGCTGGAACAACAAACGTTTTATACTCTTTGTTTTCAATTACAACACCAAAAGTAGCCATAATGTCCAACGTAATATCGATATACGGTTTGGACACTAAATCGCCAACAATATTAATGGTTGTTTCTTGCGATGATAGTGGTGCCGCCATTAAAAAAGCCGTTAAAAATTGACTTGATATTGAACCATCTATATCAACATTCCCGCCTTTTAAACCCGTTCCTTTAATTTTTAACGGTGGATAATTTTCATTTTCTAAATATTCAACATCAGCACCAGCCGCTTTCAATGCAGTAACAAGATGCCCAATTGGTCGCTCTTTCATACGAGGTTCACCAGTAAGGATAAACTCGCCTTCGCCTAAACATAACGCAGCCGCTAATGGACGCATTGCGGTTCCCGCATTACCCAGAAATAATTCTAAAGCTTCTGTTGTAGATTTAAAGGCTTGACCCAGACCATTCACTTCGCAAACCGTCTTATCTTCTGAAAGTTTATAATCAACACCCAATGCTTTTAATGCATTAAGCATATGTCGAATATCATCGCTGTCTAATAAATTAGTTAATGTTGTTTTTCCTGACGCTAGTGCAGCAAGTAATAGTGCTCGGTTAGAAACACTTTTTGAACCAGGTAAATTAATTTGGCCATCAATTTTTGAAATTGGTTGAAGAGTTAAGCTTTCCATGTTTATGTAAAAATTCCTATACAAATAAAAATAATGCTATGCCTGTTATTTGATTCAGATATTGCATAGCTGCTTCAGCTTTAATTGTTATTTTTTGTTATTCTTCATACTTGCAGAGTAACGAAAACCAACGCGTTGCGCTAGAGGCAATGTCGTCTCTCTAAATTAAAAATAATGAATACGTATTTCTTTTTGCCTATGACTATCTATTTACCCGAACTTGAACAAGAACATGACGCTTCATTTCCTGACATAGAAAGCGCATTACATGATCCTGATGGCTTACTTGCTATGGGCGGTGATTTAACCCCCAAACGCCTATTACTCGCTTACTCACATGGAATTTTTCCTTGGTATAGCAATGACGATCCTATTCTATGGTGGAGCCCAAGTATAAGAGGTGTATTTATTCCAGAGAATTACACTCCATCAAAAAGCCTTAAGAAATTCTTTAAAAAATCAGGTTACTCCATCACCATAAATCATGCGACGTCTGATGTTATTTCATTATGCGCATCAACTCGGCCAGCAGAAGAAACATGGATAATGCCAGAAATGATCGAGGCTTATCAAAACCTAGCTAAGTTAGGGCATTGCCATTCTGTCGAGGTTTGGTTTAATAATGAATTAGTCGGAGGACTTTATGGTCTCCAAATTGGGCAAGTATTTTGTGGTGAATCGATGTTCTCAATAAAAACCAATGCATCAAAAATTGCCTTATGGCAATTTTGTGAGCACTTTGTTGCTTTTGGAGGCAAACTCATTGACTGTCAAATGATGAATCCTCACTTAGAAAGTTTAGGGGCAATTCCAATGGAACGACCTATATTTAATGAAAGGTTACAGGTGTTTTCAGCTATCTCAGTATTCGAAAGCTGTTATCAACCTCAATCACTTAGCAATGGATAAATTATGACTCAATATTCACTGCAAGTAGGACTAACCCCTGAAGGTACATGCAGCTATTTACCTGATCAAAAAGATCGATTAGGCGTAATTATGGAACCTGAACTACACTCATTGTCAGGTTATCAAGAGTTAATACGCTTAGGGTTTCGTCGTAGTGGCTCCACAATTTATAAACCGATGTGTGATTCTTGCAATGCTTGCCAACCACTTCGTATTGATGCCGAAAATTTCTCACCCAGTAAAAGCCAAAAACGTATTTTAAATAAATCGTCTCATTTTGAATGGGAAATTAAATCTCAAATGGATGAAAATTGGTTTTCTTTATATGAACGCTACATTAATGCTCGTCATCAATCAGGCAGCATGTTTCCTGCAAATAAAGAACAATTTTTTGAATTCGCTCAAGCAGAATGGTTACCTAGACACTTCCTTCATATTTATGAAAATGAAGTCTTAGTTTCTATTGCCGTTACTGATCTTTTATCGGATTCACTCAGTGCAATGTACACTTTCTTTGACCCTGACAATGCTTTGTCTTTAGGCACGGTATCGGTATTGATTCAATTGCAATTATGTACGAAATTAAATAAGAAATGGGTCTACCCTGGTTACCAAATAGACGACTGCCCTGCCATGAAATATAAAGATCGATATAAACCGAACCAAAAGCTAGTAAATATGGTCTGGCAGGGGTAAGATGCCCAACAAACTTTACATACATCATTTTTAAGGGCATTATTAGCCGCTTAAAAATCAGCCGAAGCTATCTATATAAAGAGGATTCAATGGCAAAAGAAGACGCAATTGAACTGCAAGGCACAGTTCTGGATACACTACCAAACACTATGTTTCGCGTAGAATTAGAAAACGGTCACGTTGTTACTGCTCATATCTCAGGTAAAATGCGTAAAAACTACATCCGTATTCTTACTGGTGACAAAGTAACAGTTGAAATGACTCCTTACGATTTATCTAAAGGCCGTATCGTCTTCCGTGCTCGTTAATTGTCATCTTACTACCCAAAGTAAACATATTTACACTGGTTAGTATTAAACAATATAAAAAAACCCAGTCAACAGACTGGGTTTTTTATATTTATAACATTATAAAATGATATTTAATGGACAACTTCAGCTTCACTCGTAAACTCAAAGTCCAATTCACCTTTCGTTAATTTAACTCGAACGGTGCCACCATTAACTAACTCACCAAATAATAGTTCATTTGCCATTGGTTTTTTCAAGTTTTCTTGGATAACACGAGCCATTGGACGTGCGCCCATCGCTTTATCGTATCCTTTATTAGCTAACCACTCTTTGACATCTTTCGATACTTCCATTGATACACCACGAGCATCTAATTGTGCTTGTAATTCGACAATGAACTTATCAACAACTTGCCCGATCACGTCTTTGCCTAAGTGCTCAAACCAAATAATATTATCCAGACGGTTTCTAAATTCTGGCGTAAATACTTTTTTAATCGCAGCCATCGCATCGGTACTGTGATCTTGTTGGATTAAACCAATAGATTTCTTGACCGTTTCATGGACACCGGCATTGGTTGTCATTACAAAAATAACATTACGGAAATCAGCTTTACGGCCATTGTTATCCGTTAATGTCCCATTATCCATAACTTGCAGTAGCAAATTAAATACGTCAGGGTGTGCTTTTTCAAGCTCATCAAGTAATACGACAGAATGAGGGTGCTTAATAACCGCGTCGGTTAATAGACCTCCCTGCTCGTAACCAACGTAACCAGGAGGAGCACCGATCAAGCGACTAACAGTATGACGCTCACCGTACTCAGACATATCAAAACGTAATAATTCTATGCCTAATGCTTTTGCTAATTGTACTGTTACTTCAGTTTTACCAACCCCTGTAGGACCCGCAAACAAGAAAGAACCAACAGGTTTATTATCAGCACCTAATCCAGCACGACTTAATTTAATGGCTTCACATAAAACATCGATGCCTTGATCTTGCCCAAACACTAACATTTTAAGTTTAGCATCCAGTTTTTTCAGTACATCTTTATCGCTTGATGATACTGATTTTTCTGGAATACGAGCCATTTTAGCAACCATCGATTCTATATCAGCAACATTGATGGTTTTTTTACGACGGCTAATTGGAGTCAAACGACAACGGGCACCAGCTTCATCAATCACATCAATCGCCTTATCTGGCAAGTGACGTTCATTAATGTATTTCGCTGACAGTTCTACCGCAGCACGGAGTGCTTTATTGGTATAACGAACCTCGTGGTGTTCTTCATATTTACTTTTCAGACCCATTAATATTTTAGTTGTATCATCTATCGATGGTTCTAAAATATCAATTTTTTGGAATCGACGAGCAAGCGCTCGTTCTTTTTCAAAAATAGTACTGTGTTCTTGATAAGTTGTAGAACCAATACAACGTAACTTACCGCTGCTTAGTAATGGCTTAATTAAATTAGCCGCATCAACTTGCCCACCAGAAGCGGCACCAGCGCCAATAATGGTATGGATTTCATCAATGAATAAAATCGCATGCTCTTCTTTTTCAAGCTGTTTTAAAATGGCTTTAAATCGTTTTTCAAAATCACCACGATATTTAGTACCCGCTAATAGAGAACCAATATCAAGAGAATAAATAATACAATCTTTAATCACATCGGGAACTTGTTCTTCAACAATTCTCCATGCTAACCCTTCCGCTATCGCCGTTTTTCCGACTCCAGCTTCACCCACTAGTAATGGGTTATTTTTACGTCGACGACAAAGAACTTGAATTGTTCGTTCAACCTCTTGCTCACGACCAATCAACGGATCAATACCGCCATTTTTAGCGACTTGATTTAAGTTAGTTGCGAAGCTTTCTAATTGATCATCAGAATTGCCTTCAACAGCAGCTTCTACATTTGATTGTTCTGAATTCTCATCTCGATTTTCTGGTGCACCATGAGAAATAAAGTTAACAATATCCAGTCGACTAATATCATTCTTTTTAAGAAGATAAGCAGCGTGAGATTCTTGCTCGCTAAAAATAGCGACTAAAACATTCGCGCCAGTGACTTCATTACGACCTGATGATTGAACATGAAAAACAGCTCGTTGAAGAACACGTTGAAAGCTTAACGTTGGCTGCGTTTCACGACTATCATCGTCAGCTGGAATAAGAGGAGTTGTTTGTGTTATGAATTCATCAATTTCTGTCGAAAGAGCATCCAGGTCTGTATGGCAAGCAATAAGAGCTTCGTGTGCAGATGGGTTCTCTAATAGAGCAAATAACAAATGCTCCACCGTCATAAATTCATGACGCTTTTCTCTTGCACGAGCAAACGCACTGTTTAAACTCGCTTCTAATTCTTTATTTAGCATAGGAACCTCCCAAAACACCAAATGATGGTGTAACGAACAAACTTAAGCTTGCTCCATTGTACACAGTAGTGGGTGCTCATTATCACGCGAATAAATGTTTACTTGCGCAACTTTAGTTTCAGCAACTTCAGCAGTAAAAACCCCACATACTGCTTTCCCTTCATAATGCACAGTAAGCATTAATTGTGTCGCTTTTTCCAAATCCATGGAAAAAAATTTATCTAAAACTTCAACAACAAACTCCATTGGAGTGTAATCATCATTATTTAAAACTACCTTATACATCGGCGGCGGCTTTAAACCTGTTTTCTCCAGTTCCAGAACATCTGAATCAGGAGAAATCCATTCATAGAATTTACTCATGTCGGCAACTAATTCGTTAAAAAACATTTTTGATACTGCAAGGTATCTCCTACTATTCAGCCTAATCTAGACGAGGAGTTACATCAAACAAAAGATGTGAATTTAACGTCTTTATCACCTATTTAGTGACCGTTTGCATAGAAAATCATCGATAACACAAATAAAGAATAGAGCCTTTTTTTCTTTATAACCACTTAATTTATCAAATTGATATTATTGATATAAATGTTAATCTTAAATGTGATATTAAACATAAATGTTACAAAGGTAACCAATTTGTACTTGACTCCCTCTTTATATTTAATAGAGTGTACCTAGTAGTGGTTATCAATTAGGCAAAAACTTAATTGATAGACATTATGCTAGGTAACTAAAAATGCAGAGGGATGTATAGCATGGCAATAGGCACAGTAAAATGGTTCAATAACGCCAAAGGGTTTGGCTTCATTTGTCCAGAAGGTGAGGATGGTGATATTTTTGCTCATTACTCAACAATCGAGATGGATGGCTACCGTACATTAAAAGCAGGACAAGCTGTCACCTACGAAATTCATGAAGGCCCTAAAGGCTATCATGCAAGCGAAATTAAACCGCTTGAAGGTGAAGCTGTAAAATAGCATAAAATAATACTTACTGTTAAAGTGAGATCAAAGGTGAGTATTACTACTCACCTTTTTTGAACCTATCACATAAGAAATACTCTAAACTCCAATCAATTTATTCAGGGAACTATTTTGAAATATTTTATTTCGTTTATTCTACTTCTCACCCTTTCTGGTTGTGTGTCTGAAACTTATCAAGAAAAAAGCACCATAAATTTAGTCACTACTGGTGATATTAATAATATCCTTCAAAACAAAACCACATTCGCTTGGCACCCTAAAATTAGTGCTAACTTTTTAAATAAAGAATTAAATAACAGAGACATAGAACAACGATTCTCACAAGCATTGAAAGCATCCCTAGAACAAAAGGGATACTTATTTACAGATGATGTTAGTAACGCTGATTTTTATATTGGTTATGGCTTAGGAATAGAAGAAAACATTAAAGATATGGCCATTCTAGAAAAAACAGGCTTATTAACGGGAATACAACCAATAGGTATTGATGATAATGATGACTCACAAAAAGCGAGTATCTTTATTGCCCTCTTTTTACCAAATCAGCCTTATCAACAATGGTCAGTGTTAGCTCAAGGCTATACAAATACTGACAATACGTACTCTGTAGATGAAGTCACTGAACTGATGCTCCATGATCTAAAAGAGAAGCAATAAATATCAGATGAAAAATAAGCAGCTAACCTAGCTGCTTATTTCCGTTATGACGAACAACTTATTTCCATTTTCTTACCCCAACTCGGAGGTAAATTCGCATAATGTTCAAATTCAATATGTTCATCAAAAGGCGACCGAAGCAATAAACTCAAAGCTTCTAGTTCGCTATAGTCCCCTTCTTGTGCTTTATCTATCGCTTGCTGTGCTAGGTAGTTTCGAAGAATATATTTAGGGTTAACTTCTCGCATTTTTTTACATCGAGAGGCCATTGTCTCATGCTCTTTCTCACAACGAGTTACGTATAAACTAACCCATAATTTCGCCGCATCTCGATCGATAAATAAATCAATAATCGCTTGCTCATTATGAGTATCAACATTTGATAACTCTCGTAAAAAACGCGTGTAATCCACCGAATTTTGAGACAATAATTCAAACATTGATTCAAATAATCGACTATCTCCGTCTTGCTTTGTTATTAGCCCTAATTTTTGTCTCATTAATTGACTAAAATAACCATGTAATTGCACTTCGTATTGTTCTAGCGCTTGATCTAAATCGACCTTATCAATCAGTGGAGATAAAGCATGAGCAAGGGCAGATAGATTCCATAAGCCAATTCTTGGTTGTTGATTAAATGCATAGCGTCCTTGATAGTCAGAATGGTTACAAATGTATCCCGGTTCATAATCATCAAGAAAGCCAAAAGGGCCATAATCAAATGTTTGCCCAATGATAGACATATTGTCCGTATTCATTACACCATGAGCAAAACCCACCGCTTGCCAATGTGCAATCATCTTAGCCGTACGATCAACGATCTCATTAAACATAGCGGCATAAGGATTATCATTATCTAAGCAATCTGGAAAATGCCATTCAATGACTTTGTCCGCTAATAATTTATGTTCCCCCAATAAATTCGAATAAAAGAGATGCTCAAAATGACCAAAGCGAACATGAGTTTCTGCCACACGAAGTAACAATGCTCCGGTTTCATATCCTTCTCGATAAACAGGCGTATTGCTACCCATCATCCCTAACGCTCTTGTGGTAGGAATACCTAATCCGAACATCGCTTCGCTGCACAAATACTCTCGAATCGTCGATCGTAATACCGCTCTCCCATCCCCTGAGCGAGAATAAGGTGTTCGACCAGCCCCTTTTAAATGAATATCAAAACTGGCACCGGCTTTATCTTTGATCTCAGCCAGTAATAACCCCCGACCATCACCTAAATCAGGATTGTAACTGCCAAATTGATGCCCAGCGTATTTCATTGCCAAAGGAGAAAATTGAGACGGAACAACCTCTCCAGAAAAACCAGATAATAACTCAGCATCTGCCGCAGGATCTAAAGGCAAATTAAACCGTTTAGCGAGTTTTTCATTCCACATTATCCAATGGACATTGTTTAACGGTTGTGGCGGTACATGAGTAAAGAGAAGTGGAGGAAGCTCAGAATAACGAGTACTAAGTGAAAGGGAATTCCAAATCGACATCATTTAATCCATTAAAAGTAAATTAAGCTAACGCTAGCATATTAAAAATGGATATGACAGATATGAAAAAAGCCGCAGTAACTTTTCAGTTATTGCGGCTTTTTCAATTTGGTACGCCCTGAAGGATTCGAACCTTCGACCACCTCCTTAGAAGGGAGGTGCTCTATCCAGCTGAGCTAAGGGCGCTCTATGGGGTAGGATTATACGAATATACGAAACTAGATCAATCCTTTTCTTATCATTATCTTACTGAGTGCTGAAAAAAAAGGCATATTGTCTATTCTTTGATTCAATATATACATATTACATTGATTTAAAGGTGCTTGTTATTGGTTCGACGATTTATCATCTTCAAAAACAGCAAAAAGCAAACGTTTGCGTTGTAGCTATTATTATTTAATTCTGAGACAATGCGCACGTCAATCAGTCCAAGCCCTTGAAAGGATCACTATGACCGCTCAAATTATCGATGGAAAACTTATTTCTCAAACTGTTCGCTCTGAAGTCGGTGCTCGTGTAAAAGCCCGCATAGAGGCCGGACTGCGTGCTCCTGGTCTAGCCGTTGTTTTGGTAGGACAAGATCCTGCGTCTCAAGTCTATGTAGGAAGTAAACGCCGTGCCTGTGAAGAAGTTGGATTCGTATCAAAATCTTATGATTTACCAACCACGACCACAGAAGCGGAATTGCTGACATTAATTGATACACTAAATCAAGATCCTGAAATCGATGGCATTTTGGTTCAGTTACCTCTTCCTGCTGGAATGGATAGCACTAAAATTTTAGAGCATATCGATCCAGAAAAAGACGTCGATGGATTTCACCCGTACAACGTAGGGCGTCTATCTCAACGTATTCCAAAATTACGTTCATGCACACCAAAAGGCATTATCACTCTACTTGATCGCTACAATATTCAAGTTCGAGGGATGCACGCTGTTGTCGTTGGGGCCTCAAATATTGTTGGTCGCCCAATGACCCTTGAATTGCTTCTTGCTGGTTGCACCACGACGACTTGTCACCGTTTCACAAAAGATTTAGAGCATCACATTCGCCAAGCAGATCTTGTTGTGGTTGCGGTAGGCAAACCAAACTTTATCCCTGGAGAGTGGATAAAAGAAGGCGCTGTTGTGGTCGATGTTGGTATTAACCGTCTAGACACAGGTAAGCTCATTGGTGACGTTGAATTTGATGTAGCCAAAACAAAAGCAAGCTATATCACTCCCGTTCCTGGTGGCGTTGGTCCAATGACCGTAGCAAGTTTAATTGAAAACACATTATTGGCTTGTGAGCAATTCCACAGCAAATAGTCATTAAGCCTATTAATCAAAATATCAATTAGCGGACTTTATTAAGTTCGCTTTTTTTATACCTGCGTGTTGCCGCATTTCTCGATCAATTTTTATTCTATTTTCGGTTTTTTCTTGGACAAAATAAGGGTTTAGTTACTAACCTTAAGATGTGTAATAAAAAAAACGGATGACAAGAGGAAATGGATATGAGTATTTTTGACCACTATCAAGCCCGTTACGAAGCGGCAAAAGATGAAGAGCTTTCACTGCAAGATTTCTTATCACTATGTAGTCAGGACAAAAGTGCTTATGCCAATGCAGCAGAAAGACTTTTATTGGCCATTGGTGAGCCCGAAGTCATTGACACAGCTCTTGATCCTCAGCTTAGTCGTATATTCTCAAACCGAGTGATTTCTCGCTATGAGACATTCAAAGACTTCTATGGCATGGAAGAGCCAATTGAACAAATCGTGTCTTACCTAAAGCATGCTTCTCAAGGCTTAGAAGAGCGCAAACAAATCCTTTATTTACTCGGCCCTGTTGGTGGTGGTAAATCATCACTTGCCGAAAAACTAAAAAGTCTCATGCAACAATTGCCAATTTATGTATTAAGTGCAAATGGCGTTCGTAGTCCTGTAAATGATCATCCTTTCTGCTTATTTGACGTAGCCGAAGATGGTGAACTATTAAAAAAAGAATATGGCATTGAGAAGCGAAATCTACGTTCTATTATGTCCCCTTGGGCAGCGAAAAGGTTGCACGAATTTGGCGGTGACATCACGCAATTTAAAGTGATTAAAGTAAACCCTTCTATTCTTGACCAAATCGGTATTGCTAAAACTGAACCCGGTGATGAAAACAACCAAGACATCTCTTCTCTGGTCGGTAAAGTAGACATCCGTCAATTAGAGCATTTCGCCCAAGATGACCCCGATGCTTATAGCTATTCAGGATCACTCTGTAAAGCCAATCAAGGTTTAATGGAATTTGTCGAAATGTTTAAAGCACCAATTAAAGTACTACACCCCCTTCTAACAGCAACACAAGAAGGAAACTTTAATGGAACAGAAGGCTTATCAGCATTGCCTTTTGACGGCATGATTTTAGCTCACTCAAACGAATCAGAATGGCAAACATTCCGAAACAACAAAAACAACGAAGCTTTTTTAGATCGAGTTTATATCGTTAAAGTCCCATATTGTTTACGTGTTTCTGAAGAAATAAAAATATACCAAAAGCTGTTAGAACACAGTGAGTTATCTCAAGCACCTTGTTCACCAAGCACCCTTGGCATCTTAGCTCAATTCACCATACTTTCGCGCCTAAAAGATCCTGAGAATTCATCTCTATTCTCTAAAATGCGAGTTTATGATGGGGAAACATTGAAAGACACGGATCCAAAAGCAAAAAGCTATCAAGAATATAAAGATTTTGCTGGTGTGGATGAAGGCATGTCAGGCCTATCCACTCGATTCGCTTTCAAAATTCTGTCACGCGTATTTAACTTTGACCAAACCGAAGTCGCAGCAAACCCCGTTCACCTTTTTTATGTCATTGAACAACAAATTGAACGAGAACAATTCGCTCAAGATGTTGCCGATAAATACACCGAATTTGTGAAAGGTTTTCTTGTACCAAAATACGTTGAGTTTATTGGTAAAGAAATTCAAACCGCTTACTTAGAATCTTATTCAGAATACGGACAAAATATCTTTGATCGTTACGTCACTTATGCCGATTTTTGGATCCAAGATCAAGAATATCGAGATCCAGATACTGGTCAGTTATTTGATCGCTCAGCATTAAACGATGAGCTAGAAAAAATAGAAAAAACCGCAGGGATAAGTAATCCTAAAGATTTCCGAAATGAAATTGTTAACTTTGTTCTTAGAGCCAAAGCCAATAATAACGGCCACAACCCTAAATGGACCAGCTATGAAAAGCTGCGTGTTGTTATTGAGAAAAAAATGTTCTCAAACACAGAAGATTTACTGCCAGTAATTTCTTTTAACGCGAAAACATCAACAGATGATCAGAAAAAACACGATGATTTTGTCGCTCGTATGATGGAGAAAGGGTATACCAAAAAACAAGTTCGCTTGCTTGCTGAGTGGTACCTACGCGTTCGTAAATCTTCATAATCAACCAACAGGACGTTGCAGCCTATATCTCATAGGCTGCCCCTACCAAAATATAGGGGGACATATTATGGCTCAATTTATTGATCGAAGATTGAACGGAAAAAAGAAAAGCACCGTCAACAGACAGCGCTTTATTCGTCGCCACAAAGACCAAATTAAACGTGCGGTCTCTGATGCAGTAAACCAACGTTCAGTAACGAATACTGAAACGGGCGAAAGCATCTCTATTCCTAAAGGGGACATCTCTGAACCTATTTTTCATCAAGGTCAGGGAGGCATTCGCGAACGCGTTCATCCAGGAAATGACCAATTTATCAAAGGAGATAAAATCGAACGCCCTCAAGGAGGCGCGGGAGGGGGGTCAGGAGACGGTGACGCCAGTGCCGACGGTGAAGGAGAAGATGAATTTAGTTTCCAAATTTCAAAAGATGAATACTTAGACATTCTTTTTGAACAACTTGAATTGCCTAATTTAGAAAAAAACCAAGTTCAAAAAATAACAGAATGGGAAACACATCGCGCTGGGTATCAAACAGCCGGTGTTCCATCAAACATAGACATTGTTCGTTCGTTACAGCAATCACTTGCTCGCCGTACTGCCATGACAGCAGGAAAAAGACGCTTACTTAAAGAACTAGAACAAGAACTTGAGAACATAAAAAACAGCGAACCTGCACAACCGCTCTCGGTTCGACAAATGAAAGAAGAAATCGAAGCATTAAGAACCAAAATTAAACATGTGCCTTATATTGATTCTTTCGATTTACGCTATAAAAACTATGAACGAACCCCTATCCCATCAAGCCAAGCGGTTATGTTTTGTTTAATGGACGTATCCGGCTCCATGGACCAAGCGACTAAAGACATTGCTAAACGCTTCTATGTCTTACTTTATTTATTCTTAACTCGTACTTATGAAAATGTCGACGTTGTTTTTATTCGCCACCATACTCAAGCAAAAGAAGTTGATGAGCATGAATTTTTCTACTCCCAAGAAACGGGAGGCACTATGGTTTCAAGCGCATTAAAACTCATGAATGACATTGTCACTAAACGTTATCCCGCCAATGAGTGGAATATTTATGCTGCTCAAGCCTCTGACGGGGACAACTGGGCAGACGATTCACCAAAATGTAAGGAGCTACTTACTACGTCAATTCTTCCTTATTGCCAATATTATTCCTACATTGAAATCACAAAACGAACACACCAAACACTGTGGAACGAATATGAAAAACTATCTCAAGGGTGCAATAACTTTGCGATGAAAAATATCAAAACCGTTGATGATATTTACCCTATTTTTAGAGAATTATTCCACAAACAATTGGCTTAGGAGGAAATACTATGAATAAAAAAAGTAGGTTACCTGATGGGCCAGATTGGACCTTTCAAACTTTAGAACAATACCATGTTGAAATTAAGCGCGTTGCGGAGTATTACCGTTTAGATACCTATCCTAACCAGATTGAGATCATCACCGCTGAACAAATGATGGATGCGTATTCTAGTGTTGGGATGCCCATTAATTACCATCATTGGTCATTTGGAAAAAAATTCATTCAAACCGAACAGAATTATAAGCATGGCCAAATGGGCTTAGCTTATGAAATTGTCATCAACTCCTCCCCTTGCATCTCTTATCTTATGGAAGAAAATACCATTACGATGCAAGCATTAGTGATGGCACATGCTTGTTATGGGCATAACTCTTTCTTTAAAGGCAATTATTTATTTCAAACATGGACTGATGCGAGCTCAATAGTCGATTATCTACTTTTCGCTCAGCAATACATTACTCAGTGTGAAGAAAAGCATGGCGTTGATGAGGTAGAGGCCATTCTAGATTCTTGTCACGCACTCATGAACTATGGCGTAGATAGATACAAACGCCCTGAAAAAATATCCATTGCAGAAGAAAAAATTCGTCAAGAAGACAGAGAGGCTTACCTTCAATCACAAGTAAATGACCTATGGCGAACCGTTCCAAAAACCAAGCAAGAAAACAACGAAGAAAAAGAAAGATTCCCCTCTGAGCCACAAGAAAATATTCTGTATTTTATTGAAAAACACGCACCACTATTAGAATCATGGCAACGGGAATTGGTCAGGATTATTCGTAAGATAAGTCAATATTTTTATCCACAAAAACAAACACAGGTAATGAATGAAGGGTGGGCAACATTTTGGCATTACACTATTTTAAATCATCTTTACGATGAAGACTTAGTGTCCGATAAATTCATTTTAGAATTCTTACATAGCCATACCAATGTAGTGGCTCAACCAAGCTATAACAGCCCTTATTATAGTGGGATAAACCCTTATGCATTAGGGTTTGCCATGTTTCAAGATATTCGCCGTATCTGTGAAGAGCCCACAGATGAAGATAGGGAATGGTTCCCAGATTTAGCAGGAAGTGATTGGTTAGACGCCGTTCATTTTGCGATGCATAACTTCAAAGATGAAAGTTTCATAAGCCAGTATTTATCACCTAAATTAATACGTGAATTTAAATTATTTGCCATATTAGACGATGATAAAAGTAAACACATTGAGATTAGTGCTATTCATGACGATGTCGGTTATCGAGAGATTCGAGAAAAGTTAGCTGCTCAATACAATTTGAGTAATTTAGAACCGAATATTCAAGTATGGAATGTGGATGTAAGAGGTGACCGTTCATTAATATTAAGGCACGTCCCACACAATCGAATTCCTTTAGATAAAGGACACCAAGAAGTAATGAAGCACTTACACCGTTTATGGGGGTTTGATGTGGTATTAGAAGAGGTTATTTCATTTAACCGGGCAGAAATAATTTCATCTTGTCCAAAGCGTAATTATTACAATACCACGATTTAATCACCTAAAAACATCACGACATAGATAACAAAAAGCCTTGAGATATAACTACCTCAAGGCTTTTTTAGTTAATACGTATTCACGTTACAATTTAAAAATAATTCAAACTATAAAGTCGCTAATGCCGCATTCAACGTTGCACTCGGACGCATTTCTTTTGCAGCAAGTTCAGCAATCGGTTGGAAATAGCCCCCAACATTGCCAACAACACCTTGCGCTGCATTTAACTCTTCAACTATTTTAGCTTCATTTGACGTTAGTGTTTCAGCCAATGAACCAAAATAGGCTTGAAGTTCTGCATCACCCGTTTGCGCTGCAAGTTCTTGAGCCCAATACATTGCTAGATAGAAATGGCTACCACGGTTATCCAACTCACCGACACGACGTGATGGCGATTTATTCGTTTCAAGGAACTTAGACGTTGCAGCATCAAGTGTATCAGCAAGTATTTGTGCTTTTGCATTGCCAGTCGTCACACTTAAGTGTTCAAACGACGCCGCTAATGCTAAGAATTCACCTAAAGAATCCCAACGTAAATGGTTTTCTTTTTCGAATTGTTGAACGTGTTTTGGAGCAGAACCACCCGCCCCCGTTTCAAACAGGCCACCACCATTCATAAGAGGGACAATAGACAGCATTTTCGCTGATGTTCCAAGCTCTAGAATTGGAAATAAATCCGTTAGATAATCACGTAATACATTACCCGTTACCGAGATCGTATCTTCGCCTTTAATAATACGCGCTAACGTAAATTCAGTCGCCGCAACTGGAGACAAAATTTGAATATCAAGACCTGCTGTATCATGATCTGCAAGGTAAGTATTTACTTTCTTAATCAGTTCAGCATCATGTTGACGATTAGTATCAAGCCAGAAAATAGCCGGAGTTCCAGTTGCACGAGCACGGTTTACCGCTAATTTAACCCAATCTTGGATTGGTGCGTCTTTTGCCTGACACATACGCCAGATATCGCCTTCACCAACGGAATGTTCAATCAGTGCGGTGCCTGTCGCATCAACCACTCGAACGGTACCCGCAGCAGGAAGAATGAAGGTCTTATCATGAGATCCATATTCCTCTGCTTTTTGAGCCATTAATCCTACGTTTGGCACAGAGCCCATCGTTGTTGGATCAAACGCGCCATTCACTTTACAGAATTCAATAACCGATTGGTACACACCAGCATAACAACGATCTGGGATCATTGCTTTCGTATCTTTTAGTTGACCATCTGGTCCCCACATACGACCAGAAGTACGTAATGCAGCAGGCATAGAAGCATCAATGATTACATCACTTGGTACATGAAGATTCGTGATACCACGATCTGAATCAACCATTGCAAGCTCTGGTTGATATTCATAAACCGCCGCTAAATCCGCTTCAATCGCGTCTTTTTCAGCATCAGGAAGCGATACTATTTTAGTATAAACATCACCAACACCATTATTTGCATCAACACCAAGTTTTGCAAATGTCGTCGCGTATTTATCAAAGACTTCTTTATAGAATACTTTAACCGCGTGACCAAAAATAACTGGATCAGAGACTTTCATCATCGTCGCTTTCATATGCAGTGAAAGCAGAACATCTTCTTCTTTGGCTTTTTTAATTTCAGCTTCGAAGAATTCAACCAATGCTTTTTTGCTTAGACAAGAACCATCAATGATTTCTTTGTCTTTCAGTGCCAGTCCCTCTTTCAGTACTGTTACATCGCCATTATCAGCAACAAATTCAATATTAACGTTTGTTGCACCGTCAATCGTCACTGATTTTTCGCTTGCGTAGAAGTCACCTTCACTCATGCTTGCAACGTGTGATTTTGAATCCTTCGCCCACGCACCCATTGAGTGTGGGTTATTACGCGCGTATTGCTTAACCGCACCCGGTGCACGACGATCAGAGTTACCTTCACGAAGGACAGGGTTAACTGCTGAGCCTTTAATTTTATCGTAAACCGCTTTAACGGCTTTTTCTTCGTCCGTTTTTGCTTCTTCAGGGTAATTAGGCAGAGCATAGCCTTTCGCTTGAAGCTCTTTAATTACCGCATGAAGTTGAGGAATCGACGCACTGATGTTCGGAAGTTTAATGATGTTTGCTTCAGGCGTTTTAGCGAGTTCGCCAAGCTCTACCAATGCATCACTAATACGTTGGTCTTCTGTTAGGTATTCAGAAAAATTTGCAATGACACGACCCGCAAGTGAGATGTCGCGAGTATCAACATCAATGTTAGATGATGCTGCAAATGCTTGAATAATTGGAAGAAGTGAATGCGTCGCCAATGCTGGCGCTTCATCAGTGATGGTATAGATAATCTTAGATTTTTGCGTTGTCATTTAATTTCCCTATTTAATCTACAAAACCAATAACAAAACGTATAATAGGCTTTGTAATTTACCGACTTTATTTTTATTAGTCTTTTGTTTCACGCGCGTACTATAGCGAAAAGCCGTGAACTTTAAAACTAAACACCACAAAAGCTTTACAATTTTGCAAGGTAGTTAACATGACATTCAAGCGTTCTCCAAATTGGAAAAAACCGGCCTTTAAGAAAAAAACCACACAAAAGCCACGCCCTGCACCAGAAGATCGTAAAGTCCTTATCTTTAATAAACCTTTTGATGTATTGAGTCAATTTACCGATGATCAGCATCGACAAACTCTTGCAGATTTCATTTCTGTGAAGGATGTTTACGCAGCAGGACGCCTTGATCGTGACAGTGAAGGATTATTAATTCTTACCAATGATGGTGTGCTTCAAGCACGGTTAACACAACCTGAATCTAAGTCACCAAAAACCTATTGGGTACAGGTTGAAGGTGCTCCGACAGAAGACGATTTAGAGAAGCTTCGCCAAGGCGTTGAATTAAAAGATGGGATGACACTTCCCGCAAAAGTTGAAGTAATGACAGAGCCTGAACTATGGGAAAGAAACCCTCCCGTTCGCTTTAGAGCCGCTATTCCGACAACATGGATAACAGTGACTATTATTGAAGGAAGAAACAGACAAGTTCGCCGAATGACGGCTCACATTGGGTTTCCAACGTTACGCTTGATTCGTTACTCTATGGGAGATTGGACGATCAAAGATGTCCCTCATGGAGAATGGAAAGAAGTGACAATTAATAGTAATAAATAGAAATGTAGCAAATAAGTTAAAAACAACTACGTATTTACGTACTTTTCACTTAGACTAAATAGATAATCACATGAGAATAAAGGAATAAAAATGAAGATAATCATCAAGGTAGCAGGGATAGCTAGCGTATTATTTTTAAGTGCTTGTGCTCCAGCAGATAGAGAAGACATTAATTCTACCGAACTCACTAATGAGCACTATGACAATCAAGAAAGACAGCAACAAAACTGCATGTTGACTGGCGAAATTGGTTGCGCAAACTAGCATTATTGAATAAAAAAGGCGAGATAGAGTTTACACTCTGTCTCGCCTTTTTATTTGATCATTGCTTGGGATTATCCAAGTAATCTCGGTATTATTCGTCGCCCATAAAGCTCATGTCTGGCAAAGATTCTAAATTTTCTTTATAACGCTTTTGGTTAAATTCAGCGCCATTTTTCATCACATCAAACACTTCAATCGCGAGTACACATGCCATCATTTCAATCGCATCTTCACGAGGATTACCCGTCATAACTAAACGCATTAGTGTTTCTTTAACTGCAATTGGGCTGCCGTCTTCAATTTGATTTTTTACGGTTTCAATCAAAGTTTCTTCCGTCATGAAATCGTCTTGTTGATCTGTCATTTGTTCTGCTCACTCTATAATTTCGCTTACTATGCCATAAATGAAAAGAAGAGTGACAATTATTTAGTGTTGAACATTTTCTTTCCAGTTTTGTCTTGATCTGACCAGAAATTAATATTGAATTGAGCATCCTCACTTAACTCAACTCGGTGCCAATACTGAGGAGGGCTTGTCGCAAACTCGCCCGCGTTAATGACCACTTTAACTTCAGGCTCTATTGCCTCTTCATCTGCAAAACCATAATAGGTAACGACACCTTCCATCACACACAACTGCCCAAACACATCAGCCGCAGTATTGTGGTGGCTAAGCAATGCCGCAGGTACATTGTCACGAGTAAAAAAAGGGGTTGAACGTTGAATCGTCCAATTTGCTGGAATACGTAAATGACTCATAATAACTCTCCAAATAAATGTAATGCTTCTATGTGTAATTACCAATAATTCTCAGAGCTAAACTGCCCTGCTTTCTTACGAAGATGTTTTTGAAACCCTAATTCATTTAAGGCGCTTGCTGTGTCTTTAACCATGCAGGGATTACCACAGAGATATAAGAAACTATGCGCTTTATTAAGGGGACATTGGGTTTGTTTTTCGATGCTTCCATTGAGTAATAAAGACGGGATTCGTCCACGTAGAGTTCCGGTGACATGTTCTCTAGAAACAATTGGCACATAATGAAGCCTCCTATTAAACCGATGAAGTAATCGCTGAATTCGATCGTGATAAATCAACTCAGCATGTGTTCTTACTGCATGAACTAAAATAATATTTTTAAATCGAGTCTCAAGTGACGGTGTTTCTAAAAGAGAGATAAAGGGGCCTATCGCCGTTCCCGTTGACAATAACCATAAATCATCCACATGCACTGGAACTTCATCTAACGTCATAAACCCCGCGGCATCTTTACCAACAAAGATATCATCGCCTGAATTTAAGCGATGAAGACGAGGAGATAACTCCCCGAGATCATCTGCAATGATCAGAAACTCCATATGTTGATGCCCTATCGCTTGCTTAGGGTTATTCACAATCGAATACGCCCTTCTTACCCAACCACCACTGCCATCAGGCAAGGCAAGTTTCGTAAATTGCCCAGCAGTGTAAGCATCAATCGGGGCCTCAACATACAAACTGAATAAACGATCGGTCCAATCATAGCGACTCAGAACCACGCCTTTTATTAAGCCATGAGGAATTTCTGTCATAATTCACCTCTATTAATTCGTATTATGTATCTCTCTAAATAAAGGAAATGCCTTTTTCATCTGTTCTTTTGTCACAACAAATCCGGTTAGGTTATCCTTTTCATCATAAGCTTTAGCACATATCCCCTGTTCATCAAGTTCAATAGACCAACGATGGATATGACTTGATGTATTACCCGCAAGCTGTATTGGATAGTGTGGAGTTTTCACCTTCACCATCATATTTGGTAATGCCAATGCAGTTTCTGTACCCAATAAGGTTTTTGCTAACGCATTAGCACTCAATAATATTGGCTGAAGATACGCCATTACCTTACCTTCAATTTCTGCGCAATCGCCTAACGCATACACATTTCTAACCGATGTTTGTAAGGTTGAATCCACCACAACTCCACGATTAACACGAATATCAGCGTCTTTCGCTAACTGAGTATTGGGTTTTAGACCAGCGGCTGAAATAACACAATCAACTTGATAAGACTGACCCTTCATTGTCGTGACTATAAAACCACTACCACTCTGATTTACACTTTGAACACCATCAGAAAGCGTAATAATCACGCCTTTATCTCTGCACGCATTCTCTAAAGGCAAAGAAATAAAGTCAGGGATCATATTGGCAAGAAGATGCGTATTCGGCTCAACCACCGTTACGTGTTTACCTGCACCCGCAAGATCCATTGCTAACTCTGTGCCTATCAGTCCACCACCAATAACGAGTATGCTTTGTGAACTCACCACTTTTTTATGAATAACCGCAAATTCTTTTAAGCTGTTTAACGTAAGGATCTCACTACATCCGTCCCCTTTAAAAGGTGGGATAAACGTTTGAGAGCCCGTGGCTAATACCAATTTAGCGTAAGAAAACACCTCGTCTTTCACCGTAATGGTTTGACTGATGGTATCAATCGACTCAACTAAAGTACGGGTATGCAATACCACATTGTATTGTTCAGAAAAATCGGAGCCTGATAGCGTCACTACATCATCATGACTCTGTTGCTTTGAAAACACATGACTTAAATCTGGCTTGTTATAATCGTGGCCATCATCATTCGTAAATACATGAATAGGACAATCTACGTCTGTACGACGGATCGTTTTAATTAGTTGATAAGAAGCAAAACCACTGCCAATAATAACGATTGGTAAACTCATTATTTCACTCCCTATTTAACTTCAACAAAGACATCTTTGCCTAAATTACACTCAGGGCATAAGAAATAATCGGGCACATCAATCCACGCCGTGTTTGGTTCCACCCCTTGATTTGGTTCACCGATTTCAGGATCGTAAACCCAATTACACACAGTACATAACATGCATTGTTTATCGCCATTTGACGCATTTGCATTAATGTCACTTTTAGCTGCAGAATTCATTGATGGATCAACCATGGCCACAGGCTCAGCAATAGACGCCGGAATGGTTTTCTTTTCAACATTGATCGTCTGAAACGTTGTAGTTACGGGTTTTAAGGCCCACTGCTTTGCTATAAATTGTCCATGTTCTCGGCACAATTGCATCGCTTTACCATCTGGACGCCATTTTGCTTTTAAGCCTACCGCCGTTTCAAAACCTGCATCAGTTAAACGAGAATGTATTCTGTCTACCGCTCCGCCATTCCAACCATAACTCCCAAATGCTCCTGCTTTTTTCGCTCGAAATCGAAGCCCTGTAATTTCTTCCAGCATACCTGCGATCTTAGGCATCATCACATTGTTCATGGTTGATGAGCCAACCAAAATCCCTTTTGAACGGAACACACTGGTTAAAATGTCATTCTTATCTTGTCGAGACACATTAAAGACTTTTACCGCGACACCAGGATCTACATCGTGAATACCTTGTGCAATCGCATCTGCCATCATTCGAGTATTGTTTGACATAGAATCATAGAAAAGCGTAATTCGATCTTCTTGGTAGTTGTCAGCCCACTCCAAATATTGATGAATGATTTGAGTTGGGTTATCTCTCCATACACACCCATGAGAGGTTGCAATCATGTCTACGGGTAAATTAAAGCTTAATACTTCTTTAATTTTTGCCGTCACTAACGCACTGAATGGCGTAAGGATATTGGCGTAATAACGTAAACATTGATCCATCAACTCAGTTTGATCGACTTCGTCATTAAATAAGCGTTCATCACAATAGTGCTGACCAAAGGCATCATTACTAAACAAAATTGCATCACCTGTTAAGTATGTCATCATGCTGTCTGGCCAATGCAACATTGGTGCTTCAACAAACACCAATTGTTTGCCATTACCAATATCTAATGCATCACCCGTTTTAATTGGCTTAAAGTTCCATTCAGGGTGATGATGGTGACCAACGATTGAATCAATCGCATTTTCAGTACAATAAATTGGTGTACCTGGGATTTTTTCCATTAATGCAGCAAGCGCACCTGCATGATCTTCTTCTGCGTGATTTATAACAATGTAATCAATGCTTGTGAGATCAATTTCCATTTCTAGGTTTTGAATAAATTGATGACTAAAACGATGATCAACCGTATCAATTAATATCGTTTTTTCTTCTTGAATCAAGTAACTGTTGTAGCTTGTGCCTTTGGTCATTTTAAATTCAGTACCATGGAAATCAGAGACCTCCCAATCACGTTGGCCAACCCAGTTAACATTGTTTTTAATATGAATAGTCATTATTTGTCTCATTTAATAATTAGCGTTACTCGTCATATTGCATCGAGCATGCCAACTATCTATCTATTTGTTTTATAAGTAAATAATAAAAACAAGATACCGAAAGGTGTCAATTTGACACTTATTTACTTCTGTCAAAAAGACAGTACAATAGTCAAATTGACATTAAGAAAGAGGGGTAACAATAATGAAAAACATTAAAGAAGAATGGATTCAGATAGCCTTAGATTTAACGTCTGGATTATCAAATAAAGATCGCTTTGAACGCTTACTCTCGACGATAAGAAACGCCTTAAAATGCGATGCTTCAGCCTTGTTACTGTTCAAAAATCAATATTTTTCTCCTTTAGCCATTAATGGTCTTGATGGTGATGTCATTGGTCGTCGCTTTTCCATTTCACAACACCCTCGTTTAGAAGCGATAGCCAGAGCCGGTGACATCGTTCGGTTCCCACCAGACAGCGATTTACCCGATCCTTATGATGGATTAATCGCAAATAAAAAAAGCCAGTTACACGTCCACTCCTGCATAGGCCTTCCTCTCATCGTCAATGAACGTCTCATTGGAGCGGTAACCATTGATGCATTCGATCCTGCCCAATTTGATAAATTCACAAATAAAGAATTACGTATCATCAGCGCATTAGCGGCAACAAGTTTGAACACCGCCTTACTCATGGAAAGATTAGAAAAACAATCAGGAGAAAGTAGCACAGCGTCTTCTTTTGAAAGTCCACAACACCACGCGGCCGAGATGATTGGTGAGTCTCAAGTAATGCAAGAGTTGCAAAACAACATTAACGCCGTAGCCAACACCGAATTGTCAGTCTTAATTACAGGTGAAACGGGAGTCGGAAAAGAATTAGTCGCCAGTGCTCTGCACGAAAGATCGGCGCGTTCAAATCAAAATTTAGTCTATTTAAACTGTGCAGCGCTACCAGAGTCGGTCGCAGAAAGTGAGTTGTTTGGTCATGTAAAAGGCGCATTCACAGGCGCAATAAGTAACCGAAAGGGAAAGTTTGAATCCGCAGATAATGGCACGTTATTTCTTGATGAAATTGGCGAATTATCTTTAGCGCTGCAAGCCAAATTACTGCGTGTTTTGCAGTATGGTGATATTCAACGTATTGGGGACGATAATCACATTAAAGTGAACACTCGAATTATTGCTGCCACCAACAAAATGCTTCATGAAGAAGTCAAGAATGGCAATTTTAGAGCCGATTTGTATCACCGCTTGAGTGTCTTTCCCATTTTTGTTCCCCCACTAAGGGACCGAGAAAATGACATTACGATTCTCGTTGGGTATTTTGCAGAAAAAAGCCGCATCAAATTAGGTGCTTCAAGTTTACGTATCACTCGAGAAACAATCGCCCTTCTTAACGATTATTCATGGCCAGGAAACATCCGAGAGTTAGAGCATGTAATGAGCCGAGCAACCGTACTTTCTAGAGCACAGAGTAATGAAACGGGCTTAACCCTTACGCCGCTGCATTTTTCAATTAAAAAAGACACTGACTTGGAAGTAAGCCCCATTCAACAAACAGAAAACACACTCATAGATGAAACGAAAGGATTACGCCTTGCAATCGACGAATTTCAAACACAATTAATAAAAAAAACACATCAAGAAAACCAACACAATTGGGCGGCTACCGCCAGAGCTTTGCAGCTTGATACAGGAAATTTACATCGTTTAGCCAAACGCTTAAAACTAAAGGACTAAATCAACATAAATAACCTACATTTCACAGATATAATCTGTGATTTTAGTCTCGGATCTGTCCCATGCAAATTCTTTCTGGTAGAATCTGCTTCAAGTTTTATTAGTGGTGTTAAAGAATGTCAGACAACAGCCAAAAGAAAGTCATCGTCGGAATGTCCGGTGGTGTAGACTCTTCAGTATCAGCCTACCTACTTCAGCAACAAGGATACCAAGTTGAAGGTCTTTTCATGAAAAACTGGGAAGAAGACGACAACGAGGAATATTGTACCGCAGCTGAAGATTTAGCCGATGCACAAGCCGTGTGTGACAAATTAGGTATTCACCTTCATACCATTAATTTCGCAGCTGAATATTGGGACAACGTCTTTGAATATTTCCTAGAGGAATACAAAGCGGGTCGCACGCCAAATCCAGACATTCTTTGTAATAAAGAAATTAAATTTAAAGCATTCTTAGAGTTTGCTGATGAAGTGTTGGATGCCGATTTTATTGCAATGGGTCACTACGTTCGTCGTACTTTCCCAACCGCAGAAGAAATCGCAAATGGTGCTAAACCACAAATGCTTCGTGGTTTGGATTCAAACAAAGATCAAAGTTACTTTCTGTATACATTAAGCTCAGAGCAAGTTGCACGCAGCCTGTTCCCTGTTGGTGATCTAGAAAAACCAGAAGTACGTCGCATTGCCCAAGAGCAAGATTTGATCACGGCGAAGAAAAAAGATTCTACTGGTATTTGCTTTATCGGTGAACGTAAATTCACTGAATTCTTAGGCAAATACCTACCAGCACAACCAGGTAATATTGAAACGCCAGAAGGCAAAGTTATTGGTCAACACCAAGGCTTGATGTACCACACTCTAGGCCAACGTAAAGGTTTGCACATTGGTGGCTCTAAAGGCGGCGGCGGTAACGAAGACCCATGGTTTGTTGGTGAAAAAGATTTAAAACGCAATGTACTTATTGCTGTACAAGGTCATGACCACCCATTATTGAAATCACAGGGCTTATTAGCCTCTCAACTTGATTGGGTTGATCGCACTGCGATCAAAGCACCATTGAGCTGCACGGTAAAAACACGTTACCGTCAAACTGATATCCCTTGTACCATTATCCCTATCGATGATGAGAACATTAAGGTGATTTTTGATGAACCACAAATTGCGGTGACTCCAGGTCAATCTGCAGTTTTCTACTCAGGTGAAATTTGCCTAGGTGGCGGTATCATCGAAGAACGTATTTAAGGAGTCCTAGCGTGGCGAACACTTTATTTGACAGAACCATTGCATTTGCTGGCATTTGCCAAGCGGCAAGCTTAGTACAAAAAATGGCGAAAGATGGGCATTGTGATCAAGCCGCGTTTGATACCGCTATCCAATCTATTTTGGAAACCAATCCAAATAATACGGTAGGTGTTTACGGGAAAGAAGCCAACTTACGTGTTGGCTTAGAATGCCTTGTACGAGATTTTGATAACACACCAACAGGCAGCGAATTAACTCGCTACCTGATCAGTTTAATGGCATTAGAGCGCAAACTTGCAGGTCATCGTGATGGCATGAGTAAGCTTGGTGAACGCATCAGTACCATTGAACGCCAATTAGACCATTTTGATATTCATAACGAACAAATGCTCAGTAACATTGCGAGTATTTATTTGGATGTGATCAGCCCTATGGGCCCTCGTATCCAAGTTACGGGTACACCATCTATCTTGCAACAACCAATGACTCAACATAAAGTTCGCGCATTACTACTATCAGGTATTCGCTCTGCGGTACTTTGGCGTCAAGTAGGCGGAAAGCGTCGTCATTTGATTTTTGGTCGTAAAAAAATGGTCGAACAAGCAAAAATTATATTAGCTCGAATTTAAAAAATTAAAGCCTACTTGACTATCAGGTAGGCTTTATCCTTTAACCTTTATAGATATCTAGGAGATTCACATGGAATTGTCAGCATTAACTGCTGTTTCACCTGTAGACGGTCGCTACGGAAGTAAAACAATTTCTCTACGCAGCATCTTTAGTGAGTATGGCTTACTGAAATACCGTACTGTTGTTGAAGTTCGTTGGCTTCAAAAATTAGCAGCTACGCAATCGATTGCGGAAGTGGCTACATTAAGCGCAGAAGCGAATCAATTCTTAGATAACATCGCTGCAAACTTCAGCGAAGAAGACGCTATGCGTATCAAGGACATTGAACGCACAACAAACCACGATGTTAAAGCCGTTGAATATTTCCTAAAAGAGAAAGTCGCTGAGCTTCCAGAGCTTCACGCTATCAACGAATTTATTCACTTTGCTTGTACTTCAGAAGACATTAACAATACGTCTCACGCTCTTATGCTTAAAGAAGCACGTGACACGATCGTTCTTCCTGAAATCCGTAACGTTATCGATGCAATTAAAGCATTAGCGAACGAGTACCGTGATATTCCTCTTCTTTCTCGTACACACGGTCAGCCTGCTTCACCTTCTACAATGGGTAAAGAAATGGCGAACGTTGCATACCGTATGGAACGTCAATACAAGCAAATCGAAAACGTTGAGATCCTAGCGAAAATCAACGGTGCTGTTGGTAACTACAACGCTCACCTTTCTGCTTACCCAGATGTTGATTGGCACAAATTCAGTGAAGAATTCATCACTGAATCTCTAGGCGTTAACTGGAATCCGTACACAACTCAAATCGAACCGCATGACTACATTGCAGAACTATTTGATGCGATTGCACGTTTCAACACAATCCTTCTTGATTTTGACCGTGACGTTTGGGGCTACATTGCTCTTGGTCACTTCAAACAAAAAACGATTGCGGGTGAAATCGGCTCTTCAACAATGCCACACAAAGTTAACCCAATCGATTTTGAAAACTCAGAAGGTAACCTAGGTCTTGCTAACGCAATCTTTAATCACCTAGCGCAAAAACTGCCTGTATCTCGCTGGCAGCGTGACCTTACCGATTCTACGGTTCTTCGTAACCTAGGTGTTGGTTGTGGCTACGCAATCATTGCATACACGTCGACTCTAAAAGGCATTAGCAAATTAGAAATCAATCGTGCAGCACTTGAAGCTGAGCTAGATAAAAACTGGGAAGTTCTTGCAGAACCGGTTCAAACAGTAATGCGTCGTTACGGCATCGAAAAGCCATACGAAAAACTAAAAGAGCTAACTCGCGGTAAACGCATTGATGGTGAAGGCATGCGTTCATTCATCGACAGCTTAGAAATCCCTGCAGACGAAAAAGTTCGTTTAAAAGAGATGACGCCAGCAAACTACATTGGTCAAGCTATCGAGCTAACTGACAAGCTGTAATCTTTACGGTTATTTATTAACCTAACCGATTTATAAGCACTAAAAAGCCCCGTATCAAACGCCTTTAAAGAGCGATTGTTACGGGGCTTTTTTATTTAGTATTACTCATTCAAGATTACATTACGCACTCTGTCATGTCTTGTGCACGTTCGACACCTTTCTCAATTAAGCTTTCAGCATTTTCATTTGAAATTGTTGCCATTACTTTATCAACCACATTTTCTGCTGTTGATTCTGATGATGCCGCCACTAAACAGCTATACGCATTCGAAATGTGTGCTTTCACTTCAACCAATGCTTCTGGGTTGCTGTAATCGGCATTCAACGCTTCATCAACCGATGTTGCAAATGCTTTTGCTGATATAGCTGCATCACCAAATTCATCAATATTAAGATCACTTAAATTAATTAATTCTAATTTTGTTTGAGCCATGTCTACTGCTTTATTTGCTGCGTTTTGTGCTTTATCAATGGCTTCACTTGCGTCATCACAACCCACTAAAACAACCGAAAATAATAAAGGTAACAATAGTTTTTTGTTCATTTTTTATCTCACTATAAAATTGCCAATATAACCAAAACAGAGTAACAGAAAATTAATTAAATGAGATGGTTAGCGTGTATCTAAGTATGAACCGCGGAGTATAAATGAATCTCCGTGAACTCAATGTGAACACCGGTGTAAATTTTATTCATTCAATTCAGTTATTTTAGCTAATGAATATTCACTCCAAGTCGATAAGTAATTCTATAAAATAATTTTAGTTTTGAGGGATTATGTTTAAATCAATAAAAACACGTATCGCGGTAAGTGCCGGACTTGCCATCTTTATCACATTAAGCACCGCCATGTTTTTTACTACCGTATCTTATAACGGAGTAAATAAAGAAATAACAAAACATGTCTCTGATCAACTCGCTGAAAATATTGATTATAAATTACTGTCTATTGCGAATCAGCAAAGTGCGGAACTCAATGGTCAGTTTTCCCCAGTGATCAGTAACTTAAAACAACTAAAATCATTGCTAGAACTGTCAAACCAACACCAAGCAGACGCAAGTCTTCTTATTGAGCAATTCATATCATCATTAAAAATACAAAATGACAGTGTATTTGCAGGTTATATGGTGTGGGAAGACGCTAATTTTACTAAAGATGAATCGGTTCTTACTCAAAAAGCATTAAATAAAGAAGGCGTTCTATCTCCATTCTTCTCTCCGACCAATTCAGGCTTTGAAGCCATTGGAATGGACAGCTTTAAAAACACCGCGTTAAACAACAATGGCGAACGTACTGATGAATGGCATTTAGCGCCTTTTGAAACGGGCAAAAGCTTTGTAATGGAACCTTACTATTACAACGTAAGAGGAAATGAAGAGCTTATTACGACGATCAGTTTGCCGTTACGACATAACAATAAGATTGTTGGTTCTCTTGGTTTTGACTGGTCAATAAAAAGCTTCCAAGCAATAAGTCAAAAATCAGCAAAAGCAACAGGAATGCCTGATGCGATTGTCTCTATCGCCTCATGGGACGGACGATTACTATCTTTTAGTAAAGATGGGAGTTTAGTCGGTCAAAAAGTAGCAGATGAATTTGCACGTAATTGGGGGTCGATTCAGCAAGAAGCGAAAAATAATAAGTCATTCTTAAAAGACATCGGCCATTTGAAAATTGCTGTCTCTACCATTAATACAGGGGCAAAACCGTGGATAGTCATGGTGTCGATTCCTTCTGAAATTTTGAAAAAAGAAATTACCGATTTCAATGTGTTCAGCACTGAATTAGGAAGCGAAGCGCTTTCTAATGGTTTATTAAGTGGCGTCATCTCTTCAATTGTTGGTATTTTTATTATTTTCCTTCTGGCAAAAAATATTGGTTCAACACTGTCTAATCTCACGACTCGCTTTGAAAACATAGCTCAAGGTGATGGCGATTTAACACAGCGCATTGAGATAGACTCTAAAGACGAAATTGGCCAGTTAGCTTTTTGGTTTAATACTTTTGTAGAGAAAATTCAACTCACTCTTCATAACGCCAAAAACACCGCTGAATTGGTGTCTCAATCATCAATGAACACCATGGCTGAAACTGAAAAATCACAAATTAAGCTGCAAAATCAAGTTAATGAAGTGACCCAATTAGCAACGGCGATTAATGAAATGAGTGCAACGGCTCAAGAAGTTGCGTCTTCTGCTTTGCAAGCGGCAACCGCTGCAAACCAAATTCAAACAAGCAGTGAAGATGGTCAAAAAATAATGAATAACGCCGCCTCTTCAGTAGAAGAGTTAGCCGCATTCATCAATGAAGCTCAATCACAAGTCGTTAGCTTAGCGGCATCAAGCAATGATATTCAAAAAATTCTAACGGAAATCGGCAGCATTGCTGAGCAAACAAATTTATTGGCTCTGAATGCCGCTATTGAAGCCGCTCGCGCTGGTGAGCAAGGCCGTGGATTTGCAGTCGTCGCTGATGAGGTGCGTAACCTTGCAAGTCGTACGCAAAGCTCAACTCAAGAAATCAACAGCATGCTTGTAATATTGCAGCAAAATACACAAGGCATTGTCACCGTAATGGACAGTAGCCAGAAACAAGCGCTAGCAACCAAAGAAGACACATTAATTGCACAACAAAACTTAATTGAAATAAGTAATGCAATCCTTGTGGCAAATGACATGAACAATCAAATTGCTTCTGCCGCTGAAGAGCAAAGCTCGGTTTCTGAAGAGATAAATCGCAATGTAACCAGCATTAATGAAGCCGCTGATGAGGTTCTTGCTGATATGCATACCTCACTCAATGATACGGCTGAACTAACAAGAGAAAGTCATGAATTAGCACAAAGGCTGAGTGAGTTTAAAACTCAATAAGCCCATCTAACAAAGCCACACAACTCTCCCTCGGTTGTGTGGCTTTTATCTCTTGACCTATTAATCCCCCTCTATCTCTATCTCTATCTCTATCTCTATCTCTATCTCTATCTCTCATGAACTTTATGAACAAAACGTCCTTTATGTTCTAAATAACCATTATTTTCTCTAACTGTTCATCTCGGCAGAAAAGCAATAACATTTTCGCAACAAACAAAGAAAAAGCAGTAAATATATAGAACGATGACAACCCAAAGAGGTTGCAATACCAATCAGAATAAAAAGTTAAACAGAGAAAACGCTTATTTGGGTTGGTATCCATTACTATCATAAGGACATGCTATTCATGCTTACTTCATTTAAAAAACAGATCTCAGCTTCCATTATTGCCGCCACGTTTGCTCTTTCAGGATCTGCATTTGCAGCAGACCTTGAAAAAATACACTTTATTATTCCTGGTGGTGCCGGAGGCGGTTGGGATATGACCGCTCGTGGTACGGGTGATGTACTATTAAAATCAAACCTGATTGAGCAGGCCTCTTATCAAAACCTTTCTGGCGGTGGCGGTGGTAAAGCCATTGCTCACCTTATCGAGACTGCCAATCGTCAAACAGACACCTTAATGGTGAACTCAACGCCTATCGTGATCCGATCGTTAAGTGGTATTTTCCCACAATCATTCCGAGATCTAACGCCGATTGCTGCCACTATCGCCGATTACGGTGCTATCGTGGTAAATAAAGAGTCAAAATACACCAGTTGGGAGCAAGTCGTTGCTGATTTTAAGACAGACCCTCGCTCAGTAAAAATTGCAGGCGGTTCAGCTCGCGGCAGTATGGATCATCTTGTCATAGCGGCCGCATTTAAAGGGGAAGGGTTTGATCCAAGAAAGGTACGCTACATTGCTTATGATGCCGGCGGAAAAGCCATGGCCGCTCTACTTTCTGGCGAAACGCCTCTTCTATCAACAGGTTTAGGTGAAGTTCTAGAAATGTCGAAAAGCGGTCAAGTCCGTATTCTTGCGATTACCGCCCCTAAACGTTTAGAAAGCGCACCAAACATTCCAACACTGACCGAATACGGTAATGATACGGTTTTTGCTAACTGGCGTGGCTTCTTTGCCGCACCCGGTACACCTCAAGCAAAAATTGATGAATATACCGAAGTCTTTAGCAAGATGTATGAAACAGAACAATGGGCCGTTGTTAGAGATCGTAATGGTTGGATTGATAACTTCAAAGCAGATAAAGAATTCTATGCCTTTCTTGAGAACCAAGAAAAGATCATGGGCGACCTAATGCGTGAACTTGGCTTTTTAAAATAACCTTTCAGTGGCCTTGGACAGTTAATGACTCCCCCGGATATGGCTCATTAATCCTGCTTGTAACCTAGGGGTTTTACCCTATAAGAGGTTCCTTGCTCTGTACTTTCAGGCCGCTTTTTTATTTCTTTTCACCGAATGAATTCATGGAGAGAGCTCATGTCGTACTCTAGATCTTCTCTATTATGCAGAGATCGCGTTGGCGCGATTATCTTCTTATTAGTTTGCCTTTGTTATGGTTACCAAACCAGTTTAATCGCTCTTTTCCCTGGCGATGAATACGAACCTTTCACAGCAAGAACCTTACCTTACATACTCACATTCGCAGGTATTTTCTTATCATTACTATTAATTATCTCCGCTCAACCCGATGAAAAAAGTGGCGCTGTTTTAGGATTTAATTGGAAGCTACTTTGTGGGTTTTTGATCCTGATGGTGCTGTATGGCATTGGTCTAACTTGGCTTGGGTTTGTGCTAGCAACCAGCTTGTTCTTATTAGCCGGATTCTACTTATTAGGCGAACGACGTAAACCTATTTTATTTGGGGCTTCGTTTCCTTTTGTTACTGGATTCTGGCTACTTCTTACCAAAGGTTTAGATATCTATCTTGAACCTGGTTATCTTTTTCTTGCTTGGTAAACCCTAGGACTTAATTATGTTAGATGGAATTTTAGCAGGCTTATCCACCGCAATAATGCCAACCAATTTAATGATGGTAATGATCGGCTGTTTTGTCGGTACCTTTATTGGAATGTTACCGGGACTTGGGCCAATTTCAGCCATTGCACTTATGATCCCAATCAGCTACGGATTAGACCCTGCATCAGGCATGATCTTAATGGCTGGTGTCTATTATGGTGCGGTTTTTGGTGGCTCAACCTCCTCAATCCTTATCAATGCACCGGGTTGTTCATCAACTGTTGTCACCGCCTTTGATGGCTATCCGATGGCACAAAAAGGTCAAGCAGGTAAAGCCCTTGCGCTAGCCGCTTACTCCTCTTTTACGGGTGGCACTCTGTCAGCCATTATGCTGCTCATTGCAGCGCCTGCTTTAGCAAAAGTATCATTAAGCTTTCAATCCTCCGACTACTTTGCCTTAATGCTGGTTGGCCTTTCTGCTGTTGCTGCATTCGCAGGTAATGGGCAAGTAATAAAAGCATGGATGATGACAATATTAGGCTTGATGCTTTCAACCGTTGGGATTGATAAAGGCATTGGGGTTGAACGATTCACCTTTGGTTTAACGGATTTAATGGACGGGTTCAGTTTCCTATTACTTGCTATGGCAACCTTTGCTTTAGGTGAAACGTTAATGGGGATTTTGAAACCAGAACAAGACACTCGTGGCGATGAACAGCATAAAATGTCAGATCTTGGCAGCATGAAAATAACGAAAGAAGAATTCAAAGAAGTCGCCCCGGTTGCCATTCGATCGTCTATCTTAGGTTTCTTTACAGGCGTATTACCCGGTGCTGGTGCAACTATTGCCGCATTCTTAAGCTATGGCATGGAGCGAAATTTAGCACCAAAAGATAAACGAGATGAGTTTGGTAAAGGCAGTATTCGCGGGTTGGTTGCTCCAGAATCAGCAAACAATGCGGCATCTAGCGGGTCATTTGTTCCACTATTAACCCTTGGCATTCCAGGTTCAGGCACGACGGCCATCATGCTTGGTGCGTTAATCGCTTATGGTATTCAGCCAGGCCCAAGACTGTTTGTTGATCACCCTGATATTTTTTGGTCGGTTATTATCTCAATGTATTTTGGTAATATCGTATTAGTTATCCTTAACTTACCGCTTATTCCTTATATTTCTAAATTATTAGCGGTGCCAAGAACCGTATTATTGCCTATGGTGTTATTCTTCTCTATTACAGGTGTCTATTTAGTCTCCTTTAATACCGTCGATGTCTTCATTATGATCTTTATCGCAATGGTAGCGATAGCACTTCGGCTTGCCAATTTTCCTCTCGCCCCCTTATTGCTCGGTTTTATATTAGGCGGGATGATGGAAGAGAATCTACGCCGATCTTTAATGCTCAGTGATGGAGAACTTAGCTTTCTATGGGAACGACCAATCACCTTTAGTTTCACCGTTATTGCTGTTTTGGTTGTGCTGTGTCCGATACTCATCTGTTTACTAAAAAAGATCCGTATCAAAAAAACACCTATTAGCAACTAATCACCCATAAAAAAGGCTCATACGATGAGCCTTTTTTATTGCCGATAGAAACGCTTTATTATCACTCAATATGTGCGGATTTAATTTCGCGCAGATAACGATAAACCGTATGAATTGATATTTCTAATTTTTCAGCCACGGCAGGTATACTGTCTTTTAAATCAAACACACCAAGATCGTGTAAACGAAAGACGATTTCTCTGCTTTTCTTGGATGCCGAAATGTCAGGATCATTGATAACTTTATGTCGAATGCTCTCAATCGAACTTTGCATCATTTCTTCATTATTACGAGCAAATGTTTCAGGAGAAGCGTGATTGTCCTGAACAGGAAACGCTTCAGGCAGTAAAGAACGGATAACAGACTGAAAAGAAGCGTCGATATTAGAGTTAATACACAGCAATCCAATCGCTTCATTCTTAGGGTTTCGGATTACCGTAGTAATAGAGCGTAACGCTTTACCGTCTGGAGATTTAGTTAAATACGAATCCGATACATCATGACCATCATTTAACTTCATTAATGCTAGATTGGTAATTGGAGCACCAACGGTTCGTCCAGTTATATGCCCATTTGCAATTTTTATAATTGAAGCATCTCGAACATCTAAACTGTGTAACAATACTTCAGTATGTTCTCCATACATTGCAGCAATGCCATCAACGACATTTTTCATGGCTTCAAGAATATCAAAATCACTTTGGGTTAACTCATTCACGTCCTACATCCTATTGAACAAAAACCACCAATTAATAGTGGCTTTTCAATTACATCAACAATACAGCGATCAATGCTTACATTAACTCTGCTTATGCCGACATTATATCGATAATCATCGCGTCTGTCGCACCCATGCCATTTGTCACTAGCAGGCCAACATTACGAATGCTCTTTTCTACATCATGAGCAACAATACCTTGATCGTGCGCTTCGGTCGAGTTCATTGCCAGCATCGCCCCATTAATAGCACTGCTTGTCGACGTTTTCACCTTCATTGCACAGGTTGACTTAGCACCATCACACACCATTCCAGTGCAATCACACAACACATTTTGTATGGCGTAACACGATTGCTCATAATTACCCCCCGCTAAATACACCATTGCCATTGACGCTGCAGCACTGGTTACTGTATTACCACAAAAAGCAGAAAGAGGAGGATAGAAAGACTTAATATAAATGGCAGCTAAATGACTTAGGATCAAACCACGGGCAAGCTGCTCTTCACTTGATTTACAATGTTCGGCCATTAATACCACTGGTAATGTTGCGGCAATGCCTTGATTACCACTACCAAAATTGCTCATCGCTGGTAGCGTCGCGCCGCCCATTCGAGCATCAGAGGCTGAGGCCGTTCTCATGATAATATTGTTGGCTAAATCTTGAGACATAAAACCATTTTTAATGCTTTTTTCAATGGTTCTACCGACTTGCAAACCATATTCATTCAATAACCCTTCATCTGACAATTTACGGTTTAGATCAGAAGAGGCGAGAATAAACTTAATTTCATCGAAATCGGCATGCATAGCAAAGTCATAGATACCTTCAATACTAATATCAACGCCATCACAAATAGATCCCGTCGATACCGTTGCACTCTTATCTTGAGTGAACACCACGTTATCATTGAGTGTTTTCTTGATTATCTGTGTATGGCCGCCACTGATCTCAACTTTAGCAATATCATTACCCGCGTGAAGCTCGACATGACAATAGATAAATTCATCGCTATTAATACGGCTAACACTGATTTTACCTGCATCAATTAACGTTTGAGCATTATCGACTTGCTCTTGAGTTATTGCCGCTAATACTTCTAGTTCAGCGAGAGGGTCCCCACCAATAGCACCAACAGCGGCAGCAATAGGCAAACCGATTTTTCCTGTTCCTGGCACAAACACACCCATTGAGTTCTTATATAAATTATCAGATACATGAACAATAATTTTCTCAGGGGTTGTTGTTACCATATCAGCCGCTACTGCTGCTGCATAGGCCGCTGCAATTGGTTCAGTACAGCCTAAAGCAGGTTTAACGACAGCGTTAATAATTGCTTTATATTGTTGCCATTGCTGTTTCATGGGGATCCCTCAATTCTGTTTAACGATTACTCACAATGAGCAATGGCTTCAATTTCTACTTTGACACCTAACGGTAAATCTTTAACGGCAAAACAACTGCGTGCAGGGCATTCTGTTTGAAAATACTCTGCGTACACTTTATTAAACTCAGCAAAGTCAGTAATGTCGGATAAATAGCATGTCGTTTTTAAAACAGTATTCAAAGTGCCACCACCCGCTTCTATAACCGCTTTTAAATTCTCTAGCGATTGACGAGATTGTTCAGAAATACCGCCATCAACAACTCCGCCTTTTTCTTTACATACTGGTAGTTGACCAGAAGTAAAAATAAGACCACCAAATGTGTTGCCATGTGAATATGGACCAATGGCGTCTGGAGCACGGTTTGCTGTAATTACTTTTGTCATTTATTTGCCTTTCATCTTTATTGTGGATGAACCAAATAATACCAACAGCAAAAATATTTGCAATAATAAATGCAAATATTTTTTAATTATATATATTTAACTCGTAATTACAGGTATTTGGTGACATTTATTTGCAATAAAAACCATACTTGCATATTTTTTTTCATTTTATGCTTGAGTGTGGAATTACGACAGCATACAATTGCAAAATAATTTGCAAAATAAACATTTTAATTTTTAGGTGTACTTATGAATAAATTATCTATCCGAATGGGACTTAAAGCAATTTTTCCGCTATGTATCGGTGCCTTTCCTTTCTCTTTTATTGTTGGTGCCATTAGTATCAATGCGGGAATGTCCGTTACTGAAAGCACCTTATGGTCTTTCACTGTTTTTGCGGGCTCCGCTCAAATGGTTGCATTAGGTTTAATTCAATCTTCAGCCAGTGTTCTTGTCATTATGCTTACCACTTTTGTGATTAACCTTCGCCATCTTCTTTATAGCGCATCAATGTCCGAATACATGAAAGAGTACTCGTTACCAATGCGAGCTTTAATGGCCTTTGGATTAACCGATGAAGTCTATGCATCAACGATTGATGAGATGAAACTGAATAAAAAAGATCGTCATCAGTTTTATTTAGCCGCCATGATTGGTTTTTGGGTTAACTGGGTGGTCGCAAACTTTTTAGGGGCGTTAATTGGCTCGTCATTTCCTGAAATTGCTAACTATGGTTTAGATTTCGCAATGGTTGCAGCCTTCATTGCAATCGTCATCCCTCAAGTTAAAAATCGTGAATGTATTGTTGCTGCGGTCGTGGCAACCGTCACTGGTATTTTACTGTCCGGTTTGCCTTATTCTCTAGGTTTAGTGATTGCCGCTGTGGTTGGTGTCTATGCTGGCTATCGAATGGATTTGTCTACTGAAGCAATGGAAAAAGAAGCTCAACATTCAGACACTCTTGAACTCCCTAATACCGAAAAAGGACTTGTATAATGGAACATATTCACTTCGATACATTCATTACAATTACTGCGGTTATGGTTGCAGCAACGTTTCTTATACGCTTTTCCATTATAGGAATGGCTGGCAGTTTTAAAATGTCTGATCGCTTTAAAAAAACATTGCGCTTTGTTCCGGTCACGGTGCTTCCAGCCATTATTGCCGTCTCTATTTTAGGGTCAGGTGCGCACATGGAATTTAACTTACATAACCCAAAAGTACTGGCTGCCATTGTTTGTACTCTCGTTAGTTTACGGTTCAATCTTATTTGGGTTGTTCTCAGCGGTATTGGCTCTCTGATCTTATTTCAGCATGTCTTTTGTATTTGCTAATGCATAACAACGTAATATAAAGCCATATCAAAAATAAGTATGGCTTTCTCTTCCTCTCTTCATGCTACAATCCTTTCCTAATTTGCTCTCTGTTTATCGCTTTTGCTTTAAACTGTTTTTATTCTTCATATACCTGAGATTTCACATGCCATTTTCTAACCTTGGATTAAGTAATCCAATTTTAAAAGCCATTAATGAACTAGGCTACAAAGCCCCAACGCCAATTCAAGAAAAGGCGATTCCTGTTGCTCTAACAGGAAAAAACCTGATCGCAGCGGCACAAACTGGTACAGGTAAAACCGCAAGTTTTGTATTACCAATCTTGCAAATGTTAAGTGAAGAACAAACGAAAGTTCGAGCAAAACGTATTCGTGCATTGATCTTAACGCCAACACGCGAACTTGCCGTTCAAGTTGAAGATAACATCAGTAAGTACAGCAAGCATTTAGATCTTACGTCACTCGCTATGTATGGTGGTGTTGATTATAAAGAGCAGAAACAACGCTTAATTGAAGGGGTTGATATTCTGGTTGCAACGCCTGGTCGTTTGCTTGATATGTACACTCAACGTGCTGTGCATTTTGACGAAGTTGATATTCTCGTACTCGACGAAGCCGATAGAATGCTAGACATGGGCTTTATCGAAGACATCAATAAAATTATTGAACGTTTACCGTTAGAGCGCCAAAACTTATTGTTCTCAGCAACCCTGTCAGAACAAGTTCGTGCATTGGCAAGAACAGCAATCAATAATCCAATTGAAATTACCATTGAGCGTAACAGTAACGCTGAGCCTAAAATTGACCAATGGTTAATTACGGTTGATAAAGACAAAAAATCGGCGCTAATCAGTCACCTAATTAAAGAAAACGATTGGGATCAAGCGTTGATCTTCATCGAAACAAAACACGGTGCAGCGAAACTGGTAGGTCAACTTGAAAAACGCGGCATTACCGCTGAAGCGTTCCACAGTGGTCGTAGCCAAGATGCTCGCTCAAAAGTATTGAATGACTTTAAAGAGGGTCGTTTGAAGTATTTAGTCGCGACAGGGATTGCGGCTCGTGGTATTGATATCGATGAATTGACTCGAGTCATTAACTACGATTTACCGTTCCCTGCTGAAGATTATGTTCACCGTATTGGTCGTACAGGCCGTGCTGGTTCATCTGGTGAAGCGATTTCATTTGTATCTCGAGATGATTTTAAGAACTTGTGTATGATTGAAAAACGTCTGGGTCACTTAATTGTCCGTAAAGAAATTGAAGGATTCGTCCCTAATAAAGACGTACCAATTTCAATTTTGAACTTTAAACCGACAAGAAAACCAGCACCAAAATTTTAAGTACTATTTCTGTGTAACTCATTTATTCACTTAATGAGCGACAAAAAAACGCCCATTTCTATCATAAAGAAATGGGCGTTTTTTATTCAAATTACCTACAACAAATGCTTTAGTACTTCTTCTGTTTTTTGATAGCCTAAATCGATCATTTCCGCAGTACGTTCAAACTCAAAAGTACCACACGCATCACGTGCTATTTCCACCGTAATATCGGGCGGATAAGCAGCTAACTTCTGTCTCGCTATCGTACTTTGCATTGCATCAAACGCTTGATTTGCGATGTCATACATACCTAAATCAATTCTTGATGTTTTCGCTGTTAATGACCCAAAATAATCACTCACTTTACGATGAAAAGACGTATCGCCTTCAGATTCCGCCTCAGATATATCTATTTGTTTATCGGCAAAGTCATCAATTTGATGTGTCATTTCACCCGCAAGATTCACCGCTAATGTAATATCAGAATGATCACCAAACGTCGGGGCAATAGGGACAGGGTTTAATACCCCACCATCAATTAACGTTCTGCCATTGAGTTCAATTGGCATTAAATACAGAGGCAATGAAATTGAAGCCCGCATTGCTTGAAGAAGCGGCCCTTTTTGTAACCACACTTCTTTTTCATTACTGATGTCTGCCGCAACTGCCGTGTATGGGATAGACAAATCTTCAATATTTAAGTCCCCTAAAAGATGACCCAGACGATTCATCACTTTATCGCCTTTTATTAAGCCGCCCTTACCCCAATTAAAATCCATTAGAGAAACAATATCGAGCTTTGTCACTGTTCGCATCCACGCTTCAAACTCATCGAGTTTTCCTGCAGCATAGAAGCCACCAATAACCGTACCAATCGAGCAACCAGAAACAGAAACAATAGTAAAATCATGTTCCTCTAGCCAACGGATCACGCCAATATGAGCAAGACCTCTTGCACCACCACTGCCTAATACTAAAGAAACTGTTTTACCCATTACACTCTTCCTTTATGAGGTTAATTCTGTATCAGTAACGTCTTATTCTGACGTAATATCGGCAAATTGAGCGACCAATGTATGTTGTAAATCTTGTGGCGACAACCCAATATCAAGTCCTCTTTTTCCACCACTCACGTACATGGTTTTAAATTCTTCAGCACTGATATCAATCACCGTTTTCAAACGCTTCTTTTGACCAAGAGGACTCACTCCTCCCATCACATAACCACTGCTTTTTTGTACTAATGCTGGATCCGCCATTTTGGCTTTTTTGCCTTTAACGGCTTTAGCAATTAATTTCATGCTTAATTGCTTTGCCACTGGAATAATGCCAACAACCAGATCTTTTTCATCCACTTGTACAACCAGCGTTTTAAACACCTCTTCATGAGGTAAACCCAACTTTTCAGCCGCTTCAAGTCCATAAGCTTGCGCTTTAGGATCATGATGATACTCAAGCGCCTGATGATCTATTTTTAATTTCTTTAATAATTTTGTTGCTGGGGTCATGTTGCCCTCTTTAATGCTTAAAGTAAGTTCTCTCTGGTCGCCCCACACTGCCATAAGACAGATCAGCACTCAACTCTCCAGAGCTAATCAAATATTCGAGATAACGACGCGCTGTTGTTCTGCTTGCGCCAAAGAGTTCCCCCGCCTGATCTGCGGTTAATTTAGTTTTACTCTCAAAAAGACGTCGTACCTTTTCTAAAGTTACTCCATCAATTCCTTTTGGTAAACGAGTAACTTGCGATGCGGCCCCAGAATGTAGCATCGCATCCACCATTGATTGATCAATATCAAGCCGAGCAGTCAGTTGTTTCTTTTGGCTCAAATACTTATTTATGGACTCTTCTAATCGGCTAAAGATGACCGGTTTTAGCAAATAATCAATCACACCACCACGCATGGCTTCTTGTAATGTATTTACGTCTCTGTCTGCGGTAATTAAAATGACGTCTGGAGAGTTTTCTTTTTGGCGTAGTTCACGCAAAATATCCAACCCATTACCATCAGGTAAATAAATATCGAGTAACACCATATCTGGGTTCAACACATCAAACAAGGTATCGGCTTCTTCTTTACTTGCGGCAATACCGATCACCTCAACCGCGTCTATTTTATCTAAATTACGACGATGTATCTCCGCAATAGCAATGTCATCTTCGACAATAACGATGGTTACTTTACTGCTCACTCAATATCCTTATTTCATTCTTTTTATCATGACGACTTTTTAAGCCATTCTTTTGGTAAATAGATGGTCATCACTGTACCTACGTCCGTTTCACTGTGTACCGTGAACTCACCTCGATAGTGATCAACAAGTTGCTGAATTAGATGCAGTCCAACACCTCTTCCCTGATCTGATTTGGTAGAAATACCTCTTTTAGTCAGTTGCTTTAACGTTAGCGATTCTGGTAACCCACAGCCTCTATCTTCCACCTCAATGATCAACTCTTGACCAAAATCAGTCACACTCACTACGATGGGATATGTGCTCTGCTTTGCCACACTTAACGTAGCATCAAAGGCATTATCGATAAGGTTACCAATAATCGTGACCAAATCTTCTGCACGAATATGCTCAGGTAATAGGCCTAACTGTGTTCCTTCTTCTATTTCGAGTTGTAAACCAAGCTCTCTTGCTCGTTCACTTTTTCCTAAAAGCACCCCCGCAATCATTGGTTCTGAAATACTCTCTCTTAAGAATTCAATTAACTTTTGATAGCGAAGGCTTTCTTGACCAATTATCTGTTGAACTTCTTCAATGCGATCAAGTTGGATTAACCCACTAATGGTATTTAATTTATTACGATGTTCGTGCGTTTGTGAGCGCAGTAAATCTGCGTATTGCTTCACTTGAGACAGCTGAATCGTTAACTCACTGATTTCGTCTTTACGCCTAAAACTCGATACCGCGCCAATGACTTCGCCATCCATTTGAATCAATTCACGGTTCGCTATTACCGCTTGTCCGTTCAACAATAATTCGATGTCATGCTCTGATTTATGTGTCACTAATAATTTGGTGAGGTCACTGTCTGGTAATACGTCGGAAAAAGGTCGATTCAGAGAGCGTTTAGGGTCAATACCTAAAATCTCACACGCACTGTTATTGATTGAACGTAATTTACCACTCGCATCAATACTTAATACGCCCTCTCGTAACGTAGAGAGGGTGACTTGTTGTTCTTTATACAAACGTCCAAACGCTTCTGGCTCAAAGCCAAAAATCGACTTTTGAAAGCGACGTGCAATGTAATTGGCAATAATGGCATTCGCAAAAATAACAAGTACCGCCATCCCTAAGAAGAAAAATAAAAAATGAGATACTTTATTGTCTATGGTCGTCAATAAATAACCGACAGACACCACCCCAATAATCTCACCAGAGTCATCTAGGATCGGTGTTTTACCCCGAACTGATTTACCTAGCGATCCCTTAGCATAAGAAATATAAGAATGACCAAACAGCAAAGCTTGCTGATTGTCCCCCCCTTGCATTGCTTTACCTATGCGTTCCTTTATTGGATGAGCGATACGTATGCCTTTCTCATTACCAACAACAATAAATGCCGCACCAATGGATGAGCGAAGACGCTCTATTTTTTCTGCAATAATTTCAGGATCATTATTTTTAACGGCTAATATTACGTGAGGAGATTGAGATAGAAACGTCGCAATACCGAGCGCCTTTTCACCACTGTCTTGAGATTCCCAATGCTTTACATAAAAGAAGGCACACACAGATAAAATAAATAACTTCCCTATCCCTGAAATTGTCATTACTGATAGCAAACGACGTCGGAAACTTAAATCACGCCAAGACATTACTTCATCATTCCTTGATAATAAAACTGACAATAAATCGTATCACACGCTGTTAACCTATTCTTAAACCTTGTTCATACTCTTTGATCACAGCTTATAAATATTTCCATCAATTCCACATTATTTTTAGGTAATTCATTCTGTCTCCCCCTATTTATGTGGTATAAAACAGGCGCTTCTTTTCTGGTGTTTAACTCTTTCCTAAAGGTTCCCGTTATTATGAAAAGCGATATTGAGATCTGCCAAACTGCGACACTTATAAGAATGAAAACGATTGCGTCTAACTTAGGGCTGCATGATGATGACATTACGCCACAAGGTCGCTATAAAGCGAAAGTCAATATTGATGCCTTAAAACACCTTGAAGATAAACCAAGTGGAAAACTTATTTTGGTTACCGCAATCACTCCAACGCCTTTAGGGGAAGGAAAAACGGTAACAACCATAGGATTAGCACAAGGCCTAGCTAAATTAGGGGAATCCGTCAGTGCTTGTATTCGTCAACCCTCAATGGGTCCCGTTTTTGGGGTAAAAGGCGGTGCCGCGGGTGGTGGTTATAGCCAAGTCGCTCCTATGGAAGAATTAAACCTACATTTAACAGGTGATATCCATGCAATAACGGCCGCACATAACCTCGCTTCCGCCGCTATTGACGCACGTATTTATCACGAACAACGTTTGGGTTATGACATTTTTTCAGAAAATAATGATCTCCCCGCATTACGTATTGATCCAACCCAAGTGGTTTGGAAACGAGTGATGGACCATAATGACCGTGCTCTACGCATGGTGACCATCGGAAAGAATGAAGACAATAAAACCATTAATGGTTATGAACGCGAAGATGGTTTCGATATAACTGCCGCTTCAGAATTAATGGCCATTCTCGCTTTAGCCACTGACCTTCAAGATCTTCGTCAACGTATCGGTCGCATTGTTGTTGCTTATAACCTTGATGGACAGCCTATCACCACAGAAGACTTGCAAGTGGCTGGCGCAATGACAGTCACAATGAAATTCGCAATCAATCCAACGTTAATGCAAACACTTGAAGGCGTTCCAACGTTCGTTCATTCTGGGCCATTCGCAAACATCGCTCATGGTAACTCGTCGATTATTGCTGATAACATCGCCTTAAAATTGACCGATTATACCGTGACAGAAGGTGGTTTTGGTTCAGACATGGGCTTAGAAAAAGCATGTAATATCAAGACAACGGTTTCTAAAAAAGCGCCTGATTGTGCCGTGTTAGTGGCCACATTACGTGGAATAAAAGCAAACTCAGGATTGTTTCCTCTATCATCAGGTCAATCCTTACCTAAAGCACTCTTTGTACCAAATCAAGAGGCATTAATTGCAGGATTAGATAATTTACATTGGCACATCAAAAACTGTGCTAAATATGGGTTGCCTGTTGTTGTTGCCATAAATCGATTCCCTGAAGACACTCAAGAAGAGCTCGATTTCTTAGCTGATTGGGTTACGAGTCAGTCTTCTGAATTAAATGTTGATGTTGCCATTAGTGAAGCATTTGGAAAAGGAGGCGAAGGCACTCGCGAACTCGCCCAAAAAGTGCTCATCGCATGCGCACAAGAAACAGAGTTTACGCCACTTTATACTCCAGACATGAGTTTACTAGACAAATTAACCGCTGTAGCCATAAAAGGATATGGCGCTGAACGCCTTGAACTTTCAGAAAAAGCACAGCAACAACTCGCTATGTTTGAACAGTTAGGCTATCAACACTTATCAGTATGCATGGCAAAAACACCGGCATCGATATCGACTGATGGCAACATTAAAGGCGCTCCAACTGACTTTATTGTACCGATTCGTGAATTACGATTGTGTGCTGGTGCAGGCTTTGTGTATGCCTTATGTGGTAACGTGATGACAATGCCTGGCTTGCCTGAAAAACCCGCATTCATGAATTTAGATATTGATAGTAATGGAAACATCACAGGGCTAAGCTAAGATCACATTACTTAATGTAGATCATGTTCTATGTGTTACATTTACTGTTAATCTAGCTTCAACTTTTTATATAAATTTAAATAATAATTTTGAGGTTATCCTAATGGATATGACTAATGCTCAACGCTTGATCCTTTCAAACCAGTATTATCTGATGTCACAAATGGATCCAGAAAACGCGGAAAAATACCAACGCCAACAACTGATTGTTGAACGTGGTTATGAACTGCAAATTCGTGAATTAGACAAAGATTTTGGCAGTATCTCTGAAACAGAATGTCGTGAAATTATCGACTTCATGGAGATGTACCATGCAATGCAAGAATCTTACAATATGCTGATCCCTGAATGCCAAGCAAAAGTAGATGCACGTCGTTTACAGTTTTTAGGTTTTGATATTGCGACTGAAGCACAGCAAGTAAACTATGTGCGTTTCCTTACAAACTCTGAAGGTCTATACCCTCAGTTTGATAAAGCGGATCATCATTTTAATAGTCAAATGCCTATGATGGACAAATATCGTCGTATGTTAACAACATGGCGCAACTGCCCACGTCAATACCATTTATGCTCTACTGAAATGGCGCAAATTTTTAACGCATAATCAGAACACAGTAACTCAATTCTAAATCCTCGCTCTTGCGGGGATTTTTTATATCCGATCTTCACTGAATATTATGCCCTTAAATAAAAAATCCTCGCTAACGAATTAGCGAGGATTTGAGTATTCTAACCTGATTGATAATTAACTAAGAATCCACCCTTATAGATAAACAGCAATATCAATATTATTGGTCAGATTAGAATTCATAGCGAAGACCTAAGTGGTAGTAATCTTCTTCAGCGTCATTCCAGCTCATCACGTTAGTGCTCGCTGGTACTGCTTTGCCATTTTCACCGTTACGCATCACGTAACTTGTGTAGATAGAAGAACGAGCCGTTAAGTGGTATTGAACTTCAAAGGTAGTATCTTTGTATTCCGCTTCATCACCACCGCTGTTTTCTAATGAGCGGTAGCCCATGCGCGCCGTCCAATCATCATTGATGTTGTATACCGCTGTTAATTCATAGCTCTTATCTGTTGATTTGTCAGAGTACACACCTTCGATTTCATCTTGGTTATACATTGCAGCAAGCGTTAATTCATTCAGTTTGTATTGAAGACCCGCACCCCAGAATGTGTAATCACGATTAGCATTATTGCCCGTATCACTAGTACTGTTTGCTTGATATGCAACAACAGGCGCTAACGTACCAGCATCACCTAAATCAAATGTGTAACGACCTACCGCATTGTAAGAACCATCTTGATTTGATTCTGAGTTACCTAAAATGTAAGCAACTGACATATCAAAAGCACCAAAACTGTTTTGATATTGAATAGTGCCATCTTGACGGAATGTTTGTGCTGAAGAGTTATCAACTAATTCTAATTGACGACCTAAAACCACATCAGAAGCAGCGAATACATCGCCTAAATCAGAAAGCATAATGATGCCAGAAGCAACACGACCAAAGGTCACTTTACCCGCTTCAGAAGCGTCAATACCTGCCCATACGTAACGAGGTGACCAGTTTCCATCACCACGAGCTTCAGCCGCATTTACTTGATATTCAGCCCAACCAATAACAGACACTTTATCATTAACGACTTGAGAACCACCTAGACCGATACGTGCGTCAAAATTACCAACTGAATCGCCCTCTTCACCCATGCCTGCACGGTCAGTAATGTTAAAACCTAAACGGCTATATACATCAATTGTCGAACCATCTTCTGCTGTGTATACCGTTGTTGCTGATGCAGAGCCAGCCATAAGTAATGCTGGTACCGCTAATGCTAAAAGTGTCTTTTTCATGTTATATACCCTATATTTTTGAACTTATATTGGTTTGGCGGTTCTATAAGTTGAACGCCTAACTCAAGAATTCTTGCAATCCATACATGTTTTGTCGAATCCGTTGACAGCAATCATGCAACATTAATTCGCTCTGCAAAATTAATAGGGTAAATAGTTTGAACGTGGTCAAAAACAAGTGACGTAAAAAAACATAAATCAAACATAAACAGTAAGATATAAAGATTGAATCATTTTTAAATTTAGACTTTTTTAACTTCATTTCGATCGAGATCACATATTAATGCGAGAGTCGAATAAAGTAGAGTGAGCCTGATCACTTAATTTTTATAACAAAAAAGGTCTTATTAGTTTCTATTAGCCGCTGTATTTGAAGTAAATCACATTATGAACGTTGAGATTCTAAGGTAATTATCGCTATAGAATATTTATCCGTGGCTCTTTTTATTCCGCCAATGAAGAAGTACACTTCGGCTAAACTAATTTTCAGGTGTTTCCATGTCTTATCAATGCCCTTTATGCCAGCACAAATTACACTTTACGCATAATCAATATCGCTGTGAAAATAATCATCAATTTGATAATGCAAAAGAAGGGTATGTGAATCTCATGCCTGCACATCATAAACGCTCGAAGAACCCGGGTGATAATAAAGAGATGATGCAAGCAAGACGTGCTTTTTTAGAAGCAGGACATTACCAGCCTATGCAACAGCTGGTTGCTGATTTTTGTCAAACCTACCTTACTGATGAATCATCTACCTTATTAGATATCGGTTGTGGTGAAGGTTATTACACTGCTGAAATTCAGAACCGCCTTGTAGAAAGACGCGCTCAAGTATTTGGACTAGACATATCAAAAGTAGCAATTAAATTTGCCGCAAAACGTTATCCAAACTGTCAATTTAGCGTGGCATCGAGCCATCGTTTGCCTTTCTCTGATCAAAGTTTAAATGGCATTGTTCGTATTTATGCGCCATGCAAAGCCGAAGAGTTACAGCGTACAATTAAAGACAAGGGTTATTTGTTTACTGTAACCCCTGCAAGTCATCACTTATTTGAGCTACGTGAAGAAGTTTATGGTGAAGTACGCTTACACGATGAAGCCGCTGAGGAAATTGAAGGCTTTGAATTAGTAAAAGAAGAGAAGCTTACTTATGATATGTCATTAACGGGTATTGAAGCATTACATTTACTGGATATGACGCCCTTTTCATGGAAAGCCACACCTGAATTTAAACATGATTTAGCAAATAAAACCTCGTTCATGTGTAAAGCTGATTTCATGATCAGAGCTTATAAAAAATAAACCCACTAACCAATCTCAAAAATAAGAAACGAAGATAACCTATTAATTTTAAATGGGTTATCTTTATAAAACACAATAAAAACAGCTTTGAATTTAACAATACCGCAACATCTGGAAAAACATAATCCCAAAAGGTCTAGACTAAAAGCATTAGATAAGACGTCCGTTTTAAAATAAAAATAACTAAGACGACTTATATGCTTAAAGCCAATACTTTTTGATGATTATCAATATGGATGGAGCCTATGAAATATGTATTTATATGCCTTATTTGCTTGTTCTCGACCAACAGCCTAGCAAAAATCGAGAGTATCTATTTATCTTCAGGGTTACAAAAGTCATCGTTAACTTTAAATGGCGCAGAAATTGATTTAGAAGATAGCTTGTTCATTAAAGCAGGTTATCCGTTCATGTTGGCCCCAAATTATTTTCTAATTCTTGAATTTGAATATAATAAAATAGGTAGCTTTGAACGAAATGTTTCTGACGGCCTTAATTATGAACGAACCAACGTCGATGTAAGCTCTTATGGCATCAACTTAAAATACCTTTCTTATCTTTTTGATTCTGATTTTTACTTAGCAAGCCTATTAAGTGCAAATAAGTACTCTCTGGATCTCATGATTGACTCTTTATCTCAAGAAACCACGAATGGCACAACACTCCAAACTACCATCAAAGGTGCAAAAGAATTCGATGAGTTCGGTTTATCTTATGGTGTAGAAATTGGTTACTCACTGCCATATTCGATGAATATAGCAGCAAGTTACACGATGGGACGTATGGTTGCAGATGGTATTGCAGTGGACTTCATTTCGAGTCAATTAATACTGAGTTATCTATTTTAATTACTTGCTGGGCTATTTTTATCAACCCTCAACTCTTTATCCTCAAGTAACGATTGTTTGAGTAATGCTGAATACAACGGTTGACCGCCTAAAGCTTGCGCAATAAAGGTCGCCCCTAGGCACGTCACTAATAATGGTAAAATTAGTTGATAATTATTTGTCATTTCAACAACGAGTATTATCCCCGTTACCGGAGCTCGAACTGTGGCAGCAAACAGTGCCCCCATACCTGCAATCGCGTAAACTCCGGGTTCTGAAACCCATTCAGGAAACCAAGCCGCCATCACGATGCCATAAGACAAACCTAATAAGGTACCTAGAGTTAGCATTGGGGCAAAAATCCCCCCCGGAGCACCAGATGCAAAACAAGCGACGGTAACAATAATTCTCAGAACAAAAAATCCAACCATTACCATCCACATCATTGGACTATGAAACATTTCGGTAATGATCTCCATCCCACTGCCTGACAGTTTAGGAACCACCAATTGTAAAAAAGCAAAAGTACCACCAAACATCGCACCAACAAGCACTAATCGTGATAATTTATTTTGATGATATTCTTTAACTCGACTTGTCCCTTTCAAAATCCACTTATTAAAGTTAACCCCAATCACCCCAAATAAAATACCCAAAACAGCAAATAAGATAAGAGATCGTAATGGAGGGACATCAAAGTGAGGTATATCCAAGAACGCGGCTTGTCCATGCAAAGAACGCATAACAATAGTGGCGACTGCTGTCGCTAATGTAACGCATTTAATCGACGTAATACTGTAGCGAAACTGCGGACGCATTTCTTCGACAACAAATAGGATACCAGCAAGAGGTGCATTAAATGCCGCAGCCAACCCAGCCGCCGCACCTGCTGCGGTTAAAATATGAGTTGTGTGACTAAAACGCTTACCTTTACTGGCAATCATTCGTCCAACGGCACCACCAATTTGAATAGATGGCCCTTCTCGACCCAGTACCATCCCGGATCCAATCGTTAATGTGCCAGCAATAAACTTAATCGGTAATACTCTATGCCACCGGATTTCATGCGTACCATCAAGTGCCCCTTCAATATGGGGAATACCACTGCCCGCCACTTCTGGTGCAAATTTAAACGTTAACCAAAAACCAACCGCAGCCATAGCCGCCCCGGCTAAAACAGCCGCAACCGGAGCAATATATTCAGCGTAAGGAAGCGTATGAACAAACGTTAAACGCTGCTCTGTTATCCAACGAATAGACTCTTCGAATAATGCAACTACAGAGCCGGTGATCCCCCCAACGAGTGCCGATAAAAAAAGCAATGAAAAATATTCAGTTTGAGTTGTTAAGAATTTCGGTGTGGTACGGTGTTTTAACAGACCGCCTTGAAAAAAGCGGAAATTGGGTGATTTAGGCATTTATTTGGTCAACTTAGCGCTAAACGGCATTTTTATTTGAACAGAGAACACGTGGAACTAAAGAGGTATAATGTAATAAGAAGTATACGCTTTGAGAAAAGATAGACCCTAGCCATTTGTTAAAACTTAGATTGATTAAATGATTAAGATCTCTTTTTTAACAAAAATATTGAATTTAACCAGATACAAACTGTCCCCCTATCAAAGAGTCATCTCTCACAGAATAAATTCAACTTGAAATCAAATACTTAGATAAAATTAAAACATGATAATCTATTTTTTATCTTGTGTTTTATTCTACACAACTATTGACTTTATAAACACACAAATAATTAACAATAAGAATACGCTATCAATAAGAGCACTATTATTAACAATTTATAGCAATAAAAAGCCCGCTTAGTGTTTCCACTAAACGGGCTATAAACGATATCAACCTCATTCTCTATTATTTAATAGAGACGACTGCCATCTGGTCGAGAACGCAATAAATTAAGCACCCACATATATTGCTCAGGATGCCCTTCAAGTAATTGTTCAATCGCAATATTCATTGACCGAGCGTCTGTTTCTTCATCACCTGCTGGGAAATCGGCAATCGCAGGTAAGGTAATAATTTCAAATTGACCCGTTTCTGCATTATATGATGGCAACATTGGAACCACTTTCGCTTTAGACAAACGCGCCAATTTACCAAAGCCTTTAAGCGTTGCTTTTTGCGTACCGAAAAAAGGAACAAAAACACTGTTTTGTGGCCCATGATCTTCATCTGGAAGGTAATACGCTAAGTACCCTTCTTTAATCGCTTTAATCAATGGTTTTATTCCAGCGCTACGTGCGTAAATCTTCCCGCCATATTGCATACGCTGAACATGCATTAACCAATCAGTGATTGGGTTTTTCTGTGGTTTCATCATCGTAGTCACATGGTAGCCACGCGATGCAAGTAAAATAGCAGGGAAATCGATAGCCCAAGCATGAGGGGCTAAAATAATAATATTCTCTTTTTGTTCAAGTAAAGGAAATAAATTTTCTCCACCAACAAAAATACCACGCGCTTCATTATGCTTACGACTACGAACAAGCAGCTCAGAAAGACCAAGCATAACTTGAGCTCCCGTAATGTATGTTTTTTCTAACAATTCTTGTTTTTCTTGCTCAGATTTTTCAGGAAAACACGTCGCAATATTCAACTTCGCTCGTTTAATACCGCTGCTTGGTTTCTTTAAAACTAATTTAACGATTTTAGCGGCAAGTTTATCGCGCAATCGAAAAGGAACAAACGCTAAAATAATACCAAAACCAACAGCTAACCACGTAGGCCAATATCTAGGATGAAGGAATGCCCATTGAAAAGTTGGGTTATATACATTTTTATCGATTTTTTCGCTCATGAATCGCTTCACTTATTCTTTATTATGAACTGATTATGATATAACAAAGCATTACTGATAGAAACCAAGGAAATGGAATGGCTTTTCAATTACATCCACGTTTACAGCAAGATTGCGTCCTTTTAGGGGATCTTCCACTATGCCAAGTTTTATTAATAAAAGAAGACATTGGTCCTTGGCTTATTTTAGTTCCTCGTATAAATGATCTAAAAGAAATTCATCACATGACTCCAGAACAACAAGGTCAGTTTATTCAAGAGTCGAGCGCTGTCGCACAACTTTTAGAAGATAATTTTTCTCCAGACAAAATTAACCTAGGCGCATTAGGTAATTTAGTTCCTCAATTGCATATTCACCATATTGCTCGTTTTACGACTGATGTTGCATGGCCTGGGCCTGTATGGGGGAATACAACGGGAACCATTAGAGAGCAATCATCTCAAACTAAGTTAGTGGATTTACTTAGAGATAAATTAATTTCTTTAGGTACATTTAAGCGCTAATGTAAAGAAAAGACCTAGCCAATCATTAATGCATTAACTAGGTCTTCAATTATTTATTATTTACCATTCGAGTGACATTCAACTCATCTCTTGGCATTAACTCAAAGTGATGCTGACGGGTTTCATGACAAATTTGTTTCGCTTGATACATTTTATTATCCGCAGCAATAATCAATTTATCCATGCTCAATTTAGCCCCCGGATACAGCGATGCCCCGCCAATACTTAACGTAACAGGATGCTCTGAGCTTTTATCAAACAATTCAATTAAACGTAAACATAAATTCTTTGCTTCTTCGATTTTAGTGTTCGGTAACACGATACAAAATTCATCGCCGCCATAACGGGATACAAAATCCATCTTTCGTATAATTTGCGTTGCCGATTGAGCAAAACCAACTAAGACGTCATCCCCCGCTTTATGTCCATGAGTATCATTCACTTCTTTAAAGAAATTGATATCAATATAAAGTAAAGTCAGGTGTTGTTGGCAACGCTCTGTAATATTGAAACTTTTCTCAAGTAATTCATAAAATGCACGTTGATTATATAATCCAGTCAATGCATCTTTCATCGATAAGTCCGTCAGCTCTGCCGTGCGTTTTGCCACCACGTTTTCTAAATTATGAGCGTACAATTCAAGCTGTTGATTTGCAGATTCAACTTCAATTTGCAAACTGGCAATATAAGTATCAAACACCAGCTGATTATCAAAATAGAATAACTTTCTTAATGATAGTGTGATGTCTTGAGAGGATTGATTATAAAGGTGGGCTTGTTCTGCAATAACTTCTTCAATCAGTAACTGAAGTTGATTAATACCAGAAAGGTAAAGCTTTGGACTGACACCAATACGATGGTGAATTTTACCAATTCTTAACCGTTTATCGACATACGCTTGGTCATACAGGCCACTGAATAACTCTAACGTGTACTTAGCCATACTAACATGCAGACGAGATAACGTTTCTTTATCTCCGATCACTAAAGAAATTTCAGGCAATTGCGTTTGAGCCACATAAAATCGAGCAACAATAGCATCGACAAAAGGTTCTACCCATTTTAAACAATGCTTTAGCGTATCCGCATCTTCATCGATAAAATTAAGCAGTACCTTTCGTCGTTCAATTTCGTGGTCATTGATGCGCATCTGTTCAGACAACGTCTGTTGTAGTTGCTGCATTTATATCTCCAACGTATAAAATAAATAAAATTTAATTATGTAAATTATACGTTATTGATATAAATGTTTGTGTAGGGTACGTAAGATTAACCTTAAAAAATTAAGGTTAATTGCGTAAAAGATCCCATAAATCAGCAACAATGATTCTGTCTGCTGGAGATAACTCAGATTTTGCGGCTTCTAAACTGTCATTAATATGCTGTTTTAATACATCAAGATCACTAACGCCCTGCTCTTCACATTTCGCTACTGACAGGGAAATATGCCCACGTAAATACCCACCAGCAAATAACTCATCATCTGATGCAGTTTCAATACGAGCATCAATTAATTCAAGCAGTTTTTCTTCAAATTCAATGATCATTTCTTTCCTATTGGACAATAAATTGTTCTTTAGTTAATGGGGCGGTTTGGTAAAAGTCACGTAACGCAGTAGATAACATCTCAACTCGCGGTGGTAAACCGTCATCTAAAACAGACATCACTTCATTATGCACTTTAGCCATGAATGCTAAACGATCTGGTTCAAAATCGCCATTTAAGTTGTCACAACTGACATTAAATTTTAACCCTGCACTCAATGATAAAATCCACTCATAAGCTTGAGGACGAATTTCTACTTTTTCAAATTCAGCTTGTACTTTTTCAGTACGCCCATCAGGCTCATACCAATAGCCAAAATCTTCAAGTAAACGTCGTTCAGGGCCTGCAACACACCAATGAGCAATCTCATGCATACCAGAGGCATAAAACCCTCTTGCAAAGATAATACGATGAGAATCATGTTCCTCATCTGCTGGCAAATAAATAGGTTCATCCCCCCCCAATTCTAACTTGGTATTAAATGAATCTAAAAAGGTGGCGTTAAACACTGCAATCAAATCTTGGTATTGGTGAGACATAAAACAGACTTAGCAATAATAAATAGACGAGTATTTTACTCTATCAATCCCAAAAGAGACACGTAGATGAATAATTTTTATCTTCTCTTTAAAAATTATTCATTATCTGTTCAAAATACCAACTGCTATTCTCCGCTTTCTTTACTAACCTAACTATATTAGTGATACATACGGGAGCCTTTCTCTTGATGGAGAACACCATATTTAACCTAGAACACTTACTTGACCTAGGCCCATTTTCTTGGACGGCACTCATTGCCTGTGCTTTTAATGGTTTTCTTATCGGTACTGAACGCCAAACAAGAGGAAAGCCTGTAGGCATTAGAACCTCTATTTTAATCATTTCAGGAACTTATTTTTTCCTTGCGATGGCGATGTCCCTCTCAGAAAACTCACTTGATCACGCCAGAGTATTAGGTCAAATAATTACAGGCATTGGATTTCTTGGTGCAGGTGTCATGATGACATTGGATGGAAAGATACACGGCGTAACCTCTGCGGCAATCATTTGGGTGCTCGCGGCATTAGGAATGATGATTGCTCTAGGCTACATTCAACAGTCCATCATAATTACGCTGCTTGCTCTCTTTGTACTATTGGGTATTGATAAACTTGAAAATACATTTAAAAGTCTTCGTAGAGGCGTACATCAAAAGATACTGAATATAAGAACCCATAGACCTAAAGATCATTAATACCTATATTTGGATTAAAAAAACTAATCTGAAAACCATCAGAATAGTTTTTTTCATTCGTCATGAGAGCTTAAATTTCATAAAATCCTTTTCTTATTATTTCGCCTACATGGCACGCTATGGTATTAGAAAATGTTATTAACAATTCTTTATATTATTGGAATAACCGCTGAAGCAATGACAGGTGCATTGGCAGCGGGTAAGAAAAAGATGGATTGGTTCGGAGTAATGTTAGTAGCGAGCGCAACCGCAATTGGTGGTGGAACGATTCGTGACATTTTACTTGGTCATTACCCTGTCGGTTGGGTTAAAAACCCACACTTTCTAGTCATTACTTGTATTGCAGGTGTACTCACTACGTGGGTCGGTCCATGGGTAGCGAAAAATCATCGTTTCTTTGTATTGCTTGATGCCATTGGATTAATTGTATTTAGTATCATCGGCTCTCAAGTGGCTTTAGATATGGGCTTACATCCCCTTATTTGTGTGGTTGCTGCGATTGTCACTGGTGTATTTGGTGGGTTATTACGTGATTTATTTTGCCGCCAAATGCCAATGGTCTTACACAAAGAATTATATGCTTCAATCTCTCTGCTATCGTCAGTGTTATACATTGGACTATTACGATTTGACGTAAGTGAACTAATTGCGACAATCGTCACTCTGACTGTCGGTTTCTCTGCGCGCATGGCCGCCGTAAAATTTGGTTGGTGCTTACCTGTATTCCATTTGGATATCGCAGAAGATCAGCAAGAAACAATTGAAAAAAATTAAATGTTAAAGACACTAAATTTTAGGCAAAAGTAAGCACAACTTAACACCAAGAAATTTAGACCCTATTGAGAAAAAAAAAGCCAGATTGAAATGGTATTCAATTTGGCTTTTTTATTTATCTCTATTTTATAATGCAGAATATCTTCCTGCTTTTACTCGTCTGTACCGTTGAGTTCTTAGGCTCTTCTTTAAATTTTTGGAGTTTCAGTTTGTACGCCAAAATTTTGACCACGATGACGAACTAAATGATCCATAACCACAATGGCAAGCATTGCTTCAGCAATCGGTACCGCGCGAATGCCAACACATGGATCATGACGACCCTTAGTAATTAGCTCTGTTTTTTCACCACGACGAGTAATTGTTTCACCCGGAACCGTAATGCTTGAGGTTGGTTTTAATGCAATATGAGCAATAATATCTTGCCCAGATGAAATACCACCCAAAACACCGCCGGCATGATTTGAACTGAAGCCTTCAGGCGTTAATGGATCACGGTGTTCAGAACCACGTTGCTGAACAACCTCAAAACCATCACCAATCTCAACCCCTTTAACAGCGTTAATACCCATAAGTGCATGTGCAATATCAGCATCTAAACGATCAAACACTGGCTCACCTAAACCGACAGGCACACTTTTAGCCACAACCGTGATCTTAGCGCCAATGGAGTCACCTTCTTTTTTCAACTTACGGATAAGCTCATCAAAGGCATCAACTTTACTTGCATCTGGACAGAAAAAGGCATTATTTTCAATTTCATTCCAATCAACGGATTCAATAGCAACATCACCCATTTGTGATAAGTAAGCTCTGATCTCAATACCAAATTCTTGTTGTAGATATTTCTTTGCTACTGCACCCGCAGCCACACGCATTGCGGTTTCACGAGCAGAAGAACGACCACCACCTCGGTAATCACGTTCTCCATACTTTTGGTAATAGGTGTAATCGGCATGTCCCGGACGGAACTTATCTTTAATCTCAGAATAATCTTTAGATCGTTGGTCGGTATTTTCAATCAATAAACCAATCGACGTACCCGTTGTTCTGCCCTCAAAAACACCAGATAAAATCTTAACTTCATCAGCTTCACGGCGTTGAGTTGTGTATTTTGATGTGCCAGGTTTACGACGATCTAAGTCAATCTGTAAGTCAGCTTCTGTCAGCGCTAATCCCGGAGGACAGCCATCCACAATACAGCCTAAAGCTAAACCGTGACTTTCACCAAACGTCGTTACTCGAAAATGTTGTCCTATAGAATTTCCAGCCATTACTTCCTCTGTAAATTTTGTATATAAATCGTTATAAAACCATATTCGCTTGAATCAGAGTAAGAGTAAACCCCCTATGTGGTGCGTTTCTCTGTTTATCGGAATAAAAAATAAATAAAATAAAAATAGAACCACAATTATTAATACAAAGAGTAAAGATTCAGCGGACACTGTCGATATATCTATCAATAACAAGCATGAGGCTAGCGTTAACCTTGGCTTGATTATTGCTTATATTATCAATAAGAAAACTATGTGGTAAGAAATTCATTATGAAATTATTTCGTTTAGTTCTAAAAGTATTAAGTCGTGATCAATCTGCTCAAAAACAACAAAACCTACGTAATCGCTTAGATTTCGCGATGTCTCAGACTAAAGAGCTATAAAAAAAGCCCGATGAAAACATCAGGCTTTAAGTATCAACGTATTTTAAGACAATAATAATTGTCTAATTTTTAATCTCGGTATAATGAGAACTCATCAGCACAGTCAAGAAGTTGTTGTTTAGTTAACATGAATACACCATGTCCACCGTCAGCAAATTCGATCCACGTGAATGGAATATCTGGGTATTGCTCCATCATGTGTACCATTGAATTACCCACTTCACAGATCAAGAAACCTTCATCTGTCAGATAATCAGGTGCATTTGCTAAAATACGACGAACTAACTTCAATCCATCCGTACCCGCAGCCAAACCTAATTCAGGCTCATGCTCAAACTCTTCAGGTAAACTGTTCATGTCTTCTTCATCCACATACGGTGGGTTAGAAACAATGAAGTTATACTGATCTTTTGGAATATCACGCAATAAATCAGAACGCATAGGGAACACTTGTTGTTCCATACCATGGTCTTGAATATTTTGTTCCGCAACCATTAATGCATCTGTAGAGATATCAATCGCATCGACTTCTGCTTCAGGGAAAGCATGAGCACACGCAATAGCAATACAGCCACTGCCAGTACACAAATCCATAATTCGTGTTGGAGTTTCAGTTAACCATGGTTCAAATTGTGCTTCAATTAACTCAGCAATTGGAGATCGAGGCACAAGAACGCGTTCATCAACAAAAAACTCTAATCCACAAAACCATGCTTTATTTGTTAAATAAGCCGTTGGAATACGTTCATTGATACGACGAACAACACGCTCAACAATACGTAAACGCTCACTCGTAGTAAGACGAGATTCACGTACATGCGCAGGCACATCGATAGGCAGATATAATGTTGGAAGTACAAGCTGAACCGCTTCATCCCACGCATTATCTGTTCCGTGACCATAAAAAAGGCCCGCAGCGTTAAAACGGCTTACCGTCCAACGTAACATATCTTGTAACGTATGAAGCTCAGAAACTGCCTCTTCTACAAAAATCTTATCCAAAATTGCCCCCAAAACAAGTACAATACTGCTGTTAATTATTGGAATCTAAAAATGAGTAAAAACGACCACCTATCAGATGACGAACTTTCTCTGTTCCGTGAAGCAGTACAAGGCTCTAAAAAGTTGCGACAGGATACCATAATCCATCAACCGAGTAAGAACTTTAGCGAACAACAAAAGCAAAGAAAATCATTAAAAGAAGGGAAAAATGAAGAGTTTTTCTTTTCTGACGAATTTGTACCACTTCTTAATGAAGACGGCCCAGTTCGTTACGCGCGTGATGGCGTATCAAAGTATGAAGTAAAGCGTCTACGACGTGGGGTTTATGTCCCTGATGTATTTTTAGATATGCATGGCATGAAGCAAGATGAAGCCAAACGAGAGTTAGGCTCAATGATTGCGTATTGCTTAAAAGAAAATATATCTTGTGCCAGTGTCATGCACGGTATCGGCAAGCACATTTTGAAACAAAAAGTCCCTTTATGGCTAGCCCAACACCCAGACGTAATGGCATTCCATCAAGCACCTTTAGAATTTGGTGGCGCAGGCGCCATTTTAGTTTTACTTTCGATCCCAGACCGATAATATAATTTGAGGGAATAACGTACCCTCAAATTATCTCTCTTTATTTATGGCTGCTGTAACCACAATAAATCGCTTTTTCCTGTCTGATGAGAAAACTCAACACATGAAATAGCCGATGTAGGAAACATTGGCGGCATAATCCCCGGAACAAAATCAGCCGTTAAATACCCAACTAACGGTAAATGAGACACAATTAATACATTATTAACCGCTTCAACGCTGCCTAATGCTTTCACGTACTCTACAACATCATCAGAATCACCATAAGGTGTTATCTCATCTGATATTTCTACCTTAGCCCCTACTACATTCAATATTGGCTTAATCACTTGCCATGTTTGTTGTGCTCGAACATAAGGGCTGACTAATACATAATCAAAAGCAACTTGATGTGTTTTCATTAACCAGTTGGCAATTACAGCTGATTGGCTTTCACCGTGCGATGTTAAATTACGCTCTTCATCAGAGGCTGCATACGCTTCAGCTTCACCATGACGCATTATGAATACTTTCATTGAATCATTCTCAAATCATTACTAACCTCACAATAGTAGCAAGCAATTGAAAAAAGAGGAAAGAGAGAGTTTGCTACTCTGTGGTATCAGCGCCATAATTAAGTAATAAATATAATAATTAAGACGGTTTACGTCTTAAAACAGGAGATACCTGTGCATATCAGCCCTAATGATCAAAAGAAATATCGACTTATTGAGCTCGATAACAAACTTTCCGTTCTATTAATTCAAGATGACAGTGCCCCTCGTTCTTCTGCTGCCCTCTCTGTGAATGTTGGTCATTTTGATGATCCTGAACATCGCCCAGGTCTTGCTCATTTTTTAGAGCACATGCTGTTTCTTGGAACAGAAAAATACCCAAAAGTCGGTGAGTTTCATTCGTTTATAAACCAACACGGTGGATCTAATAATGCGTGGACTGGCACAGAAAACACCACGTTTTTCTTTGAAACATCACACACCGCTTTTGAAGAAGGTCTAGACCGTTTTAGTCAATTCTTTTACGCCTCTCTTTTTAATGCAGAAGCCGTAGATAAAGAAAGACTCGCTGTTGATTCTGAATATAAATTAAAATTAAAAGACGATGTTCGTCGTATCTATCAAGTCCATAAAGAAACCATTAATCAAGCGCATCCTTTTTCTAAATTCTCAGTGGGTAGCATTGATACGCTTGCTGATACTGAAACATCAACAATCCGCGATGAAATGCTTGAGTTTTACCAACAATATTACTCTGCCGATCTCATGACCGCAGTCGTATTAGGTAATCGCCCTCTTTGCGAGTTGGAATTATTAGCCACGCAATCTTTCGCGTCGATCCCTAATCAAAATTTACGTCCAAAGACCGTCGCGGTTCCATATGTCACCCCAAAAGAGCAATCGTGCTGGATAAATATCGAACCTCTAAAAGAAGTTCGAAAACTGAGCTTGGCGTTTCATTTACCAAATCAAGATCCAATGTACAAAACAAAACCATTAAATTACCTCGGTCATTTATTGGGTTATGAAGGTGATGGCAGCCTCATGCTCCACCTAAAGAAATTGGGCTACATTAATTCATTAACGGCCGGCGGCGGTGTCAGTGGGAGTAATTTTAGAGAATTTACTCTGTCCTATAACCTCACAGAGAAAGGGGTTGAACATACCGACGAAATTATCAAAACCACATTTCAATACATTGAATTAATTAGGCAACAAGGACTTGATGAATGGCGTTACACAGAGAAAAAAGCAGTCTCTGAATCGGCTTTTCAATTTCAAGAAAAAAGCAAACCATTGGATCTTGTCAGCCACTTAGTCATGAACCTTCAACGCTATAATCCAGAAGACGCGATGTATGCTGATTACATGATGAACGGTTATCATGAACATCAAATTACCGAATTGCTTGATCTTCTAACACCTTCGCAAATGCGAGTGACTTTAGTTGCACAAGGATTAACGTATGATCGTCAAGATAAGTGGTATCAAACCCCTTACTCTGTAACACCATTAACGGATCTGCAATTGGCCTCATGGAGTGAGCTTGAACTTCATACCGATCTCTGTCTACCAGAGAAAAACCCTTATATCTGTTATGACTTAGAGCCTAAAAAAATTGCAGAACACAAAGAAAACCCAACACTCATAGACGATCTTCCTGGCTTTCGTTTATGGCATAAACAAGAAGAAGAATTTCGAGTTCCTAAAGGCGTTGTTTATATCGCGATAGACAGCCCTCACTCGATTTCAGATCCTAGAAAAATAGTAAAGACACGTTTATGTGTTGAAATGCTGATGGACGCATTGAGTGAGCAAACATATCAAGCAGAAATCGCAGGAATGGGATACAACCTGTATTGCCATCAAGGTGGAGTAACGCTCACATTATCAGGCTTTAGTCAAAAACAGCTCTTATTACTCGATTTAATTTTAAAACGTTTTGCCACGAGAGAATTCAGTGCAGAACGATTTGATATCATCAAAAACCAATTAATTCGTCATTGGAGTAACGCATCAAAAGAGCGTCCGATATCTCAACTTTTCAATGCGTTAAGTGGTATTTTGCAACCAAACAATCCACCTTACCCTGTATTATTAGAAGCATTAGAAAGCATTGAAGTCGATGAACTGCCTAACTTTGTTCAAGCGATGCTCGCCGAACTTCATGTCGAAATGTTTGTTTATGGTGATTGGACAGAAAAAGAAGCGCAAGAGTTGGGGGATTCATTAAAAGACGCATTAAGAATGCAGAACCAAAGCTACGGTGAATCCTTCCGTCCTTTAGTCATGCTCGGTGGCTCTGGTACTTTTCAGCGCGAATTATTCTGTGACCATTCCGATTCTGCACTGTTAGTTTATTACCAATCGGTAAAAAAAGATCCTCGCAGTTTTGCTATTTATACACTTGCAAACCATTTAATGTCAGCGTCTTTCTTCCATGAAATCCGTACAAAGCAACAATTAGGTTATATGGTTGGTACTGGTAATTTACCTCTAAATAAATACCCAGGGTTGATTCTGTATGTTCAATCACCAATGGCTCCTCCTGCTTTATTACTCGATGCCATTGATGAGTTTTTGAATGCGCTTTATATGGTGCTATTAGAACTGAATGAAGCTCAATGGAACAGCAGTAAACAAGGGTTAATCGATCAAATCGCCGATCCTGACACCAATTTACGTGGTCGAGCACAGCGATTCTGGACATGCATTGGTAATAAAGATCTTAGTTTTGATCATAAAGAGCGAGTAACAGAAGAATTAGAAAGTGTGACTCGAACTGAAATGCTTCGCTTTGTCGTCGGTATACTAAAACCAAGAACGGCGAATCGATTAATCATGCACAGCCAAGGTACTGAACATCAACACTATGATCGTCTCGATGAAGGATTAGAAATTGATTCAATTGATGATTTCCAACTTAGAGCAAAAGACATCACATTAGGGTAAATCTTCATCTCTAAAAACAAAAAGGGCTGCATAATGCAGCCTTTTTTATTTTAATTACTCAGAAAACCCATTGAATGAATGACATTTAATGTCTATTTCGATGGCATAAATCTATCGCCATATTTTTCTGCGTATTTAGCCATGAGTTTTTGCAGTTTTTCTTCCCCTAGACTGTCCATATACCTAAATGGACCACCTAAGAAAGGAGGAAATCCGATACCAAAGATAGCACCAATATCGCCATCTCGTTTTGAACTGATAATCCCTTCCTCTAAACAACACTGTGCTTCTGCAAGCATTGGAAGCACGCAACGCATTGCAATTTCTTCCTTACTTAATTTCGCACTCGGTTTTATCGCAAGCAAGGTATACACCTCTTGATCGGGCTCCTTCTTCTTTCCTTTATAAACATAAAAACCACGCTTTGTTTTTTTACCTAAGCGCTTATCATCAATTAATGTTTGGAAAACATCAGGACTTCTAAATCTATCGCCTAATTCGGCTTCTAATATCGGCATTATCTTCGCACCAATATCCACACCAACCTCATCAAGTAAAGAGATTGGCCCAACAGGGAATCCAAAATCAAGTAACGCTTCGTCGATAACGTCCATTGGTTCACCCGCTAGCAATAAGCGAGCAGCTTCGTTCATATAAGGCGCTAAAATTCGATTAACATAAAAGCCTGCACAATCTTTTACCACGATTGGCGTTTTACCTTGTTGTTTCGCTAATGATACGACTGTAGAAATGGTCTCATCACTCGTCGTTGCATGAGGAATCACTTCTACCAAAGGCATTTTTTCTACTGGACTAAAATAATGTAAGCCCACAATATTCTCTGGTTTATCGGCTCCTTCCGCAATTTGGCCTATCGGAAGTGAAGACGTATTTGTAGCAAAAATTACATCTTCTCGACCTTGTTCTTGCACCGCTTTGACCATTTCTTTCTTTAGAGAAAGCTCTTCAAATACGGCTTCAACCACAATATCTAACTGCGTAAACTTAGAAAAATCCGTCACACCCGTTAACTGCAACATCTGTTGCTGTAGTTCTGCTTTTGAAATAATACGACGCTTTCTTAATTTATCCAGTCTCTGATACTGGTATTGGTAAGCATTAAGCAACCCATCATTGTTAATGTCTTTTATCGTGACGTGTTTATTCGCTTTATTAATAGAAACATGAGCAATACCCGCGCCCATTAATCCACCACCTAGCACGCCAACTTTAGTGATTTTTTTGGGCTCAGCTCCACTGCCTTTTTCTTTTTTCATTTCAGTCATGGCAAAGAAAAGTGAGCGTAATGCCGCTGATTCTGGTGTCATGGCTAGTTGACCAAACAACTCCGCTTCACGTTGGAGTCCTTTTTTAATGCCTTTCTCTAATCCTGTATTAATACTCTCTAAAATGGCATCAATTGCTGGGTAATTTCCTCGAGCTTTTTTCTGTGCTTGCTTTACGGCTTGAGAGAAAATAAGGTTACGCCCAAGTGGATTTCTCGACATTCCCCATTCTTTGAAATCAATTTTCTTTTTCGCTTTCTTTTTAAGCGCAAATTCTGCGGCAATGCGTGACAGAATAGTCAGTGGTACTGATGCATTCACAACGCCTAATTTAAGCGCTTTTTTAGGACGTAACTGCTTACCCGTTAAAATAATATCCAAGCTTGGTAGTAACCCAATTAAACGAGGTAAGCGCTGAGTTCCTCCTGAACCGGGCAGTAAACCTAATTGAACTTCAGGCAGCCCTAATTTCGTTTTATTGGCATCACTGCATACTCGATAATCACACGCTAGGGCTAATTCTAAACCGCCCCCTAAACAAGGACCGTGAATCGCGGCAACCGTTGTAAAAGGCAGGTTTTCAATACGTTGAAATAATTGCTGACCTTTCTCTGCGAGATCTTTTGCATCAGTTTCATTTTGACAACCCGCAATCATACTAATATCCGCACCAGCAATAAAATTATCCGGTTTACCTGATTGAATAATTAATCCTTTAATTTCTTTTTTCTGGGCTTCCATCTCATCAAGCACTTGAGATACTTGTTCCGCGAAAGCCGCTTGTAACGTATTCATTTTTTCATTGGGGACGTCTATCGTCAGCCAAGCCAAATTATCGGCATCTTTATGCCACACAAAGGCACTGTTGGTTTCTTTATTACTTTCTGCCTTTTGATTTATGTTTTCTACTGTCATTTATTCAACCTCCAACACCATTGCAGCACCTAGACCACCAGCAGCACACGCTGTATTTAACCCAAAACCACCACCTCTACGCTTTAATTCTCGCAACGTTTGAATGATCATTCGCGCTCCAGTTGCAGCAAAAGGGTGGCCATAAGCCAACGAACCGCCAAGGACATTGAATTTATCCATATCGATCTCCCCAATGGCTTTATCTCTGCCAAGACACTCTTTAGCAAACTTGGTTGAGGAAAACATTTTCACGTTCGATAATGTTTGCGCAGCAAAGGCTTCATGCATGTCAATTAAAGTAAGATCAGATAATGAAATGCCTGCTTTATCTAATGCGATTGGGGTTGCGTAAGAAGGACCCATTAACATATCGTGATGTACGTCCATTGCACTAAACGCAAATGAACGAATATAGCCAAGCGGTTCATAACCTAATTCTTTTGCTCGCTTTTCACTCATCAATAAAATTGCGGCTCCACCATCGGTTAATGGTGTACTGTTTGCTGCCGTTACTGAACCGTATTTTCTATCAAACGCGGGACGTAATTTTGCGTAACTGGCCAGATCAGAGTTATAGCGAATATTGTTGTCTTGATCGATCCACTCTTTATAGGGATCAGGGAATGCCGTCATCACTTCGTCTTGAATTAACCCATCTTGCCATGCTTTTGCTGCCAAAGAATGAGAGCGGTGAGCCAATGCATCTTGTTCTTCTCGGGTAATACCGTGACTTTTTGCCATTTGTTCTGCGGTTTGCCCCATCGAGATCCCCGTTGAATATTCAGCAACGGCAGGAGGTACAGGAGCAATGTCTTTTAACGATAACGTTCGTAATAAAGACAGTTTTTGCCCTACCGTCTTAGTTTTACTTAATGCTAATAAGGTTGAAGCCAATTTTTTTGACACACCGATTGGCAGGACTGACGAAGAATCTGCCCCGCCTGCAATTCCGATATCAATCGATCCTGCCATGATACTTTCAACGACATTGGCTGTTGTTTGAAAGCTGGTCGCACAGGCACGCGTAACACTATACGCATCCGTCCCCACATTCATTCCTGTGCCAAGAACGATTTCACGAGCAATATTCGGGGCTTCTGGCATTTGAACAACCTGACCAAACACAACTTGATCAATCAATTTAGGATCGATCTCTGTTTTATCCATCAAAGCTTTTACTGCCAATTTACCCAGATCAACCGCAGGCGTTGAACTAAAGGCGGTAGATTGCTTAGCAAAAGGAGTACGGATCCCAGAAACCACAGCAATACGGTCACCTTGTCGTGTCGTTAATGGCTGATAATGTCTTGATAATGATGAGCTTGAACGTTGTGAGTTTGACATCGCGTCTCCTTGCGAAAATATCAAATGAGTGGTCAGACCTCAAATTGTAACTAACTTGTTAATTTTGAAAAGTAGATTATAGTAGAAATGTGATATAGGGGAATATTCTGCTGAATAAATAAAGAGTGGCAATATTTAGATAAAAAAAAACCACATCAATCGATGTGGTCAGAATAAAAAACAATTAACGTGTAGCCAATTGTAAAATCAGTTTCACCTGATAAGGAGAAAGTAAAGTCAGCCTTCAAAAGGAAATGTTATCTTGCTCAACGGGTTGATTACTCAACCAGATAACGAGGATTACTATAACGTGAATTTCAATTCATTTATTGAAATAGATCAATTTTATGTTCTTTTACTACGATTTGATTTGATGAATAAATCAATAGCAAAACAATCACCATGGTCATATGTTTAACTAAAACATCACATTCTGCTTATAAATCGCTGAAAAAACAATAAATAACATGAATAAATCGAGTTAACCAAACACTTTTAGAGCCTTAGCTCTAAATTTTCGTTCCTGTCGTTTAATTTCATTAAAAATCAAAAGGTTAACAACACCTTAAAATCAATAAAAACCGACCTTTTATAGAGTTAAAACTCTAGTTTATGTATTTCATGTGCTTTTTATCAACAAATCACGACGAGATCACGAATTTTAACGTTTTTTTGGTAGTGGTCGGATTTGTCGTCTATGCTCTGATCGTTATTATCTCGGCAACGAGATCTAAGTCTCAACTAAAAAACTCTTTTCAGTTTTGACAATTGAAAGGAAATAACAATATATGGAATATAATAATTATGAATAAGAAGCGTCTGTTTTCAAAAACACTTCTAGCAGCGACTATCACTCTTGCAACACAACAGGCTACCGCTGCTGGTTTCCAACTAAACGCTCAATCAGCAACAGGTCTAGGCCGTGCATTTGCTGGTGATGCTGTAATCGCTGATAACGCATCAGTAATGTCACGTAACGCCGCTGCAATGGCTCTTTTTGATTCATCACAGTTCTCAACTGGTGTTAACTACATCAAAACAGATATTGATGTGACTGGTATCGAACATACTTCAGCATTTGGCGGCGGTGCTCAACCTATTGATGATGCAAGTAATGGCAGCGGTACCGCCGTCCCTAATATTTATTATATTCATCGTATTAACGATCAATGGGCTTTAGGTGCTGGCATATATTCCAATTTTGGTACTACTAATAATTTTGATGATAGTTTTGGTGGTAGTAGCCCAGCGGTACCAACAGCAAAACGATACGGTGGCACAACTGAAGTTAAAAGCATTAACTACGCACTTACTGCATCATACCGTATAAATGAACAATTCAGCGTTGGTGCTGGTCTAGATATTGTCCAAGGTACTGGTAAATTAATTCGTGAAACAGGTGCAACTCAAAACCCTATGGTTCCAAAAACAGCTTTAGATGTTGAAGCTGATGGTATTGGTTTTGGTTGGAACTTAGGCGCGGTTTATGAATTAGATGAACGTAACCGTTTTGGTTTCTCATACCACTACAGCCCAGAAATTGAAGCAGAAGGTGATATGGAGTATTTAGGTCAAGATATCAGTGACCAAAAATTACTAATGCCTCTTCCAAGCATGGCTGAATTCTCTGGTTACCACGAAATTAAAGACACTAAATTTGCTGTCCATTACTCTATACAATGGATCGATTGGAGTGATTTTGATCAGCTAAATACTTCAGGTGGCACAACGCTAAATGAATATAATTGGCAAGATGGTATGCACTACGCAATTGGTGGTACTTACTTCTTAAACGATGCGTGGACATTGCGTGCCGGCTACATGTACGACACTTCAGCTCAAGATGAAAAAACCTCAATTTCTGTACCTGATTCAGACCGCCAATGGTTCTCTGCTGGCTTCAGCTACAATTTTGAGAAAAAACACACGGTTGATTTTGGCTTCACTTACCTGTTAGGCGAAGATGTTGATGTAAATGAGACGGATGCTTTTGGTTCTCTAACTGCAACTACACACGCAGATGCAATTCTTGCTGGTGTTCAGTACAGCTACAGCTTCTAAGACTCATTCTTGAAAGTGTAAATCCAAAAGGTCAGCACACGCTGGCCTTTTTTGATCTTGAAGAAACAGTTTTAAGAACGCTTCGCTTCAAGGTACTAGGGGCGGGAAAGAGCAAGCAAACAACCCCCTCTAACTCCCCCCTTCTATTTACTTTATCGATTTCAAAAGATCATAGATAAAGGGGGAGAACAGTATTGTGATCGCGGTGGTTACAACAAATGATAGGCAGTCCCCTCCCCTTAATAAGGGGAGGGTTAGGGAGGGGTTACTGCGATACAGGTAGAATAAAATATCAATTTGACTTGATTTAACGCTGTGAGTTCTTTATCCCCTCCCAACCCCCCCTTAGTCAGGACGAGGAGCTTAAAGCCAAAAGCGATCATCTCTGAAATCGGAAAGCGCAGCGATCTGCTCTTCCTAGTCCCTAAAAACTAGTCCTCATTCACTAAAATTTCAGCGTACACGCGTACCCCAAAACAACAATTCAAACCTACACCTGTACGCTCAATTAACACATCAGACCAGATAAATACAGAAAATTCATCTGAAATGGAAACTTTTTACAGAAAAATCCCCTTAAAATGTGAAAAATACCATTTTTTATTTGAAGTTTTTACTCTAACTCGTATTATCCACGTCTAATTATCACCAACAAATTCAGCGAACATTTGAATTTGCTCATGGAAACAAGAATGAACAATAATAAAAACCGTCTTTCTATCGCAGTGGCTCTTGGCCTTTTAGGTTCAGTAGCAAGCTCACACACTATGGCTGCCGGCTTCCAACTTGCTGAATATTCAGCAACAGGTTTAGGCCGCGCATACGCAGGTGAAGCCGCTATCGCAGATGGCGCTGATGCACAATGGCGTAACGTAGCGATGCTAACTTACTTAGAAGGCACTCAAGTTTCTGTTGGCGGTATTTACGTAAACCCAAATATTGACGTTGAAGGTGTTTCTACTCAAAGATCTGGAACCACATCAACTAAATCAGAAGATTTTGCTCACGATGCTTTTATCCCTAACTTATACGTTTCTCATCGAGTAAATGAACAAGTAGCGATTGGTTTTGCGGTTGGCACTAACTACGGTATGGAAACAGACTTAGGTTCTGATTTTTCAGCAACTAACTTTGGTAACGAAGCAAGCGTCATTACTAAAGAAATTAACGTAAATATGGCTTACAAAATTAACCAACAATTCAGTGTTGGTGGCGGTGTTCGTTATGTTATTGCTGAAGGCAGTTTTGGTGCAACAATTCCAAATCAAAGTCCGACTCATATCCCAACACCAATTGGAAATATACCGTTACCACCAGCAGGAACAACGCTGAAATACATGGAAGGCACTGATGAAGCGTGGGGATGGCAAGTTGGTACTGCATGGCAAATCAATGATGCTAACCGTATTGGCTTTAGCTACAAATCAGAAGTAAAACTTGATTTAGCTGGCCATGCAAAAGGGGCGGCTTTCAATCCGAAAAACCCAACACAACACTTTGCTGGTTCAATGGCTTTAGATTTACCAGCAACAGCCGAGTTAGCAAGTTATCACCAATTAACAGATAAAGTCGCTATTCATGCGAGCTTTAACTGGACAGATTGGAGCAGCTTTGAAAAATTAGAAGCTAATATCCCCACATTAGGTGGCAAAGACCTAATCAAAGAAGAGAATTGGGAAGATAACTACCGTTTAGCCTTTGGTGGTACTTATCAATTAAACCAAAAAGTAACTCTACGATCTGGTGTTGCTTATGACACATCGGCAGTAAGTGATGAAGACCGCACCGCGACAATTCCTGAAACTGACCGTTTATGGCTGAGTACTGGTGTAGGCTACGCGTGGTCTAACAATTTAACTCTAGATGCTGGCTTTACTTACATCTTCGCAAAAGATGCAAAAATGTCTGAAGGTCAGGGAGATGAAGCAGCTCTATTCGGTGGTACTTTTGAAGGCGAAACCACAGGTAACGTATGGTTAGTGGGTGTTCAAGCGAACTACCGCTTCTAATTAATTACATTACTCTATAGGCCTCTTTTTATGAGGCCTTTTTCTTATCTAATGAGGGGTTAATTCTAATCATTGTATCGTGCAATTTTTCTTTCATTGATCTCATTACCTCGCCCTTATACTTGTCCCATAATTCATTAACGCTACAATTACCCTTAGTCTTTTATTCAAACATTCAGGTGTGATTAATCATGTCGATTTTTATGACTCTTAAAAAGCAGCCTATTTTTCTCGTATTAACCAATATTTATTTCGTCGTTTTATTGTTCTCAGCAATTGAGCCTTCATCACGAGCCGTTTGGTTTGCGGAAATCTTACCAGCCCTACTCATTTTAATGGGAATTTATTACGTATCCCTTCGATTTACGTTCAGTAAAACCGCCTATGCCTTAATGTTTATCTGGCTTATTCTTCATACTATCGGCGCTAAATATACGTTTTCTGATGTTCCCTTTGATTGGTTTAATCAATTGATCGGTTCTGACCGTAATAACTTTGATCGGGTCGCTCATTTCTCTATTGGTTTTTACGCTTACCCGATTGCAGAATATTTGATTAAAACAAAAAAATGTTCTGCTCCACTTGCCATGTTATTCGGTTTATTTGCATTAATGAGTGTTGCTGCAGGCTATGAAATTATTGAATGGTGGTACGCGGCAGTTGCAGGAGGAGAAGAAGGCATCGCTTTCTTAGGATCACAAGGCGATATCTGGGATGCTCAAAAGGACATGTTATGTGACACTTCAGGATCACTCGTCGCTTTATTATTGATGATGGTTCAACGTAAAAATAATAACTAGAGTTCAGAGTTCAGAGTTCAGAGTTCAGGCAGTATTTGCTCTGAACTCTGAATAGATCAATTACTCATCAATTTCGTCTAAGAAATCATCTAAGTCTTCTTCTGAATTACTATCACTTTCTGGTTCTATTTCAGCTTTAAAATCTTGTCTTTGTAAATAAACATCTCGGGTTAATACGTAGGGATCGGGGGATGCTTCTAACATTGGCTCTTGAGATATTAAACCAACTCGTGACTCCATGCCTTCTAATCCCCATTTACCTAAACCTTGCCAAAAGTTTAAATACGATAACGGCATGTATAAGCCATCAACAAAATCCCCGGCTTCACGCAATGTCCATGGACCATAACCAGGTAACATAAAGTAAGGCCCGTTACCGACACCATAATAACCTAATGCATCCCCAAAAGAACGACTGTCTGGTTTTTGAATCTCAGCGGCACTGGCAATATCAATAAGTCCAACAAGACCTAGTGTTGTGTTCAACCAAAATCGATTGAAATTCACCATTGCTTGCTCACCATTCCCCATAATTAAATTATTTACCATGCTTGAGGGTTCATCTAAGTTCGCTAAGAAATTTGCGATCCCGATTCGAATTGGGCTTGGCGTATAATCAACATAGGCAATAGATACCGGACGAACTAAGTAAGGGTCTAAAATATTATAGTTAAGATCCCACATAACTCGGTTAAACCCTTCAATTGGGTCACCATCATGCGAGTCATCGTATTCAACTTCGACAGCTTCATTGGTTTCTATTTCAGGATCACTCGACTCAGGTGTTTGAGAACACCCCGTGATCACAAAAAGTAGTACCCAAGGAAAACATATTTTTTTATACACAACACACCTTTAACCTACTGAGACTAACTGAACGAGTAACTTGCTCGGCTGTACTCTTTATTTATTATTATAGTTATACAATTATAGTCATAAAAAAAACGGGCAGAAGCTCAATGCTTCTGCCCGTCATAGTATGACATTTGTTAAAAGGTATTAGTATTGCTTATCAATATCAAGCGACACATTCTTTCCTAATGTGCTGACTGCGCTCTCACCATACCAATCACCTTCTTTCGTAGACACATTGCCATCTTGGTCAATACGTGCTCGAACGATAAAATCAGGCATATCCGACAGCTTACGCTGTTCAATCATATTATTGTCATCTGACATCATGATTTTCAGAGGAAAACGGCTGAGTGGGATACGAGCCGCTGCAACAGGCATAGCAGAACCATCAGCAGGGTGAATTGAAACAATCACGACACCTTGTGAAGGCAACGTCACATTAGAGCCTAAATTCACAGTGATAGGAACTTGCTTATCTAAAGTCGCTTCTGGGTTCATCTTAGATTTTGCACGTTCAATACTGCGTACTAGCATTTCATAACGTGAATCATCAGGACCAATCAGCATTTGCATCGCTTTCCAAGCAGATACTGCACCTTTATAATCTTGACGCTCAAACGCACTGAACGCTAATAATGATAATGCACGTAGATTGGTTGAGTCTTGACGCAGAACTTGACGAAGTAATGTCTTCGACTGCTCTGCTTTCGCATCATCACCAGAAAGCATTAATGATTGCGCATAACCCAATTTAATTTCAACATCGTCAGGCTTAAGCTTATAAGCTTTTTGCATTGCTCCAACAGAAGTATCAATATCTCGGTTAGCCATACCAATACGACCTAATAACAACCAACCCATTGCATCGTTTGGTTCTTCATACAATTTAGTACGAAGTCCTAACGTTAAATCGATCATTTCAGAATCACTTAACGAAACACCTTCAGGATTCATCAATTGTTTTGATAACTCCGGTAAACGTTCAGAAACTTCATGCCATTTTTCAATTTTATCGATATTACCGAACTTAAAGTAAAAACCGTAAGAAATAGCAACAAACACAAGAATAGATGGCAAGATGAATAATTTTGCATCCATGCTGTCTTGCTGTGCTTTCTCTGGCGCTGGAATATCATCAAGTAATGATTGTTTAAGCTCTGTGATCAACTCTTCTTGGTTGTTCACAAGACCTTCAGCGTCTTCTTCTTCTAACTCCAGTAAGCGATCTTTATAGAACGCTTTGTTCAATTCATCTCGGCGAGCATCATCATCTTGCGCTTTAGCTTTCCATAGCGGAAGAACGATGAATGCGATACCAACAAAAATTAGGGCTAAGGTTGAAATCCAAAACAAACTCATTTGTTTACCTTCCCATCTTCTTTAGTGTCATCTAGTAATGCGTTCAAACGATCTTCATGTTCGTTATCCCACTCTTCTGAATTGTCTTCAGTTACGGTTTTGCTTTTACGGCTACGAAGTACAATGAAACCAAATCCAAACACTAATACAGCCAATGGACCTAACCATAAAACAAGCGTACCAGCAGTTAGCGGTGGATCATAAGTAACAAAGTTACCGTAACGATCAATCATATAAGAAACGATCTCATCATCAGATTTACCTTGCTTGGTCATTTCATACACTTTGTGGCGCATGTCTTGAGCAAGCTCAGCACTTGAATCAGCAATGTTGTTGTTCTGACATTTAGGGCAACGCAAGGTTTGCCCTAATTCTTTAAATTGCTGTTCTTGTTCTGGTGAATCAAATTTATACAAATCGATAGTGGCATAACTTGCTTGAGCAGCAAAAAAGCTCAACGCAAGAATAGCAGCAAGACGAAGACTCAATTTACGTAATATCATCTTCATTATTTAGACTCCGCAACTAGTTGATCGTACATTGGTTTTAGTTTCTCATTCCAATTACGATCATTTACATCACCAACGTGACGATAGCGAACGATGCCATTACTATCGATTAAGAACGTCTCAGGCGCACCATAAACACCTAAATCCATTCCTAGCATGCCGTCACCATCAAACAGCGTAATTAAGTATGGATTACCTAATTCTTTAAGCCATTTAACCGCTCCTGCTCGCTCATCTTTATAGTTCATACCAATAATTTTTACGCCTTCAGTTGCCAGCGTATTAAGGTATTGATGCTCTGCATAGCATGTTGGACACCATGTTGCCCATACATTTAGAAGCAGAGGTTCGCCTTTAAAGATACTTTGATCATAAAGCTTACCTTTTTCCGCTAGATCTTCTAAGCGAAATTCAGGTACCGGTTTACCCACTAAAACTGATTCCAGTTTTGTTGGATCATCGCCATTTGAGTTACGCGTTAATTGGGTAGCAAACACGGCAACTAAAAGTAAAAACAAAGCGAGTGGCACAAATAAAAACTTCTTCATTATTATGCCTCCTGTTTTTTCGATGTTTTACGGAAACGGTAACGCTTATCAGACATTGCTAACACACCGCCTAATGCCATGAATAGAGTACCAGCCCAGATCCAACGAACAAACGGTTTGTAGTAAATACGTACAGCCCATGAACGGTTGTCATCTAAACGCTCCCCCATTGCAATGTATAGATCACGAGTAATGCCACGGTCAATCGCCGCTTCCGTCATCATCGCTCCAGACGTTGCGTAGAAACGTTTTTCAGCGTGCAATGTATTGATGGCTTTACCATCTAACGAAATATCAAAATCAGCGGTATAACCATCATAATTAGGACCATCAGTATCACGAATGCCAGCAAAGTAGAATTGGTAGCCATTCATTTCAATGTGCTCACCAGGTGCCAAACGTACGTCTTTTTCAATACTGTAGTTTTGTACCATTGCAATACCGATAATCGTAATAGCAAGACCGATATGTGCAGATACCATCGCCCAATGACTGCGGCCAAGTTTCGTTAAACCAACAGCAAGTGTATGACGGTGAGTTGCACGTTCATACATTTCAAAACCATGAAGAATAATGATCCAAATTGACATCATCCAACCTAGGTAAGCCATAAATAGGAACTTATCGGCAAAGATAACCATCATTACAGCAGCAAGAGGAACGGTTACCGCTCCTGTGATTACCATACGTTTAACAAGACTATTTAAATTATCTTTCTTCCAACGGATCAGAGGACCGATACCCAATAAGAATGCAAATGGGATCATCAACCATGCAAATAGCATATCGAAGAACGGTGCACCGATTGAGACTGAACCTAAACCAAGTTGCTTATGTACTAAGGGTAATAACGTACCAACAAGAACAACAACTAAAGCCGTTATTAATAAAATATTATTGGCTAATAATGCATTTTCACGAGAAAAAAGAGCAAAATTACCACGAACACGAACTGAAGAACCTTTTAAAGCAAACAGCAGTAATGAACCACCGATAACCATCACTAAGAAGGCAAGAATGAACATGCCTCGAGCGGGATCAGAAGCAAAGGCATGAACCGATACCAAGATGCCAGAACGAACAAGGAACGTACCTAATAAACTTAATGAGAATGCTGATATTGCAAGTAGAACGGTCCAAGCTTTAAACGTACCACGTTTCTCGGTTACCGCTAATGAGTGCATTAGTGCGGTACCAACAAGCCAAGGCATGAATGATGCGTTTTCTACTGGATCCCAGAACCACCAACCGCCCCAGCCAAGTTCATAATATGCCCACCACGAACCTAGAGAGATACCTACGGTTAGAAATGACCATGCAGCAATCGTCCAAGGACGAGACCAACGAGCCCATGCAGTATCTAATCGACCCGTCATTAATGACGCAATAGCAAATGAGAACGCAACAGAGAAACCAACGTAACCCATATAAAGCATTGGTGGATGAATGATCAACCCAGGATCTTGAAGTAATGGGTTTAAATCACGCCCATCAATTGGGAAAAATGGCAGAGTACGTAAAAATGGGTTCGATGTTAAAATGATAAACAGTAAGAAACCAAGGGTAATCCAGCCCATCACTGCCAATACTCGAGCAACAGATTCTTGAGGCATTCCACGACTAAATGTCGCTACAGCCACAGTCCAACCTGCTTGGATTAATACCCAAAGAAGCAATGAACCTTCATGAGCACCCCACACCGCCGTTAAACGATAATACCAAGGCAGTAAACTGTTTGAGTTACTTGCGACGTATTGGAGAGTGAAATCGTTAACGTAGAATGCCCACATTAAGATCCCAAATGATAAACTGAGGAGTAGGAACATCCCCCAAGCGAGAGGTCTTGCACTTTGCATTAATGCTTTATTGCCACGGCTTGCACCGTACATAGGCAATATACTCAATAGGACAGCAAGTCCTAATGAGGCAATCATCGCAAAATGACCGAGTTCTGGAATCATTGACCAGTTCCTTGTTTTTGTTCTTCTGTGTATTTAAGAGGTTCGTGCGTTTTTTTCATCGCTTCTGCAACCTCTGGCGGCATGTACTCTTCATCATGTTTCGCTAATACTTCATGAGCCTTAACTGTTGTCGCATCAACAAGAACACCTTGCGCGACAATACCTTGGCCTTCACGGAATAAATCAGGAAGAATACCATCATAAATAACGGTGACTTTAGGGCCAATGTCTTCAACTTGAAAACGAACTTCTAAAGACTGAGAATCACGTTTAACCGATCCTACAACAACCATACCACCGATACGTAAACGTTGGCCGACTTCAGGTTTTGTTCCATCAGGCTTACCATTCACTAATTCTGTTGGGGTATAGAATAAATCCATATTTTGATTCAATGCATAAAGCATCAACCCAACCGTTGCACTCGCCCCTAGGACTAGAGCAAGGATCAACCCTAGGCGCTTTTTACGTCTTGGATTCATAATGTATTCTCCATAGTTTTTGCTTTTTTAATTCGTTCTTCTCTTGCCATTCTTTGCTCAATTTCTTTTAACAATTGGCGTCGTTTTCCAAGGCTAGAAAATAGAATCCAAAATAAAGAAAGAAAAGTAGCGCCAAAAGCACCCCATACATAAGCGGCGTAACCACCCATGGCAAAAAAATCACTTAATGTTTCAAAATGCATAACAGTAATTCCCTTCTCTTACATTATTTAGAGACGGTAGATTTAGTATCTACCAATGCTCTAACCCAAGGACGATGACTCTCTTTTGCTAAAATTTCATTCCTAAAACGAATAAGAGTCACAGAACCGAAGAAAGTTGCAAAGCCTATGATATTTAATAGTAAAGGCCACAACATATCTGAAGAAATCGAAGGTTTATCAAACTTTGTAATACTTGCACCTTGATGAAGCGTATTCCACCATTCGACAGAGAAGTGAATGATTGGCAGATTAATCACACCAACAATAGCAAGAATACCCGCAGCACGAGCAGCGGTTCGTTGATCATCAAACGCGTTATATAACGCCATAACCCCAAGGTATAAAAATAGAAGAATTAATTCTGACGTTAAACGGGCATCCCATACCCACCAAGCACCCCACATAGGTTTGCCCCAAACGGCACCAGTAAGTAAAGCGATGAACGTAAATACCGCACCAATAGGCGCCATTGCTGCCGCGGCCATATCTGACAATTTTAATTGCCAAACCAAACCGATAAAAGCAGCTATCGCCATCGACATATAAGCGGCCATAGACAAAATAGCAGCAGGTACGTGTATGTAAATAATTCGAAAACTGTCACCTTGTTGATAATCAGAAGGTGCAAAAGCAAGGCCCCAGATGGTCCCAACGGTCAAACTGATGATAGAGATCACCGCAAACCATGGTAGCAGTGTAGTACTTAATTGATACGCTTTTTCTGGTTTAGCGTAAGGATGTAGCCATTTCCACATTGGTTTATCTCACTTACTTAAATATAAAAATTATAATTATGATTTATTGCACACTGACTCGTAGTGCCGAACTAATGGCAAACGGAGTCAATGTTGCGGAGCCCATAAGAAGCGCCCCTAAAATAGCGAGTTGGCCATTATAAGCCATCCCTAGAGTTGCAGCATCAATTGCAGATGTCGCAAAAATTAGAACCGGTATATAAAGTGGGAGTATAAGAAGGCTTAGCAACACTCCCCCTTTTTGCAGACCCACAGTTAATGCAACCCCTACCGCACCAAGAAAACTCAGTGTGGGTGTTCCAAGTAACAGGGTAAGTACAATGGCTAACCATGTATTGAAATCTAAGGATAATAAAATAGCCAGTAATGGGCTGATAATAATCAGCGGCAGGCCAGTCAGTACCCAGTGAGCAAACACTTTGGCTAATACTAAAACCGACAATGGGCTTGGCATTAACATCATTTGTTCTAATGAGCCATCGGAAAAATCGTCTCGGAATAAACGTTCAAGAGAAAGTAAGGCAGACAATAAAGCAGCAACCCAAACAATACCCGCCGCAATACGCGCAAGCAGAATTGGCTCAGGGCCAATACTTAATGGGAATAAGGTAATCACGATAATAAAAAACCACAACGGGTTTAAAACATCGGCTTTACGACGAAAAGCGATCAATAATTCACGTTTTATTATCGTAGTCATTGAAGAAAGCATCTATTACTCACCTAACCTGATTTTTTTCAATTCGTTACTGTCAGTAAATAAATCCTGATGCGTCGTTAGCAAGACAATTCCACCCTGTTTTGCGTGATCCATAAACAACTGCTCTAACACCTTAACGCCCTGCTTATCAATGGCAGTTAATGGCTCATCAAGAACCCACAACTTATGATTGCTCAACCAAAGACGAGCTAATGCAACTCTGCGCTGTTGTCCTGCGGACAATTGCCCTGCTGCGACATCTTCTCGACCCGCTAAGCCAACACGAGCAAGTGCATCCCAAATAGCCTCTTCATTATAGTTGTTATGCATTGATTGATAAAAAGCCAGATTTTCAAATGCTGTCAACTCACGTTTTACACCCGTGTGATGACCTAGAAAAAGTAACGCGGAATGAAAGTCTTCTCGATTCTGTTTAATCGATTCGCCATTCCAATAAATATCACCTTCATCAGAATAACCAAGACCGGCAATAATTCGCAATAATGTGGTTTTTCCTGCACCATTTTGACCTTCTATTTGAATTAACTCACCGTCTGATACGGTAAAGCTGAGTTGTTCAAATAAAACTCTTTCATCTCGAATACAGGTTACATTACGAATTTCTAGCATAGACTTTTATCATTAGAGAATATTGAAAGTATTCTAGCACAGCAAAAACAGGGAAACTTAGATATAAAACAAATCTATTTGCATAGATAAGTAAATAAATATGTCATTTAGTTTCATTTTCATAATGAAAAAAATCCACATTTAATTCATAGGGTTATATATTAAAAAATTAAATACCACCTTATGGGTAGCTGTATTTTTTACCATATCCCATAACGAAAAAAAGCCCCTTAAATAAGGAGCTTTTGAATTCGTTAATCTGAAGAAATCGTTATTCTTCGTCTTCCATTCTTAATGGTGGCATAGAGCCTTTACCGCCAGCAATTTTGGCTTGTAAAGACATCATTAACTCAGCTTCGGCTTTTGGAAGTTCACATTCTTCCATAAGCTCATTAATCCCTGCACCCAGTTGAACCAATTTATTTGCTCTTGAATACAATCGACTGTCGACATCCGTATTCTCAAGTTCATTTAATCGGTCATCAAAATGTTGACTTAATTGAGTCATTTCCGCGACTTTCTGCCCCATATTAATAGAGCCAGAACGAAATTCAACAAATTGCTTTTGCAGCTTTTGTTGTTCATCTTGAAGGTTTTTATACTGCGCTTTCGCTTCTGTCAGCTGTTGCACGAGTTGCTTATTTCGTCTATTTAGTACAAAGAAGAAAACCAAAACAAGGATCATTGCTGTTGCAGCTAGTAGCTCTGAGAGCTGAGTTAAAATATCGACCATTATAGGCTTGCCATGTCATCCCATTCGTCTTCAGACAAAAGTTTATTAAGATCAACCAAGATAAGTAGTTTGCCTTCGCGGTTACTAACACCCTGAATAAATTTAGAGCTGTCTTCCGTTCCAACACTTGGCGTTGTATCAATTTCTGATGAACGTAAGTATACAACTTCTGCCACGCTATCAACAAGGATACCGATAACTTGATGTTCTGATTCAATCACAATGATACGTGTATTATCACTGATCTCGCCTTGCATTAAGCCAAAACGTGAACGAGTATCAATCACCGTTACTACGTTACCACGAAGGTTGATAATACCTAGAACGTAGTCTGGTGCGCCTGGTACTGGCGCAATTTCTGTATGACGTAATACTTCACGAACTTGCATTACGTTAATACCATAGGTTTCTTCTTCTAATTGAAAAGTCACCCATTGTAGTACTTCATCGTTTACTTGATCTTTACGGATCTCTACTTGATTATACTGAGACATTGTATTTCCTCGTCCTCTTAGAGTTATCTTACTCTATTCCCTTAATGTCGAGACCGGCATTAAGCATCGTAATCATTGCCTCAACGTGAATCAAGGCACACATCTTCTCTTTTACCATTCCAGACAACCACGGACGTTTTCCTGCGGTTTCACGCCAACGAATTCGATCACTGGTTAATGTTTCTGTTCCGGCTAACGCATTACACGCTAATCCCCATTTGCTATCACCAAGCATAACAAGGTATTGGTAATTCTCTTTGTAGCTCTCATCTTTGATGCTTTGTGGCATCACCCACTTCGCGGTATCTAACGCATCAATGGTGGTTTCTCGATTATTTTGTAACCCAAGATACCAATCAGGACGACCAATTAAATGACTCAATTCCGTGATCTGATGTATGCCACCTAATTGAGCCAATGGCACAGCAAAGGTCACGCCCATCACTTCAAAAAATAAGACTTGGAACTCTTCATCTAATTCTGAGTTCTTCCAATCTAACCCAATTAAAGGAGGTGATTTTCCTGTTTGAGTCTCTAATTTTATCTCTGAATCAATTGCAGGTTCTTCAGAAATCAACTCGAATTCTTTTATTTCTTCTGGTTTTTTAGTAACAATTTTATCTGAAATATCCCAATCAGAAAGATCCAGTTCTTCTTCCGATTCTTCACTCTCAATGTCATTAACCACATCTTGAGACACCATTGTCGTTTCAACAGCGAGATCTTCTTTTTCTTGTTTTACGAATGCATCGGTAATTAATGAATCAATTTCAACCTGAACTTCAAGTTGTGAATTCTCTAATTGACTTAATAATCGTTGAACATCCTCCAATTGAGGCAACTCAAATGGGTATTCATCGTCATCATCAATGTGTTGTGCTAGTTGTGGTTGATAGTGAGAAGTTACCTGATCTTCTACCATTACCGCTTCAGATGTCCATGTAATCTCTGGCTCTGGCTCTGGCAAAATGATCTCAATATCTTGATCATCTTCAAGCTCAATTATCTCTTCATTTAATAATGCTGAAAAGTAATCTTCGAGTGCTTCTTCACTGGTCAATGGTTTGAAACTCGCCATTAAACTAATCGCTCCAAGTAGTTCAACAACGTTTTATAGGCAAAAACACCACGGCTGTTTGGAGAAACAAAAGACGGTGGCATTCTTTTTAGACTTGCATCTCTAAATTTTGTATCAATAGGAACGGCTGAAGCCCACACTTGATCAGTATACATATGCTTCAGTTCCATTAATGTTTGTAACGACGCATTCGTTCGTTTGTCATACATTGTTGGAATGATCGTAACATCAAATAAAGACGGTTTATTTCTTTGCATGATGGCTAATGTTTTCATCATACGTTCTAAGCCTTTCATTGCTAAGAACTCTGTTTGAACTGGAATTAAGACACGGTTACTGGCCGCTAAGGCATTAATCATCATGACACCTAAGATCGGTGGGCAATCAATAAGTACATAATCGTATTCATCTTCAAGCGCTTTTAATACACGCTTAAGGACCAATCCCATGCCGGTTCGATTCCCCATCACACGATCAAGTGTCGCTAATGACATATGTGCAGGAATAATGTCTAAGCCCGGTACCTTGCTGTGTAAAACAAACGGTTTCACGGTTGTTTTATTTATCGTTGGAAGTTGAAACAATCCAAATAAGCTAGAAGGTAAATTGTCTGAATCATAGCCTAAGTACGTAGTTAACGAACCGTGTGGATCGGTATCCACCATAAGTACTCGTTTACCACGTTCATTTAATAAACCAGCCAGTGTAATTGTTGTGGTTGTTTTACCCACACCACCTTTCTGGTTTGCTATGCTCCAGACAATCATTCGGTTTTCCTACTTTAATCCAACTTCAACAAGCATTCGTTCAGCGACACGTTCTATCGGCAAACTTTCTGAAGACAAACCGGCTTTATCGACGGCTTGTGGCATGCCATAGACAACACAACTTTGCTCATCTTGAGACCAAATGGTTGCGCCAGCAGCTTTAAGCATACGACAGCCTTCACGGCCATCCGCTCCCATACCCGTTAAGATCATAGACAATACTTTATCGCCATACACTTTCGCGGCAGAGCCAAAAGTCACATCAACACATGGTTTGTAATTCATGCGTTCACCACCATCAAGGATCTTCAAACGAGAAGAACCAGGACGACCATCAACCATCATTTGTAAGCCACCTGGAGCCAAATACGCACAACCCGGCTTTAAAATATCGCCATCTTGCGCTTCTTTCACTTGGATCTTACATAAGTTATTTAATCGAGCGGCAAACGCAGCAGTAAACGTTGCTGGCATATGCTGAACTAAAATAATCGGATGTGGGTAATTAGCAGGAAGTGCCGTTAATATCTTTTGTAATGCCACAGGGCCTCCGGTTGAAGTCCCTATTGCGGTTAGCTGATATTTTTTACCCGTCGCTTTAAAACGTTGACCAATAGGTGCACTTGGCACTGCTTTTACTGGTTCAGCGCTCATTGGCGATGTAATTCGTGACGCAGTTACTCTTGTTGTTGCCGCGGCTCTAGGCTCAGTTTTAGTCACTTGAGTAGCTAAAGCAGGTCGACGCATAAACAATTTCTTACGTGCAATCTCAACAATGCGCTGCTGAAGCAATGAAACCGCCTCATCACGATTACGGGCGATATCTTCAAATTTCTTTGGTAAGAAATCCAATGCACCCGCATCTAACGCATCTAATGTCGCTTTTGCACCATCATGAGTTAACGAAGAAAACATCAAAGTTGGTGTTGGGCACACTTTCATGATTTCTCGAACTGCTGAGATACCGTCCATGACAGGCATCTCTATATCCATGGTGATAACATCTGGCTTTAAAGATTGCGCTTTTTCAACGGCTTCTTTGCCGTTTGTTGCTACATCGATGACTTCAAGGCGTGGATCTGAGTTGATAATTTCACTCACTCGACGTCGAAAAAAGCTTGAATCATCAACAACTAATACTTTTATTGCCATGTCAATCCTTGTGCATTAATGCATACGTACTGCATAACGCTTAAGCAAGTTTGGAACATCAAGAATAAGTGCGATGTGACCATCTGAAGTGATGGTTGCACCTGCCATTCCTGGAGTGCCTTGCAGTAATTCATCAAGAGGTTTAATTACCACCTCTTCTTGTCCAATCAGTGTATCAACCACGAAACCGACGCGTTGAGCACCTAATTGAATAATTACTACATGACCTAATCCCGTGCGCTCTGTTTTACGAGCACCAGAAACAAGCCAATCTTGTAAATAAAATAATGGTATCGATTTTTCACGAACGATGGTCGTTAGCTGCCCATCAACAATATTTGTTTTAGAAAGATCAAGATGGAAAATCTCATTCACACTTGCTAGTGGCAATGCAAACGGCTGGTTTGCAACCCCTACCATTAATGTAGGAAGAATAGCGAGTGTTAATGGTACTTTGATTACAATCTTAGTCCCTTCGCCCATGCTTGAATCAATATCGATAGACCCATTTAATTGGTTGATGGCTGTCTTCACAACATCCATACCTACACCACGGCCTGAAATGTCTGAGATTTCAGTTTTCGTTGAGAAACCAGGTGCAAAAATAAGGTTATAACATTCTTTGTTCGTAAGGCGAGAGGCTGCATCAGTATCCATCAAACCACGATTAACCGCGATTCCACGAAGCTTATCAGCGTCCATACCACCACCATCATCAATGATGCTTAGTAAGATATGATCGCCTTCTTGTGAAGCAGACAGAATCACTTTACCGGTACGATCTTTGCCCGTTTTTTCACGAACATCTGGCATTTCAATACCATGATCGACAGAGTTACGAACCAAGTGAATCAGTGGATCAGCAAGTGCTTCCACTAAGTTTTTATCTAGATCCGTTTCTTCACCGCGCATTTCAAGCACAATGTCTTTTTTCAGAGTACGAGCTAAATCACGAACAACACGTGGGAAGCGACCAAATACTTTCTTGATTGGCTGCATACGTGTTTTCATTACTGCGCCTTGGATATCAGCAGTAACGACATCAAGGTTTGAAACTGCTTTAGACATTTCTTCGTCATTGCTGTTCAAACCAAGACTCACTAAGCGGTTACGAACCAATACTAATTCACCCACCATGTTCATGATGTTGTCTAGCGTTGATGTATCAACACGTACCGTGCTTTCTGCTTGTGATTTCTGTTGTTTCGTTGGCGCTTTTTGAACTGGCTTAGGTGCTTCAACTGGTTTTGGGGCTTGTGTTCTTGTTGGCGCAAGCGGAGCTTCAACTACCGGTGCTTTTTCTACCACTGGCGTTTCTGCCATTGAAGAAGCAGGCTTAACCGCTTGTTCTAACTCTTCATCTGTTGGGCCTTTACCAGAACCGTGCAGCTGATCTAATAACTTTTCAAACTCATCATCAGACATTACATCCGAATCACCAGACATCGCAATATCGGCTGCTTTTGTGTCAACAACTGGTGCAGACACGGCCGCTACCGATGAATTTGTCGGGCTATTACCTGAACCATGTAGCTCATCAAGTAAACGCTCAAATTCATCATCAGTAATATCGCCTTCAGACATAGAGCTCACGGTATTTGAAGAAACAGGAGTTGACGCAACTGGCGCAGAAGTCACCGCTGAAGGTGCCGTTCCTTTACCGTGCAATTCATCTAACAGTTTCTCAAATTCATCTTCTGTAATGTCATCCACAGAATCATGGATAGCTGAAGTCGCGGTGATCACAGGAGCGACAACGACTGGTGCAACTACGGCAACTTCATCTTCGCTTGTCGGCTTACTTAGACGATGTAACTCATCTAAAACCTGTTGCGATGCTGGTGCTAAAGGCTCACCATTTTGCACTGAACCAAACATAACGTTCACGGTATCTAGCGTTTCTAGAATCGTATCCATCAGCTCAGAGGTAACTTTGCGTTTACCAGTACGAAGGATATCAAACACATTCTCCGCACCATGACATGCATCAACCAATTCAGTTAACGAAAGGAAGCCTGCGCCCCCTTTTACTGTATGGAAACCACGGAAAATTGCATTTAATAAATCAGAATCATCAGGGCGTTGCTCTAATTCAACTAATTGTTCAGAAAGTAGCTCAAGAATTTCTCCTGCTTCAATTAAGAAATCTTGCAGAATGTCTTCATCCATTTCAAAGCTCATAATATTCCTCTAAAATCCAAGACTGGCTAATAAATCATCGACATCATCTTGCGATGCCACAGCGTCTTCACGTTCATGCGGGTTCAAAATAGGACCCTCAGCTTTAGACGGCTTTTTAGATTCGTCTTCTGCAGCACCTAGGCGTTCTTCAACTTTAAACAACGTCAATATATCAACCAGTCGGTCTTCGACTTCCTGAACTAATGTTATTACACGTTTAATTATCTGACCGGTAAGGTCTTGAAAGTCTTGCGCCATTAAGATGTTGGTTAACTCGTTACGAAGTTCCGAGCTATTACCTTCAACTTGAGTAAGAAGTCCATCAATGTTGTGACATAAAGATTTAAATTGAGCTAACTCAATTCGACCTTTCATTAGACTATTCCATTGAGGACGAACCTGAAGAAGTCCTTCATGCAACTCGTCAGCAATAGGTAATGAACGATCAACAGCATCCATGGTTTTATTGGCGGCTATTTCCGTTTTATCAATCACATATTGCAAACGATCACGTGCATCAGGGATCTCATCATTAGCAATAGCAACAACGCGGTGATCAAGTTTAAAGTTCTTTAATGATTCGTGAAGATCACGAGTTAAAGATCCTATTTCTTGAAGCATTGGCTGCTCTTGAGGAACGGCGAGTGCGGCAACCAATTGATTGGCTTCTTCTTGCTTGCCGTCTTCTAATAAAGCGACAAGTTCCTTGGCATCTGTTAATGAAATCATTGTTAGGTGGTCCTTACTTACGCAACACTTTCTTATAAACGTTCAAAAATCTTGTCTAATTTTTCTTTCAATGTTGCAGCAGTAAATGGCTTAACAATATAACCATTAACACCCGCTTGAGCGGCTTCAATGATCTGCTCGCGTTTTGCTTCAGCGGTGATCATTAATACAGGTAAGTGTTTTAATTCGCCATCGGCACGAATTGTTTTTAGCAAGTCGATCCCTTGCATGCCTGGCATGTTCCAATCTGTTACTACAAAATCGAAACCGCCCTTTTTAAGCAATGGTAATGCTGTTAAACCATCATCCGCTTCTTGGGTGTTATTAAAACCTAAGTCACGTAATAAGTTTTTTACAATACGGCGCATTGTTGAGAAGTCATCAACAATAAGGATCTTCATGTTTTTATTCAAAATCGCCTCCAGTGAGGGCACAAAGTAACGGGATTTAATTATTCTACTGTCCAAGTTGATAACTTGGCCCGTAGTCGTTGCATTGATTGACTGTGTATTTGGCTGACACGAGACTCGCTGACACCAATAACTGCACCAATTTCTTTCAAATTTAACTCTTCATCGTAATAAAGAGATAAAACTAAAGCTTCTCTTTCTGGAAGGGTTTTAATCGCCTCCACAAGAGCAACTCGAAAATGTTCATCTACAACACCTTGAAATGGAATATTATCATCAGCGTGTTCTTCCGTTGTTATGACATCTTCGGAAACGCCTAAATCTTCCATACCGACAAGTTTACCGCAATTTACATCATTAAGTATCTGATAATACTGATCTAACGGTAATTCTAAATGTTCTGCTATCTCTTTATCGGTCGGTTCGCGAGAAAGTTTAGCTTCAAGTGCTTTAATTGCTGCATTAACCATTCGACTGTTCTTATGAACAGAGCGAGGAACCCAGTCCCCGCGTCGAATTTCATCCAGCATCGAACCTCTGATTCTTATTCCAGCGTATGTTTCAAAACTTGCGCCTTTACTGCCGTCATAATTTTGTTGTGCTTCTAACAGGCCGATCATTCCAGACTGTATTAAATCATCAACTAATACACTTGCTGGTAATCTTGCCATTAAGTGATGGGCAATGCGTTTTACCAGTTCAGAATAGCGCTCTAAAAATGCTTTCTGACTGTTCACATTGCCTTTATGATCGTAAGTTAAGGTATTAGACATAGTCGTCCTCTACTTCGCTGGTTTTTTCATTTCGTAGCAGTTTCTCTACAAAAAATTCTAAATGTCCACTCGGTGCTTTAGGTACAGGCCATGTCACGATTTTATTCGCTAATGACTTCATCGCTAATGCCGCAGGTGAACGAGGGTAAGCGTCTACAACTACTTTTTGCTTTCTTACCGCTAAACGCACTTTTTCATCTAATGGAATACAAGCCACTAATTCCATGTTTGCAGATAAAAAACGATCCGTTACTAACGTTAGTTTTGCAAATAGCTCGCGGCCTTCACGGTAACTTCTCACCATGTTAGCGACGATTTTAAATCGTTGAACATTATGTTCACGACTCAGTAATTTAATCAGTGCGTATGCATCCGTAATTGACGTTGGTTCATCACATACCACCACTAATACATCTTGTGCAGCACGAGCAAAGCTCGTCACCATGTCAGATATGCCAGCCGCGGTATCGATCAGTAATATGTCAATATCATCTTCTAAGCTACTAAAAGCTCGGATTAACCCTGCATGTTGCACAGGCGAAAGTTCGGCCATCGATTTTGTACCAGACGTCGCGGGAATAATTTTTACTCCGTACGGGCCTTCTACAATGATGTCCGCTAAATCACATTCGCCTTCAAGTACGTGACCTAGGTTTTTATGCGCACGGACACCAAGCATGATATCAATGTTTGCTAAGCCAAGATCGCCATCCAACACCATCACTTTCTTTCCTTGCTGAGCAAGTGATAATGCTAAATTTAATGTTACGTTTGTTTTACCTACGCCGCCTTTACCACCCGTTACGGCAACCACTTTGGTCAACGTAGGTTTGGTCAGTCGTCGTAATCCACTAGCCTGATCGTATATATTATTATCAATCATAAATTATTTGCCTCTGGCATGTCGCTATTCCAGAAATGAGGGTCCTTTTCCGTCGCTTTTTCTAGTAATTCATTTGCTTTAGCTACTAGGTATTTAGGTTGAGCAAGTACGATATCTTCAGGTACACGCTGACCATTAGCAATATAAGAGATCGGTAACCCATTTTCGATGGTTACACTAATTAACTCACCTAAGCTCAATGACTCATCAATCTTACTTAAAATACACCCAGACAATGGGATACGTTTAAAGTGATCGATCGTCTCTTGTAACACTCGGCGCTGTGCCGTTGCTGGCATAACTAAATAACTGTTTATTTGTGAGCCACTATGCTCCATTAATGTGTCTAATTGCTCTGTTAATCGAACATCACGTTGACCCATACCCGCAGTATCTACCAAAATTAAACGGCGATTGCGTAATTGATATAAGACGGTTGCAAGCTCATCGGCATCTTTTGCAATTCGAACTGGGCAACCCATGATTCGGCCATAAATAGCCAATTGTTCTTGTGCCCCGATACGGAAAGTATCCGTTGTAACTAAGGCAACTTGATCTGGTCCATATTCCATTGCAGCTCTTGCTGCTAATTTTGCGATTGTTGTTGTTTTACCAACCCCAGTAGGACCAAGCAAAGCAACAATACCACCACGAGCCAATGTATCGACTTTAGTGGTTGGAATTTGCTCTGCTAACAATTTTAGTAATGATGCCCATGCGTCTTTAGGTTCGGTATCTTCAGGAATATAACACGCTAATTGATCCGCTAATTCTTCAGATAAACCCATTTTCTCTAGACGTTTAATTAACATTGCACGAAGTGGCTCTCTACGCTCGACTTCTTGCCACATTAATCCTGACACTTGATGTTCTAACAAACGACGAATAGACGACATTTCAGAACGCATGCCTTCTAAATCTTCATTCGATTCTTGATTTGATCGTCTTCCTTTCTCATAACGAGAAGGGTCTAATTTAGGCTGCATTCTCTCAGGACGATCATTCATTGGATTATCCGAAATAAGGTGCGCTAAGTTTGGATTACTTTGAATCGCACGAGTCATTTCAGACGTATCTAATTTAGGTCTTGAGTGTGTTGCAGGCTTTGATGATACAGATTGATGTTGAAACTTAGATTGACGCTGAAGCAAAGCCGCTAAACTGTCTTCTTCACGTTGCTCTGTCTTTTCAGGTTCAGCAGGAGCCCCTGAATTTGAACCATATTGCTTTATCATATTAGCAAAGCGACGCGTCATAGAGCCTTTATTGTTATTGCCTACATTCACTCTGTCATCTTCAATTTCACGACGAACAGGCGCAGCAGATGACGTTGAACTACCGTTAGGATCGATTGCCGCTACGATTTCAATACCGCCAGTGACTTTTTTATTTGACATAATGACGGCGTCAACACCCAGTTCTTCTTTTACTTGAACTAGAGCTGAGCGCATATCTTTTGCAAAAAATCGTTTAATTTTCAATTTCGTATTCCTGCGTTAAATAAGTCGACGCGATTAATTACCAACGGCTTGAACTATTCTAATTTGCTTCTCATCTGGAATTTCTTGATAAGAAAGCACTCGTAAATTTGGAATTGTATTCTTAACAAATTTCGCTAATGTTGAACGCAACACGCCCGATGTCAGCAAGACAGCGGCCTCTCCTTTTAACTCTTGTTCTTGAGTCGCAAGCGTTAATGAAGCTTGCAAGCGTTCAGCCAAACCAGGTTCAATGCCCGTTGTTTCACCGCCTGACGCCTGCATAGTTTGATGCAAAATTTGTTCCAGTTCTGGGATTAAGGTAATAACAGGCATTTCAGCCTCTACCCCATTGATTTCCTGAACAATTAATCGTTTTAGCGCAATTCTGACGGCGGCCGTCAAAATGTCGGGTTCTTGACTTTTTGGCGCATATTCAGACAAAGTTTGGACAATGGTTCTAATATCACGAACTGGAATTGCTTCATTCAACAAATTCTGAAGTACTTTTACAACCGCCCCTAACGGTAATTGATCGGGTACTAACCCTTCAACCAATTTAGGTGAGCTTTGTGAAAGCAACTCTAATAAGTTCTGAACTTCTTCATGTCCTAATAACTGCGCCGCATTATTTGTTAGTAATTGACTTAAGTGGGTTGCTAATACCGTTGCAGCATCTACAACAGTATAGCCCAAGGCTTGAGCATGCTCTCTTTGCTCTTCGTTTATCCATACGGCTTCAAGACCAAAGGCTGGATCAAGCGTTGGTTCACCTTCAATCGAGCCATACACTTGCCCTGGGTTGATCGCTAATTCTTTATCTGGACGAATTTCAGCTTCGCCACCGGCCACACCCATCAAGGTAATTCTGTATACGTTTGGTGGCAGTTCTAAATTATCTCGAATATGAACCGCAGGTACCAAGAAACCGAAATCTTGAGACAGCTTCTTACGAACCCCTTTAACACGATCAAGAAGCTCACCACCTTGTTCTTTATCTACCATTGGGATCAAACGATAACCAACTTCTAGTCCAATCACATCGACAGGTTGAACATCATCCCATGACAGTTCTTTTGGTTGTGAAGAAGACAACTCCATTGGAGGTGCTGCTTTTTTATCTTCTCCCTCTTCTGCTTTTTTCTTCGTCAGGTAATACGCCCAACCACTCGCTAGAAGTGCAAGCAATATAAATGGGAAATGCGGCATTCCAGGAACAATACCCATAACAAACATGATCCCACCCGTTACCATCAATGCTTTTGGGTTATCAACTAATTGAAACACCAATTGCTCACCCATGTCTTCGTCTGTGTTTTGACGAGTTACCATGATCGCAGCACCAATCGACAATAGTAATGATGGGATTTGAGCAACCAAGCCATCACCAATCGTTAGCAAAGTATAAATTTGAATCGCTTCACTAAAACCTAAATCAAATTGCGCCATACCGATGGCAAAGCCACCAATAATATTAATAAATAGAATTAAGATACCGGCAATGGCATCCCCTTTTACAAATTTTGACGCGCCATCCATTGAACCGTAAAAGTCAGCTTCTTTGGTGACTTCAAAACGACGCGTTCTTGCTTGTTCTTGATCGATTAAGCCGGCATTCAAATCCGCATCAATCGCCATTTGTTTACCAGGTAAGGCATCCAAGGTGAAACGTGCACTTACTTCTGAAATACGGCCCGCACCTTTGGTTACAACCATAAAGTTAATGATCATCAAGATAATAAAAACAATCAAACCAACCGCATAGTTACCGCCGATAACCACATTACCAAACGCCTCGATAACGTTACCTGCCGCCCCCGGCCCTTCATGACCATGCAGCAATACCACACGAGTCGATGCCACGTTCAAAGCAAGGCGAAGTAAGGTAGATACAAGAAGAATGGTTGGGAACGCAGCAAAATCAAGAGGTCTACGAGTGTAGATTGTCACTAACAATACAACCATTGCTAAGGCGATATTGAAGGTAAACATAAGATCGAGTAAAAAAGCCGGGATCGGTAATATCACCATCGCTAGTGCTGATAACACTAAAATCGGCGCACCTATTGATGGGATTTTCTTGCCTTTTAAGGCAGAGAGTTTATTCGGTAGTGGAATTTGAAATTTCATCACTTAGGCTTCTTACTCATTGTTATTACTAATAAAAATTAATAATCTTAGTCTGATCATTTACGGCTACATCTAACAAAGCAATTTTCGAGCCAGATTAATGTCAGTTTTTTGGCTCTAAAGTCCTCTTTTTCTGACAGGCCGTCTATCTCTTGAACAACATTCACATAAATGCAATTAACCAGTTAATTTTTATAAGAAAATAACAAACAACATTGAAATAAGTAGTGCACTTTGTATAATCCTACTGACACTTTAATTATTATCTTCAGGTGATTCCATGTCCAATGTATCTCTTAGTACAAATCAAAATGAACTAAAAAAAATGGATATCGGTGGGAGGGTAATGATTGAAGTGAACTGTCCCAATGGAAAATCAGCCCAAGTAAGCTCAACCTTAATTGGTTTTAAAAAAGGACAATATATATTTATTGAATATCCTTCAGCAACTTCACTTGAATTTAATAAGATTTATCTTGAAGGAGCAGATGTCACCTTCCGAGCCATAACCAATACAACCTATCGTGATGTCATCGCCTTTAGAACCAAAATTCACTCTGTTATTTATCGTCCGATGGAAATGATTTGTCTGTATGCGCCAAGCAGTATTTCAATGCGACAAATACGCTCACACCAAAGAATCGACGCAAATTTTTCATGCAAAGTAGCCAGCAGTAATAATTCGATATCTGGCACTATGGTGGATTTTTCATCCGGAGGGTGTGCTATTTATTCACCATCAGAAACAGCATCACTTTTAAATCAAAACGTCACTATTAATGTAAATACTGAAAATAATACAAACATAATTCTTCATGGCGTAGTGAAGAGTATAGACACAAAGAATCAATTATCTAAAATTGGGATAATGTTTAATACTGACAACATTGATGATAGTTCATTGCAAACATTACATCATTTAGCGGCTTTTAAAGAGTTAGGGTAAATTATTTCTTTAATTCATCAGGGATGGTCAGTGAATCATCATCTAGCTCAGGTTTCGTTCCACCGCGCTTTTTATACTGCTTCATTTGAAATATATAAGCCAATATCTGCGCCACAGCAGCAAATAAACCATCAGGGATTTGTTGTTCCACTTCTGTTGAGTGGTATAACGCTCGTGCAAGAGGTGGGGCTGGCAATATATCTATATTATGTTCACGAGCAATTTCTCGGATTTTCATTGCGATATGATCGACCCCTTTCGCCACCACAATCGGTGCCGAGTCTTTAGTTTGATCATAACGTAAAGCAACAGAATAATGCTCAGGGTTGGTGACAATAACATCCGCCGACGGTACATCCGCCATCATTCGACGTTGCGTCATTTCACGTTGCAGCATACGAATACGCCCTTTTACTTCTGGCTTCCCTTCTGTTTCTTTGTATTCATCTTTAATTTCTTGTTTTGTCATTTTCAATTGATTGGCGTGTTGCCAAATTTGAAAGGGAATATCAATCGCGACAACAATCAATAAAGTACAGCTGATCAACAGAATAAAATTCAATAGGATATCTAGAGAATGAAAAATATTCGACGGATACGTATCTAAACTTAATTGAAATAAGTCCGCCTTACTTTTATTGATCAAATAGAAAGCAGTGCCACCAACAAGCGATACTTTTAAGATCGACTTTAAAAGCTCAACCCAACTTTGCATACCAAACATACGTTTAATACCTGACATTGGGTTCATTTTAGACGGTTTTGGCATTGCGGCTTCGGCAGAAAAGCTGATCCCACCAAGGCCTGCGGCTCCAATTAAAGCCGCCACAAACAACATAAGCAGAATTTTTAAAACAGGGAAAACTAAGGCGACTAACGCCCCGCCCACTATCTCAAGTAATTTATTGGTATCGAAGATTTCTTCTCTAGAAATAGAAAAGAAGCGACTCATGATCGATAACAATGCTTTACCAACCTCATCACCAAACCACATCAACGAAATAGCACCACAGACTAATACTGACACTGACGCCAGTTCTTTTGACCTTGCAACTTGCCCTTTATCTTTGGCCTGTTGCAAGCGTTTGGACGTGGCGTCTTCGGTGCGTTCTTGACCGTCACTATCAGCCATTATGACTCTCCATCGACTTCAGTGTCTTCATCAACAATCCAACCTTATTAGGCTACAGATCTGTGCTTCAGCACGACCCCAATGCAAATCATAATGAGTGAATAACCCAAGAACAATGTAAGACGTCAGCAACAAACCAACCAGTAATGCAAACGCAAAACCCAATGAGAAAATGTTTAATTGCGGTGCGGCACGAGTCATAACACCAAACGATAAATTCACCGTAAGTAGCGCAATGATCCCAGACAATGACATACTTAAACCGGCTTTCATCATAATGCCAAGCCAACCAGCAAGAGATTGAAAATCAACACTGGTTAATTTACCGACTCCGACAGGCAACGTAGTGAAACTCATCACCGCAAAGTTAATCATTTTTAAGTGCCCATCCGTTCCTAAAAAGAACAAGATCGACAAAAACATAAACAATTGCCCAAGCAGAGGGGTATTTTGACCATTAGCCGGGTCAACCATAGAGGCAAAACCTAAACTCGATTGCATACCCAAGATTTGCCCAAGTAAGACGAATGTTTGGGTAACAAAAACAGTCACCATTCCCATCGCAACACCAATGATGATTTGCTCCGCAGTGGTCATAAAACCTTGAAAAGACAACAATTGGATTTCAGGAGGCATTGCAGGAATCGCTGGCATGACCGCAAACGTAATACTTAATCCCAAATACAGTCGAATTTTAGGTGACACAAATCGAGCCCCAAACACCGACATCACCATTAACATGGAAGAAATTCGAGTGTAGGGCCAAAAATAGGTCGCAATAAAATCTAAAACTATTTGAGTTGGGTATTCCATAACATCAGCTTGTGCTTAGTAATTTGTATTTAGTCATCAAGTCGTTGTGTATCAACACTGGATTAATAAAGTATCGTCGGCATTCGAGCGATCAGCTCATAAAAATATTCCATCAACATTCTCGTCATCCAATGTCCAAATAACATTAATGATAATAGCGTCACGATCAAACGAGGTAAGAAACTCAACGTTTGTTCATTGATAGAGGTTGCCGCTTGGAAAACCGCAACCACCAAACCAATTAATAAGCTTGGAATAATAATGGCACACACCATGATAAGCACCATGTACAGTGCGCCGCGGAATAGCTCAATGGCCATTTCAGGGGTCATGTTGGATCCTTAAGTAGTAAAGCTGCCAGCGAGAGTTGAAAGGATTAAATTCCACCCATCGACCAACACAAACAACATAAGTTTAAATGGTAACGACACGATCATTGGCGAAAGCATCATCATACCCATGGCCATCAATACTGATGCCACCACTAAATCGATAATTAAAAACGGCAAGAACAGCATAAAACCCATTTGGAATGCGGTTTTTAGCTCGGAAGTAATGAAGGCTGGAATAACGACCGTAATTGGCACATCTTCTGGGTTTTCAACTTCTACGCCTGACATATTCACAAACGTTTCTAAATCTTTAACACGGGTTTGCGCCAGCATAAATTCTTTCATTGGGATTTGAGCAGCATCAAACGCTTCACGTGCTGTAATTTCTTCACCAATATAAGGCTGAATCGCCGTCTCATTTACCTTGTCAAAAACCGGCGCCATAATGAAGAAAGTTAAAAACATCGCAATACCGATGATCACTTGATTCGAGGGCGTCTGTTGTAGACCCATTGCCTGTCGTAAAATCGACATCACAACAACAATTCGAGTAAATGAGGTCATTAGGATAACCATCGCAGGCAAAAAGCCTAGCATGGTCATTAACCCTAATATTTGGAGATTAACAGAATAGTCTTCGCCACCGCTGGCATTTGTCGTCATGGTAAATGCGGGAATGCCACCACCTGAACTGCTGCCTTTTGCAATGGTTTTTGCAGCCCCTGAATCTTTTTCCATTGCAGTAACGGTCATGCCTTCAGCACTGGCCGCAGTCGCAGGAATAGAGGTTGCTAAGTCATCAACTGCCCATGCAGGCGATGCCATAAAGAATAGGGAAAAAACCGCCAGAGTGACGGCAATTAAATTAGTTTTTAGCATCTTTCTTCATCAGTTGGCTGAGTTGTGTTGAAAATGGCGTTAGTTTTTTTTCGTTCACTTCTAACGGTTTTTCAAGCTTACTTAGCATATTGATATTTTGAGAAGTGATCCCAATTAGGAATTGTTCTTCTCCAACTTGAATAACAGCAACTCGCTCTTTTGTACCAACAGGCAATTGTTTCACAATGTTCATGCCACCGCCTGAACCACCAGTCATACCGGGAACTTTCATTCGTTTTAATAACCATGCAAAGAAAAGAATCAATGCAATAACAAAAATAAGAGAGCCTAACGTTGCCGCTAAGTCGATATTTGGTGCACTCGTTGCTGCGAACAAAGGAAAGGGCAAAAATGCCAATAACCATAGCTGTTTCATATTCCTTTCCTTTTTGTTCAATGTTGTTCGATTAACGCAATTTCTTAATACGTTCAGTTTGGCTGATAACGTCAGTTAAACGAATACCAAACTTGTCATTCACGACAACGACTTCGCCATGAGCGATAAGCGTGCCGTTAACCATAACGTCCAGTGATTCACCAGCGATACGATCAAGCTCAACCACAGAACCTTGGTTAAGTTGCAGTAAGTTACGAATACTAATATGTGAGCGCCCTACTTCCATAGAAATAGTCACAGGAATATCTAGAATCGTATCAAGCTTACGGCGTTCATCTTCGTTAAACGCAGGTGCTGTTTCTTCTAAATCTTCCAGAGGTGCACTTACTGCTTCTGCACTTTCACTTAATGCTGCTGCCCATTCGTCAGCCATTTGTTGCTCATTTGAATCCATGATCCACTACCTTATCTATTTCTTATTCGTCATCTAAATCAAATAAAACGTCTTTACCTAAGAAGGCAAGATCCGTTTTGACCATGTCTGGGCGCTTGATTTTCTCTGTGATCTGTACTGCTAATTTATCACCAGATTTACCTACTTTACCGCGATACGTCGGTAAATCTTCGACAAACACGGTTGCGGCTTCTGGCATTTCAATTGGAATAATATCACCCGCTTGAAGGTCCATTAGATCGCGTAATGAGATTTCGCTTTCTAATAAATTCACTTTCATTTCAACAGGAACGTCCATGATTTCATCACGTAACGCTTTACTCCATCGAACATCGGTGTCCATCTTGTCACTTTGAACACCAGCATCAAGTAGTTCGCGTATCGGTTCAACCATTGAGTATGGGAACACGACATGGAAATCACCACCGCCACCGTCAACTTCAATATGGAATGAGCTTACGACAATAACTTCTGTCGGGCTTACAATGTTTGCCATGGTTGGGTTAACTTCTGAATCTAGGTATTCAAATTCAACCCCCATGACAGGAGACCATGCTTCTTTGTAATCTTCAAAAACAACTTTCAACAATAGCTGAATGATTCGACGCTCAGTCGGTGTAAATTCACGACCTTCGATCTTAGCGTGGAAACGTCCATCACCACCAAAGAAGTTTTCAACTAAAATGAAAACCAAACGCGCTTCCATCGTAACTAATGCCGTGCCTTTCAATGGACGAAAACGCACCATATTCAGACTTGTCGGTACATAAAGTGTATTTTGATACTCACCAAATTTAACCATTGAAACGCCGTTAATCGACACTTCCGCGGTTTTTCTCAGCATATTAAATAAGCTAATACGCATATGACGAGCGAAACGTTCATTGATCAACTCCAGTGTTGGCATTCGACCACGAACGATTCTGTCTTGCGATGAAAAGTCAAAACTCTTCATCGTGCCTGAGCTGTCATCAGCACCGACAACATCATCTTCTACGTCATCTACACCATGAAGTAGAGCATCAATTTCATCTTGGGATAATAGATCTGTCACATTGAACCTATTGCATTACAAAGTCAGTAAATAATACTTTTTCAATTACAGGTTTCGCTGTAATTTTAGTAAAGGCATCTTGAATATCACGCGTTGCCTGTTCACGAAGTTCGATTCGACCACGAGGCTCTCTTAATTGCTCAACCGTTGCCGCAGCAAAAGTCGATAATAACGTACTTTCTACTAATGGCGTGTGCTGTTTTGCTATTGCTTCATTATCACTACCGCGCATCATTACTTGCACTTTTAATTGTACAAGACGATCTCGTTTATCACCTGTCACATTGAAAATAAAAGGCTGTGGCAAGTTTAAATACAATGCTGGCATTTTTGCTTCTAACGCCGCGATATCATGCTCTGTTGGTTCTGGTTTACTCTCTCCAGACATAAAGAACCAAGCGCCAACGCCTCCCACTACTAGCAATAAAACAAGTAGTGCGATGACAAACATCATCTTCTTTTTGCTTTTAGGTGCGTCACCCTGCTCAGCCATTGTCTTTCCTCTTGAATAAACCGTTAATTATTATTTTAAAAATCCGTTGATGCACTATTAAGCGTAAAAGCTAATACCATCTTTAGGTTTCGATACTTGAACATTAATTTCATGCTCTTCTGAAGACTCTTCACTGAAGCCAGAACCTTGACGAGACGATTCCTCTTTCTGATAACCATACTGTGAAGAATCACCTGAACTTTGTTGCTGTACAGACGTATCGGCCAATTGAATCCCTTGTTGAGCAAACATTTCACGTAATCGTGGTAAAGATTGTTCAATCGCCTCTTTTGCCTGTGGATTCGATACCGTAAATTGAACCCCAGCACTGTCTGCGCCCATATTTAGGCGAATGTACATGCGTCCCATTTCTGGTGGATCTAATCGAATATCAACGTACTTTAAATTCTTTGCCATCATCATATTGATGCGTTCTGCCACTTCATCACTGACTTGTTCTTGACGAATATTCAGTGGCATTGCAGCTGGATCGGTTCGCTGACTTGCGGTGACTTGTTGTGTTCCCGTTGTACCAGAAACATTAGACAGTTGTTGTGCAAACGAATCACTGCTTTTAGCGTCGGTTAAACTGATCGCTTCTCCATTGGCAATCTGTGTCATGCCTAATGCAGAAATGTCCATTTTACCTTTTTGCTTTTCAACTAACTTACCGGCTTCCGCCTCTGCTTTACCAATTAACGCCGCTGACGTTAACATTTCTTTGGTCGATTCTTTATTACCAGAAGCATCGCCCTTTTCTTTTGTTCCTTCCGATGACGCTTTGCTAGACTGTCCCCATTGAATTTCTTTTAATGGGTCAGACTTAGAAGTATCACCTTTTACCGATTCTTTTCCTGCCGCAGCGGCTTGGGCTTGAGTAAGCACAACCTCACCGTTTTCAGTCACTACTTTGTCTTCTGAATCAGAGGTTTCTTTATCTGATTTTTCTTTTAATTCTTTCTCTTTAACTAATGTGCCATTGGCTTGATCAAGTCGAGATAATAGCTCTGAGCCTTCTCCAACTTTCTCTTCAACGGTGTCTTCTTTTTTTTCTGCGTTATCATTTTTTTCTTTTTCTATGGCCGCTGCTTTTTCATCAGCGGCTGTTTTTTCTGTTTCCGCTGCTTTTTTGGCGTCTTCTTTGGCCTCTAAACCCATCAACTCTTTCAGCTCTTCAATGAAGCCTTCTGAATCGTTTTTTTCTACGGCAGCCGTTTTAGTATCAGGCTTTACAGGCGCAGTGGTGTTGATACTTTTTAATGATAAGTCATTACTGCTCATAGTATGTTCTCTACATTGAGTGTGGATTTTTTGACGAGTGCCATAGAACACTAATTTTTACTATTTTAAAGCAAGTATTAAGCCACTTTTAATTAGACCTTTCACAACGTCTGTTTAAAAGCGACATAATCACAGGAGAAAAAGAGAATACGACCAAGCGAGAAGTGATAAATAAAAGACGTGTTAACGAAACTATTTTGGCCTACGTGCAAATTGCAACGTCACGTATTCATCCATCATTTTTTGTTCTTGTTTATCCAGCATTTTTTGTTTTTCTGCTTTTTTCTTATCCATCATCCACTCATAAGAGCGACGTTGCTTACGGGTTTCTTGCCAATAGGTTTGACAGTTATCCACTTGAGAAGTGAAATGAGATTCCGCACTCTTTTGTTTTGTTAGGGTTTCATCTAACTGAACAAGAAATTTATTTAGGTGGCTGTATTGGCTTGCAGTTAACCCTTTCTGACCACGTTCTAATAGCTGATTACAGTAATCCAAACGGTATTTTTCAATTTGTTTTACTTGCTCATAAAAATTATCCAATTCAGATTTGGCTTTGTTTAACGCCAGTACCGATTGGTTCTCTCTTTCTTGAGCTTGTTCTAGTAAAAAATCAAAGGCACTGCTCATGCAATTTCCTCGTGGTCATTAAAGGGTTTTACAACGAAAAATAAGTTAAATAACGATTAACCACTTAACAACATTTTAAGCATGTTTTTACACATATCGAAAGGAACCGTTTCTTTCATGCGTTGCTGCAAGTATTCATCTAATCGTGGTTTCAACGTAAAGGCTTGGTCTATCGCCGGATTCGTTCCTGGTTTATACGCACCGATAGAAACCAGATCTTGGTTTTTACGACACGTGGCCAGAACTTGACGCACCGCTTTTGACATCAGCATGTGCTCTTCGTCCGTAATCTGTGGCATAACACGGCTGACAGAACGTTCAACATCAATCGCCGGATAATGTCCTGCATCGGCCATTTCTCGTGATAATACAATGTGACCATCCAAAATAGCTCGGGCAGCATCGGCAATTGGATCTTGCAAATCATCGCCTTCAGTTAACACGGTAAAGAAGGCCGTGATAGAACCTTGATCTTCATTACCGTTACCCGCACGTTCAACCAGTGCAGGTAATTTAGCGAATACCGATGGCGGATAGCCCTTGGTCGCAGGAGGCTCACCAACCGACAAGGCGATTTCACGCTGAGCTTGAGCAAAACGAGTCAGTGAGTCCATTAATAACAACACGTCTAACCCTTGATCTCGAAAGTATTCAGCAATGGTTAAAGCGGTTTGGCACCCTTTTAATCGCATTAATGGTGATGAATCGGCAGGAGCAGCAACAACAACAGAACGTTGGCGGCCTTCTGTACCCAGAATGTCTTCAATGAATTCTTTTACTTCTCGTCCACGTTCACCAATCAGCCCCACAACCACAACTTGAGCCGTGGTACCACGAGTCATCATGCCAAGTGTGACCGATTTACCCACACCTGAACCTGCAAAAAGACCAATACGCTGACCTTTGCCCACCGTCAGTAATCCATTAATGGCTTTTAAGCCAACATCCAATGGCTCTCTGATGGGTTTACGAGAAAGTGGATTGATAGGTGTTGATGTAAAAGAAGCCGTTTGTTCAGTGTAAATATCACCTAACCCATCGATAGGTTTACCAACACCATCAATGACTCGGCCCAATAATTCCATACCAACAGGTATGCCACTGACATCGGCAATTGGCGTGACTTTCGCTCCAGGTAATACCCCAGAGATTTGTTCGTTTGGCATTAAGAATAAATTGTCACCTGAAAACCCAACCACTTCCGCTTCAATTTCACCATTAACGGTTTCAACCATGCATGAGCTGCCAATCGGAGCTCGGCACCCTGTCGCTTCAAGGGTTAGTCCAACAACACGAACTAACTTGCCAGAGGCAATCGCACGGGTTGTCAGTCCTGATGTTTTGTATTGAGAAAGACGTTCAGATAACGGCAGCATTTACTGATTTCCTTGATGACGATTCACACCACAAAACTTAGTTAATACGGTTTTAATTCTCTCTTCCAGCAAGTAATTCACTTTAGAGTCAAATGCTTGAATATTAATATCGCCTAAATTCATGGATGGCTCGATAGATAAGGTCCATTGCTTTTGAGCTAACGCTTCTTCGCCATACGCCTCAACCACTCGTTGGTGATCTTCAGGATTTAACGATATTTTAATTTCTCGCTCCGTCACGGGAAGGGTATCTACCGCTTCACGTACCGTGTCTAAAATAATTTGAGGATTGGTTTTTACTTCAACATGAGTCACTTCTTTAGTTAACGCCAATACCATGTCGATAAGTTGTTTTTCTACTTGAGAATCAAGTAAGGCAAGCGGTTCAGAAAATTTATCCGCCATTTCAATCAATTGTTGAATACGCGCTTGGATCTCAGCTTGTCCCGCTGCGATACCTTCATCATAACCCACTTGATAGCCCTCAGGCTTACCTGTTTCAAAACCTTCTGCTTGGCCTTTTTCTAGCCCTTCTTTGTAGCCAAATTCTTGACCTTCCAATTTCCCTTCATTATAAGCGCCTTGCTTGATCTGCTCGATGATTTCATCTGTCAGTACAAACTCTTCAGCCACTTCTTCTTTCGGTAATGACGGCGTCCAGCTTGGGTCATAGTTTAATGCAGTTTCACGAGCAGGGTTTGCAGGATCAGAGTAATCAGGAGATTGCCAAATATTTGTTTTTTGCAGTTCACTCTCATCGGTAATACGAATAAAACCACGTTTTTTGCTGAGACTCATGATGATAACCTGTAGGGATATAAGAAGATTAAATTAGAATTCAGATACTTATTTTGAATATCAAAAAGTATAACGGCCATTCCATAATCTAATGAAATAGCCGTTTAATTATAGCTTAGAAGACGACATCGTATTACACGAATTCATCAGCACCACCGGTTAACATAAGGTCACCGGAGTCCGCCATTCTTCTCGCCACAGCCAAGATCTCTTTCTGTGCCGCTTCAACATCAGCAACACGTACCGGTCCCATGGCTTCAAGATCATCACGCATAAGTTCTGCCGCACGTTTCGACATACACTTAAACATTTTCTCTTTAAGACCGTCATCTGCACCTTTAAGCGCTTTTTGTAGCACTTCTTGTGGTACATCACGCAGCAACATTTGAATACCCGTATCTTGAACATCTATCAGGTTTTCAAACACAAACATTAGATCTTGAATTTGCGTTGCTGTTTCTTCATCTTGATCACGGATTTGATCCATCAACATACCTTCAATACTGTTATCTAGGTAGTTCATGATTTCTGCCGCCGCTTTCAGGCCGCCAATTTTGGCTGCTTGAGCACCAGATTGACCCGCGAATTGTTTCTCCATGATTTCGTTCAATTCAGCCAGTGCTGATGGTTGAACTTCTTCAAGGTGTGCAATACGCATCATTAAGTCAAGACGAACACGTTCAGGGAACTGGGATAAAATCTCAGCAGACTGATCAGGGTCTAAATAAGACAGTACTATCGTTTGGATCTGTGGATGCTCATTCATAATGATACTAGCCACTTGACGAGGATCCATCCATTTCAATGAATCCAACCCTTTAGACCCGCTGCCCAATAAAATTTGGTCAACAAGGTTGTTGGCTTTGTCTTCACCAAGTGCAGCAACTAATGCATTACGCATAAAGTCTTCGCTGCCCATGCCAATCGTTGTGTACTTCTGAATATCTTCTAAGAAAGCACGGTGAATCGCGGACACTTTAGTCTGATTTAAATCAGACACTGTTGCCATTGCTGCACCGACTTTCTGAACCTGTTTTGGTTCTAAATGGCGAATGATACTTGCGGCGTCATCTTCACTTAAACTAAGTAATAGAATCGCTGCGCGCTCTGAGCCCGATAATGAAGAAAGATCAAACTCTGTCGCGTCTTCCTCTTTCTTGTCTGCTTCAATAATGTCATTAGCCATTTTCAGATACCCAATTTTTAACTACTTGCGCTGCTAATTCTGGTTCATTTGCAACAAGTGCACGAACCGCTTTCAATAAATCTTCATCTTTATGCAGATTTGGTAAATCAATGCCTGAACCAAATTCAAATCCATCGCCATCCAAATCACTGCCAATCAGTCCCATGTCGCCATCAGCGCCAGTGTTACCATTCGCAAGGGCATCTTCTTCTGCTTGATTAGGGAACAGAAGTTTATTCATCGCAGGACGTACAAGAATAAGAAGCACAGCAATAATAACTAATGCACCAGCAAGCCATTTAACCCACTCGTTAAAGTTAGGATTTTCCCAAATAGGCACATCAATTGAAATTGGTTGCTCTTCAATCGCAAACTTCACACTGATAACATTCAGTAAGTCACCACGATCTTCGTTAAGACCCACACTGCCAATTATAATTTGACGAATTTTATCAATTTGTTCAGTCGGTACTGGTGTATACGTTACTTCACCCGTATCAGGATTGACCGTTCTAAGTTCTTTGACTGCAACAGAAACCGTTTGACGAGACAATGTCCCCGTTTGCTTTCGCTCATGGCTGATCGTCGTATCCAATTCAAAATTTCGAGTCGCTTCTTTATGAACCGCGCCCTTACCAAGCACTGAACCGTCTTTTAGCTCAGAAATGTCTTGCGGAATAGCAGAATCAACAGGCGGTTGATTGCTCAATGCCCCAGGGATACCCGCAATGACATTGCCATTGTTGTAATCTTCTAATGTGTATTCACTTCGTGTTGATGGTGTTTGCGGATCGAACTGTTTACGCGTTTGTTCAATCGCGCTGAAATCCATGGATACATCAACTTGTGCGGTATAGTTACCTAAACCGAGAATAGGAATAAGAATCGCATCAATTTTATCGCGTAAAGATTGCTCTTGTTTACGCTCTAACTCTTGTTCTTTACGATGCGCTGTCGCCATTGGATCTTGCGAACCAGAACTCAATAAACGACCGTGTTGATCCGTCACCGTGACACGCGTTGGTTTCATGCCAGGAACGGCACTTGATACCATATCAACAATCGAATCGACTTCTTCTTGTTTTAAATTTGCGCCCATACGCATCGTCAAGAATACCGTTGCAGAAGCTTCTTGATTATGACGTACAAACACACTTTGTTTTGGCATTGCAAGTAGCACTTGAGCTTTACGAATTGGACGCATTTGCTCAAATGTACTGGCTAATTGACGTTCACGGCTTAATTTTAGACGTTCTAGCTCTAAACGCTGTGAAACACCAAAGCCCATGTCTTGTAATAATATCTCGTCCCCTTCTCCGTTAACGCTGCCATTTAAGCCAGCACGTGAAAGGTTAAGTTTCATTTGACTGAATTCTGAAGCAGGAACTAAAATCGTATTCCCATCCAGTTTGTATTCTGCTTTTTGAGCATCAAGATGGTCGAGAACTTGAATAAGTTCGTCTGTTTCATAGACACCCAATGGGCGCATTTCAGGTTCTTGAACCCAAAAAAACAGCATAACGATCAACGCAACACAGATAGAAACAGACAGAACTAAGATAACTTGACGTAATAAATCAAGGTTACCTAATGCTGAATCCAACTTTGATGAACTTTGCTCATCAACGTCTGGGTTCTGTACATCAACAGAGCTATCAAGTGCCATTGCACCGCCTATTGACATATCATCAGATACTGACAAATCTGTATTTTTCTTATCTTCCGACACGGCTTACTTCCTAGATATTATACAGGCATGTTCATTAGTGTTTTATAAGCGTCTACTAGCTTATTTCGTACTTGAATGGTTGCATCAAAAGCAACACTTGATTTATTTCTTGCGATCATAACGTCAGATAATGAAACCCCTTCATCACCTCGGTCAAAACGCACAGCCAAATCACTTGACGCTTGTTGTAGACCATTTACGTTATTTACTGCTTTTGCAAACATAGCACTGAAGTCCGCACCGACTTCTTTACCTGTTGCTGGACGCGTCGTATTTGTCGCGTCTAGCATCATTGCTTGCATTTCGTCCTGTATACCACCGATTTTCATTTATCTTTCTCCGACCCAGTCAACTAATTGACTTAATGTTACGACCCGAAGTATATAAAGCAATTTACATACCAAAATATCAATAAACGTAACCCATTGTTTAACTTGGGATATCTATTCCAGCGTCACGCATTTTTGCTAATTTATATCTCAGTGTTCTTGGGCTGATACCTAGCTTTTCAGCCACTTCTTTACGCTTTCCATCACACGCTTTAATCGTTTCAAGAATAATAATGTATTCTTGCTCACGTAATTCCCCACCCAGCCCTGTCGACGAACTTGATGCATCCATATTGACGCTATCTGTTGATTCAACTGAAGGTTCATTTATTGACGGTATTTGTTGCTCAGGCTTAATCGTTGGCACTTCACCACTGACTATTTTCTGTAAACTACTTGCATCAGCCCAATCAACACCTTCAAGTAATATGTCATCCGCAGTGATGTAATTCTCTTCTGCCAAAATAAGAGCACGTTGAACAACATTGTCTAATTCACGTACGTTACCAGGCCAAGGATACATCTCTAATTTGGCAATCGCTTCAGAGGTTAATGTCGGCACTGGCAGGCCTTGTTTTTGACAGTGACGCTCAACCAAATGTTGAGCCAGAGGAATAATATCCCCTTTACGTTCTTTTAATGGCGGCCATGCAATTGGGAACACATTTAGTCGGTAATATAAATCCTCACGGAAATTACCTTCTTCAACGTATTTCTTAAGATCTCTGTTACTGGTTGCCAAAATACGAACATCTAATTTGATGCTCTTACGGCCACCTAAACGTTCCACTTCTCTCTCTTGAAGCACTCGAAGCAATTTAACTTGTAAGTTAAGGTCCATTTCACTGATTTCATCCAGTAAAATAGTGCCACCTTGAGCTTGCTCAAACTTGCCCGGACACGCTTGAACTGCACCAGTAAAGGCACCTTTCTCATAACCAAATAAAGTTGCTTCCAACATATTATCTGGAATTGCCGCACAGTTAATGGCAATAAAAGGCCCTTCACTGCGTTGGGAATTATTATGAATATAGCGAGACATAACTTCTTTACCTGAACCACTAGGCCCAAGTACCATCACGTTCGCGTCAGTTCTTGCCACTTTGTCAGCTAACTTAAGTAATTTTAAGCTTTTTTCATCAGCTACAATGGCATTGCCTGTTTGTTCGTTTTTAACTGGCGCATAGCGACTGACCATATTAAGCAGCACTTCTGGCGCAAACGGCTTCGCCATGTAATCAATTGCGCCATCTTTCATTGCTGAAACGGCATCTTCAATATTGGCGTAAGCGGTCATCAATAAAACGGGCAAATTCGGCCAATTTAATTTAATGCTACGAAGCAAGGCTAATCCACCCATTCCTGCCATTTGCACATCAGAAACAACAATATCAACGGGTTCTTTCTTCAAGATAAGTAATGCAGTTTCCGCACTATCCGCCTCTACCCACTCATAACCTGCCAATTCCAATGTGTCGATCAATGCTTCGCGTAGACCTTCATCATCTTCAACAATTAATACTTTGCTTTGAGCCATTGTTATTCTCCAGAATCAGTTTGAGTAGTGGTTAGAGGAATTGACATGGTGAAGCACGCACCATCATCTGGTTTTGAATACAAATCTAATTGCCCTTTGTGTGCTCGGCAAACCATTTGAACAACCGCCAAACCAAGACCTGTGCCTTGTGACCGTGTTGTAAAAAAGGGTTCCATAATTTTATCTTGTAGCTCAAGCGGAATACCGGGGCCGTTGTCTTGCACCGATATTTTTAAGAAACCGTTAACTGGTCGAAAAAAGACATCAATTTGAGCGCCTTTTCCAATGACCTGAATCGCATTCATAATGAGGTTACTGATGGCACTTGCAATGGCGTTTGCATTTCCCATCATCGTTGTATGTTCATGCTCAACTTCTAAGTAGTAATCAACGTTATTCGATTGCAATGCGGTTTCTACCATTGGGCGATATTCAGCAACAAGCTCTGCAATTGAAAAAGGTTTAACCACTTTATTGTCGCCGCCTTTGGCAAACAACAGCATGTCATTCACTTGTTTTTCTAGATCATGAAGTCTATCAACAAGTTTGGTTTGAAATCGTTTGTGTGTCGCGGCAGGGAGATTTGGAGAGCCTAGATTAGAGGCATATAGCATGGCGCTTGATAGTGGCGTTCTTACTTGGTGAGCCAAAGAAGCCACCATTTTACCTAATGAAGATAAACGCTGTAGATCACTGACGCGAGATTGTAATAGCCTTGTTTCAGTCAAATCCGTAATAAGAATCAACTGGCCCGTCGCAGACGCAGAGATAGCTAAACGTACTTTTCGTCCACTGCGTAAAGAGATCTCGTGACCATCATCTTCTTTAGGATCAAACGATCGTTGAATGACTTCAAACCAGCGTTCACCTAATAATGGCGGACCTAATAACTTAACCGCTTCAGGGTTTACTTCACACACAATGCCTTGGGTATCCAATAGGATCACACCAGCAGGCATAACATCAAGCACTTGCTTATATCGTGTATTTTGCTCTTCTACCGAACCAAGAAGTGAGTAAGATTCACTCTCAATATTACCTTGCATATATTTATTTCCCGCCAAAACAACAAAAGGGCTGATGCATTTTACATGCCAGCCCTTTTGTTGTTAATTATCAATAAGTTAATCTAAAAACTTATTGACAGTGACGAGTCAATTAATTGTCACACACTATCTGACGTCATCTTTATTTAGATTGTATTTACGCATTTTCTCAACAAGAGTCGTACGACGCATACCTAACATATCAGCAGCACGAGCAACAATGCCGTTCTGAGCTTCTAACGCTTGGCAGATCATATTAACTTCGACATCCGCAAGCATCTCTTTTAGATTTAATCCATCTTCAGGTAAATCACTTGAAGAAGGCCCAAAACTTTGATTATTTACTTGAGGTACACCACCATCATTGAAGTTTGCAAACATATCCGCTAACGCAGCTTGTTCTTGCTCTTCAATACTTTGCTGATTGTGGTTTTCTGGTTGAAATTCAGGAATATCACTGTAACGATACTTAGTGGGTAAATGGTTAACGTCAACCGACTCACCAGGAAATAAGATCATTAAGCGTTCAATTAAATTAGCCAGTTCACGGACGTTACCCGGCCAATGGTGTTCCATTAATGAATTAACAGCACGAGGCGTTAAGCGCACACGAGTACTGCCTTCTGCTTCCATTCTTGTTAGTAATTCTTGCAGTAATAACGGAATATCCTGTTTACGTTCACGCAAAGCAGGCATTTCAATTGGGAAGACATTTAAGCGGTAATAAAGGTCTTCACGAAAACTGTTATTTTCAATCATTTCATCAAGATTACGATGCGTTGCCGCAACAATACGTACATCCGCTTTAATGCTTTGATTACCACCAACACGCTCAAAACAACGCTCTTGAAGTACTCGAAGTAACTTCACTTGCATCGACATTGGCATATCACCGATTTCATCTAAGAAAAGCGTACCACCTTGAGCCAATTCAAAACGACCTTTACGAGCAGTGATTGCCCCAGTAAATGCGCCTTTTTCATGACCAAAGAGTTCACTTTCAAGAAGATCAGGGGGAATCGCACCACAGTTAACCGGTACAAATGGTCCTTTACGACGAGGAGAATGATAATGCAGATTACGAGCAACCACTTCTTTACCCGTACCAGATTCACCCAATACAAGTACACTTGCTTCGGTACCGGACACTTGCTCAATCAAATGACGAACGGCGCTAATCGCTGAACTTTGTCCAACCATACTGCGAAATAACGTATTTTTTCTACCAAGATGAGGAATACCTAAGCCACGACGACCCATGAATTCTTGACAATGACGCAAGGCATCTGTCAGTTGAGGATAGTTAATCGGTTGATTCAATTCACCCACATAGTTAGTTAAATCCTCAATATCATGCGTAGCCCCCGCAATCATGATAACGGGAATATGGTTATGAGAAACCAGTGAGTGTTTGATTGATTTTTTTAAGGATTCATCAGTAACTTTACCTAAAAAGCATGCGCTCCAAGGATCACTCCAGTCAAAAGTAGACAGTTCTGATGTTGAGATAGCATGACAATGCTCGCCAATAAACTCAAGAATTACCTCAAGATTATGTCGGTTCTGATCGTCATCTTCAATAATTAGTGTCTTTGCTAAACCTTGCATAGGAGTGTGATATGCCTTAATTCTTTGATTTAATTGGCCAATTCATTGAACAGCAACAAAATTGTTTCACCATTTTATAGCATAAGAAAAATAAGGCAACCATGAGCGTCAATCTATCGACGCCATATCATCACCCGTACGGTAAATGAGAGGTTAGTATAATAATTTAAAACTAAATTTGATTTATACGTAATTGTTATATTCCGACTTGATCGGCTGTCAAATTATGAAATTCAGCGGGGATTTGATCCCATGCAGATTTGATTTCACGCAGCATCTCAACCACATCATCAATCGGTTGAGCTTCATTATTTTGATTTGCTTGTGAAATTTGACGGATCATAAAATCATACAGAGAATCTAGGTTGCTCGCAATGTCACCACCGTCATCCATTGATAAACAAGAACGTAAACTAATTACGATATCTAATGCTTTACCAAGACGCTCGCCTTTTACAGCAGTATTGCCCTGTTGCATTGCTGCTTTCCCTTGGATCAGGCGCTCAATTGCACCAGCCATCAACATTTGAATGACCTTATGAGGTGATGCAGCACTTAATTGGCTATCAATTGATACCTTTTTATATGCCTGTAGTGAGCCTCTCATCGTATTTCCTCAGTATTATTGAAATTTTCTATAGAGCTGAACCGATTTTTTCGCATGGTTCAACTTTTGATAATCTAATGCAAATTGCTGACTTAGAGTGGTCATTTGTTTAATGATCAATTCAGTTCGTGCAATTGCGGTTTGCCATTCAGTAGAATTCACTATTTCTGACACTTGCATACAGTCATGCAAAAGTTGTTCCCGATCTGATAAAAAAGTAGCCAGCAATTCAAAATTAATATCGTGGGCTTGATATTCTTGTTGTAATTGCTGATCTAATTCGTTCAATTTTGCTAATAAATCCATCGGTAACACCTTTTTTGACTTCTACTCTGCTTGTTAACCTAACGCATTCATCATGCCAGACAATTGGGCTTTCATTTTCCCTGTCACATCTTGCATGTTGGCAAATTTATTGCGAGTTCGCTCTTGAACACTGTCCATTCGACGATCCAAATCAACTTGTTGATCATTTAAACGGTAATTCTGGTCACGTAACGTATTCATACGTGTACGAATTGGCCCCGCGACCCCAGTCATACTCTGAATAACGTCTTCAACTTTTTTAGCAAAACCTTTAGAACCGTCAAAAAATGTGTGCATTTGACTGAAGTTCTCATTCAATTGACGATCAAGCATTGCATCATTGATTTCTAAAGAGCCTTGACGAGTGGTTGAGATACCAAGCTCGATCAAGGTTTTTATCCCTTTAGGTGCCGATTCCACTGGAGCAACAAAGACTGACTTTAAACGAGATTCAGCAGAACGAACGACACTGTCCCCAGCCAATGGACCACTTTCCCCTGTCGCAGGATCAAACCCACTCAGTGATTGCGTGGTTTGATAAAACTGGTTATAGGTTGTTACAAACTGCTCGATAGCGGCTTTCACACTCGCTCGGTCAAACTCAACGTCTAATTCAACACGTTTACCGTCTTTTGTGGTTGTATTCTTTAATGTTAAATCAATGCCTTGAATTGCATCTTGAATAACATTGGTGTCACTACTAATTCGAGCTACACCATCTAACACCACTTTAGCACTGGTTGCCGATTGCACTTCTTGAAGCCCTGAATAAAGGGGTTTTCTTGGCTTCATTTGATCCACTAAATCTTCAATGGGCTCTAGCTTTTTCTTCGCTATTTCTTTAAGTGCAGTAGGAACTTGTTCAATTTTTTCTTTTGCTATCTCAACGACGTCTTTCTTTGGCGCAGGTTGAGATGGTTCATAAGTAATGCCCGCGGCATTAAATACGGTGTCAGGTGTTTGTCCAATTTCGGCAAGGGCTTCTGCGGCTGATTGATCGCCTTGCTTTGCCGCTTTTGCTAATTCAATTTTTTCATCAGCACTTGGTAATGCGGCTTGTAATGTACCCGCTGTTCTTTCGCTCCAACCAGACATGCCAGAGGTAGGATCCGTTGGATCTTCTAACGTAGACAATGCCGCTGTCGCTTCTTGCTGCTGAACGATTTCTTTGGCCGCTTGATCAAGTTCAGCCGTCTCACGTTTTGCGTTATCAATAAGTGGTTTGAAATAAGCGAATTTCTCTTCATCTGACAGATCTTTCACTTCTTCTTTTGTTATTTGAACTGGCGCTTGAGGAGATTGTTGCGCTAATAACGTCGGAATATCATATTCAGTCGACACTGAAGGATCAAAATCAGGATTAAATCCAAAACGATGCAGTGTATTATTATATTTAGCTTTTACATCGATTTTGATTTCATTGCTTTCCCCTGGTTTGTCAGAGGCAAGAATCAGACGAGATCCGCCATCGTCTTTAACGATAGAAGACTGCACTCCCGGATTACCAGGTGCGCTGTTAATTTGTCGTACAATGTCGGTGATTTTATTCTGATCACCAACGACCGTCAGTGAGAACTCTTTTTCACCAAGATGAATAGTTAATTCACCAGGGCCAAATCTTGCGTCCTCTTTTACTGGAGACGATGCTAACTTTTGTGCTTGTGCCAATTGCAATACATCAATCGAGTATTTACCGGCAAGCGCATCTGGTGATGCAGTCGCATGAACGGCATCTTCATTACTGGTATTCACACTTCTCGAGGCAAACGTATCCTCTTGACGAAAAGTCGCCATCAGAGTTTTCATAGTATCTAACGATTCTTGCAGACGACCATAACCACTGATATTCATGTCTATGTCTGAACGCTCACGGTCGATGCGCTGCTGCTTTGGTAAGCGCTCGCTTTCAACTATTTTGCTCACCATAGAATTAATATCTAGGCCACCACCCATCCCCATCGGGCTCATACTCATGAATCGTTTTCCTCAATTAATGGTTTATATCTTCATGGCGATTAACCCTGATGCACTAGCAGCAAGATCTCTAGCAACTTCCAACATCTTTTCGTCTGGGATCTGGCGAATGATATCACCGGAGCTAACCTCAATAACGGTAATAACCTGCCGCCCTGATTCTTCATCAAGACGAAACGACAGTCCTCGATCTAAGCTTTTTACGTGTTCATTTAACGCTTTTACCGCGTTATGAAGTTCTTCTTTCTTTTTTGTTTCAAGCTTTTCCTGTGCTTCGACGACAATGGCTTGGCTAGGAGTCAATGATTCTGAATGCTCTACTGGCGCGGCCTGCGTGTCTGTTTTCACAGAAGGTGTTGGTTGTAGACTAGAACTAGCAATTTGCGTGCCGTCATTTGAAGAAAGAGAGGAGAAGATTGATGAAGAGACAGATGATAAGTTCATAATATTTTCCGCCTAATACGAAAAAAGACAGCAAGAGTAGCGTCTCCTGCTGTCATATTTCAGTAAGTGGGTTGACGATGAAGCCGCCCACCTACCTATTCATGTGTTATTACTTAATCGATACGATTAACGTAATAGACCTAGAGCAGCGTTTGGCGCTTGCTTAGCTTGAGCTAAGATAGAAGAGCTTGCTTGCTGTAGGATTTGTGCTTTAGTCATTTCAGTTGTTTCTTTCGCGAAATCAACGTCTTTGATTTGGCTCTTAGCAGAAGAAACGTTTTCGTTAATGTTGTCTAAGTTGTTGATTGTGTGACCCATACGGTTTTGAGCAGCACCTAGCTCAGAACGGTGGCTATCAACAAATTTCATTGCTGCATCAACAACCGCTACTGCGTCTTGAGAACCAGCTACAGTAGTAACATCGATGTTACCCACTGTTTTTTGAGCTTGAACAGCGTCAGACATACCAGTTTCGTTCGCTAGAGCACCAGAGAATGCGATTTCGCCTTCGATTGTGCCTTTAGCTGCGAATACTTGTAGCTTGCCATCTTCACCAACAGAAGCGCTAACTTTGTCAGTTTGGCCGTTGATGTAAGTTGCTACTTCTTCGATATCGTCGCCAGCTTTAGCGTTGATAGAAACAGATTGATCTTCGCCAGATTTATCTGTGAAAGAAATAGTCATGTTTGCGTCTTTACCAGCGGTCCAACCAGCAGCAACACCTTCTTTCGCAGTGAAAGATTGGCCACCCATGTTAGCTTCGTCTGCACGTAGGTTGTTCAAAGTAAGCATTACTGCTTCACCAGAATCAGCACCAACTTGGAAAGATTTAGTACCGAAGTTACCGTTAAGTAGACGAGTACCACCAAAAGAAGTTGTTTCAGCAATACGGTTCATTTCATCAGAAAGAGCCGTTACTTCTTGTTGGATCGCGCCACGGTCAGCGTCAGTGTTTGAACCATTTGAAGATTGCAGTGCAAGGTCACGTACACGAGAAAGAATGTTTGAAGTCTCTTTCATTGCGCCTTCAGCAGTTTGCATCATAGAGATGCCGTCGTTTGCGTTACGAACCGCTACGTCTAGACCACGAGTTTGCGTGTTTAGACGGTTAGAGATTTGTAGGCCAGCAGCATCATCTTTAGCACTGTTGATTTTGCTACCAGAAGACAGACGTTCCATTGATTGGTTAACGTCAGATGTTGCGCTGTTTAAGTAACGCTGTGCTGTCATTGCTGATACGTTAGTATTTACTGTAATAGACATAAATAGATCTCCTAAGGAAAATTGTTCAATGGTGGTTTAGTCTCATCCTCCAAACCAGCCATTGATTCTCACATATATTTAATAAAGCGTATCTCAATGCACTTTGTAGACTCTCACCTCTACAAAATACATAACGAGATAGCCTAAGTTTAATGTTTAAAAGTAAGTCAGACTTACTCATGACCTGTTGGGAAGGTATCCAGCGTGTCGCATAAACGCCCATTCTCACAAGTATTTACTATGCTGATTAGCCCAACAGGCCTAATGCTGCATTTGGTGCCTGCTTAGCTTGAGCTAGAATTGAAGAGCTCGCTTGTTGCAGGATTTGAGCTTTCGTCATTGCTGTCGTTTCTTTAGCAAAATCAACATCTTTGATTTGGCTGTTAGACGCATTAACGTTCTCATTAATATTTTCTAAGTTGCTGATAGCGTGGCCAAAGCGGTTTTGGAAAGCACCAAGGTCTGCACGGTTTGAATCAACGTATTGCATTGCTGAATCAAGAATCGCAACGGCTTTTTGTGAGCCACCTACGGTTGTGACATCGATGCTTTTTACTGTATCGGCAACCTTGTTACCCATACCTAATTCACTGCTTAGTGAACCACCAAATTTAATATCACTCGCGTCAGCAGATGCAAATACTTGCAGTTTGCCTTCACCGGTAACAGATGCGTTTATCGCATTACTTTGACCATTGATGTAAGTCGCTACTTCTTCAATGTCGTCGCCAGTTTTCGCATTGATTGAGATGTTTTGCTCTTTGCCGTCTTTATCAACAAAATTCATTGTTAATTCTGAGTTCTCAGCGCCTACTTTCCAGCTTGAATCTTTGCCTTCAGTCGCTGAGTAAGTTGAACCACCCATCTCTGTCGTATCAGAGCGCATGTTATTCAGTGTTAGCATTACTGCTTCACCTGAATCTGAACCGATTTGGAAAGACTTAGTACCAAATTGACCATTCAGTAGGCGAGAACCACCAAATGACGTTGTTTCTGCAATACGGTTTAACTCGTCATTCAAAGCAACCACTTCTTCTTGAATTGCGCCACGGTCAGCTGATGTATTTGAACCGTTTGAAGATTGAAGTGATAAATCACGCATACGTTGAAGGATGTTCGTTGTTTCGTTCATCGCGCCTTCAGCAGTTTGCGCCATTGAGATACCATCGTTTGCATTTCGAACTGCAACATCTAAGCCGCGAGTTTGAGAAGTTAGACGATTTGAAATTTGTAGGCCAGCCGCATCATCTTTTGCACTGTTAATTTTAAGACCTGAAGACAAACGCTCCATTGAGCTGTTTAGGTCGTTAGTTGCGTTGTTTAAGTAACGCTGTGCCGTCATTGCTGATACGTTTGTGTTTACATTTATAGCCATAATCTTATATCTCCGCTTTGGTTTCGAACCACTCCGCTCCTGGATTGGAAACCGTATTAATCATCGTTAGTACTTAACTTAACGACCTGATTTCAAATTACTTTAGAAAAACTTTTCATTTTTTAAGTTTTTCTTTTTCAAGAATTTTCAATTTTTCAGGCGTTATGCTTTGGTAATTACGTTATCGCACGATCTCAGAAAGTCTTTAGTAAAAAATGCAAAAAAAACGAAATTAATTGGGATGAAAGGTAAAATGTGAGGAAGATCTCTGCAAATAGATGATTATTGATGACTTTATAAACAAAAAGAAAAGCCAATCCAATTTACAGTACGATACTTTATTTATAGCGTTAATATAAAAAACAAAATAATGAAATAAAAAGCATAAAAAAAGCCGAGGTAATCCCCGGCTTTGGCATAGTGTGAGAGCACTATTACCTTAGAAGCTTTTCACTGTCGACTATCTTAATAGACCAAGAGCTGCGTTTGGCGCTTGCTTAGCTTGAGCTAAAATAGACGAACTTGCTTGTTGAAGAATTTGAGCTTTTGTCATCTCTGTCGTTTCTTTTGCAAAATCGACATCTTTAATACGGCTATTAGACGCAGATACGTTTTCATTAATACTATCTAAGTTAGAAATCGCGTGACTAAAGCGGTTTTGGAATGCCCCTAAATCGGCACGATTAGAATCAACAAACTGCATTGCCGCATCCAGTATCGCCACTGACTTCTGAGAGCCACCCACTGTCGTTACATCAATACTTTTTACGGTTTCTGCTTGAGCTGCGCCCATTTTTAGTTCGCCAGCAAGAGAACCACCGAAGCTTACTTCACCTTTAACTTTATCATTAGAGGTCACAATCTGAAGCTCACCCTTTTCTGAAACAGAGGCATTAATAGAATCCGTTTGACCATTAATGTAAGTCGCAACTTGCTCAATGTCATCGCCAGCTTTCGCATTAATAGTTAACTCTTTCTCTTCGCCTGCTTTATTTAAAAACGAGACTTTTAATTCTGAATTTTCAGCATTAACTGCCCAACCAGCACCAAGCTCTGTTTCTGCCTTATAGCTTGTGCCACCCATTGATGCAGAATCTGAACGCATGTTACTTAAATTCAGCATAACGGCTTCACCAGAATCAGCACCGATTTGGAAAGACTTAGTACCAAACTGACCATTAAGAAGACGTGAGCCACCAAATGATGTTGTTTCTGCAATTCGGTTTAGTTCATCATTCAATGCACCCACTTCTTGCTGAATCGCTTCACGATCAGACGTGGTATTTGATCCATTTGAAGATTGAAGCGATAAATCACGCATACGTTGCAGAATGTTGGTTGACTCATTCATCGCCCCTTCTGCGGTTTGTGCAATAGAAATACCATCGTTAGCATTACGAACAGCAACATCTAAGCCACGAGATTGTGACGTTAAGCGGTTTGAAATTTGCAAACCAGCCGCATCGTCTTTCGCGCTGTTAATTTTATAGCCAGAAGATAAGCGTTCCATTGATTTATTTACGCCATCTGTTGCATTGTTCAAGTAACGCTGAGCCGTCATCGCTGATACGTTCGTATTTACTGTAATCGACATAGTGGTATCTCCGTTTAGTTTTCCGATTGTTTTCCGGAGTTCGGAAAACTGAGCTTCATTATTCGGTGCTACCAATCCTAACCAGTAGCGCCTGATACTTAATTTAGCGACGGTTAAAAATAAACCTTTATTGTTTTCTTTATAAAATAACCGATTACTTTATGAACCATGATCGTGCTTCAAAGTTTTTAAAATCTGACAGAAAAATAGCTCAAGTTTTAAGCCAACCCGCCAAGTGAACAGTATCTCATTGATATAAAAAGAATCTTTTGAGTACTTTATCAACAAAGGGCGCATTCTCTGTCTTTAAACGTCACTTACCTTTTCTCTAGGCGAAAAAAAACCAGCTCAATGCTGGTTTAATAAAAAGAGAAAAGACATTCACTCCCTCATTAGCCTAATAATTTTAATGCAATGTCAGGGGATTGCTTTGCTTGCGCTAATATTGTCGAACTTACCTGTTGTAAGATCTGTGCTTTCATCATTTCTACGGTTTCTTTTGCAAAGTCCGTGTCTTCAATTCGGCTATTTGATGACGCGATGTTCTCATGAATATTATTTAAATTATTAATCGCATGACCAAATCGATTCTGAAATGCCCCTAATGTCGCTCGCTCTTGATCAACAAAACCTAATGCGGCATCTAACGTCGCAATCGCTTTTTGTGAACCACCAACACTGGTCAAATCTAAATCGTTCACCGTATCAAAAACAGCACCACCAACCGCTAACTCGGCGGATAAGGTTCCACCAAACGTCACAGCACTGGATACCAAGTCCCCCGCTGTAAATAACTGCAGTTGCCCGTTATCATCAACAGACGCTTGAACCGTATCATTTTGCCCATTAATGTAAGTGGCTAGCTCTTCAATATCATCACCCGCTTTCGCTTCAATCGTGATCTCTTGTGCTTTGCCTTCTTTATCATTAAAAGACAGGGTTAACGTTTGACGGCCTTCTGGCACTGTCCACCCTCTGTTTAATTGGTTTTGAGAGGTGTAATTAAAACCGCCCATCGCTAATGTATCTGATCGCATGCTGCCTAGCGTGAGCTGAACCGCTTCACCTGCGTTAGCACCAATTTGAAATGTCGATGTACCAAATTGACCATTCAATAAACGGCGTCCACCAAAAGACGTTGTTTCAGCAATACGATTAAGCTCATCGTTTAATGCGTCGGATTCTTCTTGAATCGCTTGTCTATCTTGAAGGGCATTAGACCCATTCGACGATTGCAAAGCTAAATCGCGCATGCGTTGAAGGATATTGGTGCTTTCATTCATTGCACCTTCCGCCGTTTGAGCAATGGAAATACCATCATTCGCATTACGAACGGCAACATCTAACCCACTCATCTGCGCTTGCAATCGATTCGATATCTGCAAACCGGCGGCATCATCTTTCGCGCTATTAATACGCTTGCCGGATGAGAGGCGTTCCATTGACTGATTTAAATGGTCGGTTGCTTGATTTAAATATCGCTGTGCCGTCATTGCAGACACATTGGTGTTTACCGTTACAGACATAACAATCTCTTAATGAATTTTTATCTTAATAAGTATATCGGCCTAAATACTCAAAGCTTAACTGATATTTTGATGCTGACAGCGTTCACTACTTTCTATTTGATAATAGCGAGGATCAATACCTTCACTTTTCAATAGTTTAATAAGTGCAGGATCTGAACACCCGTTACCTAAATAGTGTTTTAATCCCTTTTTTGATGAGTGTTTCACTTTGTGTTTAGGCGTATTAAAGCACGAACCATACCCTTTAACATGGCTGTTTTCAGGAGTAATCCCTTTCTCTTCAAAATAGGAGACGACGCTAGAATCAATGCATGACTTCGCTAAAATAAACGAATCATAGTTGGAAACAGATATAGAAGAATGATGCGGTTGAGCACTTAATGCAGAAAAAGGCAGAGAGCTTAATAATAAAAAGCGTAAGAATGAGTTCACAACATGACCTTACTTAAATAAATAGACAGTAAGTCATCGACCGTTGTGTGATTTTCTAAATAAAATAGGATGAAATTTGAGGGGGAAGCCCCTTACGGGGCATAAAGCTAGGTTGGTTTTTTATGAGGAGATCTGTGAGAAGAACCACAAAAAACCAGTTACCTAAAGCTTGCCAACAATCAGTTGAACAAGAGGTTGATGAGAGATGAGAGCACCTCTTGTTCAATCTTAATGACTGTTGTTCGTTACTATTACTGCAGTAATTTTAGTGCAGCGTTTGGTAACTGTTTCGCTTGAGCAAGAATAGAGGTACTAGACTGCTGAAGGATTTGTGCTTTTGTCATGTTTGTTGTTTCTTTAGCAAAATCAGTATCTTTGATTCGGCTATTAGAAGCAGACACATTCTCTTGAATGTTAGACAAGTTGTTGATGCTGTGACCTAGACGGTTTTGTTTCGCGCCTAAATCAGCACGTTCACGGTCAATGTAAGCAAGCGCTGAATCGATAACACCGATAGATACTTGTGCATCACCAACAGACGTTACGTCCAGTTTATCAACCGTTGCTTTAGTACCAACGCCGCCAGCTAAACCTAGCTCTGAAGCAAGATTACCAGAAACCGCTAATTCACCTTCAATTGATGGTTCAGCAACAAACAGTTGCAGTTTACCTTCATCACCAACAGACGCAGAGATCTTGTCTGATTGACCATTGATGTACGTTGCTAGTTCTTCAATGTCATCGCCTGCTTTAGCATTGATATTGATAGAAACCGCTTCGCCTTTCTTCGTAGTAAACTCAAGTTTTAAGTCGTTTTTACCCGTTTCAACGTTCCACTCAGCTGTTTTTCCGTTTTCAGAAACAAAACGCTGACCGCCCATGCTGTCGTCATCAGAACGTACAGATGGCAGTTTAATAAGAATAGCTTCGCCTGAGTTTGCACCAATTTGGAATGCAGATTCACCAAATTGACCATTAAGTAGTCGACGACCACCAAATGACGTTGTTTCAGCGATACGGTTTAATTCATCAGATAGCGCGTGTACTTCTTCTTGAATTGAAGAACGATCTTGGTTTGAATTAGAACCATTTGCCGCTTGCAATGACAAGTCACGCATACGTTGAAGGATGTTTGTCGATTCATTCATCGCACCTTCAGCCGTTTGAGCGATAGAAATACCATCGTTCGCATTACGCATAGCAACATCAAGACCACGAGTCTGAGCTGTTAAACGGTTAGAAATTTGTAGACCAGCAGCGTCATCTTTTGCGCTGTTGATTTTAGTACCTGAAGACAAGCGCTCCATTGAATTATTTAGATCATTTGTTGCGTTATTCAAGTAACGCTGTGCAGTCATCGCAGCTACGTTAGTATTTACATTTACAGCCATGGTTGCTCTCCTTCGGCTTCGTTTTCACGAAATCAATTTCTGCTCTATTCAGAAATATTTAAAATTCATAGTTAATATTAGCCACAATTGGCCAATGATTATCAATGTCACAAATTCATATTCGTACTCATACTAAATCAGTAGAAATACAAAATAAGGACTAACATACAAAAGCAAAGCTTCGAACTCTACTTTGCAACTGCTATGCCACCATTTACCATTGGCAAACTGTGAACTACTCAGTCATAGTTATTAGATAGCATAAGATGTGCCAGTTTTCTTAAAAAAAGAAAGTAATACTAAAATAAACTGACAATTAATTTGTTTTCAATGACTTAATCAATACAATTTTCATGGTCATCATTAGATAGTAAGGTTATTACTCTTTATTTTAGTGAAAAATTACGTGTATTTAATCACGGAATTTCTCATTTACGCGGCAACAAAATCAATGAAGCGGCAACGATATTCCCATGCAAAAAACTGATAATTCAATCAGTTAGCAATCAATAAAAAAGCCCAGCATTTCTACTGGGCTTTTTTATTTCAAATGAATGTCCGTTACACGTAATTAAATAAAGTAATGTCTTTTACTTTACCAAACGCTTGCTGTGAAGCTTGAAGTGCACGGGTGTTTTCATTAAATTCAATCACTGCTTGAGCGTAATCAAGATCTTCTATTGAGCTTAATGATTTTGAAATTGTTAAATCAAAATCTTGATGTTGTGATTCTTGTTGGTCAAGCGTGTTCTGTCTAGTACCTACTTCTGCTCTTGCTTGGCTTAAATGAATAAACGCCGCATGAAACTCTTCAGTCACTTGGTGTAATTCAGCCGTGCTAGACGCATCTGAAACATCTTTCATTGATAGTTCTTGTGCTTTTTTAAACGCATCAAAAATGCTGATGGTTTTCTTTGGTTCTAATGTAATAGTATCGCCCGCTTTTAATTGCCCACGAACCTGAATATCAACGCCTTCGTATTTAATCCCTTCTGCTGGATTAAATTGGGCACTTTTTACGACACTGCCATCTTGAGATAACTGGTAATTGTATTGCCCATTGTCTGCAGCACTAAAAGCGACTTGGTACGTTGACGTGTCGGTGTAATCCATATTTTTTGCTTTTGACAGCAATAACTCGGACCCTTCTTGAAGTGCATATTGTGGGTCGTAATCACCAAATGGATTTTTAATCTCAGTAAACAGTTTATTACCTGCATCATTTACAGCAACTTCAATTGAACCTGACACTTTTAAGTTACGTTGGTAGTCATCACCCGCGTAGGTCACTGTTCCATCATTTGCTCTAAAAAAAGGCTGAGTTTTTGATTTAGTTCCTGAGAATAAGTAATTGCCTGATTCATCTAACATATTGGTTAGATTTAAAAAGTTATCAGCAATCCCTTTAATGTCTTGGGCGTGAGCATAGCGGTCTTCTGGTGCAAGAGAACCGTTAATCATTTCCATAACACTACGTTTAGCATCATCGGCAAATTGCTCAGCATTCGCAATCGCAACTTCATGACGCTCTAAACGGTTACGAGCTAATACAATGGTATCGCTGTATTGACGTAATTCTTCTTTTTTCTGCGTTAAATTTTGTGCGTATAACGCAGCAACAGGATCATCCCCTGCCGTTAATAGCTTTTTACCTGAAGCCAATTGTGCACTGTTATGATGCAATTTCACTTCTTGGCGAGAAATATCATTCTGCACTGATTGGTAATTATGAAAGCTTGAAATACGATTTAACATATCTGATGCCTCTTAGTTACGATAATTGCAGAATTGTATTAAACGTTTCATCTGCCGCTTTCATTATGCGAGAAGACGCCATGTAAGCTTGTTGAAACTTCATCATGTTTGCCGCTTCTTCATCCAAGTTAACACCAGAAACAGACGCAACGCGACTTTGTGCCGCTTCGGTCTCTACACGTGCAACTTCAGTTAAACGAGTGGCGGTTGCTTTTTTAAGGCCAACTTCTGTATTTACGTTTTGGTACAAGTCGATCACCGTTGAACGGCCTTCGTCCATGACCTTACGAGTTTGCAGACCTTGCATTAGCAACAAGTTACCGTTATCCCCTTCTGATGGAACGAGGTTTGCTGCAAACTTATCATTTGCGGCAGCACCACCAGACAATTCAAACGTAGTTCCACCGACAGTCACTGGACCTTTTGGCGGATAGGTTTGTGGCTCAAGTAACATTTTGCCTTTCATGTCTAACACAGCAAATTGATTCGCTGCTGGAGAAATCACAACTTGGAACTCTTTTAAGTCGCCTGACTGTAATACTTTAAATTTCGCATTACCTGTCGCAAACGTTGCGGAGCTCGCATAACTTTGTGCCGCAATTTTCTCAGCTTCGTTCATTTCAAGCTTCATGTCGCCAGCCGCAAGACGGGTTGGACGAAGTAATATACGCTCACCGGCACTTAGTGGTTCGCGAATTTCTACTCGCATGCCATCTAAGAAAAAGGTCGATGGGTTACCGGTTGGGTCTAAGCGTTGTACTTCGCCTGTAGGTCGGGTCACCGTATATTGGCTGCCATCGTATTTAAGGGCGTAATCACCGGCTTTCAATAAGCTGATGTCGTCAATAAATACACCGATTTCTGCTGAAGAATCACCAGAAATAATGGCACGACTACGAACGGCTTGTTCTGAGTTTACGTCAGAGAAAATATTTGCACCGACCTGCCCACGTAAATCAATGGCTTGGCTTTGTAAACGGTTAACTTCACTGCTGAAGCCTACAGCTACTCGGCCTAGTTCATCCATAATCGTAGGGATCGTTTTATCGCGCAGCTCAAACAATGACGATAATTTACCGCCAATGCTGTCATGCTGAATGGCTTTAACACCATTGCCCTCAACCATCGCTAGTCGACGCTGTAATGGGTCAGGCGTTCCTTGAATCATCTTCAATTGACTTGATTCAGTACCAGACACTAACATGTGCCCACCACCAATTAAGACATTGAATGAATTCTCATTGTCACGTTTTGTGATCGTTACTTTTGTGTATTGAGACAGCTCTTTAATTAACTTTTCATGACGGTCCATTAGGTCATTGTGCGGACCTGGGGTCTTAACCATCATCTTGTTAATGTCTTTTAACTCTAGAGCAATACCATTCATACGCTCTACAGTAAGATCCATCTTTTTATTTACGTCGGCATTTTGCTGACGTACATTTTCATAAAAGTCGTTCAAGCTTTGTGAAATAAGACGTGATTTTTCAAGGACGACTTTACGTGCGCCGATTTCGTTAGGGCTATCAGAAAGCGTTTTTACGGCATCAAACCAATCATTAATGTTTTCAGGAATACGTTTAGCGCCAATAGACGACATCATATTCGTAAGAACATCAAGATTTGCTTCTGTATCCATCGAGTAATTTAGATTGGTTGTCGATAGGTTCAGTTCATTGGTTGCGAACTGATCAAACGAACGTCGCACAGCGGCAACATGCACGCCTGCGCCGAGGTTTGCACCTGACACCCAATGAGGCATATTTGTTTCTTGAACTACCGATTGACGACTAAAGCCTTCAGTATTAACGTTGTTAATATTGTGACTGGTCGTATTCAGTTGACGCTGCGCCGTAAGCACACCTTGTGTACCTAGATTAAGCAGATCAAGTCCCATGTAGCCTCCAAAAAACTCTATAAAAGATGCAGTAAAATTTCCTAACAAATCTAATATAGCAATCAATGTGCCAACTTTTATTTTGTTAATTATCAACAAGATAAAGAGACACTACTGAAACTATGGGAAACGATTGCCTCTTTTTATCCTCTTGCTCACCTTTCTTTGCCTCTTTCCTTTTATAAGCGGCAATAAAAAATCCTGCCACTTAGATTTAAGAGACAGGATTCAAGAGGTTACATTGTGAGCGATTATTTTAGTAAGTCTTCAACCGTCTTCATTACGCTCATTACTTTGCTTGAGTAATTAGGATCCGTTGCATAACCCGCACTGTGAATGCCTTTAATAAAGCTTTCTGAACTTTGTGTTTGTTGCAATGCGCGTTCATAACGTGGGTTTTGATTTAAGAAACGCACAAAGTCACTGAAGCTTTCTTCATAATTGTCGTATGAACGGAAAGCGGCATTCTCTGAAACGGCAATGTTATCGTGATATTCCAACGTATTTTTAGCGATCTTATCGCCTTGCCAGCTTCTGTCTGCTTTAATGTTGAATAAGTTATGGCTTGAATCCACTGAATTCTTAATAACTTTCTTACCCCAGCCAGTTTCTAATGCGGCCTGAGCGATTAATACATTTGAATCAATACCTAAGGCCTTTGCCGCTTTTTCAGCGTATGGCTTCATCGTATCAACAAATTGCTGAGGTGAATCAAACTTCTCAGGCTGTTGAATTTGTCTTGCCGCTAGCATTTGTTCTAATTTAACGGCCGATGGTGATTCAGTTTGTGACGCTTGTTTTGCCGCAGACAGGGGTTGATGCTCTGCAGGCAAACGCAATGTTTCATCCGTTGCCGCTCTTCGCATTGCCACTCGTGCATTTTGCTCTAAATTCTTGCCATTGTGCACTGGCGGTTCTTGATTTAGTGAGGCACCAAGTTGTGCAACAATCATATCCGCTAATCCTAGCGAGCCTTGCTTTGATAATTCGGTCGACATTTGGTCGTCACGCATTTGTTCAAAGAACTTTTGATTATCACTGCTCATCATGTCTGATTTAAATGAACTGTTAGCATTACGCATTGATTTAAAAAGCATTTGTGTAAAGATCGATTCAAACTGCACAGCCGCCGCACGCAAGGCTTTGTCTTGGCTTTCTTGATCGCCATTTACCGCACTTTTACGTAATTTATCTAGGCCACCCACATCGTGGATAAAGCCAACGTCTGTCATATTTACTGAATTATTCATCGTCACACTTATTATTTAAAATCAGGCCAACTAACACTCTATTAACTAGAGCAAGTTTAATGCCAAGTCGTCGTGCTGCTAATTTTGTAAATAACAAACATAAAAAAACGCACCTCAAAAAAGTGCGTTTTTAGAATCATTGAAATCAAACTTAAATAATGATCAGTTGGCCTTCAATTGCGCCTGCTTGTTTCAACGCTTGAAGAATTGCCATTAAATCGGATGGTGCTGCACCAACCTCATTCACCGCTCGAACCAAATCGTCTAACGTTAAGCCCGGTTCAAATTTAAACATCTTACCCTGCTTCTCGGTTACTTCGATGTCAGAGTCTTGTGTTACAACCGTTTTACCATTACCGAATGGTCCCGGTTGACTCACTTGTTGGTTTTCTTTGATTGCTACTGTCATTCCACCGTGAGTCACTGCGGCCGCTCTTAATCTAACGTGTTTACCAACCACAATCGTACCAGTACGAGAATTCACAATAATTTTTGCTGAGCCATCTGCTGGGTCAAAGTTAACATTTTCTACCGCAGATAAAAACGCAACTCGTTGGCTAATATCTCGGGGAGCTCGAACTCGAACAGAAGTCGCATCAACCGCTGAAGCCATATTAGGGCCAAGGAAATTATTGACCGCATCAGCCATACGTTGAGCGGTTGTAAAATCTGAATCTAGTAAGTTGAAGGTAATGAAATCACCACGACCGAATGGCGACGGAACTTCACGCTCAACCATTGCACCACCAGAAATACGGCCGACTGTTGGGTTATTACCCACAATTTTAGAACCATCAGCACCGGTTGCACTAAAACCACTCACAATTAAATTACCTTGTGCAATGGCGTATGTTTTTCCATCCAAGCCTTTTAAGAAGGTTTGTAATAATGTACCACCACGTAAGCTTTTTGCTGAACCAACAGATGAAACCGTAATATCAACCACTTGACCTTGCTTTGCAAAAGCTGGCAATGTCGCAGTGACCATCACTGCTGCTACGTTTTTCGTTTTTGGTTTTGTGCCTGGTGGCAATTGAATGCCAAAGTTTTGTAACATGGCATTGAAACTTTGATCGGTAAATGGCGTTGATTCGCCCGTTCCCGGTAAACCAGAAACCAAACCATAGCCGATTAATTGGTTACTACGAACTCCTGCAACTTCTGACACGTCTTTAATACGTGCCGCTTGTGCAGTAGAGATACTTAGGCATAACCAAGTAAGAATTAAGGTAACTAGGTTTTTCTTCACGTCAAAACTCCAACGATTCGTCATTATTATAGTGCTACATTAAAGAATCGTGCCAAGAATCCAGGTTCTTGCATATCTTGTTGATCACCCGTGCCTGAATATTGAATTCGAGCGTTTGAAATACGGGTTGAGGCTATTGTGTTATCAAAAGCAATGTCATCCGGACGAATCGTGCCACTAAGACGAATGTATTCATCCCCAGTATTTAGGGTTAACCACTTCTCCCCACGGATCAATAAGTTACCATTAGAAAGTACTTCAATCACTTCCACCGTAATGGAACCACTTAAGCTGTTACTTTGGTTCGCAGACGTATTACCTGTAAATTTATTATCGTTAGATAACTCATACGAGAAATTATACTGCCCACCCACTTGCAACTCTTGACCACCCACTTGCAAAGGGTCCATGCTTGAATCGTTTTTCTTTGATAATTCTGCATCGGCACTTTTTGCCGCTTTGGTATTTTCAGCAAGCATAACGGTAACAATGTCGCCTAAACCACGCGGCTTAGTGTCATCGTACATGTCTTGTGCATGATCCACATTAAACAATGAGCCAGTTGCGGCTGCATAATGTTCTGGTTTTTCTTTTGGATGAATCGGCGCCCACGCTGGATCACCTGAAATAGGCTCACTACGACCACGAAGCGTATCGATAATGCCCGTATCTTCTTCTTTGTCACCCTCAACTGCATCCACGTTGGTGGTCGCTGAAGTCACTTCATTTTCTTGTAAATTTGGATTCTGAATCAAGAAAGATCCACACCCAGTCAAGGTAGTTAATAGCAGTAAACAAAGAAGACGTTTCATCCTAATCACCAATTATAATTGTTGGTTAACAAAGCTTGCCATCTTATCAACAGCAGAGATTACTTTAGAGTTCATTTCATAAACACGTTGCGCTTCAATCATGTTTACCAATTCTTCGGTTACGTTTACGTTTGATGCTTCAAGCATAGATTGACGAATCGCTCCTAAGCCTTCTAAACCTGGCGTGCCTTCCTGAGGATCACCACTTGCACCCGTTGGTAAGTAAAGGTTTTGGCCTACAGGTTCTAAACCACCTGGATTAATGAAATCAACCGTCGTAATTTGACCAATCACTTGGTTATCTTGTTGACCACGTAAACGAACAGACACTTCGCCATCTGTACCAACGGTCACGTTAATTGCATCTTCAGGAACCACAATTTCTGGTTCTAAAGGGTAACCAGAACCGGTTGTAACCATTGCGCCTTCAGAGTTCAACGTAAATTGACCGTTACGAGAATAACCAAGGTTGCCGTCTGGCATTGTAATTTGGAAAAAGCCTTTACCTTCGATCATCATGTCCATACCGTTCGACGTGGTTTGTGCATTACCGTTAGTAAATACTTTTTGTGTTGCCACAACTTTAGAACCAGAACCAAGCATTAATCCCGTTGGAAGCTCTGTGTTTTGTGTTGATTGAGCGCCGGCTTGGTTTACGTTTTGGTAAAACAGATCTTCAAAAACAGCACGGCTTTTTTTAAAACCAACCGTTGAGGCATTCGCCAAGTTGTTTGAGATAGTCGCGATGTTGGTTTGTTGTGCGTCTAAGCCTGTTTTACTTACCCATAATGCTGGATTCATTTTGTATTCCTATAAATTTTTTAATGTATAAAGTTAATCAAGTTAATTGTTCAATTAACCCATACGTAATAATGAGCTTGAAGCTTTATCCATTTCTTCAGCAGTACTCATCATCTTGACTTGCATTTCAAACTGACGCTGCAAATCAATTAAATTGGTCATCTCACCTACGGCATTTACGTTACTGCCTTCCAATGCACCTTTAAGCACCGTCACGCTAGCGTCGGCTTGAAATGCATTATTAGGATTTTTAGAACGGAACAAACCATTCGTATCTTTGAATAAATCACGGTTATCTGTTTTTACTAATTTAATGCGGTCGACTTCAGCCATGGCTTCTGCTGGTGCACCTTGCTCTAATACTGAAATCGTACCGTCTTTTGCAATTTGAATTTTTGAAATTGGAAGCGGCAAAGTAATCGGCGCATTATTTTCGCCCATCACCAAATGGCCACTGCCATTCATTAGCAAGCCTGTCTCATCAATTTTTAGATTACCTGCGCGGGTCAACCCTTCGCGGCCAGTGTTGTCCATTACTGAAATCCAACCATCACCTTCAATGGTTAAATCTAAATCGCGGCCCGTCGTGATGACAGAACCTTGTGCAAAATTTTGTCCCGGGCGTTCAGTCATGCTGAATACGCGACTAGGTAAACCTTCACCATACGCCTGCATTGCACGCGCTTGCTCTAAATCAGCACGAAAACCAGTCGTACTTACGTTGGCAAGGTTGTTTGAGCTAAGCTGCATAGCTTGCATGTTTTGCTTAGCGCCACTCATGGCTAAAAATAATGCGCGATCCATAATGAACTCCAAAAATCTATCTACACTCAGTATAGCAATGAGTGTGCCAAGTTTTTTATAAGCTATAGATCAATAAGTTAACTGTATTGGTGTTCGGTTTACGTAGGCATAAAAATACGAAGAGGAAAAGAATGGAGAGGAAGAGGCAATAGTATCGGGTAAAAAATTGCCGTCAAAGTAGACGGCAATTTTAACGTTATTAATTCAATTGGCTTATCGAATTTGTAAGATATTTTGTTGTAGCTGGTTGTGCACATCTAATGCACGAGAGTTCGCTTGGAAGTTACGTTGCGCTGAGATTAAATCAACCAGCTCTTGAGTCATATCAATGTTTGATTGCTCTAACGTACCACTTTGAATATCACCAAATGAACCTTGGTTTGCTTCACCCCAAATTGCCGCACCAGACGCTTGAGTAGTCGACCACTGAGTGCCGCCATTCTGAGCAAGACCTTGTTGGTTGGTTACTCGAACCATCGCAACACGACCTAACGTGACGTCTTTACCATTTGAGTAAGAACCAACAATGTTACCGCTCTTATCAATGTCTACTTTCGATAAATAACCTGTTGTTGCGCCATCTTCACTGAAGCGACGCATTTCAAACGGTGCTGAAAACTGAGTTGGATTATCAAACTTCATGGTTAATGTTTGTTGCGTATCCGCACCATTCATATTAAGACCATTCGCCCCTAAAGGTGTTGTAGTCACTGGTTGGCCAGCATTCACACTTTGGGTTGTACCGTCATTATTAAATACGATTGAGTGACCTACTTGACCTGCCGCATTTGTTGCGTCACCCGCATTAATGTTAACCGCTTTTTCACCTTCCGTATCCGTAGAAGAATAGAACACGTTCCAACGGTTTGGTTGCGTTGCGTCTTTCACATAATACGTGGTCATTTTGTATGGTTGACCTAATGAATCGTACGTTGTCACTGAGGTTGATTTATTAAACGTATCAGGATCATTCATATCAAAAAGAGCCGGATCTTTTGGCACTTCTGATGCTGGCAAGTTCATGCCAATATCAACGTTTTCAGTGGCTCTTGGCTTACCAAATTGATCTGGGATCTTAAGTGCTTTTGGCTGATAAGATGACACATTACCCGACTCAGGGTCGACTTCGTAACCCAATAAAAATTCATCATTTGATGTTGTTACGTAATTTTCTTTATCTAAATGAAACGCACCATTACGGCTCAACTCATTTGTTCCAGGCTGAAGACGATCCTTTGCTACACCAAAGAAACCTTGCCCAGAAATACGTAAATCCATTGGGTTATTCGTATAAATACTAGACCCTTCATGGAATTGCTGAGCAATTTTAGTTGTCTGCGCGCCACCACCAGTTGTGGTTTTAGTATTTGAGAATAGTGACGACGAATACACATCACCAAATTCTGCACGAGACTCTTTAAAGCCAAAGGTGTTGGCGTTTGCCAAGTTATTTGACGTTGTGTTTAGATCTTTTTGAGCAGCGGATAGACCACTTAATGCTACGTATGACATTTAATATCTCCTATCTAGCTACGCTGATTATTTTCCAATTCCATTAACGATCACAATCATTTGGGAATGTTAAAGGAATTGGCATAGCTCTATGTTTTAATAATTTTTAACAATAAATACGAGTATTCAGGCAGCAATTAATGCTGCACTGAATATTCGCCATTTTATGCTTTGCCGATCTCTAGCACTTCGGCTAATTTCATCGGTGAAGCAAAACCAGCAAGATTAAGCAAAACATTGCCATTGCCTTTGCCTAGAAGAACACTGTTGACGTTAGCGTATGTTGATACACCAAATTCTTTGTTTTCTCCATCTAGCACACCAGCCGCTTTAATGCTGTAGCGGCCAGCAGGCATTGCATTGCCTTTATCATCTTTACCGTCCCACTCAACACGTGAGTCTCCGGCTGGTTTAGCGCCTACATTTAAGGTACGAATTAATTGGCCTTGTTCGTTTTCAACACGAACCAATAAGCTATTAATCGCTTTAGGCAATTTAACCATTGCCGCCATACCTTTATCAGCTTCTTTTAAGCCTTTAGCACCTGGTACTAGCACATCACGACCAACAAGCGAAGACGCTTGTAATGCTTGGTTAGATGTCATTGATGTATTTAAGCTATCGAACTGCTTATTCATCTTGCCAATACCATCAACGGTTGCAAATGATGCCATTTGCGCAATCATTTGATCGTTTTCAACCGGCTTAGATGGGTCTTGTTGAGACAACTGTTTGGTTAATAATGCAAGGAAGTCTTCTTGCTTCAGTTCATTTTTACCGCCAGTTGTCTTTTCAGGCTTGTTCGCCTCTTGAAGACTTTTAAGCTGGTCGATGTAGGACAAGCCTTGTTGACCAACGTTATTGATTCCAGTCATAGCTACCTCCTATCCTTATTGACCCATTCGCAGAGTACTCTGCAACATTTGTTTGCCTGCATCTGCAACTTGCACATTCGTTTGGTATGAACGAGAAGCAGAAATCATGTTTGCCATTTCTTCCATTACATTAACGTTTGGTTTAAAAATATAACCATCGTCGTTTGCCATAGGGTGATCGGGGTTATATTCAGCACGTAGCGGTTTTTGGCTTTCAACAATACCCAGCACTTTTACAGGTACTGTAAAGTCTTGTTTATATTTAGCTTTACTCAATTCTGCACCAAAGATAGCGTGACGAGCTTTGTAGGTTTCAGAAGCTGAGCTACTGACACTGTCCGCATTTGCCATGTTACTTGAAGTGGTGTTGAGACGAACTGACTCTGCACTCATTGCAGAACCTGCAACGTTAAAAACATTAAATAAGCTCATCTCTATTCCCCTTTAATTGCTTTGGTGAGATTTTTGAATTTACTGCCTAAAAACTCTAATGATGCTTGATGACGAAGTTGGTTTTGCATAAATAAATTACGCTCCAAATCCACATCTACCGTATTTCCATCACCTGTATCAGGTTGGGTAGGAAGACGGTATTGAATTTCCCCTGCCACTCGTGTTGAGGCATTAATGTGCCGACCATCCGTACGACTAAGACCCATGCTTGCCTTTGATGTTGCCGACTGCATTGCTTTTTGAAAGTCCATTCCTTTTGCTTTATAGCCAGGAGTATTCGCCTGAGCGATATTAGTCGCTATCATTTCAGCACGTTGAGAGCGAACTCCAACGGTGTACTGATGAATACCTAATGCTTTATCAAAAGAAATTGCCATTTCAAAACCTCCACAAGAACTGACTAGCAGTATATATAAATTCTATATTGCAACCTGTATGCCAACTTTTTACTTAACAAGCAGATTGACGATACTACTGACAAAAAATAAAGCAATTAACATGCCTAACCTGAATTTGAGGCACAAAAAAAGCGGCCAAAGCCGCTTTTTGTTCAAAAATAAATCAATTTAGATCATTTTAGTTTGTAAATAATACCTGGATTACAACGTACCATTTCAAATTTATCGGTTAATCCTGTTAACGATTCCGAAGCACCAAGCAATAAATACCCGCCAGGGTTAAGACTTGCCGCCATTTGATTTAATACTTTGGCTTTCATATCTGGAGAAAAATAGATCAATACATTACGACAAAAAATGATGTCGAACTTACCAAGTAAGCTGTAACTGTCCATTAGATTTTGAGGACGAAAATTAACCATACGTTGAATTTTATCGTTGATCTTCATCTTACCATCACCCACATCTTCAAAAAATGCACGACGACGCTCTGGTGACAACCCACGGCTTAACGCAAGATTGTCATAAACCCCAGCTTTACACGTATCAAGCATTGATGGTGAAATGTCAGTCCCCGTAATCGCGATATTAGGTAAGAAACCGGGTTTACGCGCTTGGATCTCAGAAATAATCATTCCCATTGAATACGCTTCTTGGCCTGACGAACTCGCCGCTGACCAAATTTTCAATGGACGACGATTAGCAGCAAATTCTGGCAATAATTTTTCAGCCAATACGGTAAACGGATAGCCGTCTCTAAACCACAATGTTTCATTCGTTGTCATTGCATCAACAGCAGCAACACGCAATTCACGATTTCTGCCAGCAATAACTTGCTTTAATAAATCGGATAATGAAGCTAATGAAAACTTAGCAACTAAAGGGCTCAGTCGGCTTCTCACTAAATATTGCTTGCTGTCACCAAGGACAATGCCACATTGAGACTCAAGAAATCGGCTAAAATCACGATATTCTTGTTCGTTGATAGTTATAGTTGTCATTAACGAATAAATTTCCAAATAATAAAATGAATGTCACCTTACTTTACAGGTGACAAAATAACAGACAGGCTCTACTTCTCAACCGCTCTTTTAACAGCAGCCCCTAATTCATCAGGGTTAAACTTCGCAATAAATTGGTTTGCCCCGACACGTTCAACCATCGCTTGGTTAAAAACACCACTTAATGAAGTGTGTAAAATAACGTGTAGATCTTTCAATGCTGGTTCACGACGAATTTCTGCCGTTAGTGTATAACCATCCATTTCAGGCATTTCTACATCAGAAATAACCAAACCAATTTGTTCGTATACGCTACCTGCATTTGCCATATCGACTAATTTATCTAATGCTTCTTTACCATCTTTTACCATGATAGTTTCAAAACCAATCGATTGGACGGCACGTTGCACTTGCTTACGAGCGACACTTGAATCATCAGCGATCAATACTCTACGAACCACTTCTGGACTGATCGACGCCATTTCTTCAACCAATTCTTCATTCATGGTCTCATCAATAGGTGCAATTTCAGCTAAAATCTTTTCTACATCTAAGATTTCAACTAATTCATCATCAATGTTTGTTACTGCGGTTAAGTAGTTTGCTCGTCCAGTGCCTTGTGGTGGCGGTAAAATTGCCTCCCAATGCATATTAACAATACGCTCAACAGACTTAACAAGGAAGCCTTGAATGGTACGGTTAAATTCTGAAATAATGATAAAACACTTATCAATATCTGTTGTTGCTCGCCCACCAGTTGCAAGACTTAAATCAATCACAGAGATCGTTTGACCTCGAATGTGAGCAATTCCTTTTACTAATGGATTTAAATTTGGCATTGAAGTCAACTTCGGACACTGTAATACTTCTTTTACTTTAAAAACGTTAATACCATAACGTTGACGTCCCATAAGACGGAAAGTAAGTAGTTCTAAACGGTTTTGCCCTACAAGTTGTGTGCGCTGATTCACCGAATCCAGTATGCCTGTCATATATGACTCCATCTTGTGCCATGATAAATAAACCGCGAGCCTAACATAAACCCATTAAGAACACGATGTACCATATGGCCTTTTATAATAAAAATATGATGATAATTAAAAAGCGTGATAACAAAATCACTTTTTATCGACTTATAAGCTTTATCGGCATATTTATAAGTTTCTTTAATACTAATGCGTATGCTGCCACAGATGAGCAACTTGAAGCAATTAAAGACTCTGCAGAGTCTTTTCTAGAATCTCAAATTGAAGTACCGAGTAACGGCACATTAAGTCTTGAGTCCGCGCGGATAGATAGTAGAATTCATGCGACAGACTGTCCAGAACCTTTAATGCCTTCTTTACCCGGTCGACTTAATTCCAGTGGTAATACGTCCGTATTAGTTGAATGTATCGCAGATGATTGGAAGGTCTATGTCCCTGTAAAAGCGGAGCTAATGATGCCTTTAGTCACGGCGGCAACGTCCCTGTCAAAAGGACTCACACTCAGCGCAAATGACTTAAATTTAACCTTAGTCAACAGCCGAACGTATCGCCGAGGCGGTTATATTAATACGAATGATCTTATTGGGTCACGAATTAAACGCAGCGTTCGAGCCGGTGATGTTGTTGAAAAAAACGACATCTGCATGGTATGTCGCAATGACAGTGTTATAATTAAAGCGGTAAAAGGGGAATTAAGTATCCTAACCAAAGGAACAGCATTGGGTGATGCGGCTTTAGGCGATAATGTAAACGTCCAAAATAACAAATCTAAACGCATCATCAATGGCGTTGTTACTGCGGTAGGTGAAATTAGTATTCGGTTTTAAGTCAGAATGTTAATTTGACTTAAATTTAATGGATATTTCCTCTAAACTTTCTTAACACACCGCCGATAAGTGGAAACTGGCATTATTTATGCTTAGTTTAACAACAGTTTTTAAATAATGAAAAAGCGTCAAAAAACTTCATTATTTACTTAAGTTATTTTTTTGACAGCCGATATATCCATTAAGAAAATGTTTTAATCGGCGAAAAGGCTTGAATATTATGACAAGTATTGACCAATTACGTGCTAGCCAGGCAATGTCAACGCTACGCAGCCAAGCTCGTGTTGACTCTGGTGATAAAGCTCCAGCAAGTGCAGCACCGGCAATGTCAGCAAAAGCAGATGCGGTTTCTTTAAGTAACCAAGGTAAAGAAATTGGCCAAATGCATCAACAGTTAGCGACAGAACCTTCTTTTAACGCAGACAAAGTAGCGGCAATAAAAGCAGCTATCGCAAATGGATCGTATTCTGTTGATCCAGAACGTCTAGCTGACAATATTATCAAATTTGAAGATGAACTGGCTGGCCTATAACCTAGGCTGGTTAGTCTCTTTAAGATAACCAATAGAAGTATACAGAGACAATATGGCACAAACATTAACTGAATTATTAAATCTACAACGCAGTGTCGCTTTATCTCTTTCGACGGTTCTTAGTCGAGAGAAATATGCGATAGCAAGTAGAAAATCGGCGGATATGGAAAGCATTGCTCATGATAAATTAGGCTTGCTAAACCAACTACGTCAATATGATCAGTTATTAGGTAGCCATACAGAAAGAGAGCTGCTTTCTGAAGATAGCGCGTTAAATGAAAAAGTAACGGAAATAAAATCGATTATTCATGATTGTAAACAAGAAAATGAAATCAATGGGGAAGCACTTCAGCGCGCCCAACTAAGTTTTAATAAGTTAAATAATCTTATGCAACAAAGTCGTGGGAAAAATGGCATGACTTATACTGCTGAAGGACAAACACGTAACATAACGACACTTGGTACAAACATAAAAGCGTAACCAATCTCGGTTAACTCATCTATAGATCCGCCCAATTTGTCACTTATAACCCTACGCCTTCCCTATTTAGAAACAATGTGACTATTGTTTCTCTGCATCAAGACAACGCTATTATTCCCTTTAATTCTTATAATGACGCTTATCTGATTTTGTCAGGAAGAGTGTGATCAAAAAACCACCAATAGGTGTCAGTATTAAAGACATAAGAAAAAAAACAGGCGCTGAACGCTCTTGGCTATGCGCGATGATAGAAACACCAATGCATAAAGACACATAAATCCAGCTTATAAAAACAACCATATCAACCTAATATTCCTTAACTACCTAATTAAAAATATAAACTATCTCAACAGGTGGCAAACTTTATACTAGGAAAAGTTAATAATGCGGAATATTACGCACTTTTAATTAAATTATATTTATTATTTAACCGATGATACCCATTGTTATTAATAGGTATTAACAATCTTTCTCTTTCAAGATTGACATAAAAAAGCCCTAGGTATTAATACCTAGGGCAAAATGATGTTGAATGAGAGTATTACCTTAAAATAAGGTTGTTTTTCTTTGTGTTGATGGCACATCATAAACCTGACCTTGGTTTTTCATGCGTTCCATCTTTTTAAGATCTAATTTCAGCTCAGTTACGTAGCTGTCTCCAACTAAGTATGTTCTGATCACTTCTGCGCCGCGAATAATACCATCCACACCTGCAGTTGTTGATTCTTCACCAAGTTGTTGATCATTCATCTCAACTTTACCGCTGATACGCATTCCGTAGACTTGCTCTGCAAGCTCACGATACGCATCAACTTTTGATGCTCGCATTGCGCGAATTCGTTGTTCATCAATATTCTTGCCGGCTTGCTCACTAATGCTCGCATAACCAACCGCATTCAAATGATCACTTTCACGCATTACACCTAAAGGCTGACAACCCACTAAGACTAATAATGCTAATAAAAACCAATGCTTCATCATTAGATCTCCTATGGACGTAAAATAATAGTATTGCGATCTGCTTTTTCGACATCAGAACGAATTAAAACGCCATCTTCCATTCTCATGGTATTTAATGTATCTAAATCACGGCCAATTCGATCCGCAGGTAAAAAGCCTTGTGCAGAAGCAACAACAACACGAGTTTGCATTCCAATAATACGAGCGTTAATTAATACGCCACCATCTTGACGAAGCATGGTTCCCGTTAATACATAATCAACTTGCTGCTCTTGAACTAATTCTTTCCAATCACGGCTAAACGCAAAATCACCTTGCTGAGTAACTCTGATGTTTCCTGTTGTTTTATAATCAATAACTTTAAAGCCACGACGTTGCAGTTGGAAAATAAACCCTTCAGTTACAGAGTTACCTAACCAGTTCGTTTGATCCATCTGCTGTAAATCAACAAAAGAAGTAATCGCAATTGGAGAACGTGCTGATAGCGTCGTGTTAGACGTAATCAACTGTTCAGTTAAACTTTCAATAAAATAATCCATCGTATGTCTAGGCGTATCAGCTAACATAAATGGGCTGCCATTAAACGGTTCTTTACCATTATAAATAGGTGAATAAGCACAAGCACTTATTACCATAGACAGTAACATTACAACCAAAACTCTCATTCTATTATCTCCAGATAATGTTTTTATATACTTACTGTTTCTCCTAATAAAAGCTTAAAACTCAAACTAGGAACAAAACTTGCTATAGTCTAATAAACGCAATTTGTAAGTACTTTTATCAATCAACAAATATTAGTTAGCAAATTTCATACCCATTTGGCAGATAGTAACGATGAAAAAAATAATTTATTTAATTACCTCTTTATTTACAATGTGTTACACCGCACAGGTTAATGCCGAGTGGTTCGAGGTCACAGGTTCTGCAAGTGTTCTTACCAGTAAAAATGCGGCAAGAACTCATGCACTAGAAGATGCCGCTTACCAAGCGATGCTTTTCTCAGGGGCCGATATTAGCCGCCTAAAAGATCTTCGTGTCTTTTTAGAAAACGATAATAAACACTATCAATTTAGCGGAACTGAAGTTCGTAGTATTGAAGTGATCAAAGAAAAAAAGAAAAACGGCAAGCTGTACGTTACCACTCGTATTGACATTTACCCTTCGGCAAACAGTTGCCATATTGGGCAATACAAAAAAACAGTGATGACAAGCGAAATCACGATAGACTCCCCACAACAAGCGGTTATGGGAAAGGTTTATCAGATGGGTGAAGATCTCAGCACCATATTCGCTAGACAGTTAGATAAAGAATCACAAAGCTTTGTGTCTGTCGGTACGTCTCATATCCGCATTGATAAACGTCAACCAGAAGTCGCTAAAATGATTGCCGAAGATCATGGGGCTCAATATATTTACTCTGGTCAAATTACAGATTTAAGTGCAACCATTGAACAAAATTTATTAAAGAAAGACACCATTAATCGTCAGTTTGCAATTGACGTTGCCGTCATTGATGGGAAAACAGGACAAACGGTTTACAGCAATAATTATCGTGATGTTGCTCAATGGGATTTCCCTAAAACCAGCGAAGTCGATACACAAAGTGCTCGTTTTTGGACTTCAGCTTTTGGTGAAATGGTGCTTCGTGTTAATCGTGACATGATGCTCGATTTAGAAAATAAATTCGCTTGTAAAATGACATTGCCACAAGTAGTAAATATTAATAACAATCGTATCACGATGGATCTAGGTCGTATTCATGGTGTTAAAAAAGGCGATACGTTGGATTTATGGCACACTGGTGCATTCATTGATCAAAATGGTTTGCCTCGTAATAAGGTAGCCAAAACGAATATAACATTAACGGTTGATCGCGTTTATGAACAAAATGCTGAATTAATCGTTAATCAACCTCAATTAATTAACAGCATTCAAATTGGTGATGTTATGCATAAAGTCACGCCAAAATAATAAGTTACTCGCATTTATCTTATGGAAAGACAGCCCTGAGGCTGTTTTTCCATTAACGCGATCCTGCCCATCGTTTTCCGTTTGCCATTACGTTATCATTTCAAAATAATTAGAACATCATTCCAACTGGCTTATTATGTCCACATCGATAAAATTGATGACACTATTAACTCTCTGGTTAATGGTGTCTTTTTCTTCCTATGCCATTTCAATAATGGAGTCTGACTCTTGGAAAAAAGACTACCACCAAGCAAGAATTCAAGATCCTAATCTCGCTTTAATCATGCTAGAAGACGTTTATAATGGCCTTGAACCTAGCGCAGAACGGGTTTATGTCGCCCTTCGCATGCATGGTTTCATAACACGCAGAGGCGGTGAATATCCTTTACCATCCCCCACAGCTAATCCTTACTCTCAAGTTGAATATGCCATTGTTAAAGCGATGAATCTTGAAGATCAAGCGCAAATATCAAATGCTTTTTTTCTTACCTCTCAGAGCTACCAACAAGCCGATAAGCTTGATGACCCTGACCTAGATGCAATTTTTAATATACAACTGTGTAAATATAATCTTATGTTAGGTCAGCTTTATCTCGGCGAATTTTATTGTCAGAGCGCTATACAAAATATAAAAACATCAACCAATCATTATATTGACCTTAAGTGGCCCTATCGATTGCTTGCACTTGCCTACCAAGAAATGAATAATTTCACCAAAGCATTAAAAGCCAGTGAGGAAGTGATAAAACTAAGTCAGCCCTATGACATTAATGACACTACCTTTAATAACATTGGAAACTTACTTATCTCTATGGGTAAATTAAATTCAGGTGAATTGTATTTATTAAAATCACTAGAGATTAGAAAAAGCAGAAATATTGCTCAAAAAGTAGCACAAACAGAAACTGATTTAGCTGAATTATATTTAAAAAAAGGACAACTAGATAAAGCAAAATTATTTTCTCTGCGGGCTATTGAACACTTTAATAGCGGACTGTTCAAAATAGGCTTAGGTTCTGCTTACTTAGTTCATGGCAAAATATTAACTGCAGAAGGTTTTTTTGATGAAGGTATTGAATACCTTTACTTAGCCTTATCGACACTTAAAGATAAAAAAAATGCCAAATTAATCATCAATACATATCAATCATTGAGTCGTATTTATTTGGAATACCAACACCCTAACAAAGCATTAGAACTGATAAATTTGGCGATTAATAAAGCAAAAAAAACAGAAAGTAAAAATTTACTTGCTTCATCCTATTTGCATCAAGCAAAGATATTAAAAGGTATGGGGAAATTTGAAGCGGCACTAGAGAGTCATTTATCGTATGAAGCATTACAGCAATGGATAAACCATAATAAAGAACAACAAGCTTACGAAGCATTAGAGTTACGTAGAAACACCCTTGAAAATCAAATTATTATCCAAAACTCAGAGAACAATAAAAAACAACAACAAACTGAATTACTTAAAACAAAGCAAAATCGTAACCTACTTTTTTTATGCTTTATCTTTTTATTTTTATTTACTCTCTATATGACGTACTCACGAAGAAAATTTCGTTTACTCACAGAGAAAGATACATTAACAACCCTAAATAATAGGGCTTCTATTTTTAATAAAATTAAGTCGACATTAAAAACACCTCATTCAGAAATGGCCTTAATCATGCTCGACGTTGATAATTTCAAGCAATTCAATGATGAACACGGACATCCAAATGGTGATTTAGCTTTAAAGCACTTATCAATCGTCCTACAAAAACACCTCTCATTCCCTCATGAAATCGGTCGTGTTGGGGGGGAGGAATTTATGATTATCTTAAAAAACCTGTCAAAGTTGGAATGCTCTAGGTTAATAAATAAATTAAGAGTTGAACTCGAACAATCAACATTCATGACGTTAGATGTAAAAAGATTAGCGATTACGGCAAGCTTTTCTTGGATGTATATTGAAGAATCAATGACGGATATAGACCAAATCTACTTCGTTTTAGATGAAGGATTATATCAAGCCAAAGCGAATGGTCGAAATTGTATTGTCGATGCGTTAATTGATCCAATCACTTAAGATAATTATCTGCATAAATGTAATTCGATGTAATTTCCAACTGAATATTTACAATATTACATTCACAACTATATTTAAATAAGCAATGGATATGCGAAAATAAATAACTACCATGGATATATCAATAAACGTATTGTTGAGGATAACATCATGAAATATAGATTATTAGCCATTTTAATTGCTGCCTTTTCGTCTAATGTATTCGCTTTAGAAGGCTCAACAGAAATAGGTCCGAAAGTGTCCTGTGAACAAACTGATGGCACAGTAGTTATGACATATGCAACACTGTGTAAAGCAGCGGAAGGGACAATTAAAAGCATTCTTTAGCACAAAAAAAAACCGCTGAAATCAGCGGTTTTTTAATTTAATCGTATTTGAATTAAGCGTTCGCTTCACGTTCAGCAATAAATGCTAACGCCATCTTAATTCGAGTAACGACTCGTTCTTTTCCGATTAACTGCATTACCGCGTCAACTGATGGTGATTGACCACCGCCAGTAACGGCTACACGCAAAGGCATACCAATCTTACCCATACCGATTTCTAGCTCTGCACAAACTTCTTCAATGACGTTATGTAGATTCTCTGTTGTCCACTCTTGTAGAGCTTCAATTTTAGCAAGCGCTAATTCTAGAGGACCTTTGGCAACACCACGTAGATGTTTTTTAGCTGCGCCAGCATCAAATGCTTCGAAGTCTTCGTAGAAATAACGAGATTGGTCAGCAAGCTCAATCAATGTATTACAACGCTCACTAACTAAAGTAATAACGTCAGTAATTGCTGGGCCATTGTCTAAAGAGATTTCTTTTTGATCTAAATGCCATTGTAGGTAGTTAGCTACATATTCTGGTTCAGATGTTTTGATGTAATGGTTGTTCAACCAACGAAGTTTATCAGTATTAAACGCCGACGCTGATTTACTTACTGCATCTAGGCTAAACAAGTTAATCATTTCTTCTTGAGAGAAGATTTCTTGATCACCATGAGACCAACCAAGACGAACTAAATAGTTATTTAGTGCATTAGGTAGATAGCCTTCATCACGATACTGCATTACCGATACCGCACCATGACGCTTAGATAATTTAGCGCCATCATCACCAAGAATCATTGCACAGTGTGCAAACATTGGTACTGGAGCACCAAGTGCTTCATAGATATTGATTTGACGAGGTGTATTATTAATATGATCTTCACCACGAATAACCTGAGTAATACCCATATCCCAGTCATCAACGACAACAACGAAATTATACGTTGGTGCACCATCAGTACGACGAATGATCAAGTCATCTAATTGGCTGTTTGAGATTTCAATACGACCACGGATTTGGTCATCAAAGACAACACTGCCTTCTTTTGGATTACGGAAGCGAATAACAGAAGCATCGCCTTCTTTTGCTGCGGCATTTGCGGCAACAATTTTAGGATGGTTTGCATCGTAGCGAGCCATCTCTTTATTTTCTTCTTGCTCTGTACGAATTTCATCAAGCAATTCTTTTGAAGCATAACATTTGTATGCTTTATCTTCAGAAAGCAATAGATCCACGACTTCGTTATAACGATCAAAACGCTTAGATTGGTAGTATGGACCTTCATCCCACTCCATTCCCATCCACTTCATGCCTTCAAGAATTGCATCAACCGCTTCTTGAGAGTTACGTTCTAAATCTGTGTCTTCAATACGAAGTACAAATTCGCCGCCTTTGTTTTTAGCAAAAAGCCATGAATAAAGTGCAGTGCGTGCACCACCAACGTGAAGGTAGCCTGTTGGGCTTGGAGCAAAACGTGTTTTAACCGTCATCGATATTACCTTTTGAAGAGGTTGAGCTGAATCTGTCAGCACCATGTAATTTATGCGCTATTTTAGCACCATAAGGTAAATCTACAATGATTGAGTGAGGTTAAGTTCAAGAAGAGATAAAGAAAGGAAGCGGACCGCTTAACAAATACCAATGTAAGCGATCACTATAGATAAGATAAATTACATTATTTATTAAGTAGCCACGTTAAAATAGTCGACTTATCTTCTACTGACGATTTCTCATACCAATACGTCAACATCTCAAGAGATTTTGATGTACTCGCTAAT
>NZ_MAJU01000009.1:0-305932 GCF_001691055.1 Aliivibrio logei
GTTAAATATTAATTAACATTCATTTTAAATAAAATAATTTTAGTGATATAAGCTATGAGTTACATAGAAAAAGAATGCTTTTTACAACAAAAAATAATAAAAACAGACATAAAAGAACAATTAAATAATCTACGTCAACAGATAATAAAATCAATCACGATGGGAGATATAGATATTGGAAATCGTCTAATTTATGATTATGAGTTATTATTAAAATTCTATGAGGCAATAGAACATTAATCTCAATTTATTGCAAAATATTATGGGTTAGCTTAAAACTAACCCATATAATTTAACGATTATATTTATTTATATTACATATATGTATATCATTCATGGGTTCTATTGATGGATTTTCGCTACAGATTATAATTAATGTAAGTATACACAGTTCTTTTTTATACTCAATCAACGTCCTAATTGTTGAATATTCAATGCCATTAAACAATTCAATAGCAAACGTAGGCTCTAATGTTTTTCTAAATTGTATTTCAACAAAATCGCAAAAAGTCATGCATTTTTCTTCTAACAATGATTCCGCAGAACTAATCGCTTCTGATAAGCTAAGTGTATGATGACACATCACTTTATAGCTATCATTACTAAATAAAACTTGACTACTCTTGATTGACGTAATACAAGCAAAACCTTTAAAATTATCTATAAACTGTTCAATAAGGTAACTTTTTTCCATCATGTCATCTCTTAACTAATTAAATTCCCATGATTAACTTGCCTGAAATTCAAGCATAAACTGCAATCAATCTATTTTTATATTCATTCAATTTTAAGGATTGATACTATTTAACGAATTATCATAAATATAATAATTCCAATGCAGCATACTTTATTTATAACGATTTAATGAACATATTTTTTGATCGTTTCAAGAAATAAATCTAATCGACATATATATAAAAAATGTAGTCTACTATACCTTTCGCGTACCGTAATTACATTAAAAATACTGATGGTTAAAAATAGTAATTATACTATAATCCATATCATTTAATTTACTTCACAAATTGTTGAAACAATACAGTTATAAAGAGTATTAGTTTTAACTTTATTTACGATGGAATGTCTTATGAACCCAGTTATCGACACTATTTTAGATCACCGTTCAATCCGTGTTTTCACCAATGACCCTATCTCTAAAGTGCAATTAGATACCATCATTAGCGCAGGAATTGCCGCCTCTTCGTCAAGCTTGCTTCAAGTAAACTCAATTATTCGTATTACTGATATGGAAAAGAGAAAAGCACTAGTTGAACTTTCGGGCGGCCAGCCTTATGTTGAAGGTGCCGCTGAATTTCTGGTTTTTTGTATTGATTTTCAACGTCATCATGAAATGAATCCTGACGTAAAAGCAGAATACACAGAGCTAACACTGATTGGTGCTATCGATGCCGGAATAATGGCACAAAACTGCTTACTCGCGGCAGAATCAATGGGCTTAGGTGGCGTGTATATTGGCGGTTTACGAACTCACGCTCAAGAAGTGGACGATTTACTTGAGTTGCCTCAACACACTGCGGTGTTATTTGGCATGTGCTTAGGTCACCCCGATCAAACGCCACAACAAAAACCACGCTTAAGCCCTGAGGTTATTGTTCATGAAAATACGTACAAGCCATTAGATAAAAACAAAATCCATGAATACGATGAAACCATGTTGCAGTATTACGCCACACGTAACAGCAATCAAAAACAAAGTTCATGGTCGGAGCAAATTACAAGCAAGTTATCTCAAGAATCACGCCCTCACATTAAAGGGTACTTAAATAACAAAGGTCTAGCGATTAAATAATAACGAGCATGAGTGCCGTCGAGTCACTCATGCTTTTCTTTTAAACCCATTTTCGCCAAAAGAACAAACCAACAAGCCCAAGAGAAATACCAATACAAATCAACGTTACAATCCAAAATGCGATGCTTGATTCAACCCCTGGCATTCCACCAACATTGATCCCCATTAAGCCAGTAAAGAAACTCAGTGGTAAAAAGATCGCCGCAATAAGCGTCAAAACATAAGATCGTTGATTTATTTGCTCTGACATTTGATTACTGATTTCTTCTTGAATCATGCCCGATCTTTCTCTTAATGCATCAATATCTTCAATATGTCTAATTTGACGATCTGAAATGCTCCTTAAATTCAAACGATGCATATCATTTAACCAATTTAGAGGCTCGTTAATTAGCTTATTCATCGCTTCACGCTGTGGTGCAAGATAACGACGCATACCAATACTTTGTTTTCTTATTTTAAGTAATGAACTTCGTATCGCCCTAAGATCATCGCCTTCTAAGGCTTCTTCTTGTACTAATAACTCATCTTCAAGATTATCGACCGTATCAGACATTTTTCTTACTATACGATCAATCCATTCAACCAAGAGCTCGGGTATATCTTTAGGCCCATGACCTTCGTTTAAATGTTTTAGTATGTCTTGAGTAGAAAGTAGAATACGCTTACGGGTACTGACCATTCGTTTCCCATCAGTCCATACTCGCAATGAAACCATATCTTCCGGTTCGGCATTAGGGTTTAGGTTAATGCCTCGAAAAACAGCTAATAAGTTATTATTTCGACTTAAAATATGAGGACGGCTGTCTTCACTGAATAAACTGTCCAATACAATTTCGTTTAATTCTGTATTATCACTCAGCCACTGATGAATCTCTTCATCGGTATAATAGCAATGCAACCAAATATCTTCATTTCTAGCCCATACCTGACAACTCTCTTCCCAAGAAAGACTTTTCATTCCACCCTTGTTATCTAACACTATTCCATGAATAAAACCTTCGGGTGTTTTTTCTGTGCCATCCATAATTATCGACGTCCTACAGTGACATTGTATAAATATGACATCTTATATTATGTCTAACTTCATGTATTCAACTGTTACCTCTGGTTATCTTCTAAATACCCCTTTACCCTTTATTTTTTGGGGTATTTGTCACCTCTTATTTATGTTACGTTCCACCACCTTAATCTCAGGTCCTAGTTGTTAGTTCTTGGGATTCGTCATTTTTAAGCACAAATCTACAAAACAACTAAACTTAATAATTATAATAGCAACACCTGTAGATGATGCTCACTCATCTACATTCTTGGTTTTGCTGCACTTTTGTAAATAGGTAATGTCTATGCTGTCTATCTTTGATATCTACAAAATCGGTGTTGGGCCATCTAGCTCACACACAAATGGTCCTATGATTGCGGGGTATAATTTTACCCAACTTATCCAACCTCATTTAGATCAAGTGGCTCGCGTGCAGGTGGATCTTTATGGTTCTCTTTCATTAACGGGGATTGGTCACCATACCGATCGCGCAACCATTTTAGGTTTACTAGGTAACCGTCCAGATACCATCAAGATAACCAGTGCAAACTTGGCAATGAAAAAAGCCATTGAAGATAAGGTATTGCATATCGCAGGCGCTCACGAAATCACCTTTGATTATGAAACTGATATGCTTTTTCATAAAACCAATTTGCCATTACACGAAAATGGCATGACGATTTCAATCTTTGATGCCGCAGCCCAACAACTGGCTATAGAAACTTACTATTCCGTAGGCGGCGGATTTATTGCAACCGCTGATGAGCTAACCAATGGCAAAAGCGCGACGGGTGTTGAAGTCGAGTTCCCATTTAAATCTGCGGACGAGATGCTAGAAAAAGCTGAGAAACAAGGCCTAAGCTTAGGCAGCTTTATTCTGCGTAACGAAGTCTCTTTTCAACCAATGGAAGCGATTGATGCGAAAGCCGATCAAATTTGGAAAGTCATGTCATTGTGTATGGAACGAGGTTTCCAAACCGAAGGCATTCTTGACGGTGGCTTAAACGTGGTTCGTCGTGCGCCTGCATTATTAAAAAAACTGGAAGCAAATGCTTCTATTGAAAGTGATCCTATGGAAATAATGGATTGGATCAACTTATTCGCGTTTGCGGTAAGCGAAGAAAACGCGGCGGGTGGCCAAGTGGTTACCTCCCCAACCAATGGTGCGGCGGGGGTTATTCCTGGTGTACTGATGTATTACCATCGCTTCATTAAAGAGCTAGACACTAAGCAACTGAAAGATTTTTTAGCGGTATCTGGTGCCATTGGTATTTTATATAAAACCAATGCGTCTATTTCTGGTGCTGAAGTGGGTTGTCAGGGTGAGGTTGGTGTTTCATCATCAATGGCGGCGGCTGGCTTAACGGCACTTCGCGGCGGCAGTAATGAGCAAATTTGTATGGCGGCTGAAATTGCGATGGAACATTCGTTAGGTATGACGTGCGACCCAATCGGTGGTCTTGTTCAAGTACCTTGTATTGAACGTAATGCAATGGGCTCAATGAAAGCAATTAACGCCTCTCGCATGGCTCTTAAACGCACAAGTAAGTGTCTTATCTCGCTCGATAAAGTGATCGATACCATGTATCAAACAGGCAAAGACATGAACCGTAAATACCGTGAAACCTCTCTCGGCGGTTTAGCGTTAATTCACATGGCACCACCGTGTGAATAATAGCGAGTTAAGCTAACAACAAAAAATCCAGAGTTCTCAAACGAGGCTCTGGATTTTTTATGTCTACTATCTAAATGTTGAATTACTTTTTATACGGCGACACTATCGTATTTCCTGTCACTGCATGATGAGAAACCATCACTAAGTCTTGATATAAAGATCGGATATTCTCCTCACTCAATACTTCATTAGGCTTACCTTCTGCCATCACTTCACCGTTATTAATCAAAATTAAGCGATCACAAAATTCTGCGGCCGTATTAAGGTTGTGAATCGCAACCAAGGCTGACTTTCCGTTTTTGCATTCTTGATGAAGTACATTCATTAACTGCGATTCATGACCAATATCCAAACTGGCTGTCGGTTCATCAAGCAGCATTAATGGCGTACCTTGCACCAATAAACGAGCAAAGTGAACAAGCTGCTTCTCACCGCCCGATAAATCAGTCACGGTACGATGATGTAAATGCCCAATACCGACTCTTTCTAATGCGGCTTGGCTTTGCTCTTCAATCACCGCTTTAGAGATCAGTGTTTTCTGTTGCTTTGCATGAAAACCTAATCCTATGGTTTCCATCACACTGAATGGGAATGCTGCTTCGCTGTATTGAGGTAAATAGCTCATACTTAATGCTCGGTCAATATGAGAAAGGCTAGGTAGCAATTCGCCGTCAATAACGATCTCTCCCTGTGAATACGCTTGAAACCCACTAATGCATTTCATTAACGTACTTTTACCTGCGCCATTAGGCCCTATCACGCCAACCAGTTCACCTGCACTCATCGAAAAGGAAATGTCTTTTAGTAGCGTTTTGGCACCCACTTGGTAACTCAAATTAGAGATGGTTAATAATGGCTTCATGCTAAACGCCCCTTTCTTTGAAATCGAATAATCAAGCCAATGAAGTAACAACCACCAATGAAGGAGGTAATGATCCCCGCTTTTAATTCGTTTGGCGCGATAATCCAGCGACCTAACAAATCACACACAAGTAAGAAAATTACACCGAAGATAGCTGAGAATGGCAATAATTTTTCATGAGCAGGGCCAACAAGCAAACGCACCAAATGCGGCACCATTAACCCAATGAATCCAATCGGCCCTGCAATCGCTATCGACATCGCAGTAAGCAGCGTTGCAAACATCAATAATTTAAAGCGTGTTTTCTTGATGTTTAACCCCATTCCGTGAGCACTTTCTTCACCCAAAGCTAACAAATTCAATGAACGACTTTCTTTGAGCAGCAATATAGACACAACAATAATCACGGGAGCAGGCCATAACAAATGTTGCCACATGCGCCCATCTAACCCCCCCATTGCCCAAAACACAAATTGGCTAACTTCGTATTGTTGAGCCATTAATAGCAGACCCATTCTAGCTCCGCCAAGCAAGCTAGATAATGCCAACCCCGTTAAGATTAAAAACAAAATTTGAGAAGACGAATGACGTGAAGCCAACACATAAATAAACGCTGATGCTGCCAACGCCCCCACCGTAGTAAAAATTGGCAACCACATTGGGTTCATAAATGAAAAGCCCGTCACTATCGCAACCACTGCACCAAAGCTGCTGCCCGAACTAACCCCCAATACATCAGGACTCGCGAGTGGGTTTTTAAATAAGCCTTGCGTACATGCTCCCGCGAATGCCAATGCCCCACCCGCTAATATTGCGGCACAGGCTCTTGGTAATCGAATATGCAACACAATGGCAGAGGCCAAAGGATGCTCTTTCGCAGCCAATTCACTGCCACCAAGCACATAGCTTTTAAACATAGCAAGTATATCTATAATTGGAATATGAACAGCTCCGACACTTAGATAAGTGAAAAACAACCCAATAAATAGGCTGACTGAAACCAATATTTGAAATGACGTTAATCGATAAAATGGCATCATTGTTTCTTATAAGCAGAATGGTTAACGAATAGAATTGCATCAATAATGTACTGGCTATACACGCTTTTTAATACATGTGGCATTTGATAAACCCGCCCTTCTTTGATCGCCGTTACCGATTGTAATGATGGATCAGATAAGATCGTTTGCCTAAATTGCTCAGCGCCATTGTCATCTCCATAAACCCAAGCTGGAATAAACAACACATCAGGGTTAAGCACTATCACCATTTCTTTTGATACTGGCACTTGCCCATATTTGTCACTGACTAACCCTTCAATCGCATTTTCTAATCCCGCTTGTTCTAATACTTCATCCCACGTGGAATCTTGGCCACTTGAGGTTCCCCAAGGATTATAATCAAGAGCTTTTAAGGCTTTCTTAGGATGAATTAAATGATTACGTAATCGAGAATGCATCATCTCAATCACTTTTTCTGCAGCGTCTCGGCGATTAACAATATCACCAACACGTAAAATCTCGGCTTCAATTTCAGCGATGGTTTTTGGGGTTTGAATTCTGTAAACAGGAATACCTGCACTTTCAATAATGGCTAATTTTGAAGCATCGCTCCAATTAGCAGCAAAAACGATATCAGGGCGATTCGCAATGATCATTTCTACATTAAGCGCCAATAGCGGAACCGATTTAGGAAGAATGTCTTTTACTGCTGAGTAGTTTGGGTTATCCGCTAAATCAGTTAGACTGGATAAGCGATTATTATTAACCAATTCTAATAATACCGCGTCAGTAAACAACGTTTTCGATGAGATCTTAATTGGCTCTTTTTCAATGATGACTTGATTGCCTAAACCATCGGTTAAAGAGAGCGGATATATGGTGTCAGCCATTGATGAAAATGACAAGAATAACGAAAGCGTGATGAGAAAAGGTTTAAACGCCGGCCAATGCATGGTAACTCCTGTAAATCGCGTACCTAGTAAAATAGTTTACTTCTTGTAAACCGAACTCTTCGTATCTGACTTAAATACTTAATGTATTCTTACAGTGGCGCGCCCGTTACGGAGTTTCACCGTATTCCGAAGATGGGGCGTATTGTACTTTGCTGCGGCACTATATTCTATCTTTAAACCTTGAAACCATTTGTTTAATTCGGACTAACCCATAGTAATAGAAGCGATTTCTTTCTATAGTGACTCTATATAGGATGTATTACTCAAGGGATAAAAAATGAAATACACGTTGTTGCTTCTATTAACCATGTTCGCTTCTGTTAGTTTTGCCAATACTGAAGAACAAATCACTCAGCCACTCGTCAGCATTAATGCCACTGTTGATATAAAAGGCCTTGAGCAATCGGCTGAACAAGGCGCACAAGCGATGCGAAAAATGGCCAACTCCCTTGAGCTAATCGCAAAAAATAGAAACCTCACACCAGAGCAGCAAGAACACATTTACCAAACGATTGAAAATATTAATAATCTGGTTGATATCTCATCCAATTCCCTTAGAACACTGCCGACCTTTCTAAAGCAATCTAAAGAAACACTCTCAGAAAGCAGCTCACAATTTTTTGATGATCTAACTTTTAAGGTTATTTTGTTACTCTCTCTTGTTGTTCTTGCCTTGGTCGCCATTATTGCCTGCTTCTATTGGTTTATTCTTCGCCCACTGCAAAACACCTTATTGCAAGCCACCACCAATATTTCAACCATGGCAAAAGCCATCGAAAATTCGGCCTTATCTCTTGAAATGACCAACAAAAATCACGACAACATTTTGCATCTACTTAGCCAAGAAAAGGATAATCAATCCTAGAGTAGACGTGATAAAGTACGTTCACTCTTTATTGATAACTAAGTGATTTAATTATGGCACTAAAAGCATCTGGTGTGGTTGGTGAGCTTTCATACCCTTTTATTTTTGAAGACAGTCCACTGTGTGATTTTGAAATTTTAACCGATGAGTTATGTACTTATACGGGGTTGGCTTTATCTCAATTAGCCTCAGGCGAGGTTCGAGAATCACTTGAACGTTTACAACCAAAGATCTTTAATTTAAATGGTTCTATTCGTGGAAAATGTGGCATTTTTGAAGACGATATTCAAGAACTGCTCACAGATTTATATCACTTTAAATCTCAAGTAACCGATGATGCAAAACGCTTTGTATTACCAAGAGGTACAGGTGCCGTAATTCAATTGCACCAATGCCGTAGTTTAAGTAAAAAAGTGGTTCGAGCACTCGTCCAAGTAGATAAATTAACCACGAAAAAAATCCCAGAAACCCTGCCTCGTTTTGCTAATGTACTTGCGAATTATTACTTTGCGCTGACTCGAGTATTAAATCAAGATTCTGGAATAGAAGAACCAGAATACATCAGCATTAATTATCCAATGCCGAAAAATTAAACCCTTATTTGGCTAATAATTTATTGGTTTTCTTAACTGAATATATATAAGAAAACCAATAGATATATTAAATGCTTATTAACATTCTAATTAATGGCGAATTTTGTTGCAGTTGTGTCAACGATGTAATCACGGTGAATGAATAACACTTTATTTTGAATAATCCTTATTGTTTATACAAAATAGATCAATTAATATTCATTAACTATTCCATAAGTATTGATAGACCTGCTCATATATTATAAAGTCTCTCCTTACGTTACCCTTTCCAATTTAGTGATTTTCCTCGCATAATTTATGCGGTATATCGCTGAATTACCTTATTATTTGTTAATTTTTTGTAAGCGATTTACATCATGGAATTAAATAAGCCTAATACCTTCTTTTTTTGGCCACGTTTTATCGTGTTATTCTTATTATTCTTTTCTTTATTATTTTCTGTTTTCTATTTTTACAAGTACTCAGAGAATGAAATAAACGTTAACAAAATAAAATCTGAACAGAAAGCAATTATTGCGGCACAGAAGAAATACATCTCAATGACTCTTGATAGTATCGGCCAAGATCTCTTATTATTGTCAGACTTTATTGAGATACATCATGCCTATAATATCCATAATAAAAAGCTAATTGAACTCACAGAAGCCAATGCACTTGCATTAAGTTTACGTAAAGGTTTGTATGACCAACTTCGTTATATTGATCTAGAAGGCAATGAAATTATCCGAGTTAATTATAATGACGGAGATCCTTCTATTGTCCCTAAGGCACAATTACAAAATAAAGCGAATCGTTATTACGTGAAAGACAGTTTAAAGCTGCATGATGGTGATGTTTACATCTCAGCACTTGATCTCAACATTGAGCACGGCGAGATAGAAATCCCACATAAGCCGATGCTCCGCCTTGCCACGCCTGTTTATGATGACAATGGTAAAAAACGTGGGATTGTTATACTCAACTACTTAGCAGAACACTTACTGGATGGATTAAAAATATTTAATTTGAACCAGAATGATCATCATATGCTAATCAATCATAACGATTATTTCTTGTTCTATGACAGAAGACCAGAGTTAGAATTTGCCTTCATGTTTCCTAATAATGAAGAGAAAAAATACTCCGCTATTTACCCAGAAACATACCGTTGTTTAAATCACAAAGCGTCAGGCCAAGTTGATATCAGCTCTGGCGTGCTTACTTTTGATTCGGTATTCTCGTACCCAAAAAATATCGATTCATCTAATTCAATTCACATTGTTAAACAAGATACGTGTTGGCGTTTAATCACTTTTGTGCCGAATTCAACAAAATGGACCATTGCGAATACCTCATCGAATGATTTGCATATTTTAGGCAGTATGATTCTATTCTCATTGTGCATGTCTTACATTATCGCGCAGCTGCAACTTAAAAAACGCATCGATCATAATGAAATACGAAAATTGGCACATCACGACAGTTTAACCGGCTTAATTAATCGCGGATATTTTAAAAAATTATTCCATTGGAAAATGCAACACGCCCGACGATTCGAATCAAAGCTAGCTCTGATCTATATTGATCTTGATGGTTTTAAAGATCTCAATGACAGCTTTGGTCATAGCGTTGGGGATCTCGCATTAAAAGCTATCTCTAAAAATTTAGAATATGCTTTTTCTATTAATGCGTATGTTTCTCGTATTGGTGGAGATGAGTTTGCAGTCCTGATTTATGATGTTAATGACACACAAGAAGTCATTTCACAGGTTGAAGCGTATTTGTATTTATCCCATCAACCACTCACGCTTGATAATAAGCAATACATGCTAAACACAAGCATTGGGGTTGCCTTCTTCCCTGAACACGGCACTAACATCAATGACCTAATGCATAATGCCGATGAAGCAATGTATTACATCAAACGTTCAGGAAAAAATGGATTCCAAATTTTTAGTCTTTAATCTTATCTTCTACTATGCCCATGCCGCCTTGGTATGGGTGTGGTGATACAAACGCCAACATAACCAAAATATCACGCCATACAATACACCTGCGCCTAAAATAACCCTATCCCAGCCACCGTGCTGCCAACAATACATCAAATAAAATCCACCAAGACTCCCGCTCACATAGTAATGAACCAGATATAACGCCGTCGCTGTCGATTTAGCCGTTACTGCTTGCTGACTCACCCAACCATACGCCAATGAATGTGTAAAAAAAGCACCAAAACTTAATACATTCAAACCAATTAGAATCACAACTAATGAACTATTACTTGCAATTAACATCCCACATAAGCTGATCAACGAACCAAGAAACATCCCAGATACCGCACTAAAACGGTGACACCACATTCCAACCAGTCTTGAGCTGATCGTGCCAGACAAATAGCATAAGAAAATCATAGAAGCGATACTGATTGGCAAAGAGTAAGGTTCGGCCACCAATCGAAACCCTGTTACGGTGTATAAATTCACAAACAAAGCGAAATTAACGCCACCAATGAGCATCGCAAACAAGATTTTGTTATTTCTTAAATGTTGAAAGATAATTCGATGATATTGAGATAATGAAGGCGCATTATCTCGTGGTTGCTCTTTCTTCGGAAGTACAAGCGCCACGATGATAGCCCCCACTAAACTGAGTACCGCCATGCAAAACACAGCAGTTTGCCAATCAAAATGGTCGGTAACCATGCCGCCAAAAATACGACCAGAGATCCCACCTAAAGAATTTGCACTAATGTAAGCACCAATGGCGTGACTGAATGCTTTGGCCGAAAACTCTTCTGCCATATAAGCCACCGCTACCGCAGCAAAACCTGCCAATGCCATTCCCATTAACCCCCGACTAATAATCAACAACATTAGGTTGTTCGTTAGTAATGGTGTTAATCCGATCACTGGCAATAAAAATAGACTGATTAATAGGATTTTTCGACGCCCTATCATCTCTGAAGCAATAGCCCAAGGCAGTAGCATTAACGCAAGAGTGAATGTTCCAGCGGCAAGTAGCCAGTTAATTTTAGTTGCAGATACCGCAAAATGATCCGCCAGTGCAGGAAGCATTGGTTGAAACAAATACAAATTACAAAATACCAAAAACGAGCCAAAGGCCAATGCGGCACTTACTTGATAATACGCTCGACTGCGAAATTCAATCATCTTAGTGATCATCATTAGGAAACAATATCAAAACAGTAGCAAGTTCATTGGAATAGTGAAAATATATAATAATTATCGTTTTAATAGTTTTTAGTTATGGCGAGGCAATGCGGATGGATACAAGATTACTAAGGTACTTTGTTGCAGTTACAGAGCATCAAAATATTACTCATGCAGCCAAAGCACTGCATATTGCACAACCAGCGCTCAGTGTTGCAATAAAGAAATTAGAAAACGAGCTAGAGCTTGAACTCTTTCGTCGCAACGAACGAAAAATAGCACTCACCCATGAAGGTGAAATTTTACTGACTCATGCAAAACTCATTCTTCAACAATTAGATGATGCAACTCTTGCAATGAAAGAACTAAGAGGACTAGAGAAAGGGGAAGTACGATTAGGTGTCCCTAGTATCATGGGGACTTATTATTTCCCTGATGTTTTAATGGCCTTCAAAAGTCGATACCCAAAATTAAAACTCACCATGATTGAAGCAGGCGCACAATCTATACAAAAAATGCTGCTCGATGGGGAGATAGATTTAGGCATTACTCAAGTTCGAGACTTACCCGAAGCACTCGATTCGGACCATTTAGTTCGGTCTCAAATGGTTGCGGTGGTAAGCACAGACCACGAATTTTCAAAAAAGAAAACCTTATCTTTTAAAGAGTTCTTCTCTCAAGAGTTAGTGATGTTTAAACAAGGCTACTTTCACAGAGAAAGACTAGATGCCATATGTGAGCAAGAGAACTTAACTGCCGATTTTTCTTTTGAAACCAACCTATTACCTGTTATTTTGAAAATTGTAAAACGGGATTTCGCCATCAGTGCATTACTTGAGTTAGCCACAGAAAACGAACCTGATATTGTCTCTATTCCTTTTAGTGATCCTATATTTTTAGATATCTCTATTGCGTGGAGAAAGAATGGTTATCTCTCAAAAGCAGACCGAACCTTCTTAGACTTTGTGAAACAGAACCACTAGAACTACCTTAAATTTCTCGAAAAGTTCCCCAAATTAAGCCCTCATAAATGGAAAATATGACTACCAAATTCGGTACTGACATTAACGAAAATAAGTGGAATATTGAATACCAGCTTAGCTTTCAACATCAAAATAATAAAAATGATGAAAGCAATATTAAGTTAAAAGTCACGCAACGAATGTGAAATGTTAGCCAAAAAATGAGGTGCCACAATGAAGAAATATATTCCTGTCCTACTTGCTCTTAGTGCAGTTTCTGGTGCTAGCTATGCGGCAACTGCGCCAAAGGCAGATACTGCTGATTATTTACAAATGCGTAACGGTGTTGCTTATCAAGTAAATCAAGACAGCCCTTATACTGGTCAGTTTGTTCAAAAATACGATAACGGACAAATATCAACAAAAGTGGAATTTAATAAAGGGTTAGAAATAGGCACCGAAAGTAATTGGTACCCGAACGGTCAAATGGCCTCTAAGCTGAACTATAACGACGGTAAGCTTGAAGGCGTAATGCAAACTTGGTATGTAAATGGCCAGAAAAAAACAGAGTTCACTTACAAGAATAATAAGCTCGATGGAAAAGCAACACGTTGGTATGACAACGGCGAGAAAAACCTAACCATTAGCTACGATGATGGCCAAAAAGACGGCCAATACACCAGCTACTATGCAAATGGTAAGAAAGCGACTCAAGCAAGCTATGATGAAGGAAAAATCAAAGACGGTTCACTCACCCATTGGAATAATCATGGTGATAAAGTAGAACAATTAACCTTCAAAAATCAAAAAGTCGTTTCTGAACAAACATGGTTACCAGAAAGCTAATCAACAGATTTTATAACAATTAATAGTTAACGTTAATGCAATAACAAAAAGTTCGCCCTACAAAAATAAAGCCCTTATGCACGCAAAGTACATAAGGGCTTTTTATTTGTAGGCTCATTATTTATCGATTCAGATCAAGGGGCACAATATTACTCAAAGTTTATCCGTTTACGTTAAATGAAAATAACATTAACCCACCAATGATTGATTGAAATGAAGACACCAAATCAAATGCATAAAAAAGCCAAGCGCATGAGCACTTAGCTTCTGATTAAAAATCGTCAACGTATTTTAATGAGACAGTATCCACTTCTATCTAACTTCTTCTGCTTCTACGTCTTCATGTTTGTATGCAATAAAACCATATATAGTCCAACCAAGGAAAGTAACAATAGACCCCCACATCATTGCGTCATAACCTGCCCCATAAAGAGCATAGAAACTGTATACTGCTGCCACAACCGCAATAAAATTCGTTTTACTCATCTCTTTTTTACTAACATGAGCGAACTTTTGCATAATGAAGATAGCTGCCATACATAGGATATAAGGCACGACGTTGGTAACCACCGCTAAGTTGACTAGCGATTCAAATTGCTCGTTCAACGTTGGACTGATTGTCATTAGCGATAATACCGTTTGAATCACCGTAATAATGATCATTCCTTTTACAGGTGTTCCTCGTTTATCAATTTCAGAGAATACCTTTGGAAAGAAACCTTCATCAGCCGAGCTTTTAAACACAGAGGCGATAGTAAACTGCCACCCTAGTAAAGACCCAGTACAAGCAATTACAGCTAAACCAGCAACCGCCTTACCAGCCCAAGACCCTAACATAACTTGCCATACCAAACTGAATGGCGCGGTTGATGCCGCTAGAGCCCCATTTTCAACAATACCCGCACAAATGTTAGTAGAGACAATATAAACCACCGCCGCTATTAACGTACCGCAAAGCACTGCGATAGGAACGTTCTTCTCTGGATTTTCAACAGAGTCACTGTTTGCACAGGCAGATTCCAAACCCAAAAACGCCCAAAGCGTCATAGCTATCGATGCGCTCACCGCGTCACCAAAGGGTAAACTGTGTGGATTCCAAGAGTTAACGTACATTTCAGGACTAAACCAGAACCATCCAATTATTCCTAAGCTACATACAGGTAAAATAACGCCCCATACCGTAAAAGTACCGATTTGCCCTGTAACTTTTGCGCCACCAAAATTTGCAACAGTACATAACCACAACACACTAATCGTTGCTATACACGTTTGAATCGGAGTCAATGAGATCTCAAAGAACGCTTGGGCATAACCCACCGACGTAATCGCAATGTTCGCAATCAATAAAGAAAGACCATAAGTCCATCCAGCCATGAACGCGCCTGAATCACCAAAAGCATAAGAGGCATAACCATTCATACCACCCGGACGTTTACTAAATCGCCCACATTTAGCAAAAACATACGCTAAACTCATCGAACCAATCGCAGTAACAAGCCAAGAAATAATTGAGATGGAACCCACTTGTGCCAATTTACTTGGCAACATAATAATGCCGGATCCAGCCATGTTAATAAAAGTAAGGACCGTAAGTTGAACTACGCCCATTTTAGATTTTTGCGTCATAAGATCACCCTGAGTGACGTGGCAGGAGCTCCCACCACGTTCATTAGTTGTTAGTTTGATTCGTTAAGGACATAACAAAATGCGGTAGTTCGGCCATTTACTTCTTCTAAATAAACACCTTGAATTTCAGGAGCGAACCCTGGGAATTGGTTAATCCCCTCCTCTAATGCTAAGAAGTATTGGGTAACTTCGCAGGTCCATGCTTCACCAGGGATCACACATAGCACACCAGGAGGATAAGGAAGTGCACCTTCAGCGGCGATTCGTCCCGTTGCTTCTTTCAGTTCGACGTATTCACACTCTCCACGGAAATACTGAGTGTTTGCTTGTTGAGGAAGCACTTTCATTTCAGGGAAATAAGCCTCACGGAACATACAACGTTGCAGCTCTTTTACATTCAACTCACGGTACATATTGTGCATTTCAAGACATAACTGTTGAATTGTATAACCTTTATAACGCTCTTTATTTGCTTCATACACGGTTGGTAACACCACTTGCAATGGAGCATCTTCTTTCACAAATTGTTCGAATCGATTAATTTGTGCCACCAATTGGTGCATTTTCGCCATGTCTTCAGCAGGTGTAAGCAAGAACAAAATAGAATTCAAATCACACTTCTCAGGAACAATGCCATTTTCACGTAAGAAGTTAGCGAGTAGCGTTGCTGGAATACCAAACTCAGCATAATCCCCGTGTTCATTAATCCCTGCTGTCGTTAATAACAATTTACATGGATCAACAAAGTATTGTTCCTTACCGTAACCTTCAAATTTGTGCCATGTGTCTTCAGGATTAAATAAGAAGAATTTTTTCTCATTCGCAATTAATTCCGTGTCATAGTCCTGCCATAATTGGCCATCAACTATTTCAGGAATAAATGGCGTAATATATTCACAGCTATTCAATAATTCTTTACGCGTTTCAATACCAATTTTTACACACTCATGCCATAACTTACGACCAGATGCACCATCATGAATTTTGGCATTCACATCTAATGCTGAGAATAAAGCATAAAATGGGCTGGTTGACGCATGCATCATGAAGGCATTATTGAAGCGTTTATGATTACAGTAACGAGCTTGTCCTTTGATGTGACGGTCTTTTTTATGGATTTGGGAGGTTTGAGAAAAACCAGCTTGTTGCTTATGAACCGATTGAGTAACCAAAACACCTGCATCTTCAGGTTTTAAATCCAACAATAATGGAGAGCAATCTTTCATCATTGGAATAAATTGCTCGTAGCCTACCCATGCAGAATCAAATAAAATGTAATCACATAAGTGGCCAATTTTATCCATCACAAAACGCGCGTTATAAATCGTACCGTCATAGGTTCCTAATTGAATAATCGCCATTCTGAATGGACGTTCTTCTTTTGCTCTTTTTGGATCTGTTTTTGCAATTTGATCGCGAATATAACTTTCATCAAAACAATGTTCATCAATACCACCAATAAATCCGTATGGATTTCGAGCTGTTTCTAAATAGACAGGAATCCCACCCGCTTGAAACAACGCACCGTGATGATTTGATTTATGGTTATTTCGGTCAAATAGCACCAAATCTCCCGGAGTTAAAATTGCATTACAAGCAACCTTGTTTGATGCAGATGTCCCATTAAGAACAAAGTACGTTTTATCTGCATTAAACACTTTTGCAGCGTGTTTTTGTGCTGCACACGCATGACCTTCATGGATTAGCAAATCGCCTAATGCCACATCCGCATTACATAAATCACTTCGGAATAAATTCTCGCCAAAGAAATCGTAGAACTGTTTACCTGCAGGGTGTTTTTTGAAAAACTGTCCACCTTGATGTCCAGGACAATCAAACGCCGCATTCCCTTGATCAACATATCGGGTTATTTTTTCAAAAAATGGTGGCAACACTTTTGATTCGTATTTATGAGCAGCTTCGTTAATTTGACGGCAATAATATGAAATAGATTGTTGAGTTAAATCAATAACACTGGTTACTTTTGCATAATCACAAGAGCAAAGTTGGCGAGTACCATCACCACAAATAACAAAAACAGGAATGCCATAACACGTTTCTTCAGTTTGTTGATGTACCTTACCTGACACATCATCAAGGGAAAGAATAACAGCACTCACATCCGTTAATGCGACAGTATCAATCGGTCTTAATTCTCGGTTAAACGTTTCAACCAACATATCAGCGAGAGGCATGAAGTAATCACCAAGATTATTACTTATCGCAATGCTTAAATTTTTCATAATTAATTTCTTCTGTTTGAATGACAGAACCGAAATTAAAAGATTTAGAATATGAAGAACAACATCAAGAGTAATTTGTTGATCTCATTCACAAGATTAATATTATTAATATTATTAATATTTTATTTTATAAATATACGATTTCATTACTTTCATTTAAAAATAAAAGGTGATATTTACGCACGCATATAATTAAGATCGCTATAGAATCTGTTACTAAATTTAACCTTTTTAACATAGTTGACATTTATATCATGCTGTAAATATACAGTTGCATTATTTCAATCCGTAATTTATATTCTAAAAATAAACATCTCGATTGAGATAATAAAAACAAACAATTGTATTTTTAAACGCCAATATATTATTGGTTAGTAATTAATATAGGGACATAGCTATGTATGATATTAATACGTATTATAAATTCATTGCTGCTCGTTTTTTACTTGAACTTAATACTGCTTACCTTGCAAAACTATTCGGAGTACCTTTATCTAAAATAAATAGCATAGAATCAAATTCATGCAAAATACCAGCAATTTACTCATTTGCCATTAACAGCTTGATTTCAAAAGAGGAAAAATCAGAGGGAATATACAAATCTCTAGAAAATGATGATCTAGAATCTTTCTGTAGAAAAATAGATAAAGCGTCAAAAATAAATAGATTAAGCTGTTCTAAATGTCATTCAAGAAATTTACATGTAATGAAAATAAAAGAAGGGATATATTTTATTGAGTGTATGAAATGTAAAAAACAATGTATTCGAGTAAAGATTCAGCAGTAAGATATTATTCTTGGCAGAACAAAGGTATTTATTTGTCACATTATTTGTATAATAAAAAATAAAAACACACTCAATTAATTAGATTATAAAAACAAGATAATATAAATATGTCAACAATATACCCACCTTGATAACAAGAAATATACACCATATATAGAACACTACGCTAGATCGTTAAAAACTAAATGTTATATTCCATTTTTAGTAGGCATTCAGTCATGAACATTTGTTTAATAACTAAGCGGATATGTTCACCTTTGGGATAAAAGTATCGAATATATTTTTATTTATCTGTTCATTATATTATTTATCTTCACATGTGATTCAACCTCTACTCAAATAATACCATTTCAACACTCTGGTTAAGATCTTAAATGTTAAATTTGATTGAGTAAATCACCATAAAAATCATTATTATTGATAGAACCTATCAGATTCGAACTTTTCAGCTAAAACACCGTAAATATCTCTTCCGCTCCAATAAAGTGACTCTACAAGCCTACTGACTTCTTTTAGACTGGTTGATGAAAAAGTAGATCAGATTGACCATTGCAATTCAACGTTATGAATTTATGTAATTTTTAATCTATATTTAAGATCTCAGAAAGTAAAAATAAAGTCAGGTACTCATAAATCAACGTAATGATTTAGGGTAATTAATCAAAAATAATAACTTAAGGGAAGTGTTAACTTATGATGAGTTTAATCTTCTTGCTACTACTCGTTGCGATGCTCTGCGCGTTTAGTGGCAAAAAAAATATCAGTTACATTCTATTTACGGTATCGGTCATTATTGGCTTGTTCTGGTTTCATCATCACGCGACAGATTCTCTGTCCATTTTATTATAGGTGCATGTATGAACAGTAAAAATGTAACGTTATTAAATATCCTTGGCCTGCTCGGTATTACGTTTGTATTATTGATGGGTTCAGTACTTCAGGTTGCTTGGAATGAGCTTCCTTGTCCGCTTTGTCTGCTTCAGAGAGTTGGTTTTGTTATGGTTATGTTTGGCTTTATGCTAAACATTATTTATGGCACGCAACAACGTCATTACGGGGTTATTCTTGTCGGGGCGCTGTTTGGTGCAGCAACCGCATTACGCCAAGTATCACTTCACGTAATCCCTGGAACTCCAGGATTTGGTAGCCCAATTTTAGGTATGCATTACTACACATGGGCATTTGTTATCTTTATGATGGCGATTGTGGGTGTTGCTGTATTACTTATGCTTTGGAATAACGATTGGTCTACTGATACTTACCAAATGAATGCATTCGGTAAATTCGCCTCCGTCTTAGCTATTGTTGCTGTACTGGTTAATGTCCTTTCTACTTTTGTAGAATGTGGCCCATACCAATGCCCAGATAACCCTGTGAGCTATTGGTTATTGGATATGTTTTCATAACTAATACCGTATTAACATAACCTAACTATAAACGGCACCTCTAAAGTGTGCCGTTTTTTATAGCTAAGCGATGATGTTCATTCAATATAATCAAAATAAATATGTTGAGCCTGCCATTCTACTTTCTCGATATTATCAGCGAGCCTTGCAACACTATCAGTGTTTAGCATCAAAACGATGCCATGCTATTGATTTCTTTTATCTTTATAGAGCTGAACATCCGCCAATTTCAAAGCTTCGTCAATCGTCATGTTCTTATCTTTATTAACAATCCCCGTTGATATAGTTATTGATAAATCATTAATAATAAAAGGTTTATTTTTTGTGTTTTCTTTTAATTTATACCCCAGTTCTTGAGCCTTATCTAAAGGACAATTCATTAAAATGACCAGAAACTCATCCCCTCCGATTCTAAACAAGTAATCATTTTCTCTAAAGACAAATTGCATTGACGACGCAATATGTTTAATCGCTTCATCACCAATATGATGGCCAAACGAGTCATTGATCTTCTTTATGTTGTTACCATCAATCGAGATCACAGACAGACAATCATCCATATCATTTTTCTCTTTTATTTTGGATAAAAGCGTTCGATTTGAAATTTTAGTCAACTCATCCATATTGGATTTTTCGCTCATTTCACTTAACTCTTTCTTACTATTTGAAATTTTGATGTTTTTCACTAAAAATAGATAAGAAATAAAAACGAATAAAAAGAAAACAAACCACGTATCTTTGAAAAAGATATACATAGGAATATTATATTTTATAACTAAATTATTACTAATTGTTCGCTCTATAGAGTATGAAAAGTTCCTAAAAAATATTTTTTTTTGCTCTAGCGTAATTATTTTCTTTAAATTTTTATCCACCATATATTTGATGTTTTTATTTAATAAGAAATCACTGGCTATATTTACATCCATATTATAATCACCAATGACATTACCAAGAAAATAAACAGGTGATGATATTGATATAACTGATTTGCTCTCATCAAAATAACTGTCATAAATGTTAGAAACAAGAATTCTATCTTTTAATAAAAATTCACTCGAAAATAATGAGCATGTTTTTTGAACCTCACATGCATCTTTAGAAAAAAATTTTTTGTAATCATCAACAGGGCGAGTTGTAAAGAGGAACTCATCATTGTATGAACGGTAGTAACTATCACCACCGCGCCTAATCAAAGAGGGTAAATCGTAGTTAATGTCGTAAAGAAAGCCTATAATATGGTTTGTTCTATCTGTTCTATTCGTATTCCCATAAGTGCTATACCTTAATTTACTCAGATTCTCTACGATTCCATTCACTTCTTTTTCATTTTTAAAGGCACCTTTAATTAATAGTCTGCCTTCAATATATTGAGAGATTAGGTAAGTAATATTCTTCGCGTTATCAATTTTATTCACCAGAATAGTAAATGATTTTTTTTCATTAGAAAGGAAGTAGTTAGACGTTAATATCACAACTAAAATATAAAGTATGATAGAAAAAAGCATCGAGATCATAACGATACTTTTGTTAAAATAAATTGATGTCATCATATTCCCTATCTATTATTATGCGAGTATTATCAATAATAAAATCGCTTAATTAAGGCATTTCTATTTTAATTAGAAATAACTATGCCTATAGCAATATAATTACAATAAATAAGGGTTGAAATATCAAAAATGAGACGCTTCGATTAACTAAAATAGCTAATGTTTACAGGAAGTAATGTTTCCCCCTCAAAAAAATAAGAATAGATGAAATAAGAGACAACAGACCTTATTCATCTATTCTTATTTTTTATGCTATAAACCTTTACTTTCCATCCTTGGCATTTGCTTCCAGAAAAGCCATCACTTCTTCACGCTCTAATGGGTTTAACCCTGCACGAGGGAACATACTTTTCGTTATCCCTTTCCATTGCACTTTCGTATATTGCTTAGGATCTTTAGCTGAATGGCACATAGTACAGCGTTGATAAAATAACGCCTCGCCTATACTTTGCTTGGTATCCCTCGTTGCAGCATTTTTAGCACCCAACGTGGCATCTATTTTTCCAATACTGAAATCTTTATCTACCATTATGGTTCTTGGTGGTTCAAACGCCAAATTTGAAGACTCAGGATCTCGGCAACGTTGGATATACGCCAAACACGTATTCGCACTGGTTGCTTGGCTTAAATCGCTCGATGCCTGACTTGATGTCAGCACATTAATTGCACCACTGTTACAACGTCCTTGACTATCAAATTGCAACCACGCGCCTTCTTCTAAACTGATCACTCCTGGCATTATTTGATCTGATACCTTTGCTCCTGCAATCACTCGCCCACGTTCATTGAATATCTCAACGAGTTGCCCTGAACGAATACCATGCTTCTCTGCATCTTGATCATTAATTAAAACATACTGTCGCCCTTGTACGTTCTCATATTTACGTACTTCGGTATTGGCTAGTTGAGAATGCAGTCGCATGTATGGGTGCGGACTAACGACGTGAACTTCATTCGGTTTCGCATTGCCTAAATATTCAAACGGTTCTAAAAACGTTGGCATTGGCGGGCAGTTTTTTACATCAAAATTAGCGATATCTTGGCAATACAGCTCTATTTTACCTGATGTGGTATGAAGCGGATTCTTATCTGGGTCTTGATAAAAATCACCATGCCTTACCCAATGATTAGCGACTTCTGGTACAGGTAGTAAGGCTACGCCATTTTTCCAAAATTCATCAAACGATAACGTTGCAGAAGAGGCTTTATAAGCACGTTTTAAAATATCATCAAAAGACAAACCATCCGTAAATTTATCTTCAACCTTAAAGATCTCAGCCAGTTTTCTAAAGATTTCAAAATCATCTAAGCTTTCACCATAAGGCTTGATAACTTGGCGCATCGCATAAATTTTATCATTACTGTAAGTTCCGCCAGAAGAGAGATCATTTCGTTCTAACGTACTGGTTGCTGGCAATACAATATCAGCGTAACGCGATGATGCACACCACCATGGGTCTTGGCACACAAACGTTTCAACTTTTTGATTAAGCGCTTCAATAAGCTCATTCGTATCTTGTTGGTGTGAAAGTAAATTATTACCTGCGTTGTAAACCATTTTGACATCAGGATAAACATAATCGATACCATCTCTGGTAAAGGTCTTACCCGGATTCATTAGCATTTCAGAGATGCGTGAAGCAGGACAAATTGCATTAACTGGGTTTTTACCTTGAGATAAACCTACCGGTAATGCTTTACCTGATTGAGGCATTCCACCATTCCCATAATGCCAACTAAAACCAACGCCTTCCCCAGGCTTGCCAATTTTTCCTAACATGGCAGCAAAATTAATGATTGCCCAATGAACCATCTCACCATGATCCGCTCTTTGCAGTGACCATCCTGCTGCAAATTGCGTTTTACTTGTGGCAAATTTCGTGGCCATTTTTTGAATATCTTCGGCTGATATTCCTGTGATTTTTGCCGCCCATTCAGGAGATTTAACAACACCATCCGTCTTACCCATCAGATGATCAATATATTTATCAGCACCGACAGTGTAGCGATCCAGATAAGCCGTATCATGGAGTTCATTCACATATACATGCTGTGCCATGGCAAGAAATAAAGCCGTGTCTGTATTAGGCACAATTTTTACCCATTCAGCATCCAACTCATCATCAGTTCGAGTGCGTTGTGGGTTAATTGAAATAAACTTAATACCTAACTCAGCAAACTGTTTCCAATGCGGGTACATTTGATGGTCAGCCACACGAAATTCAATGCGATTATTTTTCCAAGGATCACAACCGATTAATACAAAAATTTCAGTATGTTTTTCGATTACAGGCCATGCAGTTTGTGGTGAATATACTTCCATATCACCTATCACATGCGGCAAGATCACTTGAGACGCACCACCTGAGTAATCGCCAGTAGTGGTACTTTGACCGCCAATCAAGTTAAAGAATCGACCTTGCAATACTTGAGGCCGCATTAGGCCTGCGTGTGACCAGCCACCATAAGAGCTGCTGAAGATCGCTTCATTGCCATGATCTGTGGCGGTGGTTTGAATCGCATCAGCGACTAATGATAATGCAGTTTCCCAACTCACTCTTACAAACGGTTCTTTACCGCGTAAGTGCGGCTTAGTATCGCCTTTTGGATCGGCAAGATAAGAGGCTCTTACCATTGGGTATTTAACACGAGTTTTATCATATACTCGCCCAATTAAGCCCTCAGTTAGCATTTCAGTTGGCATAGCGTCTAATTCTTTACGCGGTTGAATACCAACAAGTACCCCCGCTTTGACTATGGCATTAAATGGTCCCCAATGACTGGCATGTGGGATCACATCAACCTCTTCATTATCAAAGACTTTAGATGCCGGATAAATCAGTAAACCACCGCCACCGACAACCGCGGTAGCAATGGATGTTTTTAAAAAAGTACGTCGAGAAATAGCCATAATACATTCCGTTTATTTAAATATTTATTAATGCGTATAAGCTGATGAATAGAACAACAGATGTATTTTAAACCTATAAAGATCCATTTTATATGCATATTTAAGGCACTAAAACCCAACGTGTTCAAATAACAATCATAAATTACATGTTGTCAGCAAAGTTACGTAATTTTAATCACGTTAGCTGCATAGTGATGAACATTTAAAAACTAAAAGAATGATTCCATTTTTGATAGGTATTCTAGATCCTTTTTAATCGTTCATTTTGTCAATATAAGAACCCACAAATACAAATAGCATTGATAATAATTTGCATTACCATGATTCAACTCAACGAATCAGGATGTTTTTTATGTTTGCAAGTATGACAATTGTATTTAGGGAAGGGCTAGAGATGGCCATTATTGTATCTTTACTTTTGGCTGCAACCAAAGGTATGCCAAACAGAACAAGATGGATTTTAGGAGGTACAAGCATCGGAATTTTGGTCTCTTTATTACTTGCTATTACCGCTTTAAATAGTGAGGTAATCACAACATTAATAGAAGGGAAAATGACAGGAGGGATCATTCTAGCTCTATCAAGTATTCTTATCGGTTATACCGTTATTTGGATGAAATCAAATGGCATGAAAGCCTCACAAGGAATTAAAGCTTCTGTTAGCGAAATTAAAAGTAGTAACAAACCTCTGTTTTCTTTAAGTTTAGTCGCTTTCTTTTGTGTTTTCCGTGAAGGCATCGAAGTTGTTCTGTTTCTATTAGGCCTCACAAGTGACAGTGAAATCACTGGGTTATCTATACTTACTGGCAGTTTAGTTGGGTCGGTGGGTGCTATTGTTTGTGGTGTTGCGATGTACTTTGGTTTTATCAAAATAAACTTAGGTAAAGTCTTCAATTTCTTTGCTGTATTAATGTCATTTTTAGCTGCTGGTATGGCAATGAATGCGGTAAGTAAATTTACCTCGGCAGGATTAATCAACCCAATAATAAATCCATTGTGGAACAGTACAGCGTTACTTGATCACCACACTAATTGGTTCGGTCTTTTCGTTCATGTCATTTTTGGTTATACCGAAAAACCAAGTTTAGCTCAGTTAATTGCTTACCTTACCACATTGAGTATCTTGTTTATCTTAACTAAGAAGCAAACTAAAAAATTGACTCAAAAAAGTACAACAAGTTAATCGATACTGACATTATGATCCTAAAAAACGGCACCTCTTATTAAAGAGGTGCCGTTTGATTATTTAATGACTGTTTCTAACTCTATTATTTAACGCTAGTTACTCGGCTAACACGTTCGCCAGTAAATGATGTTGAACGAATTTGAACCTCACCCGTTACTTTTGGTTTGTTCGCATTATCGTATACAGCCCATGTTTTACCGCCATTTACAGAATATTGCAGCGTTACACCCGGGAATGAAATGTTCATGCTTAATTCACCGTTTGCAATTTCTGCACCTGGGATTGGTAGACGGTAATCAATACCCGCTCTTTCAAGCTTCGCTAATTCACGTTGACCCATAGTGTTTGCAAAGTTCGTCCAATCAGCAAGCTGTGCTTTCTTGTTCACTAGGTTTGTATCTAGAGAGTATTTAACACCTGCTTTGTATTCATTTTCCCAAGACGCTTCATGCCATGCACGCTCTGCTGCTGCAATAACACGTGGGAATACCATGAACTCATATTGCTCATCAGTACGTACTGTCTCAGACCAAAGTTGCGCAGACAAACCGTAGAAAGGTTTCTTCGGTGTTACTGTGCCCGCACTTTCAAAGCCGTTACCGTCACGGTCAACGGATGTTTCCGCATTTTGAGGTAGGTTTTCTGGTGCGAAACCGAACATCTTACGAGTATCTGTTGCACGAGTTGCCCAGTAGTAGCCACGCTCTTTCGCATCCACTTCGTATGGGAAATCCATGTAAACATAATCAGGACTAGAAACAACTACGTCATAGCCTTTATCTGCCCATTCGTATGCTGAAGCACCGCCGCCCCAGTACAGAGTATCCCAGAAGTTTGCACGTACAGATTCAGTTGCAAATGCATCAGCGCCTTCAGAGTGTTTCAAGCCATCTTGCCATGCTTGGAAGTGTGGAATGCCTTGTTTAGCTGCGATTTTCGATACTTGCTCAGCAAAATGGCTTGGCAGGTGTTCGAAATCTGCAACTTCACCGCTTGCAATCAAAGACTGACATTGTGGTGATTTAGCAAATGGGAAATCTTGTTTAGATAGGTCTAAGTCACCTTTCCATCCGATTTTTTCTTCATCATTGATGTCTTGGAAACCAGCGTGAAGTTTGATGTTTTTCGCTTCATCACCACCGAAGTGCCATGTTGATAAAGGAACACCAGCTGTTTTGTGCATTGCAGCAACTTCAGTAATTACTTTATCTACGAACGTTGCAGATGAATCTAAACATGGGTTGATGAAACTTTGTTTGTTGTAGAACTGAACCGTTGTTACGTTTGATTCGTCTTTTGGATCCATCAGACGGTATTCGTTTGCTTCTTCCATCTTGCCTTCAGCAGCAAGACGAGTGTAACGTGCTTCCATTGACATTACTGCTGCACGTGAGTGAGCTGGCATATCGATTTCTGGAATCACTTCAATGTTACGGTTTTTAGCGTACGTTAGGATCTCTAGGTAATCTTCTGTTGTGAAGAAACCTGAACCGAAGTTGTCTGAATCAGCACCTGAACCCAATTGAGGCAATAGGCATGATGTTTCTGATTCATCGAAACAACGTTGGCTACCGATGTCAGTTAGTTCTGGAAGACCAGGAATTTCTAAACGCCAGCCTTCATCATCTGTTAGATGAAGGTGCAGTTTGTTAAGCTTGTAGGCTGCCATTTGGTCAACCGTCGCAAGAATTGCTTCTTTTGAGTGGAAGTTACGAGCAACATCAACCATTACACCACGGTATTCAAAACGAGGAGCATCTTCTACGTTTAGAGTCGGGATTTCTGAACTGTCTAGGCTTACTAGTGCTAATAAAGATTGAACACCGTAGAACGCGCCAGCTTCATCAAAAGCAACAACCGTTGTTTTACCTTCAGTTACATCTAGTGTGTATGCACCAGATACACCATCTTTAAATTGGCTCTTATCAACCGTTACCGATACTGGATATTCACCCGCCGTTTCTAGGCCTAGTAATTCAGCACGTTGGTTAAGTGCTGCAAGTTGGTCTGCATCAATACCGTTAGCTTTAATTAAGATGCCTTTCGCTAAATCAACGGTTTTATTCGTTAATGTTGTCTTCAAAGGTGTTGGGATAATGTGAGAAGACGCATTTACTTCAGCAACATCTGCATTTTTCTCAAAACGCGTATTTGCTGTTGCTACTACGTTATTATCTGCAAGCGTACGCTTTAGTTGAACACCGATGATTTCATCAACATAATCGCCCGTATTTTCAGTATCTAAAGAAATGATATTACGCGCTTCTGCACCTGGAGCCGTTACAAATGCACCTGGCATAAAGTCAGTTTCGAATAACTGCCAATATTCAGCAACCAGTGGAATAACGACTTCTTCGCCAGCAGCAAAACCATCAAATTTATCTGTTGGTTCAAGTTTATGTAAGTCACCCGTTACACGAGTAATTTTAAATTGGTCATTTTCAACATCTAGAATTAAACGAATGCTGTGGAAATAGATTGTCCAATCACTTGAATCAACCGCAGCACCTGTATTGGTTAGCGTCATGTTTACTTTGTTACATGATGCAAATTCAGCTTGAAGATCTTTACAAGCAAGACCGTCATCTGCACCTTGGTTAGTAATCACGGTGTAATTAACATCTAGGTTTTCAGCCAATAGGTTAACTGTTGATTGCTCTGGCGTTGTTGATGAACATGCCGCTAAGCCTGCAAGGATAAGGGTCGATAAAAGCGTTTTTTTAAACATAAGATCAATTCCGTTATGAGTAATTAAATTTCAAATCTGGAATTACAATACAAAAGTTTTTTATCTTTAAAAATTAAGTAAATTCAAATTCATGGCCTAAATCACACTAAATTGAATAATTCACGGTATAAATTAAAATAGTGGGATTTGTATCAACAAATAACAGAATGGAGTTTTATTTAAATTTAACGATCAAAAAAAAATAAACGTGAAGTAGCTCTCAATAATAATTTCAAATAACGTAAGAGACTGATTTTTATTAGAAACACTTTGCATTTAATTGAACCTAAAACGCTTATTTCCAGTGTAAATAAAGTTTAACAAGTTATGTCGTTTTATTTCTAAAACAGTCAATTTTTCTTTTACACTCACTAATTGTTACAAATATTAATAGCAATCGATTGGCATCTCAATTTAAAAAGAAAGCAATGTAACCTCTAACAATTAAAGCGATCTAAATCACTTCATATCGACAAGAAAATCATTACTATACAACTACAATGACAATCAGAACTGGATTTACATAATGAGTGCACTTATCGCAATAGCTATTACAACAGGCATACTTTCAGGTGTGTGGGGTTGGGTAGCCGTCAGTTTAGGTTTATTAAGCTGGGCTGGATTTCTTGGTTGCACCACCTATTTCGCATCACCTATAAACGGTATAAAAGGCATTGGGTTAAGTATTGCAACAAACCTAAGCGGTGTATTTTGGGCAATGGTAATCATTAAACTGTCATCAATGATGAGTTTAGAAATTATTGGCTATGTAATAACCGCGATTGTCGCTTTCTTTATGTGCGCGCAAGCAAAAAAATCTTGGTTAAATTTCATTCCGGGAACTTTCATTGGTTCATGCGCAACTTTCGCGTCCAATGGTAATTGGCAAGTAGTGATCCCTTCTCTTATTCTGGGTGTTTTCTTTGCTTACGCGATGAAGACATCTGGATTGTGGTTAAAAGAAAAATTAGACACAGAAAAGAATGAGGCATTAGTTAATACGAAAGAATCATACCAGTCAAAATAAAGCATTATTTGAATAACATTAGTCTGCGGATAAAAATAACCAAAGGCTTATGATAGTTAAATGTTAGATAATTGACGATTTTTTGAACTCATGTGAGTAATAAATTCAATCATAACGAACACGCTATCGTTTGATATAAAAAACTAAAAACACAGTATGACAGATACAAAAACGCCGCTTGATATTGCTATCAAGCGGCGTTTTTAAAGGTGGCTCCCTTTGCTGGACTTGAACCAGCGACATACGGATTAACAGTCCGGCGTTCTACCAACTGAACTAAAAGGGAACAGGTATTACTTCTCTTAAAGAGAAAAAGATGGTGCCGACTACCGGAGTCGAACTGGTGACCTACTGATTACAAGTCAGTTGCTCTACCTACTGAGCTAAGTCGGCACACTTTATCTTTTGTCATCATCAAGCTAATAGCTTGGTAATGGAATATGGTGGAGGGATAGGGATTTGAACCCTAGAACCGCTATTAACGGTTGCCGGTTTTCAAGACCGGTGCTTTCGACCACTCAGCCATCCCTCCACGGGACTCTATCTGAAGCGTCTGCTTCATCAAGTGATGTCGCGCATTATAGAGAAAATGAGATCAGGCGCAAGTCTTTTTTGAAAAAAAATGTTCGTTTGATTAAAAGTAAACCTAACTGATTGTTTTTTATTTAAAATGAATAAATAACCTCCAATTATCATACAGTTATTGATGCGATACAGTTACGTCCTCTATCTTTAGCTTTGTATAACTGTTCATCCGCAGCCAATAACAATGAATGCTCTGACTGATCATTATCATTTTCAATTAAGGCCACCCCAACACTAATACTTACTTTGCCATAAGAAGAGTGCTCATGAGTAATGTTCAAGTTATAAATACATTCTCTTAATAATTCTGCGGTTTGATTTAATTGTGCAACATCGGTATCGAACTGAATTAAAGTAAACTCTTCACCGCCATATCGATACACTCTGTCAGTTTTTCTTTGTAGAGCTCCCATTAGAGCTCTAGATACACGCACGAGTACATCATCACCTGCTGAATGACCATAATTATCATTATAAAGTTTGAAGTGATCAATATCGAACATGATAAGCCCAACGTTGGTCTTCAACCTGCGTCCTTCAGCCCACTTACTTTCTAAATCAAAATCAAACATGCGGCGGTTTAAAAGATTCGTTAATCCATCTAATGACGCGTGTTTTTCAAGTAAATCGGATTTCAATTTTAAAGCTAACTGATTACGTACACGTTTCTGCAAGATAACCGCATTAAACGGTTTGGTAATAAAATCAACGGCACCCAAATCTAATGCTCGAATTTCATCTTCTGTTGAATGATTCACCGTAATAACGATGATAGGGATATCTTTTGTTTTATCGTCACTTTTTAGCCTTTCAATGACTTCAAAGCCTCCCATTACTGGCATATGAATATCAAGTAAGACCAAATCAATACTTTCATTCAAAATAACATCAAGAGCTTCAGCCCCATTTTGAGTTAAAATAGACGGTAACGGCTTTAATAGATGATGCAATACCTGACGACTGACTGGATCATCTTCAACAATTAATATTTTTTGTTCGCTTAACATACATCGTCACCTTTATCGTCTATCCAACTGATACTAATTCATCGTTTTTTATAGATTAACTGAAGTTTCGCTATTTTTTCTTGAAGAATCTCTCTTCTAAATGGTTTAGGTAAATAATCATCCATACCACTATCAAAACATTTTTGAATGTCATCGTCCAATATAGAAGCTGTAAGCGCAATAATCGTTGTAAGCGTCATATCTTCATTTTTTTCTAACTGCCGAATCGCTTTTGTTGCTTCAAAGCCGTCCATAACCGGCATCATGCAATCCATTAATACCACAAGAATCTCTTCATGATGTCTTTTATACAGTTCAACCGCTTCTGCACCATTGTTAGCAATTTTATATTCTATACCCAACATTTTAAGGTTAATCGAGACAACTTGCTGATTAATTTTGTTATCTTCTACGATAAGAACCATACCATTGCCACGCTCGGTTTCTCCTTCTTTTGCTTCAACCTCTGTGGTTTCACTCTCATGTGAATGCTCAAAAACAGAATGCAGTAAGTTATCTAAACGTGAACCTAATAATGGATACGTCACATAGCCACTCACACTGTCTATTTCTGCATTGTTATCGGTGTTATTTCGAACGAGTACGATAGGCAGTCGTGGGTATTTTTCTTTAACGACATCAATTTTATCTTGGAAATCTTCTTTTTCTAGCACAACCAAAGAATCAGAGGTTTCTTGAACTTTAATTTCTTCAATCGAATACACTTTCTCAACATGGTAACCATAACCACTCACTTCACTAATAAACAGTTCTTTGGGTGACTTTGAACAATAAATAATGGTTTTATTTCTTCTTGTTTTTGACACTTTCTCAGGCGCATGGTCTTTTTCTAATTCAAGCGAAAAATAAAATTCACTACCAACACCTTTGCTGGATTTTAATTTAATTTCATCGCCCATCATTTTGATCATTTTAGACGAAATAGCCAAACCTAACCCCGTTCCTCCGTAGTTCTTTGATGTGTCATCGTCTTCTTGCTTAAATTCTTCAAACACCTGCTCATGTTTACTCTCTTCAATCCCCAAACCGGTATCTTTTACAGAGAAGAAGTAACGATAAGACGTGTCTGTTTCTTCAATTAATGACAATTCAAAAGAGATAGAGCCTGCCTCTGTAAATTTAATCGCATTAGAAGCTAAATTCATGAGAACTTGTCTGATTTTTTGCTCATCGGCTTTTACATAAGTAGGAAAATTTTCACTCATAATAATTTTAATGTTAACCCCTTTTTGCTGTGCTTTAGGGGCAATCAACGCTGCAGTATCAAAAATAACTTCTTTTATCTTACAACTATGTGCATTTACTTCTATGTTTCCTGATTCTATTTTAGACAAATCAAGCACATCATTAATGAGCATTAATAAGGTTTGAGACGAGGCATTGATAGTGGCTAGATAATCTTTTTGAATGGCCGTTAATGTCGATACTGACAATATTTCAGTCATACCAATAATCCCATTAAGTGGGGTACGGATCTCATGAGACATATTGGCCAGAAATGAACTTTTTGCTTTGTTGGCTTTAATTTCTTGGTTTTGTGATCGCAATATTCGTTTTTCTAAACGAGAAGTCATCACAACTGCTGTAATCAGTACACTAATAATAAGAAGGAAAATAACAACGGAAAGCACTTGGCTATAAAAATAAAACCGCTCAATTTTGTTTGTCGCTTTTACAGACACAGTATCAAATAATACATTAAGGCGTTCTTCTACATCATGAATTGTCGCTCGTATTTCACCATGCAGGCCTAAGCGATAATTATAACCAACAACACTGTGCAGTTTTTGAATATTAATAAAGCTATTTTTAAATGTCAGGTAAGTCTTGTCTATCTCTTCATTATCAAAACGGGCAATCTCCATTTCCATGAAATTAAGCAATTGAAAGATCTGTTCCAACTTAAACAAAACCGTTACTTCTTCTTGCCCTGACATTTCTGAATAAAAATCGTAAACTTTCTCTTGTAACATCAACATCATTTGATTCAATTCAATATCATGTAAGACAAGCAGATCTCTTTCTAGTTGGATCGATTCATCTTTCAGCTTTCCGAATAACCCTTGTTCTGTGCCCTTTCCATTTAGTGTCCCTAATAATTCACTCAATTCATGAAAGGAGTACCCATACTCATCAATCGATTGAATTAACCCCAAACTGTCAGAGTTAATATCTATTCCCTCAACCACTAATACTCGATGAATATTAATGAGTTTTCCTTTAAAGCTTTTAATTCCGACTTCTAGACGATCGTGATATTTGATTTCATTTCTGCTCATAAAATCTTTTTCATTACGACGTAACATTAACATGTCATTTTTAGCTAATTTAATTTCGAGTTGCAGCTCAGTGAGTCGCTCTTCGTGCTCATGGAACTGGAAATTCATATAGAAATACAATAATAAAAGCGCCGTGATTACTGCCCCAGCTGTCTGTAATAGCAATTGAATTGAAAAAGAAGCTAAACGTTTCATGCATATCCTTATGACATTTTATGTTGTTAAAAACAGTTTAGGATACTTTCTTATAATAAAAAAAACCTTGGCACCTCTTTAATCATAAAATGATAGAGATCCCAAGGCTTTTTATGACACGATGACTTAATTAATTATCATTAAGCATCGATAAATCATCGTCTGCCGTTGTTTCTTGAGTTGCTGAATCAAAGCTTGAGCTGTCATCCATTACATCGACACCAACGTCTGTATTGTCTGCAGTTGTCCAATCTTGGCCTGATGAATCATCACCACCTTGAACCGACGCGTCCGCATTATCGGCACTACTCCCTTGCATTTCATAGCTTGAATCTACATCAATCAAGCTGAAACCAACCGCACCATCAATAGGATCATCCATTGCTGTCATTCCCATCATCTCAACTCTGACATCGCCAAAAACACTCTCATCTATACTAAGTGTAATCGGTTGAGAAGTATCACTGATAATATAATTACCCTCTCCATCGGATAAACCTTGAGTTGGCTCCACACCATCAGGTAGGCCAATAATATGAATATGATCAACGTCTGCATTTTCAGATATTTCCGTCGGAATATCTATATTAAGAGTATCGCCCGGCGCAACGGTATAATCCGCCTCTGTTTCTGGTTCAGTTTGTGCTCCTTGAGGCTCTGCAACATTCGTTTGAGTTATTGGTGCAGAGTCACTATCTACGCTGTCTTGTGTCAGAATAACTTGGTGACTTACACCGTCAGATGTTGAGAAATTGACATTTACTTCTCCATCATAATCTGGATTTGTCCAGAAGCTCCACGTCCCGTTATCATTATCAATAAGAGTTCCGTTGTCTCCTGAATACGTCACATCAGAAATGACATTCTCAGCGTTATTATTATCAAGAGAATTCAGTAAATCAGCACTCAATAATAGAGCATAACCATCATCATCAAGCTCAAAAGGAGACTCATCCGAATGATTACTGCCCAATTCTTGGGTAATCGGGTTATCTGCTGGATCTTCGACTTCATCCAATGACACAACCGACACGGTAACAAAGAAATTACCGTTGAAATCCGCTGGCGGTACCATTGTCATGCTATCGAGGTTCCAATCACCAATATCAACACCTTGGCCTTCTTCAGTTATCGTTACGGTATGCTCGCCATCACTAACAACAAACCCAATTGGGTACCCTGTCATCACAACACTCGTCATAATTTCAGAGGTATCTAATTGCTCAATGTTCAGCCCGAAATGACCCATTGAATCTTCAGGGAAGACCAGTGGCCCATCAAAACTGGTCGTTATAGCAACGCCGTCAGCAACAGGACGAATATACACATTCATGTCCATGCTAACTTCTGTCGAACCATCGGTAACAACAACTTGTAGGCCCGTTGTACCAGCAAAGTCATCTGTTGGAGTAAATGTCCACGTACCATCCTCATTGTCAATGACGGTACCTTCTGCTTCCTCCCCCTCTGCCGTGATCACCCTTGATACCGTTAATGCACTATCTACATCACCAAATAGGTCTATAAGATCCGCGCTATTGAAGGTGATTGCACCATCTTCATCCGTCGCTACATGTGCATTCCCCGATTGGAATGGCGCATCATCAACAGGGATGATATTCACATTTACCGTTCCTTCGGTACTTAGCTCACCGTCGCTGACGACATAAGCAATATCAATTGGCCCGTTGAAATGTTCAGGCACAACAACTTGATATAAACCCTCTTGATTCTGAGTCAGTGACGCCTGTGCTGGTGAACGAATGCTAATACTTTCAAGGATCAGATCCACATTATCGATATCGCTTGCTTGAGATAAGATAAAATTAGGGTCAATCAGTAATACGTCATCTTCACTTTCACTTACCACTATCGTTGGAGCAATAGGCGCATCATTAATTGGAGTCACCGCCAATTGAAGTTCTGTGGCAACGGTATGCAATCCGTCATTCACATCAAAACTCACTTCAAGAGCACCATTCACGTTTTCATCTGGAGTAATGGTATATGAACCATCCTCATTTAAGACAACAGTTGCCCCCCCATTCGTAACAACAAGATTCGTCGCGATTAAATCATCACCATTAATGTCGGTCGCATTTGCTAACAACTCATCTTGAGTTAGTGTAATTGAACTGTCTTCATCAATTACTGCGCTTATTGGCGTGACTTCAGGTGCATACTCAATGGCATCAATATGGATTGTTTGTGTTGTTGTTGCACTGTCTTGGTTCGATTCTTCCGTTGATGTTGCTTCAATGATTAAATCAAATTCATCATTAAACCCTTCGGGTAATTCAAGTGTTAATACTTGGTCCAAAATCACGGTAGGGATAACAATAGGATCATCACCAATCACTGGGATTTCACCGCTATAAATGGATTGATTCACTTCACCTAAATCTATGGTAAAGGTAAAATCATCGTAATCTCGATCGCCACCACCATAAAGATCCTCAATGCCATAAACCAGTTCACCTTGTTCATTCATCGTGGTTCGAGTATGTTCAACGCCATCTTGATTTAAGTTAGTGCTGTTACCACCATGATAAACCGTATCCCCATTTTGGCTCCGAACCAGAGTTTCAATGCCATCCTCATTAATAAATATTAATTGTGGGTCAACAGAACTCATTGTTGATTGAGAACCGTCTTCATCTCTAAATACAAACTGACCATTTTGCATCGAGTTAAAGTTATTATGGTTAAACCCATTTGGCACAACAAATAAGTTAAAGCTTTGTCCTTCTTCAATAGCAAACGAGAAAGAAGAGCTACCCGGGATCAAATTCCCACCGGAACCTTGTTGTGAAGCATTATCATAAATCAGCTCAACACCCGAAATTGACCCATCTTCTTCTACAATGTAGTAACCTGCAGAGTTTTGGAATCCTGCATCTTCACCTTCGAAAGTCACGGTAATATTGGTATCTGCATAACTGGTTAAGCCGTTGGTTTGATCATTAATAATGGTACTTCCATCATAATGAATCACACTGCCTTCTGGTGCACCACCAACCGTCACACTTAACGTTTCAGAAAGATCTTGGTCTACCAACTCGGCACCCAAATTCAACTCGATGATATTAGCATCATCTCTAATTTCATCGCCTTCTTCAATCACTTGCCCATCGCCATCGGTAATCACTAGCTCTGGTGCATCAGCCACCGCTTCAACAGTAAATGTTAATGGTGACGTTGTTGTCTCTGTATCTCCATTTGAATTCTCTACTGATGTAGCAGACACTTGAAGATTCACTTCACCACTGAAATTTTCTGCTGGTAAAAACTGCACATCATTTTGCGCCCATCCGTTTACATCTACCGAGTTTTCATCTGCTGTTGCGGTAAAGGTATTAACACCATCACTCAACATTGCGCCTTCAGGTATATTCTCGACAAGCACCGATTGCATACTTTCAGATCCATCGATATCCGTTAGAGCCGCACTAATATCAATTCCGATATTTTGGTCTTCAACGGGTACTTCTACGATTTGTATCTTATCAAGTACACCGCCTAAACTGTCACTTCCTGGAGCATCAAACTCCAGACGCGGATTGTCTGTTGTTGCGGTTAATTCATAGTTATAAGTACTCCAACCAACCGTGGGTTGAGTAATACTGTCGATCAGTTGACCATCAAAATAAACATCAATTTGTGACCCTTCTCCGACATAACCCTCTCGTGCTGAGTAATCAAATGTTAAAGAGATCGTTTCTCCCGCTTGAAGATCCAAGTCTTGATAGATATTCGACTCATCACCAGGGTGAGCTTCAAGTTCAATAACTCGGCCTCGCCCATCATCAACGCCGGTATAAACAGACTCTTGATTGGTTTCAATGAGACCTAACGCATTATCAGTGCTCCACTGTGCAAGGATGTCATTAACGTTGCCATCATCTTCTGTGGGGAAATCAGTAATCGAAGCATTACCCAGTGAAAGCGTTAAGGTAGGAGCATCGGCATCTGGGGTTATGCTGATCGTTGAAGCGAAATCAACAGCGACGGTTCCATCAGAAACACTCACCGTTAATGCCACCTCTCCACTCGCATCAGGGTTTGGGGTATATAGCCAATCTCCATTTTCATCCTGAACAACCATGCCCTGATCTTCAGGGACTGAAATTCCAGAAATAGAAAGTGTATCACCATCAATATCTGATGCATTTTGCAGTAGCTCAGAAGCCGTGATTAAAATGGAGCCGTCTTCATTAACAACAAAATTGGCTTCTGTAAATGTAGGGGCATCGTTTACTGCATTAACAGTAATATTGATCGCTGCCGCGACACTTTCTGTTCCATCCGTGACAAAAAACTCAAGGTTTACAGAACCATTAAAGTCTTCATTTGGTGTAAAGGTATGAGTACCGTCATCATTCGAAACTAACGTTCCATCGTCACCAGTGTAAGACACGGAATCAACGCTCAGTTCATCGTTATCAACATCAGATGAACCCGCAAGAAGCTCCTCATCAGTAATGATAAGTACACCGTCTTCATTTAGTGTAAATTCATGATCTTGTACTACCGCTAGATCATTTACAGCAGTAACAGAGACATCGACTTGAGCAGGAACAACGGCGCCATTCCCATCATCAACACTGTAATTTATTGAGAATTCACCATTGAAATTTTCATCAGGGGTAATGGTGTAAGTACCATCACCATTATCAGTAATGACGCCATTGGGCATTGAAATGTCGGCGATAGACGCCTCGCCATTACCTGAATTTCCTTCTCCTTGCTCTGAGTTACCAGCCCCTTCAGTGTTGGTATTTTCAGATTCATGCTCAGAACCATCGACCACATCACTAATTTCAATCGCATCTAGATTTCCGATCACTTCAGCAGATGTTGGTACCGTAAATTGATCTTCCGAACCTGTAAATTGAGCAGGAACGATAATACCATCAACGACATCAAATACATGCCAATGGTCGCCTGTCGCATCAGTAGGTAAATCTGGCACAAATGAGGTCACTAAGGTATCGCCAACAAAGACATCAACTTTAACGTCATCAACACCCTCTACATCCCATGAACGTGCCGTATAATTATGTACTGAGTAATGCATATTCGCATCAGAGTAATTCGGTACAGAGATCGTCTCTGGGCCATAGCTGTTAGTATCATCAACATCTTGCTGAACCGTTCCGTCCCCCAATTGGTGCGACATATCTTGGTAGTAAATATGATCGAGCTCTGCACCAGTCTCGGTATTGTATAACCACAGATGATTATCTAAATCACGGGTTTCGCTTGAATCTCCCCATGTCACAACAATGCGCATATCGGTCACATCCATGACTTCAGATATAGCAACAGTGCCACTGCTTAATGTGTCTCCTTCATTAATCGTAAAGCATGAAGTAATACAATCCTCTTCTTCGATGGTTACCGTTCCTTCGCCAACAATCAATCCGGTAACAAAATACGACCCATCAACATCAGTAAGTGTACTCGCACTGTTACCGTACTCATCACTTAGTTCAACTTCTACTCCTGCAATGGGTTCGCCATTTTCTGCATTAACAACAACCCCAGTCGCTGTTGTTTCAGAACCTTGATTCCCAATATTCGCCGTTAAGTCATCATTATCAACATCGGTAGCAAATTGCAGTAACTCTTCTTGAGTAACCGTATAAGACCCATCTTCTTCAATGATAATTTGGACATCAGCAGAAATAACAGGAGCATCATTTACAGGATCAACCGTTAACTGTAGATTCGATGCTACGGTATCGGTTCCATCATGAATACCATAGTTAACATTAATCATCCCATTAAAATCTTGGTGCGGCGTAATAGTGAATGAACCATCATCATGCGACACTATTTCTGCATTTTCAGCAATCAAATCAAGTGCAGATAAAGCATCGCCATCAATATCTGCAGCGTTTGCTAATAATTGTGCTTGAGTAATCGTGATCGAATGATCTTCATCCGTTGACGCAGACACATCACCAGAAACCACCGTTAAATCATTCACTGCATCGACGGTTAAATCAATTCCCGCTGCAACAACATCAATGCCGTCACTCACATCAAAACGAATGTCTAACTGACCATTAAAATCCTCATCAGGAGTAATCGTAAATGAACCATCCTCATTCTCAACAATTACAGCATTCTCACCCACAGAAAGATTCGATGCCGTTAAGTCATCACCATCAACATCGACAGCATTCGCTAATAACTCTTCTTGAGTTAAGGTAATTGACCCATCTTCATCAATAGTAAGCTCAAGGTTACCTGTTGTAATTGGCGCATCTTGCTGAGGGATAACATCGACAGTAACGGTTGCTGAATCAAACGAACCATTACCATCGGTTACGACATAATGGAAATCAGCCTCTCCTGAATAGTTTGGATCTGGCGTATAAAGTATTTGTCCATCTTCAGTTAGTGTCACTTCACCGTGAGAATTATCCGTGGTATGCACATCAACGATAGTCAGAGGATCCCCATCGGCATCGGTATCATTGGCTAATAAATCACTGACATTCAATATTAATTGACCGTCTTCTAGCACTTGAATCGGTGTTGAAGTAATGCTGCCATCTACATTGATCAACTCTTCGGTTACATCAATGGGCTGACCTGCAGTATTGTAATTTAAATCAAGTGTGAGCTCACTGTTGGTTTCACTGCCATCTGGTTGAATAGTAACAAGTTGAAGTTCTTCTGACAGTGTACGAGATACCGTCATATTTTGAACAACGTAAGTACCACCGCCGCCAGATGTTCCTAGTTCAAAATGATGTACAGGTTGATTTGTCGTAAATGAATATTCGTCTTGGAAATCACCCGATTCTCGGTAATCACCTTGAGAATCGATAACATTACCTTCTGCGTCATAAGCCGTAATCATCACTTCAGTAGCATGAGAATCAGATTCATCGAACCAGCTACCAAGACCATCAAGTTGGAATGTAATTTGGTTTACATCTTCGCCCTCAATGGTGACAATTAACTTATCATCATTAGATAACCCATTGTCACTTGTATCACCAATACCGGCTCCCATTGCTGTACCAGCACCATTCCAAGCAAACAAGTCACCATTGGTGGTTTCGGTTGTAATCGTGACACCTTCCTTGGTAAATACCGCAGTGTTACCACTCACTTCACCCCAATCAGATGTTCTTGCTGTACCATCAAAAATAGTGGTCTCGGTATTATTATCAAAACTTCCAACTTCAATATCACAAGTGGCAGATTGTACCTCTAGCGCATCAGAAACAAATTGAACTTCAGTGTCAGCTGAGTATTCTTCCCCAACCACCATTTCAACCCATTCAAACTCATCATTTAGATATTCTAACGTTCCATGTTCAGGCGCAGAATCAAGTCTAATCAGTGGTTCACTTGCCCCTAATTCAGAGTCATCTACAGCAATAACAGGATCGTTAATAGAGACAATTTGAATATTGGCCGTTGTGCTTGCGGTAGCGCCTTCCTCATCAATAATAACGACATCAAAGTCTAATTCACCGAAGTAGTTTTCATTCGGCGTAAACGAATATGTCCCATCCTCATGATCAACCAATTCACCTTCAAAACCAGAATAAACAACCGATTGAACCGCCACATCGCCTTCAACATCACTTGAATTCGCAAGTAACTGTTGATTATTAAAGGTAAGCACATGATCTTCATCTACTTGGTAAGAGGTCGATCCCGCAACAGGGATATCGTTAACCCCTTCAATCGTTAGTCCAATATTGGCCTCAACCGTTGCTTCACTGTCTGAAACCGTAAAGCTCAGATCAACATGACCATTAAAATTTTCATTTGGCGCAAAAGAAAAACTGCCATCCATATTTTCAGACAGAACCCCATTGATACCGGTATAAGTCACGGTATCAATGTGTAGCGTTTCACTATCAATATCCGCAGATCCTGCTAACAATTCTTCTGCCGTAAACGTGATAACACCATCTTCTTGCATCGTAAATAATTTATCAACCGCGGTTGGCGTATCATTCACTGGAGACACATTAACCGCAAACGTCATCGTATCTGTTGTGACGTTTGAGTTTTCTAATTCATTTGAATAAACGGATCGTTCAGGCTCTACATTGACACCAAAGGTATGAGTATCGATGCTTTCATCTCTAAATACCCCACCTTCAGAACTGGTACCTTCGGCACCACTACTGACAGAAGACGAGCGGCCGTTAGGGGCTGGCGAATCAGGATTTTGAGCATTTTGAGACGCAGGTTCCGAATCTGAAGACTCGCCCCCTACATTTTGAGTGTCGCTGCTAGATGGTACCGCCGGCGCATTAGAGTCAGTAGATTCATCCTCACCCAACTCACCATCAACCACATTTGAACCAGTATCATCATTTGCTTCATTACTTTCATCGTCATTACCGGCTTCAGTGTTACTTTCTTCTGAATTTTCCGCTATTGGTGAACCACTCGAATCATCTTCGTCATTCTGTTGTGATTCATCATCGGCAATTAATGGAGCAACAGCATCAGTCCCTGTTGCAACTGTATTCGCCATTGTGGATTGTTGATTATTTTGATTACCCGTAGGGCTATTTGAAGAAGATGAGCTATCTTCGGTTACTACTTGCTCAACTGCACCATTTAGATCTTCGTTGTCGTTATTATTACCAATAGCCATATGTTGCTCCTTGTCACCTAGTACTGACTTAAACACACTAATAAAGAGTATGAGATTCACAAAGGAGCATAGGAAAGGAAATCCAAAAAGACCAAGAGACATATTTATTGTGGACAATAAAAACTTCTGTCCTATATTAACAATATGTATTGAATTAATAGGTTAGTGGCTGTGATTAATATAGATATGTTAGAAGAAATGTTTGGCGGAGATAAAGAGATCACTCAACAATTGTTTGAACTCTATCTTTCTGAAAATTCAACAATGGGCAATACCATATTAGAACAATATGAAGCCAATGACTTACCAACACTTTTCCATACAACTCATACCCTTTCTGGCGCATTAGGGAACTTATGTGAGATGGATATTCTTCCGGCTATTAAAGAAATTGAAGCCGCAACGAAAACGAGTAATCAGCCGAACAAAGAAACAATCAATACCGTGGTTGAAGGGCTAAATGAAATCAAAGAACAAATGGAAAGTTATCTTTCTCGATAAGTACGCATACTTGATAGGACATCATAGGTAAAAAATTAAGGATGGATTTATCCCATGAGTAATTTAGATAAAATTATAGAACGATCCATCAACAACACTCATATCGAGCGATTTAACCATACGGAAGATGGTGAAAAAAAAGTCTCTACTCATAAGATTTTTATCGTTATTGTCGTATTCGCTCTGTTTCTGTTGGTTTGGTCTTCTCAAGCCAGTATTGATATTACTGTCTCAACACGGGGTGAAGCGCTTCTCGATTCTGATGTCGAAAAAGTACAGCATCTTGAAGGCGGGATTTTAAACGAAGTTTATGTCTCTCCTGGCGACTTGGTTTTTAAAGGACAAAAAATCGCATTATTGACTTCCAAAGACCGTGTATCCGAATTAAGTTCAACGCAATACGAGATCACTGGATTGCAAATCGAGCAACAAAAATACAATGCCCTAATCAGTAATAGCACACCTAATTTTACCGCTTATATTAATTTTCCAGAGCTGGTCGAAACTCATTCTTTGTCATGGGAAGAAGAAAGTAATCGTAATCGATCTAGCGATGAATTGATCTTACATGACATCAAACACAAACAAAGTTTAATTGCATCAATGCAACGCCGTGTAAAATCATCCAATTCTCAATTAGGACTGATCAAGCAGCAGCTTAAAATTAAGCAACAACTGTTTGATGAAGAAATGGCTTCTTATGTCGATGTACTTAACATGAAAGTTCAGCACATGAACATGGTGAGAGAAATTGAGAATTTACGCGAAGGTATTTTAAACGAAGAGTTCCAATTAGTTCGCCTTGAAAAATTGCTTGATGACACACAAAAAACACGTAGCACAGATTATTATGCCAAGCTGACTGAAGTGAACAAACAACTCAAAATCAAACTGACTCAATTACCAACCATCAGTGATAAAGTTGATCGTTTATTGGTTTTCTCTCCTGTTGATGGTACCGTTGATAAAGTTAACTATAACTATTTATCCGCCATCATTTCTCCCGGTGACAGTATTGCCGACATTACCCCATTAAAAAACACACTTCATGCTGAAGTCAAAATCCCTCGTAAAGACGTTGGGTTTATCGAAAAAGGGCAAGAAGTAAAACTGAAATTTGATGCTTATAATTTCGCTAAATATGGCGTGATCACCGGCAGTATTTCTTCTATTTCACGCAGTTCTTATGAAGAAAAAGAAGAAGAATATTACCTCGCCAAAATAGACATCACTCAGAACTATTTAGAGCGTAATGGCATTAAATATCATATCTCCCCTTATATGGAATTCACGGCTGACATCAAAACGGGTAACCGAAAAATTATCGATTACGCATTGAAACCCGTAATGGCCGCACTAGATGAATCTTTTGATGAAAGGTAATGAGTAATGAAACGACTTCTTCAACCGAACACACCTCTTATTCATGTCCTTTTTTTTATCACTCTAGGGATAATATTGGCACAAGGCGCTTACTCTCTTCGTGAAGTATTATCTGTTAGCGATAACAATGAGAGTAAAGTACAAATACTGTTAGTAAACAAATCAAGAGAGATACTCAATGGCATCAGCCGATTAAATGCCACACTAGAGGTCTGTACCCGAAGTGATTCAAGTTGCAGTACCGCACAAGTGCAATTATTTACTAGCGAGCTCTCTTCTGAGATTGATAATTTCCACGCACTTATTGCCAATGAAAAATCCCTCGCCTCATCCAGTGGCATATTGGGGTTTGACCTAATTCAACTCTATATCAAAAAATACAATCGTACTTTTGATTTAAATGAACTCAAACAATCGTTGGGAGTGGCCTTTACAAACAGCACTTCCATCATAGACAGTTTATTACTAAACCACGCCAGATTAAGCAAAGAGAAACAAGATAATCATCTTTATACCTTACTCATGCTAAACGGCAGTTTGATCTTAGTGTTTGCTCTTTATTACTTACTGAACACCAAATTAATACGTGCGGCCCATACCGAAAAGAACCGCATATCAAGCACATTTAAAAGCATTTCTAATGATTTAAAAACCATTGACCACGATAAAGTAAAAGAGCGTATTTCAAATATATCTACCAGTAGTATTGAAAAAAACATCTATGCCAAACTGCTCTCTAGCTACGACCAACTTGAAGACCAAAAATCAAAAACCGATTTATATCAACGACTGTATAATTTATTAGGTTATGAGGTTCGTGGTATCACAAATACAATTCAAGGTGGTGTGAAACTGTTAATTAAAGACGCCGATGAAAGCGGTGCGTTATTAGCAAAAGAAATCATGTCAGCAACAAATACACTTGAAAACCTAGCAGATAACTTTAATCGTCTCTCAAACATTGATGCCATGAGTCATAATAAGACCATTCACTTCTACCATTTAATCAGTGAATTAATCGTCTTAACATCAACCAAAGCCAAGCAACAATCAAAGAGTATCGAGTGCTTTGTTGATAATGCTATCCCTCTAAAAATGTACGGTAATCAAACTGGCTTATTTTGGTTATTACTACTGCAAGTTTCAAATATGATCTCTGCGTCTAACCAACCAAAGATCTTATTTAATGCAACCTGTAGCAGTTCTGACCGTGTCGATAAACTCACCATACATTTGACTCTGTACTTGTACTTAGACGATTACGACACCATGAAAACCATTGATGCGTTAGCGTGGGAGCAAGCACCAGAGAAAAACGTGACTAACGATGAATTGTCTACTCATCTATTGAATGGCATTAATAACTACACCGCCATTACACAAGATTTAGGCTATGCTCAAAAACTGCACGTTTCTTTCGATATCAATACCTCAGAATATCAAACGCACAATAATCGCTTAGCAGATAAAACGATTCTTCTTTGCGGTGCTTCCGGTATTCAGGTAGATGTCATTGCCAATACCTTGTCCAATCAAGGGGCGAATGTGATTATTGCTCACACCGCTAATGATATTTTCAAATCAATGAAACGATTAAGCGCCAACGATGGCATTTTCTTAACCGATAGAATTAAAGGCATTACCCTTGATTCCTTCTGTAAGACCTTAAAAGCACGATTAACCAAGCGAAACATTAAACTCTTCTTATCGGTTTCAAATTCATCTGACATTGATGATGTATACAATCATGTTGATTACGTGTTCTATCACCCATTCACCCCAGTTGATTTCATCGATAATATTCTAACGACGCTCGACAGTGACTCAGGAAAAGCAGAAGAGATCACCAGCCGATTCTTAATTGTCGAAGATGACAAAGTACAACAATTCATCTTAAACAAAATTCTAATCGGCTTCGAGTTCCAAAGTGAAGGCGTTGATGACGGAGAGAAAGCCTTAGCTTTAGTAAAAGAAAATAACTTCGATATTATCTTTATGGATTGCATTATGCCGGGCATGGGTGGCATGGAAGCAACATCGTTAATTCGTCAATACGAAAAAGAGCACCATTTACCACCAACCACAATCATCGGTGCTACCGCATTAACCAGTAATAAAGAACATAAACAATGTATTGATGCAGGAATGGATTACGTCATCAGTAAACCGTACAAAAACGAAGAGATCTATGCTGTCATTAAGAAGTACATGGCCATAAGGAAAGTAGGCTAATGACAAAAACAAACCGCTCTCGTGCTTTTTTTCTGGTCGGCCTATTTGCGGCATGGCAACCAATAAGCCACGCCAGTGAATTATCTGCCTTGATAAATGAAGCACTCAAAAATAACTATCAAATCATAAACTCTAAATACGAAGTCGAGTCTTCAGAGTTTGACCAAAGTATCAGTGGTGCCTTTTTTTACCCGACGATTAATGCCAGTGCAAATACGACATGGAATGATTCAGAAGTCGATTCAAGTACTCCATCAAACAATGAATACAACAGCTACGGCTATCGCGTTTCGGTATCCCAAACCATCTTAGATATGTCAAAAATTCGCTCTTATCAAGAAAGTGGCATTGATTTACAAATCAACAAACTAAAACACGATAAAATCGTAAACGACATCATTATTCAGGTGGTAGAAAACTACTTTTCATATCTGAAATATCACTCTCAGAAAAAAGCGACCGATGCACAATTTCGCTCATCAGAAGCACGATTAAAGCAAATAAGTCGTAATAATGAATTGGGTAATTTACCTAAAACAGACGTCTACGAAACCCAAGCTCAGAAAGAATCAACCTATAAGCAATTGGCCGACATTCGTAAACGTATTAATCTCGCGTTAGTTCAATTGCAATCTACCACTCAAGCGCCTATTCGACCGTCTTATGATGTGAAACTCAATAATCAATACGCTGAAATTGATTATTATGAAAAAAGCACTCTTGAGAAAAATCTCATTGGCAGTAATTATGATATTGCGATTGCAAAATCCAACTTAGATAAATCGAAACGATCTCTCACTCAATCTCGTTCTGATTTCTATCCGACCCTATCTGCATCCGCTAATTATGAATACACCGACAGTAATTTTGATAGCTCAAGAAGCGATGACGCGACTTACGCCCTCACCGTCGACATCCCTATTGTTAACGGAGGCTCTGATTATTACGATTATCAAAAAAGTAAAACGAAAATCAATCAATTCTCATCTCAATATGATCAAGCAGTAAATGACAATCGAGTTAATTTCGAAGAACTTATCTACAATATCAATACCAATGTAGAATCGTTAGCTATTTTAAAATCCATTATAAAATCCAATTACCTTGTCTATAAAGGTAATCAAAGCGCGTTTAAATTAGGCACAAAAACACTCACGGATTTACTCAATTCAGAATCGGATTTATACGACAACATCCGTGAATATCATACCAATCAATACGATTACATCATTAATATGACCAAGCTCTACGCTCTATTTGGAGCGGTAGATTTAGTCTCGATTGAAGAGGTATCGAATCGAATGGAACCCATTAGTGACACCTTTGACATCTCGATTTTAGAACGCTTTACATCAGAAGGAGTTAAATGATGAATAAACTCCATTATTTACCGAGATTAGGGTTCTTTGATGCTTTCTTTTTGTTTGCATCAAGCCTAACAACAACCTTGCTCGGCTTAGTCTTACCCTTTTCCATTTTAATTATTTTTGACCGCATATTGCCGAATAATTCAAGCTCTTCACTCTATTTCATTTTTGCCATCATCTTGATCGCGATCTTCTTAGATTACAAAGTGAAAAACCTAGAAGAAGCTATAGTTTCTCGCATTGGGAATCGCTTTGAAAAGAAAATCACCAATCAATTATTTCACGCAATTTGTCACTCTAATCTCTCTTTGTTTAAACGATTAGAAACTGGAGAATACCTAGAGCGACTGACCACAATTCCTGGGCTAAAATCCTTTTTCAGTGGCGATCTTATTCGATCGGCCATCAATGCCTTTACCTGCTTAATCACTCTTCTGGTGATCAGTCTGATTAACCCTGGTGCAGGGGTTATTTTAACTCTGTCTTCCTTGTTTTTGTTACTGATCTCTTTGCATTTATCCAAAACAAAAATCGCATTAATGGAGAAAAAATCAGACATTGAAGGCATTACCAATTCAAAAGTGATTGAGATTATTTCTTATCCTTTAGATATAAAAAGCCGCTCAATGGAATACCGCTTAGAAAACTTAATGGAAACGATGGTTAATGAGCGTGAACATCACACCACTGAATTTGAGAAACAAGAATCTCGCTTCAATCTAACTCTAAATTTAATTCAACAATTAGCCGTTACTTTTACTGTCGTAAGCAGCGCGATGGCGGTGATTAATTTGGATATCAGCCAAGGGGTCATGGCGGCAATCATTCTATTAACTAACCGTTATTTTGCCCCATACCAGCAAACAATGAGAACCATTAGTCAGTGGCGTGTAAATAAAAGTTATATCCAACGCCTGAATGACATTTTATCAATGGAAGAATCTCAACAAAGAACGACGGCACCTCAACCAACTCCAAGAGTATTGAGTTATCACGGCAGTAAAGACTATCATTTTACGGCAGAAAAAATATCCATCGTCTCTGGCCCTTCTGGTTCAGGGAAGTCCTCCATTGTAAAAGCCTTTACCAATAAGCCATTAACACAAGAGTACCGATTATCTATCAATGGGTTAAATGCAGATAACTATTATCAATCAGAGACCATTAGCAACGTGGTATTGGTCGATAAACACAGCACTTTTGTGGATGGAACCATTATTGATAACATCACCTGCTTTCGACCTCAATTACACAAAGCGGCGTATTCCCTGTGTGAAGCATTATCGATAAAGAGCGACATTGATGATCTCAAACTCGGTTTTTATACCGACATTACCACCACGGGTATCAAGCCTTTTTCTCGTAAAGTGCATTTTGCATTATTAATTGTACGTGCATTATTAAGTAATAAAAAAGTCATTCTCATTGACGATTTTGATTTGGTTTTTGATGACGATTTCAGCCTTAACTTACTCTCTTGCCTTCGTCCGCGCATTCAGTCTTATTTGTTTGTCATTGTTAGCAATAAGATTAAAGACACCGACATTAAGATCCAACACACGCCAATTAATGAGGTGGCTTAGATGGATACATTAATTGCTTTTGATGAGATACAAGAACGTCTTCATCATTTCAAAAATGGGCATTTACAGACCCGATATTCTGAAAACCCATTACTGCTTGGGCTCGCTTACACTTTAGTCACGCTTGAATGGGAAGGTACGCCTGACATTCTGTCTGATGCGTTCTTATCTGACAGTGAGCATGCGCTTTCATTTAATAAAACGCTGACTCGCCTTGGCTATCAATGCATTGAAAGTGACATTACTCATGCCGATCAATTTCTAGAATTGGATTGCCCTAGTTTTATTTCTTTGCAAGATCAGAACTATATTTTATTAAACTTTGATGACGATATTCTCTACCTTTATGACTATGAAAATGACATCACCATAGAAAGTGAAGCGAAAGGCAAAATCTCAGCTAAAGTGTGTTCGATTTCTAAGTATTCACGTTTATTCAGAGAGCCGCCACCTGAATCACAAGATAAACGTAATTGGATAAAACACGTTTTTTATCACTACAACAATGAATTCAAGAGCCTTGCATTATTAAGCCTTTTAATTAGTTTATTAGGTACGCTTCAGCCTTTCTTTATTATGGGAGTGTATACCTTTGCCTTAACCGCTGGATCTACCTCTACTCTCTATTGGCTTGCTTCTGGAGCCGTCGTCATAGCGGGAATGGAATATCTATTTAAAAAACAACGTATGACCATTTTAAATACATCAGGCCAAGAGCTAGCCCGTTATATTTCTTATCAAGTCATCTCAAAGTTACTATGGCTACCGTATGCATTAACGTCTAATGCGGCAACGTCTTCTCAACTTGCTCGTTTGAAAGATATCGACCAATTCCGTCAGCTTGTCACCGCAGAATCTAGCCTGAGCTATTTTGATTTGCCTTTTATCTTTATTTTCTTAATTGCTATTTTCATTATGTCTGGCAGCGCCGCGATAACCGTTATTATTGGTATCGTTATCATGATCTTGTTTTGCATTTACGCACGCTATATTTATATGCAAGCCACATCAAAAAGCTCTAGAGCAAATGCAATGGTGTCTTATCAATGGAATGAAGTATTGAGTAATGTCAGTTCAATTCAAAAGTTGCCGCTACTGTCGGTCATTAAATCTCGTTTTAATTCAGCATTAACTCAGCGTTTACAAGATTCTCATCATGTTTCAGTAACCAATGCAAAAATACAGCAATTGGGCAGCAGTTTTATTCAAGTCATCGGCACAACAACCATTGTGATCGCCGTCACCGCCGTCATGGCGGGAGACACGAACCCCGGCGCCATGCTTGCCATCATTATCTTGGTCTGGAAAACCTTAACCCCAATCATGGGGATTTATAACTCCTTAGCAAAAATTGATACCATCAAAGCCTCAACCGCACAAATCAACGCATTAATGTCTTTAGATGATGATAAGAGTCGTATAGAAAAAAGCCCCCCGATTCATCAGTTCAGTGGTGAACTCTCCATTAACGGCTTATCTCATCGCTATCAAGGGATAAATAAAGGGTTAACTAACCTCTCTTTTGCGATTAAATCAGGCAATAAAGTCTCTGTCTGTGCCCCATCAGGCAGTGGCAAAACAACATTGATGAATATTTTGAGTGGCATTGAACCTCGCTTTCAAGGTCGCTTATTGTTTGATGGGTATAACGTAAACCAATTTAATAATTTCCGGTTCCGAAACAGCATTTGTTATGTTCCTTTTGATATGCATTTATACCACGGTACGGTTCACGCCAATTACACAATGTACAATGGTTATGTTCCACCCGCTTTCATTGATGAAATGCTTAACTTTTTAGACTTATTGCCTTATCTTCCTCAAGGAAAAAAGACCCTATTAAGTGCTGATTTTCTTTCGACATTACCAGATGGTATACAACGCAAACTCACTCTGGCGATTGGCATTGGATATTGCAGAAAAAGAGTCGTTATCATGGATGAACCTTTTGTCGGCTCTGAGCATGAAAACAGTAAATATCTCACCTCATTGTTCAGTGAATATTTAGCCAACAGTACCGTTATTTTTAGCACCACAAGTAAATCAATGGTAGCTACCTCTGATCAGTGTTTATTACTTGAAAAAGATGGATCTCAAAAGTTCTACGGCGCACCCGATAAAGTACTACAGGCTGCACCCGTGATGCTGACTTAATTTGATAATTTAAATAGAAAAAGAAAAAGAAAAAGAAAAAGAAAAAGAAAAATAATGCGGAACAAAAGGGAGAATTACTTTGTTCCGCACGCATTTATAGGCTGGAAAGACAGATTACGATAAGTGCTATTTAACGGTTGATTCAACACATTAACTTTACCTGCCCACGACGATAACTCATCATCTACAGGCCACACATTAGCCATGATTTTTAAGCGAGAATCAGCCATGTCTGGAATTGGATTATCTTTAGATTGCTGTACTTCATAACGCATTTCACCATCCACAAACCACTGAATGCTATCTCGTTGCCATAACATTGCATATTGATGAAAGTCTTTAGAGGCATCGAACTCTAATGGAATTAACACCGAGTTTTTACTAAGGTATTCATCGTCATTCGTCCAAAAATTAAACTGAACTTCATGCGTATTTTTACCTAAAAATTCAATATCAATTTCGTTGTGCTTGGCGTTACTCCCTTCGTATTTATCGTGTTTACCCGAGAAAAGGAAAAAAGACGTCACAATACCGGGAGAAGAAATAGGCTTCATCTCAATAGAAAAACAACCATAACCATAAAAATTCCGACTGCGTAACTCCCCTGAACGATATTTATATTGCTCATTACTCTGAGGCTCGTCACTCAACTCAATATTCATTCCTTTTTCAGAAAAACCAATTGCACCGGCCTCCCATCGATTCAAAAATGGAAAACCGTTACTCCAATGGTGTGCTCGTTCAAACAAATCACGGTTTAACTCTTTCAGTGATTCCGAAAAATAACTCACTTCGCACTCATCCACTTCACACGCCTCCACAGTAAAAGAAGATAATCCGACAATTAATAACGCATCGTATTTATTCATCACTTTCCTTAATGTCAGCAAGTACCGTTACCGCCTTATTATCAAGCTTAGCGTCAGTATGTAGCATCGCGGTATTATTCTTCCTCTTGTACAACAAAGAAGACAAAATCATTGAATTGGTATTAATGTTGTGCGCCGTATTCGTCAAACCATCGCTGTATATTCCCGTAGGAACAGAACGAGAGTACAGGCTATTGGCTATCACATTTTCAACTAAGCGTTCAGCGTATTCGTCATCGTAAATAACACTGAGCCCAAAGGCGACTTTATTGCTGAACACCTGAAAGACTTCTATCGGCTTTCCTCCCGCTGAAGTACTTAGCCAACTTTTACCATAAAAAAAGATATTATTGTAAGCAAACCATGGTGTTTGGTTCATGGCGTCTTCCCCAAACACCCACAGTCTTTTAGTTTGTTTTTCCTTTGCTTTATGCAAGGTATAAATAGTATCAAGCTGATCCCACCACGCTGTCGGCTCCCCTAACTCTAAACGAGTGAGTACATAGGGATCTGGTGTTGAAAATGGCATGTTTCTCGAATCAATATAAAAAGGGATGTCATCAATAATCACTTTATCGATGTCTGTTTTCTGATAACTTTCACTGACATCAAAACCAAACAAAGCAAAACCAGACGCTGCATATTGTAAATACCCTAAACGCCCTTCTTGGCGATAATGTTCACTTTGCTTTCCTAATTTAGTGCCATACAAGGTTTTATTGTGCACTGAAGAAGCAAGTGACCACTTACTTACGATATTATCCACTAACGGGGCTAACTCTTCTTTTTCTTGTTTGATGATATGCAACCAAATGAGCAGGCGGCCAATATCTAATGCCGACCATCCATTGCCATTGCTTTTTGTATTACTGTACCGTCCTGATGGCTTCCCAGTTTTAGTGCTGTATTCTCGATTAGGTAATTTACTTTGATACAAAGGCGCTTCTAGCAACGTAGTCAATAACCTTTTTAATTTACGATGAGTGAACTCTTTTGATTGTAAACCCAAGCCCTCAAGTGAGAACTGAGCACTGATATCACTGGCAACATCCCACATCGTAACGTGGTGATAACCTTGAACGGAGTCAGTCAGTCCCGTATTTTCATTCCAATTACGATCAAAATAATATTGTGCTTTTTTTGCTAGTAACTTTTCATTACGAGTCAATTCAATTAACGGAAGAGGAAGATCATGTGAGTCTTTAGCGTCTTGAACGAAAGCAGGTGTCAAATCTGTTGATTCGTCGGTCACGGCACGTTCATCAATGGGTTCAGCTATCTGCGGAGCCATAACAATAGAACGCCGCTGAAAAGTAGGCGCGGCTTGATCTGGGAGAGTTTCATTAGGCGCAACAGAGCGCTTCCCATAAAAACTAGGGGAATCTGTCTCTGCCTTTACTGATATTGTGAATGAGGATAAAACAATCCCTATTAGCGTTATCCAGACCCTAGTTCGCCCCATCACACCTCCTTTGTGCGTATCTCCTAAGCATAGGATAACTCAAGGCATTTTCGTAAGAATAATAGTCAAATAACAGCCTCTATATTTTGATATAAAGAAATCCTCTTTTCTCATTACGAATACCGCATTCTTTTTCCTATACTGCTTACACTGGATTAATAACAATATTTGAGGTGTGCTTTTGTTTAAGGATAAGCTGAAAAAATCACTGTCAGAAACAAAGAGAGACATATCGTTTGCCTTACTCTTTAGCTGTGCAATCAACTTTCTCGTACTTACATTACCCATTTACAGTTTGCAGCTTTTTGACCGAGTGCTTGGTAGCTCTAGCTTAGACACCCTGTACGCTTTATTGTTTATTGCTGTTTTTCTTTTAACAGCACAAGCCGTTATCGAATATTTCCGTATTGCTTTGTTACAGCGTTCAGGCTTGAAACTCGATGTTTCTATTAGCTCCATCATGTTATCTGAAAGTATTCGACAATCAGCCATATCAAAGAATATTAATAAACAAGGTTTACAAGATCTGTCTGAGATAAGGCGTTTCTTATTATCCCCTTCTAGCTCTGCTATTTTTGATATGCCGTGGATCCCTCTTTTCCTTGGTATTCTATTTATGCTCCATCCTGCAATTGGTTTGATCACCTTATCTGGCTGCGTTATTTTCATTATTTTAGCCATTGTCATGATGCATTCAGCCAAAGAATCGACCATTGAAAGTAACAAGGTCGCAGCAAAAACCACCTTAGAATTAAATGACTATCTCCGTAATGCATCAACACTTAAAGCCATGGGAATGGCAGAAAGCATTGGTAAATATTGGAATAAACAAAATCATAAGATGCTTGGTTTACAGTGGGTAGTAAATTCTCGTATCGGGCAGTTACTCGCCATCAGCCGCTATTTTAGAACGATTTTACAAGTGCTTATATTAACGGTTGGGGTAATACTGGCATTACAACAAGAGATTGGAACCGGGGCGATAATCGCAAGTTCCATTATTATGGGCCGAGTACTTTCTCCTTTCGAACAAGCCGTTAATGGCTGGAAGTCATGGTTCAGTGCATTTAAAGCGTATCAGCGCCTTAAAAACTTCTCTTTTATTGAAGAGTACGCAGCAAAAACCACACTACCCAACCCTAAAGGTGACATTCTCTTTCAAAACGTGGGATTAAAACTGCCACATAAAAAAGAACCCGTTTTGCAAAACATCAATTTCAAATTGGGTCATGGTAATGCACTCGCTATTTTAGGCAATTCCGGTTCAGGTAAATCAACATTGGCGTCATTATTAATGGGGATTCATGCGCCGAGTGTCGGTTCAATAAAAATAGACGGTGCCGCGATTCATCTTTGGCCAGAAAAACAGTTTGGTCAACACATCGGATATTTACCGCAACAAGTCGGTTTATTATCCGGCACCATTGCTGAAAATATTTGTCGATTTACCGAAGCTCCAGATAAAGACATCATCGCAGCCGCTCGTTTAACCTGTATTCATGAACTGATTATTTCTCTTCCTCAGGGCTACGATACCTACTTAGAAGAAGGGGGCAGTTCTCAACTCTCTGGTGGACAAAAACAACGTATCGCCTTAGCTCGAGCTATTTTTTCCAATCCCTCAATTCTTGTGTTGGACGAACCAAACTCAAACCTTGATCCCGAAGGTGAAATTGCGTTGGCTATTGTTCTGCAATACTGTAAAGAAAACAAAATCACCGTAATTATGATAAGCCACCGCCCTGGTTTTTTACGTCAAATGGATTGGGTGATCTCGTTAAAAGAAGGACAAGTTCAGAAGGCGGGGCCATCAAAACTATTTTTAGAAGAGATGTCTGCCATTGATAACCCTAACTCTGTTGCTGTTCCTAAAATAGCGTAAGCAAGGATGAACTTATGACTCAATTTAGTACCACTCGTATTATTACTCTCTGCTCTGCCTTTATTTTATTAACCATAGGTGGGTTTGTTTGGTGGGCAACCACCGCACAATTAAGCTCTGCCTCTATTGCTAATGGTTCGTTGATCGTCGAGTCTCAGCGTAAAAAAATTCAACATCTACAAGGTGGCTGGGTAAAAGCAATTCATGTCACTGAAGGCCAACATGTAGAGAAAGGCGACTTATTAATTGAGCTAGCGAACACCAAAGCTGATTCTGATTACTATCGCCTAATGCTACGATCTATTTCTTTAAAAGCAACCATTGAGCGACTTCAAGCCGAGTTAACCGATAACAACATCGTGTCATGGACAGAGGAATATCATGACGAAGCAAACAGTGCTGATGTCATGAACATTTTAAACAATCAGACACTTCAATTTCAGCAATTTTTATTACGTAATGAGCTTCGAACTAGCCAATACACTCAAAATAAAGAACAACTAACTGAACAAATTCGTGGTTCTAAATCCCAATTAAAATCCATAAAACGTCAGCTTCAATTGGTAAGTAAAGAAATTAACATGATGAAAGGGCTAGTAAAAAAAGGATACGTTTCCCAAACTAAAATGTTTGAAATACAACGTCATCAAGCCAGTATTGAATCTCAACGAGAAGAGCTACAAACTAAGATTAATGTCTCAACTCGTCAACTAACCTCACTCAAACAAGATTTTGAAGCCAAAGACATTGAATTAAAACAATCCCTTTCCTCTCAATCAAATCAGTTAGAAAAAGAATGGTTAGACACTAATCAGGCCTTAAAAACAGCTCTAGATGTTCGATCACGCATCAAAGTAAGAAGTGAGCATACTGGCACCATTGTTGGTTTGAACATTCATAGTATTGGGGGGGTTGTTAATCCTGGCGATATTATTATGGAAATCGTACCAAACAATGAACAACTTATCGTTCAAGCTATTATTAAGCCCGAAGACATTGATGTAGTAAGAACAGGACAAACCGCAAAAGTAAGGCTAAATGCGTATAACGTCCGTAAAACACCCCCAATTACGGGAACAGTCATTTATGTCGCGGCGGATAGACTAAATAAAAAAGGGGAGAAAGAAAGCGGGTATTTGGTGAAAGTTCAATTGCTTCAAGAAGAGATAACCAAACTCACTAACGTAGAACTTTATCCTGGTATGCCAACTGATGTTTTAATCTTATTAGAAAATCGGACGCTCTGGGATTACTTTACCGCACCATTATTTAACTCTTACTACAAAGCATTTCGTGAACAATAAGGATATATCATGATTTTTTGGCTCAGTTTTTATTTCTTTTTCTTCGCCTTAACGGCATTTATTGGGTACCGAAAAGGCAACCTCATTGCTGGTATTTTACTTGGTTATGTCCTTGGCCCTGTCGGTTTATGCCTTATTTTATTAAGTAAGAATCGCCTTAAATTGGCCTGTCCACATTGCCAAGCACTTATCCATAAACATTCTTATTTTTGCCCAAATTGTGATAACAAAGTACTGCACGCCCTAACTTAATAGACACTAAATAAAACATTGTAGAGAACATTTATATGATCAAACACACCAAGAAACTGCAAATTTTCCTTATGTTCCTTATTGCCTGTCTTTTTATTAGTGGTATGACCCTACTTTCTTTAAGCTCATCGATTAATAATAAGAACGAAACAATTCAACGCTTAACGGATGACCTCATTGCAGAACAATTACTATCAAGTTCATTAACAGATTACGACAAAGTCATCATTGAACTGCAATCAAAGAATGACACCCTTCGCCGTGATCTAAGTATCATAAGTGAAACCTTAGTTGAGAAAAACTTAACCATTAGTCAGCTTAAAGAACAACTGGCGGCCGAGCGACGTAAATTAGTTCGCTATAAATCAAGCTACAATAAAAACCTGAAATCACGTTTAGCTAACGAACAGAAGAAACTCAATGCTCAGTTAGACAAAGAGCGAGTTGCCTTACAATCTCAAGAAAATGAGCTTGAACAACAGCGTGTAGAGCTAGAGAAATTAAAAAATACCCCACCACCAGAAAAAACAGTCACCGCCGCAGATCAAAAGGCGATTGACGAAGAGCGAGTAGAAGAATTAATGAAAAAATTCGATGCTTACCAAGTTGATCTAAGTGTTGAAAACCAATGTGATAAAGACTACCTATATCGTTATAACGAAGCAAAAAGCACCTTAAACCACATCAGAACGTATTTACAGAAAAACCAAATGGACTCGAATTATTATCATTTTGTCATTGCCAATGACACCTCAATTACGGCGCAAAACCGTAAACTTTGTTTAGGTGATTAATGCTTATTTTATAGCATGACTAAATAGATATTAATGATTAACCAAGCAACATATCAATAAAAATGCCGAATATTTCTATTCGGCATTTTTTGTGTTAACAATTTATCGTCTACTCATTAAAGATAGCCGTTAAGCGATTTCATTAGGATCTGCAATGGTGATTTGGTCTTCATCACAATCACTCCATATCGTAACTTCATCTCCGGCACTGTTCGCAAACGTATAACCATTTAAGTTACTGGTATCAATATTACTTGCTTCGTAAGTGTCTTTTAAGCCACTGTCCATCATCGCGGTATTACCCGTAAGCTGCCAGTGAGAACCATCTATATTTAAGGTTTCAACACCTGAACATACAAACTGACCATTAGCTTCTCCTGCGCTGTCATTCACCAATATTTTATCTAGCGCTATTTTTAGCTCGGTATTCGAGGTATTAACAACCACCCCTTCAATCTCTTGATACGCGGTTTGTGTCATATCAATGATACTGTCTTGACCATCATTGCCTACAACCATGACATCAAAGCCTTCACCGCCACTAAAGTGAACGGTTGCCCCATCTGTTGCATCAATATCATCTTGATCAAAAACAAGCGTATCATTACCCGAACCGGCGAACAGTTGATCACTACCAGAACCGCCATCAAGAGTATCGTTACCTTCTTGACCAAAGATTAAGTCGCTGCCAGAACCACCATCAAGTGTGTCGTTGCCAACACCACCATCTAAGTAGTCGTTATTGTTCCCACCAGAAAGTGAGTCATTTCCTTCGCCGCCAGACAAATTATCATCGCCAGAATCACCAGATAACGTATCGTCCCCCAAATCGCCATAAAGGGCATCGGCATTGTTACCGCCGGATAAATTATCGTTACCTTCTTGGCCGTAAAGAATATCCTCACCAGAGCCGCCTTGAAGTGAGTCATTACCATCCTCTCCCCACAGCACATCGTTTCCGCTGTCTCCTTTTATGGTGTCGTTGCCCTCGCCACCATAAGCGACATCATCACCAGAGCCGGCTGATACATAGTCATTACCCGAGTTTCCATACAGTTGATCATTGTCATTTTGACCAAACAATCGGTCATCACCAACGCCACCATCAAGAGTATCAGCCCCTGAACCACCATACAGTTTATCATTATCTTCACCACCAAAGAGCTGATCATTACCCGATCCTGAAATCAAGGTATCATTACCACTGTCCCCTTGCAGTACGTCGTTGCCCGCACCTGACTCAATTCTATCAGCGCCTTCACCACCAGACAGTTGGTTGTCACCTCCAGAGGTAAATAAAGAATCATTACCGATACCACCGAGTAAGGTGTCATTGCCAGAACCAGAAGTTAAAGTATCGTTACCTTCTCCGCCATCTAATGTATTAATACCCTCTCCTGCGTCAAGCACGTCAGATCCTAACCCACCAACTAGTGCATCATTACCTGAACCTGATTTAAGATTATCATCACCTTCGCCGCCATCTAGGGCATTGTTGCCGCTAAGGGCTTCTAAGCGGTCATCACCGGCATCACCATATAAGGAATCATCGCCTGAACCACCATACAAGGTATCATTGTCATCATTCCCATGGAGAATATTGTTACCTGATTCTGCATGTAATTCATCTTGACCATCGCCACCAGACAAACTGTCATTACCTGCGCCTGCAAAGAGTTTATCTTCACCCAAACCACCTTCTAAGGTATCACTGCCTTCTCCGCCCGCAAGGACATCATCACCTTCTTCTCCTTGAAGTAAATCAGCCCCTTTACCCCCATCAAGATAATCAACACCACTGCCCGCCGCTAACGTATCATTCCCTTCGCCACCATATAATGTGTCGTCGCCACTGCCTGATGTTGTGTTGTCTGACCCACTGCCACCAAATAAGGTATTTGTACCCTCACCTAAATCAATGGTGTTTGTTCCGGCTTCACCATAAACGATATCGTCGCCAGAGCCTGCGGTTACGGTATCAACCCCATCACCCGCAAATAAAACATTGTCGCCTTCTCCACCTTGAATGACATCGGCACCTTCACCGCCATATAAGGTATCGCTTGCAGCACTACCAACTAAGGTATCGTCGCCAGAACCACCGTATAATTGATGACTGCCCGTTGCTGCTGCAGTCAGTGTATCGTTGCCACTACCACCAACGAGTGTGTCTTGACCATCATCGGCGAGCGTATCATTACCCGCACCGCCATCAAGATAATCGTATCCTTCACCACCAATAAGATTATCATCACCATCACCACCAAATAGGCTGTCATTACCGATACCGCCATCTAGTGCATCGTTTCCTGCTCCGCCATCCAGTATGTCATCACCACTGCCTGCGGTTATGGTATCTGTTCCTGCACCTGCATAAACAGTGTCATTGCCTTCACCTGCGATAATAGTATCGGCACCAGAGCCACCATATACCGTGTCGTCCCCAATACCTGCATCAATTTGGTTTGTTCCTGCATCACCATAAATGGTGTCATTACCCTCTCCGGAAACCAAAGTATCATTACCTGATCCCGCAGTAAGAATATCGTCACCTAAGCCACCCGTGATATGGTCGTCATTTCCGCCGCCATGCAATTCATCATTTTCAGCCGAACCAACCAATTGATCGTTACCTTGTCCACCAATCAATACACTGCCATTATCACCGGCGTATAAGGTGTCATTTCCGCCTTCACCGACTAAGCGGTTATTGCCTTCTTCGCCATAAACAATATCATCACCAGAGCCTGCATAAATCGCATCATTCCCTGAACCTGCATGGATAACATCCGCAGAATCTCCAGAGAATACAGCATCATCACCATCGCCAGCTTGAATCGTATCTTCACCTGATCCAGAGAAAATCTGATCATCACCAGTGCCACCAATTATGTTGTTATCCCCATCACCTGCATACACAGTATCGTGACCAGAACCAGTATCAATGGTATCACTACCCGCATCGGCATAGACCACATCACTTCCTTCACCCGTAGCGATCTGATTAGCGCCAGAACCAGCAAAAATGAGGTCATCACCCGTACCAGAGTCGATAACATCGTTGCCATAGTCAGTATAAATTGTGTCATTACCATCACCAGAGACGATGGAGTTATCGCCTGTTTCACCAAATACGGTGTCATTCCCTTCACCTGAATCAATCACATCATTACCGCTACCGGCATAAATGAAATCATCCCCTGAACCAGAATTAATAATGTCATCCCCTTCATTAGCATGAAGAACATCGTCTCCGGTACCACCCTCTAGAATATCGGTTCCTCGCCCTCCAAAGAGCTGATCATTGCCTTCGCCCCCGATGAGATGATCATCGCCATCGTCGCCATAAAGGCCATCATCGCCTAAACCACCAATGATCGTATCATCGCCTAACTCACCAAATAATTGGTCATTACCCGCATCACCTGACAGTTGATCATTGCCGTCACCACCAAGCAATAAATCATTATCATCTTGGCCTGAAATAACATCATCACCTGCGCCCCCAAGGGCAAAATCATCCCCTGCACCACCTTGAATTACATCGTTTCCTGCATCCCCTTGCAGTTCATCGTTTCCTTCACCGCCATAGAGTTGATCAGCACCTATCCCACCAAGCAATAAATCATTCCCAGCATCGCCATGTAGAATATCATCGCCATCATCACCGATAATGATGTCATCACCATCGCCACCTTCAATCCGATCATTTCCTAACTCACCAAGAAGAACATCGTTACCTGCGTTGCCAAAAAGCGTATCATCTCCATCACTGCCTAATAAGGTATCAGCTCCATCACCACCATGAAGTTCATCATCACCATTACCACCAATCAGGACATCATCACCTTCTCCGCCGTATAAACGGTCATCGTTGATATCTCCATCCAAAAAGTCATTACCGGAACCACCAACGAGTAAATCAGACCCTTGCTGTCCAAAAATAACATCATCGCCTTCTCCGCCATCAATACGGTCGTCATAAATGTTATGAGCAATAAATTCAACGGATTCAATATCAGTGATCGGGTCACCGTTAGGATCTTTCAAGACAAAATTAACGACTTGATCATCAGCAATTTCATTTGCAGTAAAGCTAATATCGATATCAACATTGCCATTCTCATCAACAGGGGCTTGAACGGTTTTAATGACATTGCCATTTTGATCGGTCAGTTCAACTGTAACGGTTGTTAACACTGTATTTAGAGTGAATTTCGTTGTGATATTGCCAACATCATCCACTAAATAATTACCCAAACGTGCACCGTGAGTGACTTCTTCTGCCGGTGTCTCTTCTTCATTTGAGGTAAATTGATAAACAGATTGAGAGGTCCCCCAATTGTCGTTATTTGAGTTGGTTTCTACGTTGTCTGATCCTTCGGTTTCTGGTATTTGTTCTACATCACCGAAAATAACATCTTGTCCTTCGCCACCAGAAATAACATCACTGCCTTCTCCCCCAGCGACGTGATCATTACCAGCTAATCCTTCAACCTGATCGCTACCGGCTTGTGCATTCACATTATCATCTTCTGACGTACCTGTGATGGCATCGTTATATTTGGTTCCTTCCATTTGGACCTCTCTATTATTAATAACAATTACATTAATTAGTAATGAAAAATGAGCGACCATTTAAATAATGGTGTAATACTAGAATAGGAACAAATAAGAGGATATCCAGAGATAGATAATAAAAGTTAGTATGATTAAAAAGTAAATGAGTATGATAAAGATATTGCACCATCAATAAAACGACCGGTGCCTTCCGCTTTATCTGATGAATTCCAACGGTTACCGGAATAATTATTATACTGGAGAGTGATGGTTCCTGGGTGCCAATCAAAATAACCAAATCCATAGGTGTAATCTGGATTCCACGGTTGTTGTTGATTTTTATCTAAATAATAAAAAGCAGTACCATTAATATACCAATTACCAAAAATAGAATATTTACACCCGAGCGAAACGGTCTTATGCCCATTTAAATATTCAGAGGTATCTAAATTGAAGTACTCATGAGTATAATTAAAATCGACTTGGCAACCGATGCTGCCCTCTTCAGTAAACGTAAACCAATCAACCACAGGTTCAACTATCGGGAATTTCCAGCCTAAAGACCACGTCCCCTGATTGAAATTAGTCATGGATTCTCCCTCATCGGGACTGAATCTATTCCCCCCATAATTCGCGTAAACCAAACTTAATGTGTATGGACGCCAATCACTGTAACCAAATACGTAGGTAAAATCGGGATTCCATGTTTGTTGTTGCTCTTGGTCGATATAATAATACGCCGTACCAGACACAAACCAACTGCCTAAGATGCTGTACTTTAAAGAGAGTGTTAACGTTTGATTGGTGTTGCTTGGGCCGGATGTCGCATCAGCGGGAATATTTGCTTCTGGTGTCTCAAGTAACGGGTAGTTGTAACCAATATTTCCACTTAGCCCGTGAAAAAAACCTTGCTCATCATCCCATTGTTCAATAGGAAAATAAAAGGAGCTTTGTACCCCATTCCAAATATGCTCGCCTTCAGAAGGTTTGTCATCGGGATCTTCTGTATTTTTTGGAGAGGTGATATTAGGAGATGTGGGGGCACTTTTATGCTTGGCACTATTAGACAAATATTCATTTGCTATTGCCCATGATGAAAAACATACACAGGTAAATAAACCAATGATTTTTATCGCCATTTGCTTTACTTTACTGTTCATAAAAGCATAAATCCGTCCATAGATAAGCCACTCAAATTCTGAGTATTCTTTTATCCATAAATAAAAGAATCAAAGGGATAAAATAAACCTCCAATTTAAAAGGAGGCTTATTTTTTGTCTATCTCTATTAACTTAGGATGGAATCATTACAAAAACAAACACCTAAGCCATCGCGTGTTCTTTTTTCGATTTTGATTTCGCTTTATCAAACCATTGCTGTAACGCTTTTGGCGACATGACTTTAGGATCACCTAATTGGCTATCTTCTACGTTCATCAGTTCTGGTGGTAAAACATCGATAATTAACTCTAGATCTTTATACGATTTAACTTCTTTATCAAAAATAGCCGCCATTTCATTACTGTGCGTTGCATTTCTTGCTCTAACGGCTTTCACTAACCCATCGAGAAGAGTATACCAAGTGGTCATTGGGCCTTGTGTTATAGACGCAGATTCCGCCGCAGAATCAATAAACGCAAAAGGCACCGTAGTGATCGGTTTATTCTGCTCCATTGCAGCCAAAATCCAATCAGTATCAAAGGAAAAATCATACACGGTTGGTGCCTTAAGAATATCAACTAATGCACTGTGGCTATACAATTTAAACGCCGCTTGTGTATCTTTAATTCCTTGGCTGAAAATTTGGTTGCCGATCATTCTTTGCATATGACGCAATGTTTTGATCCCAACTCCCCAGCGCTCTTCTTGTTTAACAAGAATCGAATCTTTATGCTTTCTATTTCCAAGAATAACCTGAATATTTTGTTCCATATAAGGGTTAAGCAATAAACCTAATTGACCTAAATGAACCGAATTATCGGCATCCGTATAGACTACACAATCCATCCCATCATCCAATGCTTTCTGGCATCCAAGAATAATTGCCCCGCCTTTTTTCGAATCATCAACATGATGCAAATTATTTAATGGACCCGTCGTCGTTGGGATCGCATCAGATAATCGCATGACATTAATCTGTTCTCTTGATTCATCATCCTGGGCAATTCTGTGTGCAATGCCAAAACTATTATGAGGACAACCATCATCAACTGGATACAATTTCCACAATACATTCGAGTCTTGAGTAATCCAATTTAATTGCTCAACTTTGGTTAATAATGAATTTTCACCATGAGGGTTTATTTTTGATTTCTTATTTAATCGATGATGCTCCCCCCACATAGCAAATACAATACCAACCGTTAATGGTGTCGAGATATTCATAATTAAGCGTCGAGATTCAACGAGTTTAACCGCCAATTTAAACATCAATGGTGGTGACTCTAATTCTATAAACTCTTTATATTCCGAAACGGATATCATTGAAAATGAAAGTAACTTCTCCGCCAACAATAATAATTCTTTTTGATCATTTTCACAGGTTAAATCAAATGAATCATTTGAATGAGAAATAATATTTAAAATGGTTTTTCTGTCCATAACGTTACCCTTTCCTTCTTCCGAATTGAATTACTGTCGTAAAAAGAATAGGAAAGACATATTAGAAAACCAGTAAAGAAAAGAAAAATAAAAAAATAGTTATGATCACCTTGAATCTACAACTTTGTATCCTAGGCTAGGTAAAAGTCTTCAATTACATATACGTTATTTCAGGTTATTACGAAAAGGATTTTCAATGGAATACATTTTAGTAGTAGACGATGACCCCGTTAGCCTTCTTTTTATGTCATCCCTATTAAAACGTTGTGGTTTTAACATTGTTTCAGCTAAAAATGGTTTAGAGGCCATGGCTATCTTGGCTGAAAATCCACACATTCAGTTCGTGTTAAGTGATTGGATAATGCCAGAAATGGATGGCATTGAATTATGCCGTAAATTAAAAGAGCTCGAGTTTGATCGTTATATTTTCTTTGTACTTCTTTCAGGTAAAGACGACCAAAGATCCATCATCGATGGTATCAATGCAGGAGCCGATGATTTCATTGTTAAAGGGACTGATGTAAAAGAATTAGAAGCACGAGTTAAAGCTGGATTCAGAACCTTAGAATTACATAATAAAATCACAGATAAAAATCAAGAGCTTGATTCAGCTTACGCAACAATACGTAAAGATCTTGATGCGGCAGGCGATCTCGTTCGTCAATTATTACCCACTCAAACCAATTTCACCGGTGTTGAGCTTAACTATATATCCATTCCAAGCGCTCAAATTGGTGGTGATATGTTGGGCTATATGCAACTCGACCCTGATCACCTTGCTTTCTACTTATTTGATGTGGCAGGCCATGGCGTTTCATCCGCTCTCATGTCATTTTCTGTTCAGCAAAGTTTATCCGTTGTCGATGGACCATCATCTATCGTTAAGGACGTAAATAATAACATTATTCCCCCAGAAGAAGTCATCGATAAATTAAACAAGCTCTACATTAGTGACGATAAGATTCAACTCTATTTCACCATGATTTATGCCGTTCTTAATGTCAAAACTGGGGAAGTAAACTATTGCTCAGCAGGGCATCCCCCACTGGTTTGGTTACACCAAAAAACCGAACAAGCCGAACTGATTGGAGACGATAACTTTGTAGTCGGAGCATTTGATTTTGTTGAATATCAATCTGCCAGCATACAGTTAGATCCTGGCGATAAAATCTGGCTTTATTCTGACGGGATTACCGAAGCCGAAAAAGACAATATACAATTTTCTGAAGATGGGCTTAGAAAAACCATTATGGATATTCGCTCCCATCCCACTCATTTACAAACCGAACTGCTCGTTAATAGAGTAAGGACATGGCATGAATCTGATACGTTTGAAGATGATGTTAGTGTGCTTGCTGTAGAGTGGAAAGGCTATTTTAAACAAGAGGATGACTCATGCAATACGAAATTAACAACCAAGGTAAATGCACAATTCTTCAGGTAAACGAAGAACGCTTTGATGCGAAACTGGCGCCTCAATTTCGTAAAGAGGCGGAGGATTTATTAAGCCAGTTTGGTGACCACCTTATTCTTGATCTCAGCAGTGTGCGGTTTATGGATAGCAGTGGCCTTGGTGCCATCATGGGAGTCTATAAACTATGCAGAGGAAAAACCGTAAGCGTTATTAATCTACAAAAACCGGTCGAAGACTTATTAAAGCTCACTCGTATGGATAGATTAATCCCAAATTATCCAACGCTTGAGGATGCAATGCTAACCTCTGCATAATAAAGGAGTCTATATGAAAGGCATGATTTTAGCCGCGGGTAAAGGCACAAGAGTAAAACCTATTACCCACACAATACCAAAGCCGATGATCCCCATCTTGGGTAAACCGGTAATGGAATCCATGATTGAGCTTTTTGCTAAACATAACATCAATAAAATAGTCATCAATACCAGTCATTTATCAGAAGTAATTGAAGGCTACTTTAGAGATGGTCACCATTTTAACACTCAACTTTCTTATTCTTACGAAGGGGAGATTATTAATGGTGAATTCAAAAGTAAAACATTAGGTTCTGCTGGTGGTATGCAGAAAATCCAAGAATTCTCTGGTTTTTTTGATGATACTTTTATTGTAGTTTGCGGTGATGCCTGGATTGATTTGGATCTCACAAAAGCGGTTAAGCATCATAAAGAAAAAGGAGGCATTGCAACAATCGTAACTAAAGCCGTACTTAACGAAGATATTCATAAATACGGTATTGTTGTCTCTGATGAGCATGGATTAATTACTCATTTCCAAGAAAAACCGACAGTAGAAGCGGCTTTCTCAAATCAAGCCAATACTGGGATTTATATTTTCGAACCCGCTATTTTCGACTTTATCCCAAAAGAAGGCGAATACGATATAGGTAGCGAATTATTTCCACAATTAGTCGAAAAAAACATACCATTCTATGCGGTAACAATGGATTTTCAATGGCTAGATGTCGGTAATATTACTGATATTTGGGATGTGACTAATGACATACTGAATGGGAAAGTAAACGGTTACCCTATTCCAGGAACACAAATAAAAGCAGGTGTTTGGGTTGGTATTAATACAGTGATTGATTTCAAACACTGTAATATTACACCACCCGTAGTGATCTCTAGTGGTTGCCATATAAAACCAGGTGCAACAATTGAGGGGCCAACCGTTATTAGTCCCAACTGTACCGTCGATTCTGAAGCAATAGTCCGTAATTCATTAATCTATGATTATATTCATATAAAAGACTTCATGTTATTAGATCAAAAAACGGTCTTTAATAATTACTGTATTGATAGGGAAGGAAACAGCACCTCTTATTCCGAAATGAGTAAGAAATGCATTTCAACCGTCATGAATGACACTTTATCGGATATGTCTGCTTTTACTAACGGCACAACCGAAAAATAGAACAAGGAGGAGAGGAACTGTGGAATCCATTTTTTCAAATACCTATTCGAGTTCAATTGAGGCATCTCGAATGGTGTCTAATGATATTAGACTGTATTGGGAAGCCCTAAATATTGAGGAAGATACCATGAATCAAGCCGAGTTATGCTTGGTTGAAATGGTAAACAACGCTTATGAGCACGCTTATCTTAATCAAGATGGGCCAGTTATTGAAATTAAGTCATACTTACAAACACCACGTATGTTATTAATGGAAATATCGGACTACGGGCAAGCTCTCCCTCAAGAAGTACTCGTTGAGTCGACAGAGAAAAGTTTTGTCGTACCAGAAGAAAATAAGCCCGAAACATGGCTTACCTCAGGTCGTGGATTTATTATTGTAGAGCAACTAATGGACACCATTGCCTATGAAAATAAAGACGGTAAGAATACCTTCTATCTAGGTAAACGCTTAAATTAATTTAAGCGTTTACCTCTGAACGAGCCTATTTAGGCTCTTCATCATTAACCACAGGGATAAAGGTTCTACGCTGTAATACTTCTACAGTATTTTCATCAACATTGCCGATATTCGCTTTATGAATGGGATTATACGTCACCTCTTCAACTGGCAATTTATTATCTTTCTCTACGGTTCGATAATCAAATTTTTCATCTGGGGTAATCACGACAATATCCGAGTTTTTACCACTAGAACGACTCATCTCAGAAGACGTAGATAACTCTTCCACTTCTATTATTTTAGTATCATCAAGGACGCTTTTTTCCCCTTCACTGGCTACAGGAATGATACTTTGCCCCCGAGAAAAAGAACCTCCGAGTCCCGTTAGCTTTTTCTTCCCATTAGACGTTTTTATTGCACGTGTAGAGTTGTAATTTGGTGTGGCTATAGCACCACCGCCACTGCTTGAATAATCACCAGAAGAGTTTGATTTCAATCCTAACTTAGGCCCTTTAAAGGTAAAAACTCCGAGCTTATCTTCCCATATTTGTAATATTGTCAGTTCTTGTTGCCATTCATTATCTAATGATATACCAACATCTGAAGACGTTAGTTGAGTTGATAATTGAGTATTTATATCCTCGTAACGGCGGTGAAGATACTTCTGCATCTGTGACCATTCGGTTCCTCCCGTTAATAAATAACGAGTGCTGTTTGACCAATATTCATAGGCTTTAATGTCATTACGTTTATTCGCAGCGATGGCGGCTAATGCCTCAGATAGACCCGCGTATTGCCACATCTTTTGCGCTCCGAGCTTAGATTCCGAAGCCATGATTTTATTCGATAATTGATGCCAGTAATCCGCTGATTGCCTGTCTCTTGGACTATTCGCTAACATGGTTCCTTTGCCATAAATTGACAATTCAATATCAACAACTCTCGCGAAAGCTAAAGGTGAACCGACTGAAAGCATTACCACCAAAGAAATCAATTTACATCGCATCATCGGAACGTCTCCACTAAACAGTGCCCAGGATGAGAGAAACGAGATTTAAACTGTACATCTCGATATTCTTTGCTCTTCTCTGGTTGATACAGCTTACCTCTCGCCTTATAAAGTAACGCTTCTAGTACGCCAGCATTCGTCTGAAGGGAGATACTTTTTTCATATCTGCTGTTTAACTCATAACGTCCTTCATACCAGCCTCGATCAGGATCATACAATTCTTGAACAAGTATCATTAATCTATCGGTATAATCTGTACGCCATAGCGCCCACATCTGAAAGACAACACGAGTCGAAACAAGTGCTAATTCATCATACGAACTCCCGTCTTCAGAAAGCGTTATCCAAGGGGTTCCTAAAGCGTAAATCGCATCATAAACAAAATAAGGTTCACCAGATACAATGTGCTCTCCTCTAGCGGTATAAATACGTTCGTGCTCCCAACGAGCTTCTTGAATTCGATACATTGAATCTGCCATTGCAGACATCACTTCATTACTATGAGTTGCGTCGCTAGAATCCATATCGACAATATCATCCCAATTAAATTCTAATCCTAAACGTAAATAAGGCGTGCTATACACAGGGCGGAGAACATCAAAAAGGCGAGGATCTCGTCCATCAAATAAGAAATCAATACCGTACATGGTTGCTACATTATAAGGATCCAATCTCATCGCCTTTTCTGGCACAATTTGCCAATCTAAATAACCATAAGACGTGTATTCTTCAACGCCTAAACGCCCTTCTTTATAACGAGTAACATTACTGTTATTAACCGTTCCACCAAACAATTCTCCCTCTTCATTAACGAGCTCACAGAAATTCCATTTCAATACGGCTTTATCAATATATTCAATAAATTGAGGGTTATATTGCTTAACGATAGCAAGAACAATCAATAACCGACCGACATCAATTGAGGACCAACCGATGTCATTAGGTTGATTACCATAATCAACCATTTGACCCGTTTGGGTGCTGTATACTTTATTCGGAATTTGTCCGATACTTAAAGGCATTTCATTAAGAAACGTTAACACAAGAGAAAGGCGTTCATCGTGTTCTTTACTGGTGATGAATTCAAATTCACGCGCGGCGGTCAATGCCAATAAGTAATCGGCAATGCCTGACATATTTGTGGTCGGATAATTATCAATACTATTAACAAGGCCGGTTTTTAACTGAGTATTATTTTCAACATAAACCCAAGCAAGGCGAGCCCATTCAAGCTCACCTTCAGTTAAATCGCCATACCTACCTTGTCGTATTGCCTGTGACTGATTAAGAGAACTCACTCCATCTTGAACGCCTTTATACAAAACGCCACAGGATGACAAAAGAAGGCTAATTAAGATCAGTACTGCACTTTTTAGCATTAATCTTCCTTTATCAATACTACAGACGAGAAGGCTTCATTGGTTTTCTTGGTAAGCATTGCCCTTCATAGCCAAACGGGGTTTCTAATGCTTTTTCCCATAAACTCGGTGCCACATTATCTTTATAAGTTAAGAGTTTTCCTTGTTCTTTATAAAGTAAAATTTCAAGAGTTATGCCGTTATTATTTGACGTAAACGTGTTAATCCGACCTGTCCCATTTTCAAAAATACCTTCATAAAATCCTTTTTCTCGATCATATAAATTAGCAATATGATCAAACAATAAATCTGTATATGGCGTATTCCATAGCACCCACATCCCCATCGCACCTTTGACGGCAACGGCGGAATATTGTGGTAAAAATTCCCCATTTTCAGAAATGGTATTCCAAGCAAATCCATCGGTATAAATCGTGTCATACACAAAGTATGGAGCACCTGCTAACTGATGCTCAGTACGAGCTGTAATAATACCCGTTTGGTTATAACGCTCCTCTTGAACACGATAAATATTCAGAGCAAACTCCGCCATCCATCCATTTGAGTAGCTAGTATCATGAGGGCTGTGGTCCGTTGTTAAATCCCACCCTAATTCAATCGCATCAAGTACATAACTTTCAGTAACAACATAGCTGTGTGCTTTCAATTTACGAGGATCACGCGTGTCATAAGGTACATCATAACCAAATAAATTAATCGTCCCATACGGTTCAGGCATAGAAGCTTGAGAGGTATCAAAACCCCAAAGCTGGAATCCTTTCGCTGCGTACTCTTCGTATCCTAACCGACCTTCTTGAAGGTATTGAACGGGTTTTCCTTTTTCAAGTAAAGCCCCAAACATAGTGCCATTTTCATCAACTACGTTACAAAAGTTCCATCGCAGTACGACAGAGTCAATACTGGTCGCAAACTCTGGATAACGGTTTTTTAAAATATGAAGCCAAATAAGTAAACGCCCTAGATCTAAAGCTGAGTAACCAATTTCCCCCGGTTGATTACCGTAATCCACTTTTGCCGCATTTTGTGTATTGTAAGCTTTATTTGGCAGTTCCCCACGGAACAGATCTAGCGTGTTTAATGTCGTTAAGAATTTAATTAAACGGCGATCAAATTCTTCTTTCGTGATAATTCCCAGTTCATACGCACTGGTCATTCCCGCTAAATAGGACGCGGCATCCCACCAGGTGACTGACGGATAATTATTTACCGCATTCACTAGACCTGTCGATTCTTGGTAATTATTTTCAAAATATTTCCAAGCAATATTGGCCATGTCCATTTCTTTCTCTGTCAACTTACTTTGACGAGCTTTAGGTACTGTCCAGTGATCTTTCTTTTCTATGATATCTTCTGAGAATTGATCATATTTATTACCACATCCAACGATGAGTAAACTCAGTAATCCGATTGAGATATAACGCATAGAGATTCTCCTTTTCTCAATACTTATTACTTAGCGCCAACACTTAGTAATGAACCATTCTCAATATACGCAAGAGACTCTAAAACAATGCCATTAGTATTTGCTGTAATGGCTTTATTTATCTCTCCGCTTACTTCGTAACGGCCAGAATACCAGCCTTTATTTTCTGAAAATAAATCTTGCGCTTCATGAATTAATAGATCGGTGTAATCCGTTTGATATAAGGCATACCAACCAAAGGCAGCTTTGGTTGATAAAGATTTAAATTCAGAAGCATCTTCACCCGTATCGGTAATTGCGTTCCATTCTTTACCATCAGAGAAAACGGTGTTGTAGACAAAGTAAGGCGCTTGATCGAGGTTATCTTCACTTACCGCCGTAACAATGCCCGTTTCGTTATAACGAGATTCTTGAGCTTGATAAACTCGATGTGCAAATACTTTCGAGACACTGTCAGCACCAAATTCTAAACTATCAAGAATATAAGATTCACTCACCACATAGTTATGTGCATGATATTTTGCGGGGTCACGTAGATCCGTTGGAACCTCAACACCACTAATGGTTTTAAACTCCAAATAATCTATATATTTCATTGCATTAAATACATCTCGCCCCATCAATGACATCGATTTTGCCGCATACTCTTCATACCCTATTCGCCCTTCTTGTACTAATTCAAATCCATCAGAAGAGGTTGAAAGGCGAGAACCATATAAATAACCATCTTTAATCATGTCACCCACGTGCCATGCATTGAGTACATTATTCACTTGTTTATTAAACTGCGGATATTGCCAAACAATAATGTTCAAGGGAACGAGAATTCGACCAATATCAATGGCAGACCAACCAATCCCTTCAGGTGTCGGTTGATTCGTATAATCTACCATTTCAAGCGTCATTGTATTGTATGCTTTGTTTGGTAAGCGATTATCTACAAGAGGTAAGCGAGATAATGTATGTAATACCTTTTCCATGCGGATAGTAAACACATCATCGGTAATCACATTCAGTTTCTCCGCTGAGATTAACCCCATAATATAAGAAGCCGTATCCCACATTGTTGTGGACTCATATCCATCAACCGAATTCACTAATCCTGTATTTTCTTGGTAATTATTTTCAAAATACTGCCATGCGGTATTTGCCCATTGATATTCTTCTTGAGTTAAAATTCGACTCGTTTTTAATGGAATAACCTCTGTACTTTCAAATGTAATATTTCCAAGTACTTGTGGCGCTTCACGTGTTTCAATCGTAAACGAGATAAATAATGCAGTCGCTAGCCCCAAGATAAACACAATATGGTGACGAGCATTAACAACAGATTTCTTAAATTCCATATTCTACTTCCTCTTTTCCTTGTTCTGATTCTTGTTGTTCGTCATCATTTGATTCTGGATTCCAAAACGCCGAAGCAATCATGCCCCACATTGCCATCATGTTATTGATGATCCAAAACGTATTCAGCACTAACCCACCCAATGAGTAACTTCCGTGTGATCCGGTTGAAAACCCTGTCCATGCATAGATCAAGCTAAATAGGCTTAAGCCAAATACGGCCATCTGAGGAATAACTAATTTAAAAAACGTACCCGTTTGTCTTTCTTTTGGTGTCGTTGGGAAACTGATTTTTTTACCACGCAATACTGTCCACAGTGCTTTAAAGTTAACAGGGAAGAAGGAAAGGAAATTCGTTTTTCCTTTATAACCAGCCACCCCCCATGTTCCGACCATCATTGCTAGTTCTGCGGTTAAAACAAACGGTAAGAAATGCATATAGAAAGTAACGTCATAAGCGCTTACTGGTGCGATACTGGTAAGAAAATAAACAATTGGACACAATAAGAAAATAATATTCCATACAGCTGATAAGTTAGACCAAAAACTCGCCCCATACATGATCTTCTGCTTGAGATTCATTCCTTTTCTAAACAAAGGATTGTCATTCATAAAGATATCAATAGACCCGCCAGAATATTTAAAACGCTGCACTGTCCATGTTTGTAAATCTTGAGGGGAAAGCATTTTACTTTCAACTTCAGGGTGCATGACTGATCGCCAATTACGTTCTGAATCCGAATGTAAAACCAGAGAGGTATACAGGTCTTCTGATACATGAAATTTATACGGTGTAAATTCGGTATCAATGAAAATTTCTTGCTTTAAATTATCTGAAATATCTTTATCAACCGACTTCTCTTTCGTCATTTTCCTGATTTGAGTTTCTATCTCAGATTGTTCTTTAATTATTTGCTCACTGTAACTACGAAGTGCCGCTTCCATCACCGCTTCACGACGGTGAATAGAACCTGCACCACAACAAAACGAGGCATTTGCCCAATTTCTGCGGCGCTGTATTACGTCATAGAACATTTGAGGATCATTAACGAAAGGATCTTCACCCAAAGTAACAGGGCCGTAAAACTTCTCAATACCTTTGCCTATTTTTCCAGAAAAAGAACCAAATTTTCGAGTTAAAAAGATAGGTAAACGCTCACCTTCTGGAATATCAAAGAACCATTGCGGAGTTTGAACCCAAGCAACATCAGGATCTCTAAAGTAACCTAACGTATGCTCTAATATGGTTGAGAATGGTCTTGTATCTGCATCACAAATAACAACAAAATCACCGTACGTTTGTTCCATTGCGTTACGTAAGTTACCCGCTTTAAATCCCGTATTTCCTTCTCGAGTGATATAACCAATATTCATTTCTTTAGCGAGTGCCTTCATGGTCTCACGTTTGCCATCATCAAGAATGAAAATATTAATATCAATGTCATGCGGATAAGTCACTTTCTGAGCATCTAAAATACTCAGTTTTACCAGTTCAGGTTCTTCATCGTACGACGGAAAAAATACATCGACACTGATTGGTCTGTCTTCTTCTGTATCTAATACACACTCTTTAATTTTATGCGGCGGTTCTTTTTTTGGTTCATCTTTTGTTTTCCACAAATTAAAGGTAAACAGTAACGAGCCAATAAATGCACAAGATTCCGCAAAAGCCAAAGGAAGTGAAAACCATAATGCGTCATAGTTAAGAGCAAAACTCCAACGCCACCATAAATACCAAATACCAAGCGTAAGATTACACGTCGCTAAATACTGATACAGTAACTCCCTAGAGTGACTATGAGGGACGGGTTCTGGTGGTTTACGATGTTCGAATTTCTTGAAATAAAAATCCATTTAATCACTCCAAATCGGATCTACTGACATTAATGTGATGAGCGTTCTAATTCCTTTCCTTAAAGTAACTTAGGATAAAAACGGCTAAAAACGTAATAATAATTTCCCTTTATTCTCATCACTAAAAATAGAGATGCAATTCATAGAAAGAATAATTAAAAACGGATGTCGGTTAAGCAATAGAAGATAATTTTTCTTTCTCCATTTGCTTTAATGACCAATGAATCATTGTCGTCAAATCTTGTGGCTTATGAATGAAGTATCCCTGAATATAATCACAACCCAACTCTCTCAATTCATTAAATAATGATTGGTCTTCCACCCCTTCTGCCACCACATTGCACCCTAAACTGTGGGCAAGGTATATAGTAGAGGCTACGATCGCGTAATCACTATTACCAATAGACATATTACGTATAAATGATTGGTCTATTTTTATCTGATTAAAGGTTAAAACCCTCAAAAGTGACAAAGAAGAGAACCCAGTACCAAAATCATCAATACTGATGTAAAAACCAAGTTCTGAAAATTTTGATAGCATTAGATAGGCCGCATCAATATCTGACATCAACGCGCTCTCTGTCACCTCCAAAACAACATCAGAAGGCTCAATAGTTTTATTAATTAACAAATCAGAAAGTTGGATATACAGGTCATTGTCATGAAGATCTAACGTGGATATATTGATATGAACTTGATGATGAATATTTTCCATTTTAAAACGTTGGATATCGCGGGCAACTTGCCTTACGACCCACTCAGTAATTCCTTTAATAAAATTATTGTTTTCAGCGACTAAAATGAATTGATCTGGAGGGATCATGGTGCCATCTTTCTGAGGCCAACGAATGAGGGCTTCATAACCATGAATAGTCTTATCAATACTATTTACAATAGGTTGATAGTAAAGTTCAAACTCAGAATTAGGAATGGCATATACTAACTTATCCAAAATTCTTAACTCTTCATTTATCGATTTTGCGTATTGGTAACTATAAAAATCAAAAACTAACCCTAGTTTTTTTGCCTTATAGCAAGCAATATCGACTCGCTTTAGCATCTCCTCACTGCTCTTAATGTCATCAGTATACACAGCACACCCAATCACAGGTTGTAACAGAAAATTCCTATCTCCCATTAAAATCGGTGATATCAATTGCTTATGTATTTTATTCGCTACTTTCTCTATCAGTATTTTATCGGTTGAGTAGCTAATAATTACGATCTCATTATCTTCGTAATACAAATCAATATGCTTATTTTTCAATTCTCTTTTTATCATAAGTACGGAATAAGACAATATCTTCTTAAATACCTTATAAGAGGATACATCTATCAATTTCCGATAATTTACTACTTTAATTTTAGTGATACTAAAGGGGATCTTTAATGCTATTTTCTTATCAATGAGTTTTTGATAAATATCTTTTTTATTATATAAGCTTTTTCTATGTTCAATGTTAATTTTCTCAATAAGAGTAAACTGGTTAATAAATCGATACATAAACCATAAAACAAAAAATAACATTTGTATTGATACAGTTGAAAACACCAAAATTATATTATCTAAACTATCAGCAATCTCATGAGAGAAAACATATTTCTCAAGATAAATAAATGAAACAAAATAAGAACAGAAAATACCTACAAAAACGGTTCTTATTAATCCATTTTTAATCACCTCAATTTTATAAATAAAATACGCTGAGCATAACAAAGCCATCACATTAATTATTGTGAATAGTATAAAAAGAACATCAATATCCATACAACACCGTCCCAAGGTAGAATACCGTAATAACAAAGGTGTTAAATCATGACTTTAAATAGCTAATTTAAAGAAATTTCTAAATTTAACTTATTGTTTTTAAATATGGTATTAAGCTTCGTCAGTGTTTCTGTTTGTATCTGTCTCACTCTTTCTTTAGATAATTTAAGGTCTTGTCCTAGTTCCTCTAAGGTTTTTACATCAGTACCAAACAAACCATAACGATTAATAATTATTTGCTTTTCTCTGCATTGAAGTAAATTTAACCATGACGATAAGTTACTTTCTAAATTAGACTTTGATAAGGATTGAGCGGGCTCTTGTTCATGATCATCGGCACACAATTCAATTAAATTCGATGACATATCATCACTAGAAGCAGAATGACACGTTGATGAACCAGGAACTAAACCTAAGATTTTATTAACTTTTTTATAGTCTTTATTACAGTGGACGGATATTTCACTGATGGAAGGTTCTTTTTTAAGTGTTCTAGACAGATCTCTTGCCGCTCTTAAGTACACATTAAGCTCTTTTGTTATATGAACAGGAAGGCGAACCGTACGTGAATGATTAAATAAGGCGCTTTCAATGGATTCTTTTATCCACCATACCGCGTAAGTAGAAAATCGGTAGCCTAATTCAGGGTCAAATTTATTCACGGCTTTCATTAAACCAAGATTTCCCTCTTCAATAATATCTAAAGGGGCAAGTTCACTTTGATTACGATGACGATATTTATTGGCAATTTTAACAACAAGCCTTAGATTAGACTCAATTAACACATTTCTTGATTTTAAATCTCCAGATAAATAGTTACGACTATGTTCCAATTCCTCACTTGCAGTTAGAAGCTTATATTTATTTATTTCTTTCAAATATAATGAGTAAGCATCAATGCTGTTTCTTGGTTCTTCCTTTTTTGAACATTCTATATTCAACATAACATATCCTTATACCTAGCAACTTGCATTTATAATCCGTTATATCTTTAACGGTATAAATAATAATGGTACAGGAACCGACAGCATGCAATATCGTAAGTAGCAATATACATAAACAGTAAAAAGAACGTGAACTTAGTCACAATATTAAACCCAATAAAATCACTAATGAGACGTCAATATATTGACAAATTAATACAACCTCTTTTTATATTTACACTTAACAAATTAAAAAATGAAATTAATAATTACAGTACTGATGTTTGAGCTATTACTTCCTTCATACTTTGTAAATTGACCAGTATTTTGTTCTGAATTTTTAGTTAATTCCATTATTTGCCACTCAGCATTAATTGATACTTTTGTTGTTAGGTCATAACGCATCCCTGATGTCACACTGTAATTTTCTTTCCATCGATGACTTTCTGAATAAATAACATAAGGCGTAAATTTATTTAAGGTATAGGCTAAACTGGCATACCAATTTGTCTGCATGTCATTCGTTTGAATTTCAGCCATTGCATGCCACGCATTTAATGAATATTCAGCACCCAAACTGTACAAAACCATATTTTGATCTGCTTCTTTAGCGAGGCTTGCCTCTTTCATTTTGACGTTATAATCATAATTAGATGCCATTACATTCGAATGGATTCGATAGTTAAATCCAATAATGTCCATATAGATCCCTTTCACGTCATTCGTCGTAAAATGATAAACACGATCACCTGAACTAATTTTATTGCTGTCATGAACACCATAATAAGGAGAAACAGCTAAAATGATGTCATCGGATACTTGATGATTCCATGTCACACTCATACCATTAAATGAAGTCACCCCTAATACGCTGTTATACACTTCTTGTGGCGCTCTTGCCCACGTATACGCCTGAGCAACATAATAATATTCAGAAACAAGAAATAGAGGTAAGCGTAAACGTCCAATTTTTGTTTCAATATCAGAATACGTATAACTCGCATAAAGCCACTCAACTTCAGGATCTGACCACTCATCTTGTGGTCTTTTCACCACTTGTAATGACGTAGTAAAGTCATCCGTAACAACATAATCAAGCTGCAAACCAAAGGTAGTATCACAATCAAAACAAACGTCATCCGTTATTTCTCGATTAATAAAAACAGGCGTTTCGCTGCTTCCTTTTGTCGCAGAGGTCGATCCAAACCCTCGTAATGTTACATCATCACTGAGCTCAATAGCTGCTTCTACATTCGTTAATAGCAATGTAAAAATGAAGCAACCATAAGTCAAAAGCCTTTTAAACATAATCTAATTCCCTTTAGAGATAATGAATAGGACATGCGCACCTGAAGGTAATGAAGACAATGGCGCATAGCCAATACCCGTTGGATTTGCTTTAAGCCATTCAACAAGAACAGTGACGTCTTCAGCTTTGATTGACTTTGGGGGCTTTGCTTTACCTGAAAAGGCCAAACTCGCCCAATAACCATTCATTTGAGACACCGTTTTACCCAGTAATACCTTGTAGAACGTTTCTTTCTCAGGAGAACTGTCTGGCCAATCCGACAACACTACTTTGGTATTGTTTATTTTCTTTATCTTGCCCGTATAAATCATGCGCGCACGACTTTTACTTAATGGTTCAAATGACGACCCCATAGAGAAAATAGCATAACTATCATGTCTAGCATTTGTTGACGCCGCTGAAGGGGAAATAAAAAAAGACAATAAAATCATAAAGAAAAATGAAGAGCTGCTTAAATAACATTGAGTATTTTTCACATCGACGACTACCCTTTCTTAATAAATATCCTATGATTTTTAATATAGGTCACTGAACTGGCTTTTCCAAACAAGGATGTTTTATGATGTTGATGAACCGTATCTCTGTGAAATCCAGAATGCTCACTCTAGTTTTTCTCCCATTGCTTGTGCTTTGTGCATTATCAGGGATAGAGATCAGATCACAGATGATGAAGTTGAATACATTAAATACACTGAATCATACCCTCCAATTTAATCATACCTTGGCAGGATACATCACAACGATGCATCAGCAACGTTTGAACATACTTTATGGTCTGGATAATGGAACAGAATATGAAACATCAAAAAAATCATTAGGCCAACTTGCCGTACAATCAGAAAAACAAGAAACACAATTTCTTTCCGATACCTTATCGGAACTCCAACAAGCAAATACTGAGATTACCCAGTTTTCATCAAACACCATAGAAGAATGGTCAAGCTGGATCACAGATGTAGTACAACAAACGTATCAATTAAAAAATGCAAATACGCTCAATGCAGCATCAGATATCATTAACCAAAAAACGACAATCCTTACCCAACTTCAATGGGTTAATTATTGGGCAACTCAAGAGAATTGGTACATTCACCTGATGTTGAGAACACCACAAACAAGCTATCAAGATGCTCTAAATTCACTTTCTCAGCGTCAGCAATTGTATATTGAACAGTTTTTAACAATGAATGCGAGTCAATCCGATATTACTCTTTTATTAACAACCTTTAGTAATATCAATTTCTCATCAAGCAACACTTTTAGAAATGCAGTCATTGAGAACAAATCCGAAAAATACACAGAGAAAGACATCAATACCGGGACACAAGCACTAAACCAACGACTTCAACTCATTCAAGCAGCTACAACGATTATCACGAATGAATTAAAGAACGATATTGAAACAAAAATTCGAAGTATTAATAGTATGATTGTTTTATTCATATCGATACTAATCACATCTTTAGTCTTCATTTCATACTTAGGTATTACTCTATCCGCTAGGATCCTAAGCTATTTAAAAATGACGATTTCCTCTATGGCGTTAATAGAAAAAAATCATGATTATTCCATCCAGATTAAGAGTGATGGTAATGATGAGTTCACCTTGTTTTCTAAAAATTTGAATGCTCTCATATCAGAAAGAGCCATGAATGAGGATAAAATCGTAGGAGCTAAAGAAGAAGCAGAACAAGCCAACTTAGCCAAAAGTACCTTTCTTGCCAATATGTCTCATGAAATAAGAACGCCTTTAAATGGTATTATTGGCATGTCCGGCATTCTTTCTGAAACCAAATTGACACCAATTCAACACGATTATTTAAATACGATTGAAACGTCTTCTCAAACGTTATTAATTTTGATTAATGACATCTTAGACATATCAAAAATTGAATCAGGTAATTTGTCGTTGCATCCTCATAGTGCTGATTTACGTGAAATAATTTTCGATACCGTGTCTATCATCATTTCGAAAGCCAATGAAAAACACCTTAATTTGATCATTAATATACCCCCCGATTTGCCGTCATCGTTATTACTTGATGACCACAGATTAAGACAAATACTAATGAATTTAGCGTCAAATGCGGTCAAATTCACCCCGAAAGGTCACGTTCAACTTGACGTCGAGTTTACCAAAAAAGAAAACAATACCGTCGAACTTACTATTTCAGTGTCTGATTCTGGTGTCGGTATTGAACAAAACAAGCTCAATTCAATTTTTGAACCCTTTGTACAAGAAGACAGTTCAATCACTCGACAATTTGGCGGTACAGGGCTGGGACTTGCCATCAGTAAACAATTAGTTGATTTGATGGATGGCGAATTTACGGTTAAATCCACAAAAGGAGAAGGCAGTACATTCTCTTTCTCATTAATAACCGAAGTACTAGAACACAACATTATCCAATACCCGGAATTAGAGGCCATTACTTTCCATGTTATCGCCAATAAAACCGCTTACGCACAAGATATTATTACAGACCTTAATTATTACAATATACACAACGTTGTTGTTTATTCTTCAGCGAAAGAGTTAGAGCTAACCGCAACCAGTGCTGACGTCATTATTTACTGCGCAGGCCACTGTAATGATTCTGATTGTAAGTGCAAGGGCCGCTTACGTTGCGTTCGTAAAAATTACCCTGACACTCCAATTGTATTAGCTCAACAACACAAAGACAGAGCCGCCAATTTCGAAGCTATCATAAATGGCCTAATTACCTACCCTTTACTTGGCTATCGATTAATGAAAACGTTAACCAATGCGTTAACCGATAGTTCAACGAACGATGACTTAACTAACTCGGTACCTTTGAGCCAAGACAACGAAATTAACAACAATTCACCCAAGAAAAAAGGGGCTAACCATATTCTGATTGTTGAAGATAACTTAGTTAACCAAAAAGTCGCTTCTCTCTTTTTAAGTCGATCTGGTTATACCTTTGAAATTGCAAATAACGGCCAAGAAGCGATTGAAAAATTTACCGAAAGCGAAGCGTATAATGTCATTTTAATGGATTGCATGATGCCCGTAAAAGATGGTTTCTCAGCAACGAAAGAGATCCGAAGCTTAGAAAAAGCTCAGAATAGAAAGAAAATACCCATTATTGCGTTAACCGCCAGTGTATTAGATCAAGACATCACAAAATGCTACGAATCAGGTATGGACGCATACGTAGCAAAACCCTTCAAGAAAGAAGTACTACTCAATCAAATAATGAAAATGAAGTAGGAAGTGACCATGGACAGAATCACCTCAAAACAACAATATATACAAGGAAAAGATAAACTCTCGATATTGATAGTCGATAACTGTCAAGTTGCCTCTATGTTTTTAAAAAAACTGCTCTTTCAGTTGGGTTTTACTCGAGTTGAAAAAGCAAGTTCATATCAGGAAGCCATAAAGAAATGTGCTAAACGTAATTATTCATTACTGTTTATCGATTATCACTTAGATCAAAGACTCAATGGATCTGAGCTTTATGACTTACTACGCGAGAAAGGATTTATTTCGCCATCAACTCGAGTGATAACCATATCAGGAGATCACTCTACACAAACGGTCTTGAGTACCCTATCAAAAGGTAATGGGGATTACTTATGTAAGCCAATCAGCAAATCAAATTTACATAATAAAATAAGCAATGCTTATCAAGAATATAATATATTTAAAAGGTTATATTCGTTACTTGATGAGCGTCGTTATGATGAGTTACTTACTCTCTCGATCCAGTTAATTTCAGAAAAAAACATTCATGAGTTGGACTTATTTTTAATCAATTTTTTAATGACTCATGATAAAGAAAAACTCTCATCACTCTGTGAACAGCCTCAGTTTAAAAATAGAAAAAACTACATATTAGCTCAACTAAAACTTGAGGATGAAAGAAATACGACCTCTAAGAACGAGATTTTAGAAAGAGCGACTGCACTGTCTAAAAAACAGCCTTTATTCACTCAAGCACTCGATTTTTTATCTGACATACAATGCAAACATAAAAATTATGAAGAAGCGTTAAACGCCTCATTACAAGTATTAAGCCTCACCCCAAGCATTCCTCATCGTGCGCTTCAAACCTTAAATTTAGCGCTTATTTGCAACAACAAACCCGTATTTCTTAAAGCCAGTCATTCACTCGCGAACCACTTGCCTATTGCCGACAGTAATTGGTGCAGTTATGCCGCAGAATGCTTTAATTATTTTAATAGTTATATTCAGAATTCAATTTCTGAAACAGATAAAAATCAACTCATTCTCGAACAAAAAAACATTGCAAGGCGCATTGAATACCGTCTAACTGACAGGCAAAAAGTACAACTCAATATTTTGTACAACTATTCTCTCTGTAAGAAATACATCCAAGATGGCGACATCGCCACAGCGAAGCTCAATACCCTAAAAGTCACCGCACCTTTTTATGATAATCTTCATGAACTAAACACCGTTGTCTTAATTGAATTATTGTATTTATTACTTTTCTTTGGGGATATTTGGCTAATAGAAAAAGTTGAATATGTCTTAAAAACTAAGAAATATTTTAATGTTTATTGTTCTGAACTATTAGTGCTATTAAAGCAAGATCCACAACTTAAACAATCTATATCAAGGCTGTCTACTACGATTAATAACGCGAACACCCTAAAAGAAACGGATCCCAAAGAAGCCCTTACAAGTTATGAAATCGAACGTAATAACTACCCTTACTCTTCAGAGCTTTGTATTGGCTTGCTTGAGTCTTATGTGGCATTAAGTTTAGATAATCCAAGTCTTCTTGGTACTGCCATTAATCTTGTTAAAGACATGCCTCTCTCTCATGATTTAATGCAGCGAAGAGATAATGTACTTAGCTTTCTTCATGCAAACCCAAACTTTATTTCAGAATTTGACAGCAACAACCTTGCTCATGTTATTTACCCTAATCAATCTCATTCGGTTTTAGATAAACGATATCAACTTTCTCTCCCTGTATAAAAAAGGCCACGTTATACAACGTGGCCTTGTTTTTATTAAGCATCTTCATTCTAACAAAATAGCCTTAACAAAAAGGGACAAATTCTGCCAAGGCTATCATTGATTAATTCCACTCCCATTCAGAACCATCAATGGTAAACTCTCTTTGAAGTGGCGAGCTTCCATCGTATAACCAAATTTCAGCAATACTGGTCGCCATGTTGTCTGCAATCGAAAATTCAATATCAGCCACCCCATTAACAACAGGGACATCAATGACCTTACTGCCATGGTCGACTGAAAATCCACCTTCTGCATTTTCAGTAAACGAAGAATAAACCGAAAGATGCGCTCTTGCAGGTAACGAACCGCTTAAATTAACAACGAGTCGTTGACTTTCTACAGGGTTAAATGAAAATCCCTCCGGTGCAACCAAATCTTGTGTTTTTACCGTGACGGGTTGATCGATAGGTGAAGGAGAGGCATCACTGCCCGCCCCTCCAGCATCAGGCGTTGATCCTCCAACACTTGATCCACCAGAGCTTGCCCCCCCACCGCTATCACTACAAGCCATTAAGAACAGTGACGCCATAGTTATAATAATTACCTTTTTCATAATAACGCCCTCTCTTAATAACATTTATTGGCTGTTGCATTGCTGCTTTCATACCAGTCGGTATTCGTTGCTCCACCAGACGTTGTATAGTCAGCAAAGTCGGGGTATGACGTTGTTAAATCCACTCGCTCTCTTGGCCATTGCCATTCATCGTAAATAAGCAGTGCCCATGGCATATTGTTGCTTGTTTTAAAGTATCGATCAGTGCTTGCATCACTTGTATCTTGAGCCAATTGGAAAAACTCAGTATTAAATAACTCAGTTGGTGCCTGATCAGCTAGATGTACTTCGTAATCTCGTCCTGGTGCTTGTGTAAAGCTTGGTCCGTGATAGTACCCAGGAGTTGCAAACAAAAATGGGTCATATGGCATCGCTGGCATACTCGCCGTAGCAACAGGGGTGATTAAACTAAATTGCAGCTCAAATTCAAGCCCCATATCCTCTCTACATTCGTTACTCGTTCTAAAGTAAGAACAATCATAACTAGAGACATCAATCGCATCGTTAATTAATATGAAACTGGCTTCATTCATACCCGACTCTTGCGAGGGACCATTCTGAAGTGCAGAGTTGTAATATAAACGCGTTTTTGCAGAATCAATATTCGTTGCATCGATACCTGACAACCTAACAGCAAAGCCACTATGATAACTTGCACCAACCGCAGCTAACTTGCCGCTAACAATAACTTTCGCTACCTCACCGTCTTTTAAAACCTCTGTGATTCGATATCTTAAAACTAAATCATTCATATCGTAATCAGCAGTTTCAGGCCAATTATCTTCATAAGCTAACGTAACGTAGCCACTTGCTGATGGGAAATGACGTTGTGTGGTATTGCCATCAACAATCGTAATTACATGATCTTCTACTTCACCCGACGTTGAACCGCCATAGTAAGCCAGCCCCGTTTGTTGACTGAAACGGAATCTTGTCCACGTCGCTCCGACCGTTGCATCAAATGGTACAGAAATAATAAGATTATGGTTACCAGATGCTAGCACTTCATCCGTAATAGCCTGCTCACCTTCATCCGCAAAATCTCCATCACCATTCCAATCAAACCATGCAGATAGCACCCCTGAAGTTGATGCATTTACGGTAATAACAGAATCAAGCCCAGGTTCTAATGCAGTCACAAACCCAACGCCATCTTCATCATCACTGGTAATCGTATCGTCCGAATCCGGTGATTGAGCGGCGTAGTAATCACCATCTACGCTACTACCTAACCACGTTTCATTATCTAAAGCATGACGTGCACCATTAGAGTTTAACGTCGAACCATAGCTGTCTGGCGCATCACCAAAATCAATCGTTGCAGGCTCATCAGTATCAATTAATGGGGCATTAGCGCATCGTGCTCCATCATTTTGACTAGAAAAAGGACCATCAGCGAATTTAACCGCAGGAACCGTACCCGAATCAATGATCGCTTGAGAAGATAAATTAACACGATACACTTGACCATCTTGGTTGCGTGAAAGATACAGATAACCATCTACATCAAAATACATCGCACCAAACGTACCGGTTTCTCCTGTATCACCAATATACGTTGCCGCTCCAGTAGAAATGTCAAACTCATACAAACCACCGCTGCCATTATCTACACCATATAAGTGATCATTGCTTGGGTGGAAAGCAAAATCCGTTAAGCTCACAGACGCTGTCGACGTAATTAAATCTGCAGTGAGTGCGGCATTAACATTACTATCTAAAGGAGACAGATCAATTTTATAGAAACCAGTGCCACTTCTATAAACGTAATAATGATGTTGATAAACATCCCCTACATAAAAGGTTTTATCAGAAGGAAGTCCACTAACATTCAAGGTTGTTGCTTGGAAATTTTGTCCTAAACGAACAATTGTATAATTGGTTGTGTCATACCCGTATATATATCGGTCAGTTTCATTAAAACCGACCCCATTTATATTTGAAGGCAATCCAGTATCATCTTGTAATAAACTGTTTGTCCCAGTAACTAAATTAATACCATAAACTGAAACAGGTTTGCCTTGGAATAAATACGCCTTACTTGGGCATGAATCAAAAGCAACCGCAAAGACTTTTGGGCTCAATAATACTGTCGTTAAAAAAAGTAACCGGATAAATAGATACATAGCTTGTCCCTTCTAGTTATGATGTTCTAATTACTGATCATTCAAAAGCCGTGCCAAATTTAACCTGTTGTATATTAAGGTAAAAATTAATAACAATTTAATCATTACTATAATAAAAATCATTTTGCATCCAAATAAAAACCATTTTTATTAATTATTTACATCAAGTCATCACATTCAAAAATGAAATATTCCCTCCTTCATGCTTACTCAATTCTTCGTCTTATTCTTTCTCTTTTTATAACGATGCAAACTGCATTGCAAATTGAGAACAGACGTTAATAAACCGATTGTCAAATTGATAATTAACTATAAATATTTGAAATATATAAATTATATTTATTGGCACGCTTACTGCTCTATTCAACCTATCAACACAACATAGATTTATTCTTAGGAGCTTATTATGGAACTACATCAATTTGAATCTAACACCAATACCTTAGTGCTATCAGTTCAAGGGGATATGGATGCCGTCGGTTGTCGAGATATTCAACCAACCATCGATGAAGTCATTGAGCAAGAGCACAGACAAGTAAATATCGACCTCGCTCAAGTGGCGTTTTTAGACTCTTCTGGTATCGGTGCCATTGTGTATTTATACAAACGATTGGTCGAAAAAGAACGCACAATGCAAATTCAAAATGCGCATGGCCAACCCTTAGAGTTACTTAAATTATTACGCATTGAAAATGCAATTCCAGTAAATAGCCCAACACACTAACTGCCATTTAGTTTGAATAATGGACAGTCAATCACATGGAGAGCCGTATCATGAACAGACAACAATTGCTCATTCTAAGCTTTGGATTTCTTGCTGTTTCAGGATGTACCTCATTCGCTGAACCGGGTGAAGGTGGCGAAGCAGAAAATTATCCTCAAGCCGCATTCTCTCCAGTGATGCCAGACCAACCATTAGGCCCAGAACATGGATTACGTTTTGATTGGGAGCTTGCTGCTCGTCATCTCGATATTCTTATCTTAGAAAAAGCGGAATGGTGTTTTCCGGCAACCGTTCATCAAGCAAAACAGAACGAAGCGCGTATTGCACGTGAGCTTGAAGGCGGATTACAACTGGATGCAGCCAATGACCTTATCATTCAACGAAATCTATTAGCTCGACTCGAACGCCAATTAGATTATGTAAAAAGACAAGAAACCTGTCAGCCACCTTCTGATTCAAATTCGGGTAATTCAGACATCGAGTTAGCACAAAAAATTTATGATCTTTTAAACAAAGACAACCAATTTGCTTTTAACTCTGCTGAACTAAACCCAAAATACGTGGTTAATTTATCTGAAGCTTCACAATTATTAAAAAAACACGAGGATTTCAAATTACTCATTACCGGTCACGCTGACGCCATTGGCGAAGAAGATGGCAACCAAGAACTCGCACTCAAACGAGCGAAACAAGTAAAACGCTATTTAAGTATTTTTGGTCTTTCACTCAATCGCATACATGTCGATGCTGTTGGCTCCAATGATCCTTATTTTGAAGGAACAGAGCCACACGTCAGACTAACCAACCGCCGAGTCACCATTGAGTTATTAGAACTCGACCAACCTTTAGAACTTGGACAATAAAAGAGGACAAGATCATGCGTATTCTTCATATTCTACTTATCACCATTTTGTTCTCTACTGTCTCAATGGTGCATTCAAAAACTGTCGATGATGCCGTTCGCGTCGGAGATGTAATTACCATCATGCTACCTGGTGAAGAATCGCTAAATAAAGCGTTCCAAGTAGATAAACAAGGACGCGTTATTTTACCTGAAATCGGCCCTCTATTTGTCGCAGGGAAAACCGAAGCTCAAATGGTATCAAGTGTGACTCTACGTTTAAAAACCATATTGCAAGACTTGCGTAACCTGCAAGTATTCATCAGTAAACGTCAGTTAATCATTAATATTCAAGGTTATGTAAAACAACCGGGGGAATACACATTATCAGATGGTGATTCCGTTCAATTGGCCTTGTATGCCGCAGGGGGGCTACGCTCTGGTGCCCAACTTAACCGCTTACAACTTCGTCGTTCAAACAAAGTAACAACCTTTAATTACAAAGCATTTTTGGACTCAGGGGATCAAGCGTTACTTCCTTCTCTTCAATCATTAGATACCCTGTTTATCCCAGCCTCTCCAATGGTGGGCAATATCGAACAAGAATTTGACCCATCTAAATTGTCTCAAGCGGGTGATGCAGCAGATGGTAAAAAAGCGATCAAAGTATTTGGCGAAGTAAATGCACCGGGGACTTTCTCTTACAAAGCAGGCACAAACCTTGTCGATGTATTAATGCGTGCTGGTGGCGTCACCCGTTATGCAGGTGTAGAACAAATTCGAGTTATTTCAAAAAACAAACCCGCTCTGTTCAATCTAAAACGCTATTTAGATACTGGAGATGACAGCTTATTGCCACCACTTGAAGTAGGTTCAACGATCTTTGTTCCTAAACAAGAAGAAGAAATTAAATCAGGCTCAAACATGGTCTATGTCATGGGTGAGGTAGCAAAACCGGGAGCGTTTGAGGGAAAAAAAGGCGCAACGTTTATGGATATCCTAGCAAATGCCGGAGGCCCAACTCGATTTGCAGAATCTCGCCAAATTCGTGTTATCAAATCAAATGGCGTTGTGATCAATTTTGATTTATCAGGTTATACCGAAGGCACCAACTACCAAAGACCCCCGCCGATTTCAGCCGGAGATGCGATTTTTGTTCCTGAAAAAACAGACATGAATGAAAAATCATGGTTGAAAATAGCACCAAGTCGCGCAGTACGAGTATTAGGTGAAGTACAACACCCAGGACGTATCGAATGGTCCGATGAAATGTCATTTTTGGATTTATTGGCACACGTGGGTGGCCCTACTTTACGAGGTGACACCACTCGAATTGAAATCGTAACGCCCGACAGTGATGGTAACAACCAAGTGTATACGTTTAATTTAGATTCATTTATCTCAAAAGGAAAACCTGATTCTTCATTACCAACCATTCGAGCGGGAGCGACTATTCGAGTTCATGATTTACCACAAGATCCATCAGACAACAAATCACAATGGGTTCGTCAAAGTTCAGACAGCTCTATATACGTATTCGGTCAAGTAAATGCAGCCGGTCGTTATCGCTTCACTAATGAGATGCATTTTTTAGATATTCTATCCGCCGCAGATGGTCCAACAATGGATGCCGACATTCATAATATTCGTGTCACCCATCGTGATAAAACGTACGCAAAAGTGAGTAAACTAAACTTAGCATTGTATTTTGAAACCGGTGATGAATCCCTGCTTCCTATCGTAAAAACGGGCGACACCATCTACATTCCAGAGAAAAATAGAGCGTGGGTAGATGAAAGTAAAGAAAGTACGATTCGAGTACTAGGGGCGATTAATAAACCCGGTCGTTACCGCTTTAATGACTCAATGACCTTATTAGATTTACTGGCCGAAGCGGGTGGCCCGAGCGATGTCGCTTATCTTGAAAAAATCAGTGTAGTGAATCACGCATTAGATAAAGGCCAAGCAAGAACCTTTGACCTTGTTGAATTTAGCCGAACGGCCAATTTTAGAAGTATTCCCGTCCTAAGAGCCGGAGACACAATTTATATCCCGAATAAAGACGAAAGCCTAATGGAACAAGTGCGCGTTGGGATTAAAGATGTTTTCCAAATCGTCGCTACGGTTGCCCTAATAGGAGCCTTGTAATGAAAATACCCCCATGCAGCATGGAGATTGAACAAGTCTTTTTGCAATTAGAACAACAAGAATGTCACTCACTGTGTATTACCTCAACCAACCCTGGAGAAGGGGTGACTTCATTAGCCCAAGCGTTAACAGAGCGACACTTACTGGCGGGTTATCGTACATTGTTGGTTGATCTTAATTTGCAAAACCCGAGCTTAACAGCCTTGTCTTTTTTACCAGAACAGAAGGATGAAAGCCCTCATGCTTCTCATTACCTTGCGCTTACCCAGCAAGATAATGTCGTGCTTTCAGGGCTTCCAACGCCAACAGATAAAGCAAATATAATGGAAATGCGTCAACCGAAGAATCTTAAAAAACACATAGCCCAATGGCTTACCGAGTTTGATAAAGTCATCATTGATTCGTCCGCATTATCTCAACTCAATGCTGACAGTATTCCTGCTCAAACGATCGCAGGATCGTGTGATGGAACCCTCATGGTTATCCTTTCTGGGCAAACATTACAAACCGAATTTAAAGCCGCTATAGAGACATTAGAGAGTAACAAAGCCAATATTATCGGCCATATTTTCAACGACAAATATCAACCCAGCTTTAAAAATGAATTATGTCGTGAAATCGAACGCTTACGTTTTTTACCTCATTGTTTCTCTACTAAACTAATTTCAATTATTAAAAATAACCGATTCTTATCAACAGTGGTGTAACTATGACAGATTCTATTTTACTCTTTGAAAATACCCAACCGACTTCTCTTGAAGCCATAAGAGTATTACGCCTGTCACTCTCGAAAATTCTCGATCGCCTTGATGTGCAAAAAACGGTTAAGAATCCTTGCTTATTATGCTTCTCAGAGTGGAGCACCAACCTTGTTCTCCACCCAAATAATCCAAGTAAAAGCATCACTATCGCATTAAGAAAAACCAAACATCATTGGCAACTTGATATCATCGATGATGGTGAAGCGTGGGATCCAACGGCACAACCTAGCAATACCGATATAGGCGATTTTTCATTAAAATGCGGTGGTCGTGGGATTGATATCATTCAAAGCCAAACCCATACCACCACTTACCATTCTTTTGATACTCATAACCTTTTTTCCATGACATGGATCCGTGAAAATAATCAAAAACGCCCTCATATTTTAATCGTAGAAGACGACGTCATTCAGTGTAAATTATACAGTGCTTACTTAAATCAACAGTTTGATATTACTCTGACAAACAATGGCAAAGAGGCCTTAGATTTTTTAAAAAATAATACCGTCGATCTCATTGTTTCCGATATTCAAATGCCAAAAATGGGTGGATTAGAATTACGTCAGCATTTAGAGCAAGACAAAGACATTTCGATTCCGTTTATCTTCTTATCCCACTTACAAGACACCACAACGGTGAATAGTGCCGTTGATTTGGGCATCGATGATTACCTAGAAAAACCCATTAAAAAAGATCAACTTCTTTATACTATTCAACGTGTTTTAGCTCGTTTCAATCAAGTTTATCAATCGCTATCCAAACAAGTTAACCAAAAAATCACGCACACATTATTACCACAAATAGAGATTCATTCTCCGCATTGGAAACTCGCTATCCAGCAACGGAATACCGGACATGGTGGCGGTGATTTCGTGCTCTCAATGGATGATGACGACATCACTCAGATCTTATTGGCGGATGTCATGGGGCACGATGAAAGTGCGAAATTCTTTGCTTATGCTTATGCCGGTTATATTCGAGGGTTAATGCAAAACTCAGATCTAAAGCACCCAGCACAACTTTTATCTACCCTCTCAAACAATGCGTTCAAAGACCAAATTTTGTCACAAACGATGCTGACAAGTTGTTGTGTGAGTCTTCTTAATTCAAACACGTTAGCAATCTGCAGCGCTGGACACCCACCGCCAATACACATCACAAATCGCGGCCTTAATATCATCAATGTTGAAGGTACATTGCCGGGGTTATTACCAAGCACAACGTACCAAGAAACTAAAATCACCTTACAACAAAAAGAACGTATTGCTTTTTTTACTGATGGATTGTTTGAATCCGGAGATTCTTTATCAGAACGAGAAACCCTTGAAAAAGCAGTGAAACAACAGTTAATTAATACCTTTGATTTACCTATCGAATCAGCAATGGAACAGATAATGCAAACCTTTGATTCATTAGCCGGAACACCCCCAAATGACGATGCTTTATTACTGATACTCGAAAAACAATAACACACACATTCACACCATAAACGAGCAAGGAGTTCATCATGACATTTCGACTAAAAACCATTATTGGTATTTCGATTATTCAGAGCGTCATGCTACTTGTTCTTGTCCTTAGCTCAGTAAAATTCTTATCTGACTCTAATGAGCAACAATTGGTGACCCGCTCAAATGCAACATTAACTATGTTTTCAAATGCCATAAAAGAATCGCTAAATAACGGTAATGATACCGAAACCACCAGCTTAATGCATGATCTCATTGCTCTTGGGAAAATATGTTACGTCAAAATTTATCGCCAAGATGGGACTCTTATCATTCAAGGTGGTCCAAAATTACATGAAATACCAAACCCCAACAGCCCCATTCTAAATAATGCCTCAGATGGTAGCTACGACATAGAATCCATTATTAGCAGTGACACCAAACCCATTGGACGAGTTGAAATAGGATTTGGCACCCATGGAATAAACTCATTTTTCTCCCGAGCTAAGTCATGGATATTTGCCATCGCTTTTATCGAACTTTTCATTGTTATTGGGCTTTCCTACCTACTCGGTAATCTATTAACGAAAAACCTAAACAAACTAAAAAAAGCCGTTGATACGGTGGCAAGAAAAGGCCCAGGAGAGCAATTGGAACTCACCTCAACGGGCGATTTAAATGACGTAGCAAAAGCATTTAACTCAATGTCATGCAATCTTGAGCAAAACTATCACGATCTAAGAGAAGCGCGCAGTGAAGCCGAGTCAGCGAATGAAAGTAAAGGACGATTCTTAGCATCGATGAGTCATGAAATTCGAACGCCTATGAACGCCGTCCTCGGTTTATTAGCCATACTAAAAGAAACCCGACTGAACCCAAATCAACGTGATCTCGTTGAAACTGCAACCGACTCAAGCGAGTTATTACTTTCTATCATTAATGATATTTTAGATTTCTCTCGCATGGAGGCAAACACTTTTTATCTCGATAATAAACCCTTCAACCTCCATGACTGCTTGCATCACGCTTTACATGGTTTCCAATCCCAAGCAGACAAAAAACAACTGCAATTAACCTTATCTATTTCTGATAATGTCCCTGAATATGTTTGCGGCGACGTCAATCGATTTAAACAGATCTTATTAAACCTTATTGGTAACAGTTTAAAATTCACAGACGATGGATTTATATTACTCTCTTTAGATATTCAGCCAATGGAAGACCGCTTTGTTCTAACGGGTCTTGTTAAAGACTCAGGGATCGGCATAAAAGCAGAGCAGTTAGATTTACTCTTTGAAGAGTTCACAATGGCAGATAACAGCTTCTCCCGTTCTCATGAAGGATCAGGATTGGGGCTAGCCATCACCAAACGATTAATCAATATGATGGATGGCACGATTACCGTAAAAAGCCAATATGGAGAAGGCAGTGAATTTACGTTCCATATCATGCTTGATAACACATCCGAAGAGGACATCGAATCACTAAAATCTCATAAAAATAAAACCTCCACCGCCTCTCAATGTATTTATTCCAATGCACGATTATTGGTTGTTGAAGATAATCTAGCCAACCAAGTCGTTATAAAAAACACCTTAAGTTATGCCGGCTATGCCATCGATATTGCTAATAATGGGAAAGAAGCGATCTCCATGGTGACAGACTCAGATTATGATCTTGTTTTTATGGATATTTCTATGCCAGAAATGGATGGAATGACGGCGACAAAAAAAATAAGAACCCTCTCGAAACGTCACGAAAAAATGCCGATTATTGCTTTAACCGCTCACGCACTTTCAGGAGACAAAGAACGATTCATAGACGCAGGTATGACCGACTACCTTCCAAAACCATTTAATCGAACGGCTTTGCTAGAATGCCTTGCCACTTATTTGTCTGTATCTTATGATCAAGAAAACACAATAAAAGGAAGTACTGTGGATAATAATCAGAGAGAGATAAACAAAAGCGACCCACAGCTTTTAGATGAGACCATCATTCAGCAAATTATCCGTGATACGGATGCTAGTGTAATGCCTGAATTAATTCAATTTTATATTATTGAGTCAAAAGAACGCGTAAATACCATCGTAAAAACAATCACAACAAAAGACCTTTACGCTCTCGAATTTGAAGCTCATACATTAGGAAGTAGTGCGCTAACTCTCGGAAACGTTGCCTTATCTACGATTTCACGTGAAATTGAACTACATTGTATACAACAACAGTTTGATGAAGCCATTAAGAAAGCAGCCCAATTATCAGATATTGCAATGCAATCATTCATTGCATTAGAAGAACGAAATGCACAAGGCTTCACTAATTAAAATAAAATCATAAAAATAAAAATTGCTAGGTAAAACAGGATGTTGCTTATGCTACAAAAAGTATTATTAGTCGAAGACTCCACCTCTCTTGCCATCCTTTACAAACAATATGTAAAAGATGAGCCGTACGAGTTCTTCCACGTAACCACTGGAGAGCAAGCCAAAGCTTTCATGGAAAAGAATCCACCACACTTGGTGATTCTTGATTTAAAACTGCCTGACATGTCTGGTCAGGACGTATTGGCTTGGATGAAAGAAAAAAAACTCCCAACCGCCGTCATTGTTGCTACCGCTCACGGTACCATCAATATTGCCGTCAATTTACTTCAAAGTGGGGCCGATGATTTCATTGAAAAGCCCATTCAAGCCAATCGCCTAAAAACATCAATCAGTAACCACCTAAAGCGCAATAAGTTAGAAGGGCTGGTTGAAGACCTACAAAACACCTTTAATCGTAAAAAATACCAAGGGTTTATTGGCTCAAGCTTACCAATGCAAGCGGTATACAAAATTATTGATGCCGTTGCCCCTACCACCGCCAGTGTATTCATTTATGGTGAAAGTGGGACAGGTAAAGAAGTGTGTGCCGAAGCCATTCATTATCAAAGTAAACGTAATAACAAACCTTTTGTTGCCATTAACTGTGGTGCAATCCCTAGAGACTTAATGGAAAGTGAAATATTTGGTCACGTAAAAGGCGCATTTACTGGTGCAACAACCGATCGAAAGGGCGCGGCCATGATGGCCAATGGCGGCACGCTATTTTTAGATGAGTTGTGTGAAATGGAATTAGAAATGCAGAAAAAATTGCTGCGTTTTCTACAAACGGGTCGATTCACGCCATTAGGTGGCAGTAAAGAACTGAGCACAGATTTACGTATTATTTGTGCGACCAACCGAGACCCTCTAACCGAAGTCAACGAAGGTCGATTCAGAGAAGATTTATATTATCGTGTTCATGTGGTTCCTATCGAAATGCCCCCACTTCGTGATCGCGGAACGGACATTATTGATATCGCGGTTTTCTTCTTAAAAAAATACGCCAAAGAAGACAAAAAGAAATTCATCGCAATGAAGCAAGACGTTGAACTGCGCTTATGTAATTACGCATGGCCAGGCAATGTCCGTCAATTACAAAATATTATTCGTAATGTTGTGGTCTTACATAACAGTACCCATGTTGTTCTTGACCAATTACCACCACCATTGAATCAAGCCACTCAACCAAAAGTAAAACAGGCGACTATTCAACGTCATATCGTAGCAAAAGAAATCAATAACGTGGCTCCAATAGCACCGATGTCAGTAGAGCCTCTTCATACCGAAACGTCGGAACCAGATAATTCATCAATACAAACCAATTCAGTAACGTGGGATCACAGTGCTATCCGTCCAATGGCCGACATTGAACGAGAAGTGATTCAAAATGCCATTGATCATTGTGACGGTAACGTTCTCAACGCCGCGGTTCTTCTTGAACTAAGCCCATCGACCCTATATCGTAAAAAACAAGCATGGGAAGCCGATGAAGAGACAGAACAGTAATACGGCAGCCCCTCATCACTCCCATACCTCGCCTTATGAGGTATGGCTTTTGCTTGATAGCCGTGATTTTGGTGGCATTGAATCCCATGTGTTGCAACTTGCACAAGGGTTAGCCACCGTTAACTGCGTCGTTACTGTCGTTTTTTTATCCCGCTATAAAACGGAACATCCTTTACTAACGGCGCTGACTAACGCCAATATCTCTTATCATTTTCTTGATGGGAAATTCATGTCGTTATTGCATTACACTCAACAACATCCTCCCACTGTCATACACTCTCATGGATATAAAGCGGCCATCTATTCACGGTTATTACGCCTATCTTTGCTGCTATCCTCTCATAACGTACGTTTTATTAATACTTTCCACGCAGGAGAAATTGGTTCAGGAAAACTACGTTGGTATGATCGAATTGATCGATGGAGTGCGGCGTTAAGTCATCATAATTTTGCGGTAAGTAAACAGATAAAACAGCGCGTACACACTCCAATAACCGTATTAAATAACTTTATATCTACGGATCAATTATCCCTTTCTAACGGAAAAGAAATTGCCTTTGTCGGACGATTAAGCCATGAAAAAGCCCCCGACCGATTCCTTCAATTAGCACAACAACACCCTAAACACGATTTTCACATTTACGGTTCAGGACCAATGGAAAACGGCATCGCTCAACAAGCCCCTATCAATCTCATACTTCATGGACACCAATCCACAATGGAGCCCATTTGGAAAGAGATCGGATTACTCGTTATTTGCTCACGTTATGAAGGATTACCCATGGCGGCATTAGAAGCAATGGGGCGAGGTATTCCTATCATTTCTACCCCTGTAGGCAACATGAGTAAATTGATTACTCAAGATAACAATGGATGGATCGTGGAACCCGATGACCTATCCGCACAACTCCAATATTGGTTTGACTTAGATGACTCAAATAAGGCGACCATTCAAGCATCCGCACAGCAAACCATTCAAACCGACTTTTCTACGCAAGCCATTATCCCTCAAGTATTTGCGATTTACGCCCATACGTAATGCTTCTCAAATTGAATATCGCGATTCTCAATTTGAGAAAAACACAAACAAAATAAAATATAATAATAAAAATCAATGAGATAAAAACGCATTCGAGTTGGCACTCCCTTTGCTCTATTCCTTATATCAAGAATTTTCGATAAGAAGGAAGGTGATGAGATGTCAACCAAATCAAAAACAACATTATTGTTTGTGCATTATGGCGACGATTGGATCAGAGGCAGTGAAATCTGCTTGATTAATCTCATCAAAAGCATCAATCATCAAAAATTTGAGTGCATCCTTTGGTGTAACCAACAGCGCCTTGCCGATGAAGTAAACAAGCAAGTCAGCGCCGTTTATGTTACCCCCTTCACTTTATTATTAGGGTGGAAAGCACCTAAATTCTCATTATCTAATTGGTATCAGCTATACCAACAAGGCAAAGAGATTGTGGATGCTCATCAGGTTGACTTAATTCACTGTAACAGTGCCGCACCATGTCAGTGGATGAACCCAGTGGCACGCCACACTCACACCCCTTTAAGTACTCACTTACACACCCAATACCCGCTTCGTGACCGCTTAACCTTGGGCATTCATTTTAGCCCTAGCCTTATTACGGTAAGTAACGCGATAGGTGAAGAATTGCTTCATGATGGATACAACCGAAAAAACCTAACCGTTATCCCTAATGGTATTGATACGACAAAATTAAATGCTCAACGCACAACCCCATTACGTCAACAACTAGGGATAGACAGTAGCGCCTTTGTTTTGGCAACATCAGGATCATTAATTCATAGAAAAGGCGTTGATCTAATTATTGATAGCTTGCATAAATTGGATGCTGTCATGCTTAACATTCATTTGATTGTTATCGGCGAAGGAGAAGAACGAGCACAATTAGAGCAACAAGCAAACCACCTTCAACTCCATAATAATATTCATTTTTTAGGCGAACGAGACAACGTTGTTGGTCTTTTAAAAAGTGGCATGGATGCTTATATTAGCGGGGCAAGAGACGAAGCCTTTGGCCTTGCCCTTATCGAAGCTTCTTTAGCAAAATTACCCGTCATTGCACCGATGGTTGGGGGGATCCCAGAAGTCATTTCTCATTATGATACGGGATTTCTCACTCAACCAAACGACAGTGAATCATTTGCAAAAGCGATCATGGTTTTTATTCAAAATCCACGTTTAGCAAAAGAGATGGGAGTCAAAGGAAAAGAAATTGTATATCGAAACTTCACTTTGTCTGAATACGCAAAACAATTTGAAAAACACTACGAACAACAACTAAGTACCTCAAATAAAGAGACTTACTCTCGACCATTACGGGCCGCAATTACGCCTATTTTCAGTCGTCTACGCTATATGTCCACACTGTTTTTTCATCATCATATTGTCTCTCGCTTTGGTGTAAATGAAACCCTAAGTAAGGAGACTCATCATGAATAAATCCAATCATATTTTGGTTCTCGACCCGATTGCTTATGCCGGAGGCTCAAAAGTCGCCACTCGCGAAATGTTGGACTTACTCGATAGAAAAAGCAATCACATCACTATTCTTACCGCGAACCCGTGTTCTTGGCTATTAAGAAATGTCGAAATAGTGAAAATGTCCCACCCAAACTGGCTTCCTTTGTCAGAACAGGGAAAAGGGTATTGGCTAAGACAATTCTATTTTTGTTTTTGGCTAATTTACACTCGAATTTTTTATGGAAAAATACACATTGCTGTAGGTGCTTCAGGGCCGGGAATTGATATGCCAATCTACTTGATGAAATGGCTATTTGGTTACCAAATTACTCAACTTATTCATGGACCCGTTGGGTTGTCACGATCCATTGGATTGTGCCTTTGCCATGCCGAACATGTCTTCTATTTAAAAAGCGCTTTTCCTTCATTAGTTGCGGCCATCAAACAAGTATGGCGAAAAGAATCAGAGCACATTCAGCAACAAAAACAAGAAGACTTACTTGCCACTCATCACTTTGATTCTTTCGTAAATGGAATTGGTAAAAAAAATCTACCTTCACAATGTCAATATCAATCACCGCACGTATTTTGGGCGGCTTCAACGTTAAAATGGAAAGGACTCGATTTATTACTTGAAGCCATTAATTCAACGCCAAAGGATCAAAGAACACCAACAAGCATTTGCTATTTAACACCAGAAAACAATGTATTACCGACCACATCTGTACCACAAGAGATAAAAGGTATTCGTTGGTATCACCAACCATCAAATCTAAACGCATTACGAAAAAGCAGTAATATTTTTGTCTCAACAAGTCATCAAGAACCTTTCGGTCTTTCTATTTTAGAAGCGTTAATAGCAGGGATGTGCGTCATCATTCCTTCAGATGGCGCATTTTGGGATCTCGTTTTAACGCATAACGAGAACTGCCTAAAATACCAACCTAATGATATTAAAACCCTGCAGCAACGAATCGCTCAAGCCAGCACCCAACCGAGCCTCTTAAAAAAATTAGGTACATCGGGCGCTCATCTTGCTCAAGGCTACCGTGCAGAACATTGTTACTTAGCCATTACACAAGCAATGGAAAAAAAATCACACTCCATGATCAAGTTAAATGAGGTGAAACAATGAACCTATTTCCTTTATCACCCGCACTAAAAAACATGACACTGTATGGCAGCAGCATTATTTTGATGAAAGGGGTTTCCTTATTCATGCTCCCTTATGTCGCTAATCATATTCCACAATCAGAATTAGGCCGTTTAGAGCTATTGTCAACGTTCGCGATGGTATTAAGTGTCATATTAGGCTTATCACTTCACGAAGCGTTATATCGATTTGCAGGCGCAGAACAAGACCCACATCAGAAACGAAAAATAACCGCCGAGATCTTCACCTTAACCATGATTGTTGCTTGTATTTCTTTGCCCATCATTTGGTTAATCAGCCCTTTTATTAGTGAAATAAAGCCAGAATACGCCACAACTATTGAGCTTGAATTATTATTGATGGTATTGGCGTTTGAAGGGGTAGTTGCCGTCGTTCTTGCCTCCCTAAGAATGCGAGACAAAGCGGGTTTATTTTTTATCATCACAACAGGGCGCGCTTTTTTACAAGTGGTATTAACCGTCGCCGTGCTACAACAAGGTTATGGCGTTACCGCCATTTTATTGGTTGGTTTTATCGCTGCGAGTCTTCAAATTATCGCGTTAATTTATCTTCAAGTAAAAGAAAATAAGAAGGTTAACAATACCTCTCACATCTATAATCCAGAAAGGATTTCACAGTGTTTACATTACGCTTTACCCCTAACCGCCAGTGGACTCATAGCCTTTGGTTTAAACGGATTTGAACGCTGGGTACTAGTTGATAACACCTCATTAAATGACGTTGCTCTTTATGCGGTGGCTCTAAAATTCTCACTCGCATTGACCTTGTTAATGCAGCCTTTCTGCATGTGGTGGATGCCAAAACGCTTTGATTATTTACAAGCTAAAGGAGAAGACATTACAGCAAAAATGACACAAACCAGTTTGGTATTGTTATGCACTTTAACCATCATCGTCAGCTATTTAGCACCGTTACTTATCGAAGCATTAATGCCAGTCAGCTACCTCCAAGCAAAATCCATCGTGATTGCCTTGATCATCGTTGCGGCAATTAAAGAAATGAATGAACTCATCAACATTGGCGCACTAGCAAAGAAAGAAACAAAAAAATTATTATGGATTAATAGCTTATCGACTGCTTTGGGGATGTTCTTAATCATTATGTTTACCCCTAATTATGGCATGACAGGCGTTCTAGGTTCATTAATCGTCGCACAGAGTATCAAAATGGTCGCTACCTATTTTCTTTCTCAACACAGTCATTTATTACCTTATTCACTGAAAAAAATGACCTTATTATTTATATTTACGGGAGGTTCTGTACTACTTAGTTTGTCTGGATTATCAAGCATGATGCATCTGTTACTCGGCATTGCATGTACCGTAATCTGCGTATTTATCGCTTCTATACTAAAATTAATTATCTTGCCTGACAGCAAAGAAGATAAAGAGGTTTTATGATAAATAACAACACGCCACTTCAATCAAAACCATTGCAATGGTTTACAGCAATTACCTGCTCAATTTTAGCAGGTATATTGTGGCGTTTGTTTCCTCATCCAGCCTTAATTATCGTATTAGGCATACTGCCACTTGCTGTGCTTTATGTTCTTAATCGTCCATTTTTAATGGTACTGTTTTTTGTTATTTTCTCTTTTTTCCGCATTCATGAAGTGTTCCCTCAGATTTATAATCTAAAAATCCCATTATTACTCTCTCTCAGCTCTTTAGCTGCCTTAATTTGGCAGGTGGGCATTACAAAGCAAATAAAACTGTTTTGGTGTAAAGAATTTACATTACTAACCTGTTTTCTTATTTTGGTTATCATTGGTATCATTTTTTCTGGAAACCGTCCTATCGCTATTGAGTATTTCAAAAATATCTATTGGAAAATAATACTCATGACCTTTGCGATAGCGATACTCATTCGTAGTCCACAACAACTGGCTTTTACCTTAAAAGCCATCACCATTGCGGGGGTTCTCGTTGGATTAATTGCGATTCAAAATAAATTGGGCGGTATTGGGCTTGTAGAAGGAACTCGAGTCACTATTGGTCGAGAATTAGGCTCAATGCTTGGAGATCCAAACGATCTTGCCTTAGTACTTATGTTTCCAACCTCATTTGCCGTTGGTTTATTAGTGACGCATCAATTACCTTGGCATCAACGACTCATTGGGTTTATCGCTATTCCTATTCTCTTTTGGGCTGTAATGGCTACGCAAAGTCGAGGTGGATTACTAGGAATGATCGCTGTATTCGGAATTTATGGATTACAACGTATAAAATCGAAGGTGCTACTGCTTTCTATTGCCATTGCCGCAGGCAGTATTTTATTTTTTATTGCTGGTATTTCAGAACGATCATCAGGTGGAGCGGCTGAAGCCGGTATAGATGCCTCCGCCATGGGACGTTTATACGCATGGGAAGCTGCGTTCAAAATGGCGGTCAGTAATCCATTAACCGGTGTTGGATTAGATAACTTTTACGCCAATTACTTTTATTACAGCCCTCATTGGGACGGATTAAATCATGCAGTACACAGTACATGGTTTGGTGTATTGGCTGAAACTGGTTTTCTTGGTTTAGCTATATTCATTAGCTTGGTCATTGTCTTAATCAGAAAAGCAAACCGAACCTTACAAGCCGTAAAATTGGTGCAAAATAAGATCGACCCCGCAATTTATACCAGTGCACAAGCAGTATTTGCAGGCTTAATCGGTACGATTGTCTCTGGTACCTTCTTAACTCAAGGCTTTAACTGGCCGATTTACATTTTGGCAGCGTTAGTGGTCGCCGTAAGTAAAACCAGTGAGATCGCCTTAGCCGAATTAAATAAATCAACGTCATAATATCTCACCGTCAAATCGATTCTCAAAATGAGAATTTGATACCTCTTACAAAAAAATAAAAATATCCCATTGATAAACGAAGATAAAATAATTGGCACAATCCGTGAAGTACTCATTGTATGAGTTACTAAAAAAGGAATGTCACTATGAGCACATTATCTGTTTATCGATTCAAACAATGGTTAAAAGAAGGCGAAAGCCCACTTGCATCTCGCTTATTTAGAGTGGCCAAATCCATTCGTTACTTCGAACTGCCTACCCCTCGTCTGATTAACGTTCTTTTTTATGGCGTGCACAAAACCATCACAACTCAATGGCAGGCATTAACTCACCTCATTTTTTATGTGCCGGCGTTTAAAGGACGTTTACATAAACATGGGAAAAGAACCCTATTGTATGGCGGTCTTCCTTTTTTTAGTGGCCCTCTTACGATGACCATTGGTGATGATTGTCGGATCTCAGGACAAACCACGTTTAGCGGCCGCACTGACTCACCAAACCCAACTCTAACGGTAGGGAACAATGTCGATATATGCTGGCAAACCACAATTGCTGTCGGCAATAAAATAGTGATTGCCGATAATGTTCGTATCGCAGGACAAGGCTTTCTGTGTGGTTACCCAGGCCACCCTATCGATCCAATAGAACGCGCCTTAGGGAAAGCGGATTTAGACAGCCAAGTGGGCGATATTATTTTAGAGAAAGACGTATGGCTGGGATCTCGCGTTAGTATCATTGGCAATGTCACTGTCGGTGAAGGTACCATTGTCGCCTCAGGCAGTGTCGTAACCAAAAGCTTACCGCCCTTTGTATTAGCCGGTGGAAACCCAGCGAAAGTCATCAAGCCGTTAGACATTACAAGCTCAAAAACAATCAAAGAGGACATTCGTTATGAAGCATGATCTGATTGTTTTCGGCGAAGATTGGGGTGGTTTGCCTTCTAGCACCCAACATTTAATCAAACAGCTGTCTTATAATCGACAAATAATTTGGGTCAACTCGATTGGCTTACGTCAGCCTAAGTGCTCTATTCATGATATAAAACGTGTCTGGAAAAAGATCACTCAAGCAACAGTAGAAATCAGTGGTGATACTGATATCGCTCCTTTTAAAACGGTGAATCTAAAAACGATCCCTGCACCAAAAGGACCTATTGCTCGTTGGGTAGCAAAACGCTTAATAACCAAACAATTAAAACCAATCCTTAAAAAAGCGAATTTACATCAACCTATATTATGGACTTCATTACCTACCGTTGCCGATCTCTGCGGGTCATTGAATGAAACACAAGTGGTTTACTATTGTGGTGATGATTTCTCAGCCCTTGCCGGTGTTGATCATGACGTCGTACTTAAACACGAAAATAAATTGGTTAAAAAAGCCGATCTCATTTTAGTCGCGAGCGAGACTTTATTTGCCAAATTCCCACAAGAAAAAACACAATATCTGCCTCATGGTGTCGATTACACTTTATTCCATCAAACAACACCACGAGCAAATGATCTATTTAATGATGGCAAACCAATCGCTGGTTTTTATGGCAGTTTATCGCACTGGTTAGATTATGATTTACTTAACCAAGTGATTGCACAAAATCCAGATTGGCATTTTGTTTTCATTGGTCAAAATGAGTTAGGATTTAATCCTTTTGATGACCATGACAATCTGAGTTTATTAGGAACAAAGCCTCATCATCAATTATCTCGTTATAGCCAACACTGGCAAGTAAGTTTATTACCTTTTGTCGATAATGAACAAATTAGAGCCTGTAATCCTTTAAAATTACTTGAGTATTTAGCGACAGGAACGCCGATTATCAGCACCCCTTTTCCTGCGCTAGCCCCTTATAAATCGACAATTCACACTGTAAATTCAGTCAATGAATTCTCTCAGCAACTGCATACCATCAAGCTGCAATGGAAAGAAGAGAATAACAACATCACCTCTCTTGATGCTCAACGTAGAAAAGAGCAGCAAGCTGCATTAATAAAAAATCACACATGGCAAGCAAGAGCGATGCAACTAGATGCATGGTTGGAGGCATTATGATCACATTAAGTCAGCAATTTTTAATTCTTCTTGAGGGAGCATGGCGCCGACGCTACCTTATTGTTATCCCTATTATATTAGTTCCACTAATGGGGTTAACCATTGCGAAATTAGCCCCTAAATATTATGAATCTCATACCAGTATGTTGATTCAAGAAACGGCCAAAATGAACCCATTTCTAGAAGACTTAGCGGTTTCGACCATGTTAAAAGAACGGTTAAGCGCCTTACAAACCTTACTTCACAGTCGACATATTTTAGGGTTAGTGGCACAAGAAAGAGGTTACGTACATGAGTCGATGTCACCTCAAGCCATGGATAATGCCGTGGCTCAATTATCTAATAGCTTATCGGTCACCATGGCAGGTAAGGATTTGATTCGTATAGACTACAGTTCAAATAAACAAGAAGGCATGAAAGAGACACTTGAAGCCGTCAGTCGTCATTTTACCGAGCAATTACTTGCGCCAGAACGTTCATCAATGAAAGATTCAAGCCAATTTTTATCTGAAAATATCGATTTTCGCCGTCAAGAATTGGACATTTCAGAATCAAAACTCGCTGAATTTAAAAGCCGTGAGGACACCACTTTACCGGAAATGCAAATCACGAGTCTAGATAGATTAACCAAACTAAAACAACGCCTTTACGAGCGCCAAGCCGAATTAGCAGGGGCAAAGAAACGCTTAGGCTCGATTGATTTACAACTATCAAAAACCAACCCTGTCATTGGTAAATTAGAAGAACAAATCATCCGTATTCGTGGGGAGCTAACCCTGCTTCAAGCGAAATACACCTCTCAACACAGTAAAGTACAAGGTAAATTAAGAAACCTTAATCGATTAGAAGAAGAGCGAACTCGTTTACTTTCTCAAAGCCAACCAGGGTTAAGTAGCGAACAGTTATGGGACATCGCGAGCAGCAACAGTGTTGATGATTTATCTAAAGCGCCTCCGATTTTGTTATCGCAACTAGAAGAACTGCAACAAGCCACCAGTAAAGTCGATGCATTAACCGAAGAGACCAAAGTGTTAGATAGCATGATAAAAGATCTTGAAAAACAAGCCTCTAATTTTGGCCGGAATGAACAAGAACTGTACCAATTACAACGTGATTTGGCCTTAAAACGTCAATTGTATACCGATTTAGTCGAACGATTTGAGATGGCAAAATTAACCAGTTCACTGGGTATCTTTGAACAAGACAAACGAGTGAAAATTATTGATAGACCTTACACTCCTAATAGCCCTTCTAATTTGCCCACGGTTCTGTTTGTCATTGCTGGTATCTTTGGCGGTGTGGGAATAGGCATTGGTTTGGCCGTGATTGCGGAACTGTGCGACACCACGATACGAAGAAAAGATGAATTAATGGCGTTACATTCAGCGCCTTTACTCAGCCGTATTCCGCCTCAATCAAGTACGCTATTTTCTCCCTTATCAGATAAAAAAACGACATCAGATCCTTATTGTTCTTCATCTCCATTTTCTAGTTAATCGTATTTTCAAATTCATTCTCATTTTGAGAAAAACAAAAATCAAATTATAACCACTTGAATAATAAGAATTTAATAACTGGCACAAACTCTGCAATATCTAGGTTAGACACAAAAGGAGTGCGCTATGAAAACTATCATTCATGTTGTTCAACATCTTTCCCCTGGCGGCCTAGAAACTATGGTGCTAGATATGTTGGCTTTTACCAATCCCGAGCATAAAATCGTATTAGTCAGTTTAGAAGGCACACTCACAGAGTCTATTCAACGTTGGCCACGACTGTCACACTATCAAGAACAGCTTATTTTTCTTGATAAACCCAGTGGTTTCCAAACAAGTACCATTAAAAAATTGATTTCGATATTCAAAGAGCATCAAGCAGATATCGTGCATTCACACCATATCGGCCCACTCTTATACGCTGGCTGTGCCGTAAAATGGTATGGCAAAGCCAAACATATTCATACTGAACATGATGCATGGCACCTTAATAATAAAAAGCATCGTTATTTACAACGTCTTGCTCTTTCTATTTCAGAACCCAAACTCGTTGCTGATGCACATTTTGTGAAAAAAACATTGTCCCTAATGTTTAATAAGTACCCTATTTACACCATTAAAAATGGCATCGATACGTCGAAGTTTCAATCAGGTCATCGACAAGATGCACATCAAACCTTGCGTCTAAACTTACCAGAAGAAAGCATTATTATTGGTAATGCCGCACGACTTGAAATGGTAAAAGGCCAAGACAAACTGATCGAAGCGTTTCGCTTTCTTGATTCAAAGTATCACTTATTATTGGCAGGGTCGGGGTCAGAAAAAGAATACCTACAACGACTTGTTGCTGAATATCATCTTGAGAAACGAGTACATTTTCTTGGACATATCGACCATATGCCGACGTTTTATCAAGCGCTTGATGTATTTTGCTTGCCATCAAACAACGAAGGCTTTCCACTTTCAACCTTAGAGGCTCAATCATGCGGGGTTCCTTGTATTGCCAATGATGTCGGTGGTGTGAGTGAAACCTTGTGCCCAACGTACAGTTTATTAGTCGCCAATAATGATGCCATTACCTTAGCGCAAGGAATACAGGCGCTCGCTTATCAAAAAGAAACCGGCTCTCCTCGTGATTTCATACTAAAAAACAATCATGCAGGCAGTATGGCAACAGCGTACGAAAGCCTTTACTTTCAAGGAGTAACAATATGAATAATTTCATTATTGCAGTAACCTCTGTCAGTATTTTCATGGTCATTTACCACCATGCTTTGTATCCAATCATTTTAACTTTGTTTGCTAAATATCATCCTCAAAAAGCAACAAAAACAAACCATCGTCATTTTGTATCATCAAAAAAAGATCGATACTTACCAAGTATTACTATTATCTTGCCTGCTTATAATGAAGAATTATGGATAGCAGATAAGATTCGCAATTTGACGTGCTTAGATTACCCGTCAAATAAACTCACTATCATCATTGCTTGTGATGGGTGTACCGACGATACCGTAAATATTGCCTACAACACCCTACAAGAAGCCATTTGTTCCGACATTCACATTGAAGTCTTTGCCTTTAAAGAAAACAGAGGAAAGGTAATGCTACTTAATGATGTTATTCCACAATGCAAAAGCGATCTTGTGGCATTGAGTGATGTTTCTGCGCTTATCTCATACGATGCACTGCTTATTGCCGCCGCCCACTTTGAAGATCATACCGTAGGGGTCGTTAATCCAACATACAAACTATTAGACCCAAGTTCAGAAGGTGAGAAAAAGTATTGGGAATATCAAACCAGCATCAAGCAAAAAGAAGCCACCTTTGGGGCAAGTTTAGGATCTCATGGTGCTTTTTATCTATTTAGAACCGATTTATTCACCCCATTAAATGAAGATACGATCAACGATGATTTTATTTTACCGATGAAGATTGTAGAAAAAGGGTACAAAGCCATCTACGAACCAAAAATCTATGCTTTGGAACTTGAGCACGCGTTGCAAGAAGAGGATTTTTCTCGCCGCTTACGAATTTCAGCAGGTAATCTTCAACAGTTATTACGCTTATTCCCTCTCTTTAATCCTAAATACAAAGGTATTGCATTTACTTTTATATCAGGAAAAGGGTTACGAATCACCATGCCATATTTCATGATAATGGCCTATATTGGCTCGGCATTTCTTATTCACAACCCCATTTTTATGGCTGCGTTTATTACGCAGACACTGGGCTATAGTTTGGGTATCGTTAGCCTGTCTTTTCCTTCTTTATTCTCTCATAAATACTGTCAAACCGTGGCTTACCTTGTCGCTGGACACACCGCCAATTTAATTGGTGGGCTGACTTATGTATTCAATAAACAACGTGGCCCTTGGTCTCGTGTACATAAATAAATGAACGGGATATCAAGATGATAAATTCATATTACACAATTAACCAACCAACCATTAAAGCAAAACGGGCTTTTGACGTATGCCTATCTCTTATTGGTTTGCTTATTACTTTGCCTTTATTTCCATTGATTGCCATCGCCATTAAGGTTAACTCTAAAGGCCCTGTATTTTATCGTCAACTCCGAGTGGGAAAGGCGATGCCAGAACAAATCTACGTATTTGAAATGATAAAATTTAGAAGTATGGTAGAAGATGCCGAAGTAAGCACTGGCGCAACATTGGCCGTGAAGGAAGACATTCGCGTGACGCTCGTTGGACGATTTTTGCGAAAAACACGTCTTGATGAGTTACCTCAATTTTTTAATGTTTTAAATGGTGATATGTCTCTTGTTGGACCAAGACCTGAGCGACCAACCTTCTATAACAAACTAGAACATGAGATCCCTTATTTTAGTGAAAGAACCTATGGCGTTCTACCTGGCATTACTGGTTTAGCGCAAGTAAACCAAGGTTATGACACCAGTATTGAAGACGTACGATCTAAGGTTGGGTTTGACCACAGTTATGCACTGTCACTCCATTCTATTTCAAGTTGGATAAAATCAGACAGTTACATTCTTCTTATGACAATAAAAGTCATGTTATTTGCCAGAGGGCAATAACGCCATATAACCTTACTATTAATAAGCTTATAATTTAAAAGCAGTTTAGTTCTCATTCTTAAAAATTAGACAAAAAAAAAGCACATGAGGCTGTTATTATATAAACAGTAATGCGGTACACTAATTGATAATAAGGCCTCGGAGAACGACATGACAACATCACTTTCTGCTTCTATTGCGATCCCTGAACGTATGCAGAAAGAGTGGCAAAATATGTTGAATTTATTAGCAAATTTAGTTCATGTACCTGCTGCCCTTATTATGCAAACTCACGAAAATACGATCGAAGTATTTGCTGCCAGTGATAACACTGATAATCCTTATAAAGTCGGTCATCATGAAGCACTTGGACAAGGCCTGTATTGCGAAAAAATCATCAAAGAACGCCAACAGCTATTCATTGCAAATGCTTTAACTGATCCTAATTGGGATACAAATCCTGATATTGCTCTTAATATGATCGCTTACTGCGGTCTTCCTCTTTATTGGCCAGACAACACCCCTTTTGGCACCATTTGCATTCTAGACAATAAAGAAAATGATTACTCTCCAACGTATCAAGCATTACTAAAAACCTATCAACAATCCATTGAAGCGCAATTAAGTACACTCTTTCAACATGCCGAATTATTGATTAGTCATAATGCATTACAACAAGAGATCACCATCGCGACTCAGCACCTTAATGATCTCAATATTCAGTTAGCCAATGAAGTTGATTGTCGAAGAGCCGCAGAACAAAAAGTGGAATATCATCAAAATCATGATTTGGGCACTGGTTTTTTAAATCAAATTGCACTTTATCAGCATATGGATAACCTACTGAAACAAGAAAAGAATTTTGTTTTATTACACATTCATTTTGCCAATGGTTTATTGATCCAACAAACTCATGGGCATCAAGCTTTGGATCGACTACTCACCGAGTACCGTTCAAGAATAACAAAAATAACAGACACATCGATCACTGGTCGTCTCACTGCTACCGATATTCTATTAGTCATTCACGCTGATAAAAGTAAGCTACCTAAATTTTGTCAGCACCTGTCTGAAATTGGGCAATCAAATTACTACATCAATGATCAATCGATTCATTTACAGAGTTACGTTGGTGCTATTCATTCAAAAGACGGCGTGCCTCGTACCGATTTATTACAATATGCGCACGACACCATGGTTGAATGCCAAAGCATGGGAAAAACATTCACGATTTCGGATGTGTCTTTGCCAATAAAATCGAGCTTATCTGAACATCAAATCGAAAGTTACTTACTTGAAGCCGTACGCAATAACGATCTCTTTTTAAACTATCAGCCAAAAGTATGCCCAATAACTAAAAAATGGTTAGGATGCGAAGCCTTATTACGTTGGAACCACCCACGTTTAGGCGCTATATCAAACGATGTTTTAATTCAAATCGCTGAACGTAACGGCTTAATTTATGAATTAGGCAACTTTGCATTACGAAATGCGATTCAACAAACAAGTGAATGGGTTGCACATTGTCCTGCGTTTATTACTGCGGTTAATGTCTCAGCCGTTCAATTAAAAGACCCTTATTTAGTCGAACACATTGAACAACTGTTGAATGTATACCAATTATCACCTCGTAATCTGGAATTAGAAGTCACCGAAAGCAGCTTAATTGCAGATGAAGACTTAGCCATCACGACCTTAAACCGATTGCATGACCTTGGCGTTTCCATTGCGCTCGATGATTTCGGTACCGGTTATGCGTCATTCCAATACTTAAAAAAATACCCATTTGATACCTTAAAGATTGATAAAAGCTTCATTACCAACATTACCTATAGTACTGAAGATCAAAACATCGTTTGTGCGATGATAAATATTGCTAAAAAACTGCACTTAAACGTTGTTGTTGAAGGTATAGAAACCCGAGAACAAGAACAATTTATCCTCAAAGAAGAAGCCGATTTAGTTCAAGGCTACCTCTACGCTAAACCAATGACCGCAGAGAAATTTGAAATGGGTTTATTCAATCAGTTATCCCTTGGAACCCCCTATTTCAAATTTATATAGTGGTATTAATCGTCTTCGCAGACAAGAATGGTCAACAACGCCATGACCAAAAACAAGAATTAACTACCATGTCAGAGTTTGATGTATCTGTTGGTAGTTTCTAAACTCATCAATAATCTGTTATTCTTGCCGAAAATATTGCACAGTAAAAATGAAGTCAGCATGAATATTCAAAAAATAGAACAAGAAGTACAACAATGGTTAGAAGATGTCGTTATCGGCCTAAATCTTTGCCCTTTTGCCGCGAAACCAAATCGCAATAAACAAATCAAAATCTTTGTTTCTGAAGCGACAACGGAAGAAGTTTTGCTTGAAGACGTACTTCAAGAGTTAATGAATTTAAATTCTAAAACAGCAGAAGAGCTAGAGACCACCTTGGTTGCTATTCCAAACATGCTGCAAGATTTCATGGATTACAATTTCTTCTTAGATTGGGTTGATGCGCTACTCAAACAACAAGACTGGGAAGGTACTTATCAAATTGCGACTTTCCATCCTGATTATTGCTTTGGCGGTGCTGCACCAGAAGATGATGAGAATTTAACGAACCGTTCTCCTTATCCTGTCCTTCATCTTATTCGTGAAGAAAGCATGGAAAAAGTGTTAAAACACTATCCAAATCCTGAAGCTATCCCAGACACAAACATTGCTCGTGTTGAGGCTCTTAGCCCTGAAGAGCGTCGTAAGTTATTCCCTTACTTGTTTGTATAAGCTACGCTAACTCTATAACCAGATTTGATTGGAGAGATCCCGATGAAACGTATTGTTTTATATGTGGCAGACAAATGCCCACATTGTAAAGACGCACAACGCTACCTTGACTCTAAAAAAATTGCTTATCGATTAACCAATGCGAAAATGCAAAGAGGACGTAAGGAATTACAAGCCATGGGCGCTCGTTCTATCCCTGTTCTTAAAATTGGCGATCAAGTGATGGTTGGTTGGAATCAGAAGAATTTCGATAAGATGTATAACAGTTAATAATAAAAATGGAGCCTAATTGGCTCCATTTTTTATGGGTCTCACGATAAGGTAAGCACATCCGTTAGCCGAATATTTTACTCCAGATGCTTGGATTACGCTTTTTGTGATATTCAGATCGTAAGTCATCAACTTGATTTAATGTGTCTTTTGCTTGTTCTAGGTTTCCTGCGGCAAGTTCGGATTTGACACGATCAACAGAAACAGACAATTTGTTAAACCCTTCTTGATATAACTCTTGTTTTTCTGGTGAGAAGTTCTCTTGTTTCAAGTAATCAATTAACGCATCTAATCGCATTACTGAATGAGTCATTTCATCAATTGAACTCGCATCTTCACTTTGCTTAAATGCCAGCATCATGTCTTTCATCGCTGCTTTAGTATCAACAGGAGTGCTAATTAAGGCTGATGTTGTCTCAATCACATCCGTAGATTCATTCGTAGTATTTGCAGCAACGCCAGCAGAAAAAGTCAGGGCTAACGTTAAAAATAGAGTTCTCATAGTAATCCTTTAAATAAACGAGATGGGCAGTGTAATGTATTGCCTCTCATACTCACAGGATTAATATGTTTCAATACCATAACGATCCGTATTTTTGTTAATCAACAGTAAGACTATCCACATAAATAATGTAGTTATCTTCTTTATTTACTTCCCCTTTAAGCGTCACTTTATCGTTTGGTTTCACTTGTAAGCTTGGCATTTTATCGGCGTCAATTTTCACATTTAATGAACCGGTATTGTCTTTAAACAAGTACACTTCTTTTCCTAAAGGTTCAACTAAGTAGCCAGTTAATAGAATCGGAGTATCATCAATAACTGCATTCGCATTTAATACCGATTCAACCGTGTTGATTCCATATACAGGCTGTGAAAATTCATCCTGATAATTAGCATCGTGATCGTTAGCCAATGCAAGTGTAGACGTACACGCTAATATAAGTGAAAATAAAAGAGTTCTCTTTTTCATAATGATGCCTTAAATGTTGTTATGTAAAAAATAGTGTAGACTACTATTAACATTTATAACTCTATTTTATTATTTCATCCCTAATTAGTCATAAATATAGAGCAGTCTTGATGATATATCTATTTTTTGAGATTACTCTTAGTTTAAAATGATATCAACTATTACTTTATCCTTAATTCATTTGAATTTTAAACACGATAAATCCTCATTTAAATTAACGTAGTTAATAACAATACGGCTAAGAATGACGTTTATATACGTCTCAGAAAACATTCTTGCAACCTTACTATCTTTAGATTTAACCATCTGATATACAAACGATCCATGACATAAACATCAACGATAATTTATATTTTCATTTTGAAATTTAAGGCGTAGAGTCATACGTAATATTTTTATAGAGGACAACATAATGACACCAAAAGATAAATGGCTATTGGATCAAATGCTAGAACTAGAAGGCAAAGACCTAACTAAGCTCACCAAACAAGAGAAAGAAGTATTTGATGCATTCGAAGCAAGATCTCATGAATTTGGATTAACGATTGAAATTGCCACTGAAGCGCCTATTGGTGATATTGAACAAGGTACATCACCTTATACCATTAACCAAATGAGACACCACTTTCCAAACCAAATAATTATTAAACGAGCTTTAGATTAAGAGTTAATATAATTTAATCGTTGTCTCATTGTTATTATTTTATATGGATAAATAACATCAGTGCAAATATACGATAAAGAAAGAAGATTATGTTATCTTGACATCTTCTTCCTTCATCGTATTATTATCACTTCATTAATCGAGGATTACTTTAACGATTTTAATAACTGTTTTATCACACTGACCAAGCTCATAAATACAATCATCATCACCAGTAATGGCAAGAGAACTCTCTATAGTGTATTTAAGCTCACTTTACTATTCTCCATCTGAGATACATTGTCTTTTACCGTTGATATCAACTCATTTCTAAACCATTTATGGCTTGGATCGTGTTTTAGTTTTTTTAACCAAATCAGATAATTAGAAATCTGTTTTGACTCAAAAGGCGGCTTAAGTACTTGAAGTTGTAAACGCTCTTCAAACTGCAACGCCATTGAAAGTGGCACAGCGGTTAGATAATCAGATTGGCTACATAACAACATATTACTGAACATTGAACGTCCATGATAAGCAACTTTACGCTTGGTGATGTCTATCGAAGTATAATGACCAAGTGTGTACATCTGATTTCTTGTTCGCTCTAAGACGGCGTGCGTTTCACCCATGTATTGAGACAGCGTAAGCTCTCCCTTAATTCGCGGGTGATCTTTGCGACACACAATCATAAATTCACCATCAAAAAGGTGGGTGGATTCTATATTGGGGTGATTTGGTGGAACAATATCGATCATTACATCAAATTTTTGAGTCAACAACCCATCGTACATGGTTTCATCGTTGTCTGATTGCTCGAACAATTCTAATGAGATGTTCTCTTTTGGTCGATCTGCAAAAGTTTTAAGCAATATCCATTGAAGATGCTCTGGCGCTGTCATGACAAATTTTCGTGTTGATACATTTGGATCAAACTCACCAAACGCTTGAAAAACACCATTAAGCTGTTGAATTGGGGCTTGGATCTCTGCGTATAAACTGGTGGAATAAGAAGTAGGCACAACACCACGACCACTACGTACAAAAAGTTCATGGCCAACTTCTTTCTTTAATCGCCCTAATGCGGTACTGATCGTCGATTGGTTGGTATTAAGGTGATCTGCGGCCTTACTTAAACTGCCCAACTCCATCACTGCTGCAAATACCGCTAATAGATTAAAATTTGGAATATCATTACTCATAAAGACTCATCTTAGTTGTATTCACATCACCCGAGTAATTTACTGTAAAACAATGACATGCGTGAACTCTATTCTTACTTATTGAGAGGCTCACCACAATAAACCCGCCTAAAGTTAGCACTATAACCCAAGAAACTCATCGTAAAAGCGATGAATTGAATTCGGATTAGCCTCTATTTCTCACTCTCTCAGGTCACTATGATTAACGACAAGAAATTACTTCACTGTCTAAAAATATAAGAAGGTCGTTACCATGACTAATACATTTAAAAAGCTGACTCTACCTATCACTATCGCATCGGTTTTATTCACATCACACGCTACTGTTGCAACCCCGATAACAGAAGCGACCTCTAAAACAGGTCAAGAGCTACAAACGAGATCTGCGGCTCAATACCAAAATATTGATCTTGATGCTCGTTATAAAAGTGAAGTGCTGTTTGAACATAAATCAAACCTGTTCTGGGGTAAGGGTGATCGCATTAAAGTATTGTCTAAGACGGGCGACTCTCTTGCTTTTACCGAAGAGTCTGAATACGTACACCCTATCCTGACAAAGCATGGTCGTAAAATGGACCAAGCAATAATTCAAGTGGATAATAATGTTTACCTAGGTTACGGATTTGGTCTTGATACACCCGTAATGATTGAAGGTGATGACGGTATCATCATCGTTGATCCGGGCGAATCTGTGCAAATGGCAGAATCAGTGCGTGACCAATTCCGTAAGATCACTGATAAGCCAGTAAAAGCGATCATCTATTCTCACAACCATATTGACCATATCTCTGGCGTTCGAGCTTGGACTACCGATGCTGAAGTCGCTTCAGGTGAAGTAAAAATCATCGCGCAAGAAGGCTTAACTGAAGCAGTAGCAAACTGGTCCTCTAACCTAGGTACGTTATTTGGTCATCGAACCTCTTACACTGGCGCAAAACATGTGGAAGAAGGTGAACACGGCACAGTAAACGATGGTCTTGGTCCTCGCTTCATGCAAGGTGATATCTCTTTCATCGAACCAAATACGCTGATTGAAGCGAATGGCACGCTAGACATCACGATCTCAGGCGTACATATGCAAATCGTAAACGTACCGTCTGAAACTAAAGATGAGATCGTGGTTTATCTGCCTGAGCAAAAGATCCTACACGCAGCAGAAGTACTGCAAGGTGAAAACTTCCCGAACCTACATACGATTCGTGGTACTAAATTCCGTGATCCGTCGATGTGGTTCAAAGGCATCGATACCATGCGTCAGTTTGATACTGAAATCATGATCAACTCACACGGTCGCCCTGTTGAAGGCAAAGAAGCGGTCGCTAATGTTCTGACCTCTTATCGTGATGCGATTCAATACACTCATGATCAAACCATTCGTTATATGAACAAAGGACTTACTCCTGATGAGTTGGTTGAAGTGGTTAAGCTACCTAAGCACTTAGCTGAACACCCTTGGTTAGGAGAGCACTACGGAACCGTTGCACACGCCGTTCGTCAAATTTACGTTGGCTACAATGGTTTCTTTGAAGCTGACCCTTGGCAGTTAGAGCCAATGGCTTATGAGCAACGTGCAAAAGCGTTTGTTGAGATCATGGGTGGTCGTGACAACATCATCAAAACAGCAAAAGCGGCCATTAAGGCTGAGAACTACACGTTTGCCGCAGAGATCCTTTCTTACCCAATTACGGTAAACACAGAAGATACTGAAGCTCGTCAATTGAAAGCCGTTGCTTACAAAGCGTGGGCAGCAGATCAAGTAAACATTAACTGGAGAAACTGGGCATTAAACTCAGCCGCTGAGCTTGAAGGTACTCGTGATTTCTCTAATATGATCAGCTTCGCTTCAGTAGATGTGTTAGCCGCATTACCAAGTAAGCAAATTTTCGACATGATGACATCGACGCTAATTGCAGAAAATACGCTGAATGTTGAAATGGCATTAACGTACAATTTCTCAGATACTAACGAATCATTTACGATAGAGATCCGCAACGGTATCGCTCAACTACACAATACCGCATTAGATAATGCTGATGTGCAAATCAATACCTCTCGTAAAGTACTAAACCAAATCTTGATAGCAGGACCTAATGCTCAACAGGTGATTGGTAACAACTTACAGTCAGGTGATTTTATGTTCTCTAACGGCAGTATCAAAGATTTTGGTCTTTTCATGAGTTACTTTGATAAACCAATGAGCCCTGAAAATATCATGCTTATCGTTCGTTAATACTGTCAATAGTTAGCGTCCAACAACCTAAGAAGGGGATCAACATTAGTCCCCTTAATTTTATGTAAGGAGCCATACCTATGATTAAAAAGTTCACCTTACTTTTGGCATTTGTTTCTTCACTGAGTTTTGCTTGTGGGCTGCACCAAGATACAGGGTTTAGCTTAGTTACCGAGCCGGGTTCATTAGATGTATTTGCAGAAATCATTGAGGTAAGAAAAAATAATACCTTTGGTAATGCCAATAAACCCGAGCACTTTCAATTGCTCTCCATTAAATCAGCGTTAGCCAAACCAAATGATCACCAAATAAATTTTAATCTATTTGAAGCAATCAAAGGGCATTACAGCAAGGTCACGCTTGAGCAAAGCATCAATATTACTGGCAGAGAAACCTTGCCTGAAAAAGAAGATTTGCTGCTAATCACAGAACTTGATGTGCTAGATGCACTGGCAACAAAAACATTATCGTGGGATGACGCGAAGAAAAGCCAATTGGTCATCATTAATGGAAATAGAAATGATGTTGAAACGCTAGATCGTTGGTTTGATTCTCTATTTTAATCAATATGATCCCTAATAAAAAAGCCCTGTTACTGCATTCACAATAAAAGGGCTAGAGGTCTAACTTATTTCAACGGTTTCAATAACTGCTTAATCACACTTACCAAACTCATAAATACAATCATCATTGCGAGTAATGGCAGCAGAATCCACATGCCTATGTGCACTGTTGGCTCAAGTTTAAAGCCCCACTTCACTAAGCTAAAGACAATCGCCTCTGCGCCCATCACAGCAACAAAACCTGCGGCTAGTGCCATTACCCCGTATTCACTCCATAACGTCTGACTAATACGCTGACGGCTTGCCCCAAGCGTTCGATAAAGGGTAATTTCACGTTGACGTTGATACAAACTCAAACGAAGCAAAGTGAATATCAATAATACGCCACTCACCACACCTAAGCCTGCCAATACACTTAACGACCACGTAATTTGCGCAAGCATGGCTTGGATCTTTCCACCCATGGTTCTAAAATCCAATAAACTCACGGTTGGGTAATCACGAGCCAGTTGATTCAATAACGTATTTTCATTGTCATCTATTTTAAAACTCACTAACCAAGTGGCGGGTAAATCAGCAATCACATCCGGTGTGAAGATAAAATAGAAGTTCGGTTTCATGCTCTGCCAATCCACCACTCGAATTGAATTAACCACCGCAGAAAAAGGCTGACTATTCACTGAGAAACTCAACGTATCTCCAATTTGAATATTCAAGTCATTGGCAACATCTTGTTCTACAGAAACCCCATTCGAAGTCGTCCACTCACCCGCAGTCACTTCATTATGAATGGGTAACGCATCACGCCACGTAAAGTTTATCTCACGTCGTAATGCTTCAGAGCCTTGTCCTTCCCCTTTCATTTTCTCTTTGGTACTTTCGCCGTTAATGTCAGTAAGACGACCACGAACAATCGGATACCCTTCTGAGCGGTCTAGCTTTTCATTATCTAATTTTTGCAAATACTCTTGTTGCTCATAAGGGGCAATGTTCATCGCAAATACGTTTGGTGCATCTGGCGGAAGCGTTTGTTGCCAGTCACCCAACAAATCGGTTCTTACTAACCAAATCACCGCAACTAACATCAACGAGCCAGACAACGCAGCCAATTGCATCATGCTGTTTTTTGGCGAACGCTTAATACGGCTAAGCGCTAATGTCATGGCAGGGCCCCACTTAAAGCGACCAAATAAATGCACTAAACCATAGCTAATGCCAGCGAGTAAAATAAACAACACCACTAAGCCGACAGAGACCATCCAGACTAAACTGTTAGTGCCATACATCAATAAAAAGGCAACGATTGGAACAGCAACAAGCCATAAACCCTTTTTAGAACGATTGATTGTTTGAGATTGAAGAACCGCAATCGCAGGGGTATCTAATAAACGTAATAGAGGGATGCCCAATGCAGGTAAACCAATAAATAACGCGACCACAGAGCCAAATACAAATGGTTGCCAACCATAACTTGGTAGATCCTCAGGTAAGATCCCCGCCAATGGGATGCGTAATAATAACTCTAGCCCAAGACCAATAAGAGAGCCCGCCACCACACCAGTAAAGAACATCAGCCCTACTTGGCTTAATAACCAACGCTTCAACCATTGCTTACTTGCACCCATGCTTTTTAGCATAGCTACGGTATTAGCACGGCTGGTCGCATAATGTTGGCAGGTTAATACCAAGGTCACGGATGCCATTAATATCACCATCAAAATAGTTAATGATAAATACTGTTTGGCTTTTTGCATTAAATCAGCCGTTCGACCTTGTGTTTCTTCGCTTATCCACCGCTCTCCTGCCTCTAATTCATAATCACTTTGCAGTAACGATATCGCACTATCTTCGCCTTTAAATAAGGTTCGATATTGAACACGGCTGCCAAGTTGAATTGCACCGGTTTTATCAAGATCAGATTGATGAATAAACACACTTGGCATGGTTCTGAATGGGTTAAACGCTAACTCAGGTTCAGATTCAATTACACCACTGATTGGCAACTCTGCATCCCCAATAGCTATCATATCTCCAATATTAAGTTCGAGTAATGATAAAAGACGATCTGCAATCCATACTTCACCTTGTTGAACGTGAGTATGTATTTCATTGTTAGCCCCATTCAATAAAAGCTCACCGCGAAGTGGGTAATTACTTTCAACGGCCTTTACACTGACCAATTGCATTCCTGTATCACTGAATGCCATGGTTTGAAAGCGCACTTGAGAAGATAAAACTAAATTTTGGTCATGCGCTTGTTGCAAAATAAACTCGGGGGTTGGGTTAGCCGAGCTGAATACTAAATCAGCCGCCATCATAGAACGACCTTGTTCTGTCATGACTTTTTCAACACGGATAGCCAAGGCAGACAAGGCAACCACACACGCAACAATTAAGGTTAACGCCGCCATCACCGGCCATAACTGACCTTGCCAAATCTCACGCCAACTCCAGCGTAACACCATTTTATTGCCTGATTTTTTTCCTTGCTGCGACGCTTGATTTATTCCCATTACGACACTTCCTTAATGCAACCTGCATTAATCGTTAATGTTCGGTCACATCGTTCTGCAAGTTTAGAGTCATGCGTGATTAGGACTAATGTTGTGCCGTGTTTCTGATTCATATCAAACAACAACTCAATGACATTTTCAGCCGTTTGCTGATCTAGGTTTCCTGTTGGTTCATCCGCAAATAAAATACGGGGCTGAGTCATAAACGCACGGGCCAGTGCCACACGTTGCTGCTCACCACCAGACAGTTGAGAAGGCAAATGGGTTTCTCTACCAGAAAGACCGACAGAATCTAATAGCTGTTTTGCTTTAATAATATCTTCCCCTTCACCGCGTAAAATCGCAGGTAACGTGACATTTTCAAGGGCAGTTAACGAAGGGATAAGTAAAAAGCTTTGAAAAACAAAACCAATAGATTCACTGCGAATTTTCGCACGTTCTTCATCGTCTAACGTTGATAGCTTTTGGCCTAATAATTCAATTTCACCAGAGCTTGGGACATCAAGCCCAGCCAATAAGGTCATTAATGTCGATTTTCCTGCCCCTGAGGTGCCCACGATGGCAATACTTTGGCCAGAAAGGACATCAAAGGAAATGTCATTTAAAATAGTCAGTTCGGTCTCATTCGAAATAACGGATTTACTCACGCCGTTAACAGTAATTGCTGATGTCATATTCATATCCTTTGAGTCTATTTTTATTATTTGAATGCTATGTTTGCATTGTATACCTAAGCACTCGACCGTGAGCAAACTCATTTACACTTCTTTAACCAAATGTTACTAAATTCTTTTTCTTTGCTTTACGCTTAAATAAAGGTTGCAAAGTGTCGCTAACTTTTTCATTGTTACCTCAATCCACCTTCATTATTTCAAGGATGACCATGCGCCGTTTTTTTACTTTCTCTTTCTTACTTATATCCAGCGTTTTTCTGCCTTTTAAAAACGCCTATAGCCAAACGTTATTGATTTTAGGCGACAGCTTGAGCGCCGGTTATAATATGCCGATTGAGCAAAGTTGGCCTTCATTATTACCAACACAATTAGCCACTTTAAATAAAGATACGACGGTAATTAATGGCAGTATCTCTGGCGATACGACGGGCAATGGATTAGATCGACTTCCCGCGTTATTAACGCAACATAGCCCTGATGTCGTATTAATTGAATTAGGTGCAAACGATGGCTTACGTGGTTTTCCGCCACAAAAAATTAATTCAAATCTAGAGCAATTAATTAAACTGATTAACGCCTCAAATGCCCAACCGCTATTGATGCAAATCCAAGTACCGCCTAACTATGGTAAACGTTATAGCCAAGCGTTTGGTTCACTTTATCCTAAGATCAGTGAAAAACATGACATTCCTTTGGTTCCTTTTTTCTTAGAGCATGTCATCATTAAGCCAGAGTGGATAATGAAAGACGGCTTACACCCAACGCCAGAGGCTCAACCTTGGATTGCTGAATTCATGGCAAAAGAATTATCCCCTTACTTATAAGCAATAAAATAAAAAGTAACAGTTTTAGAATCTACGGAGAAAGTATTAATGGAACAGATCAATGTTAGCTTCATTGGCTTAGGCGTAATGGGCTACCCAATGGCTCGCCATCTAAAAAATGCAGGTTTCTCAACCACAGTTTATAACCGCACTGAAGCAAAAGCAAAACAGTGGGCAGAAGATAATCAAGGACAATCAGCAGCGACTCCACGAGAAGCCTCTCAAGGCTCAGACATCGTTTTTGTTTGTGTCGGTAATGATGACGATGTTCGCAGTGTCATTTATGGCGAAGATGGCGTATTAGCAGGCTTAAAGCCGGGCGCTATTTTAGTCGATAACACCACAACCTCTGCAACGCTAGCGGTTGAATTAGCAAAAGCCTGCGAAGCACAGGGCAATACGTTTATTGATGCTCCCGTTTCTGGTGGCCAAGCTGGCGCTGAAAACGGAGCATTAACGGTAATGTGTGGGGGAGATGAACATACCTTCGCTACCGCAAAACCGGTGATCCAAAGCTTTGCAAAATCAGTGACGTTACTGGGTGAAAATGGCCAAGGTCAACGTTGTAAGATGGCAAACCAAATCTGTATTGCTGGCGTATTGAAAGGGTTAAGTGAAGCCCTTATTCTTGCCGAAAAAGCCAATTTAGATATCGATTTAGTGGTTGATACTCTGAAACACGGCGCGGCAGGTTCATGGCAGATGGAAAATCGCGCAAGCACAATGGCACAAGATAAATTCGATTTTGGTTTTGCGATTGATTGGATGAGAAAAGATTTAGGCATTTGCTTAGATGAAGCAAAGACACACGGTATTTCACTTCCACTAACAGAAGAAGTAGATAAAGAATACCAAGGGTTACAAGAGCAAGGCTTAGGCCGAATGGATACCTCTGTATTAATCAAAGCGATTAAAGAAAGAGTATAACTTTACGTCCTATCTCTGATGTTCACTAAGAGACAAACAATAAAAAGGAGATCTCATGATCTCCTTTTTTTATACCTAATAGTTAAAGCAAGTGTGTTACTTATACTTTAAAACGAGACAATGATTGTTGAAGTGTTGACGCCAATTGCGCTAATTCAACACTTGATTGCGCGGTTTGGTCAGCACCTAGTGCCACTTCACTTGCAGACAAACTCATGCTTTGAATGTTACGACCAAGCTCTTCGGTTACCGAATCTTGCTCACTACATGCACTTGCAATTTGAATCCCCGTATCAGCAACTTTCATCATGGTTTCTTCAATCATTTGAATTGATTGACCCGTTTGAACACTTTGCTCTACACAGATACGAATTTTAGAACAACTTTGATCCGTTGCGATCTTCGCGTGAGCAGCACTTGCTTGTAGCTTCTCAATGATATCGACAATTTCACTGGTTGATGCTTGAGTACGACCTGCAAGAGAACGAACTTCATCTGCAACAACAGCAAAACCACGCCCTTGCTCACCCGCACGCGCGGCTTCAATTGCGGCGTTTAATGCCAATAGGTTCGTTTGATCGGCAATTCCACGGATCACTTCAACCACAACACTGATGTTATTTGATTCACGCTCTAACTCTTCAACCAATTCACCGGCTTGTTCAATATCACGAGATACAATTTGAATCTGCTCGATATTTGATTGAACGTCTTGGTTACCTTGTTTTGCTTCTTCCGATGCTTCTAATGCTGATGTAGACGCCGTTTCTGTGTTATTTGCCACTTCTGCAACCGTTGCTTTCATCTGCTCCATAGCTGCCGCTACCGTTGTAATATCAGATTGTTGTTGTTGCATGCCACGAGACGATTGCTCTGAAATCGCACTCATTTCTTCTACTGCTGCAGAAAGCTGAGTTACTGCAGAAATTGTGTCTTCAATAAGAATACGTAACTGGCTTTGCATTTCAATATTCGTATCGGCTAATGCACCCAATTCATCATTTCCAATTTCATCACGTTGAAGTTGGAATGTTAAATCACCAGAAGCAATTGCTTTTGATTGCTCTACAACAAGGTTCAATGGACGACAGATTTGACGAGCCAAGAAGAACGTAATAAAAATCATGAAGGCGATTAGTGCAGAGAAAGAGACTTTTGTAATGGTAGATACGTTCGCAATACTCCCCATCATAGATACGCGATTATCTGTAACAAACGTTAAGTTTAATTTCAATAATCCGTCCATTGCAACACCAACATCTTGAAACTCTTTGAATGAACCTAGTAAGTTCTTCTGTGCTTCCGCTCTGTTATCTGCACTGACTTGAGCAAGGAAAGGTTCAAGTGGAGCCATATAAGCTTTCCAGCTGTTGTTCACGCGATCAAAAACTCTTTGTTCACCATCGCTAACAACCGTTGCGCCATACGCCGCAATTAATTTCTCAACATTTCTCTCTTGTTCTTTTAGAGAAGTAATCAGTCCTGGAAGTAGATTTTTAGGGTAGGTTAGTGCTGCGTATTGATTTCGACGCAGCGTGTTCATTTCAAAATTAATATCTTCAACCGAAAGTAAACTTGGTACCGTAGAGTCCGTAAAGTTTACTACCGTATCTTCTACGTTTTTCAACTCTTGTAACAAGAAAATAGCAAACGCTATCATCACTAAACCAATTGCTGAAAATACAACGGCAATTTTGGTTCTTACTGCTAAATTTTTGTAACTCATGATGTTTTACAACCTTAAATAATGTTTATAACTCATCCATGAGTGCGTACGCCGAATTAATGTTTCTTGTAATTATGTTTATCGGCAGGATCGCGACAAAATAAAATAAAAAAGATCAAAAGTCATATATTTTAACACCACTCAAAATGTTAATGAACACGGTAAAATGTGAATCAAATTGCAGTACATTTCATTACTTACATTTAAAGCGTAAAAAAAGTGGCTATTGAATTACTTATTATCGCAATTCAATAGCCACTTAATTTATAACATTGTTAAATCAGTCTTTAACGGGTTCAATCGTCAAAATAATACCGTCAACAGACACGACACAAACCATGGTTCCCTTTGAAATATTTTCAAAACTTTTTGCCGACCATGTCGTATCGCCTAGCTTAATTCGACAATTCCCGGCAAGCACATCGTCATCTAAACGTGTTATTTGTCCCAATAATTGTTTGTCTTTTTGATTCAACTGCCGTGTAGAGTCCGATTTAATGTCTTTTTTATGTTGATAACGCCACCATAACCACGTTGAAAACAGTGAAAAAACAGAAAAACTAACCCATTGTAACTGCCAACTCATTGGAATAAATGAATATAAAATACCAACCGTTACCGCAGATAAACCAATCCAAAGAAAGTAACCCGCCGTTCCTAGCAACTCACCAGCAAGCAGTAATAACCCTAACGTTAACCAATGCCAATGATTCATTTGTTCAAAAAATTCCATCATGAACTCCTATTTAGGACCCTCTTTGTCCACTTTAAACATCTCAGCAATACCCGCAATTGAGCCCATTAAACCTGACGCCTCTAAAGGCAGCATAATGATCTTACTGTTCTCAGCTTGCCCTATTGATTTTAGCGCCTCAGTGTATCCTTGAGCAATGAAGTAATTCACAGCTTGCATATCACCTTGAGAAATTGCCTCTGATACCATTCTTGTTGCATTAGCTTCGGCTTCTGCTGCACGCTCACGCGCTTCGGCTTGTAGAATAGCGGCTTGTTTGTCACCTTCAGCTTTTAAGATCTCACCTTGTTTGTGACCTTCTGCTTTTAAAATCTCAGCTTGACGCTTACCCTCAGCTTCTAGTACATCGGCACGCTTATGACGCTCGGCCTTCATTTGTGCATTCATTGCCGCCGTAAGATCCGCTGGTGGCTGAACATCTTTAATTTCGATACGAGTAACTTTGACACCCCAAGGGTTTGTTGCTGCATCAACAATGGCCAATAGTTTCACGTTAATCATGTCTCGTTGGCTTAGCATTTCATCTAATTCCATCGAACCTAGAACAGTACGCATATTGGTTAATGTTAAATTACGAATTGCGTGTTGCAAATCGCTCACTTCATAAGCCGCTTTTGCTGCATCGACGACTTGAACAAAACACACCGCATCAATAGTAACGTTTGCATTGTCTTTTGAGATCACTTCTTGAGCTGGAATATCAAGAACCTGCTCCATCATATTGATTCGTTGTCCAATGTTATCAATAAATGGGATGATTAAATTTAGGCCCGGTTGTAATGTTTGCGTGTATCGACCAAATCGTTCTACCGTCCAATTGTGGCCTTGAGGTACGGTTTTTACACCAAGTGCGATTAATACCAGAACTACAAAAACCAGTACACCAATGGTTATTAACGTGTCATATGCCATTATTTTCTTCCCTATTTAATTGATAATTTTCTAAATATATCTATGTTTTATAAATAAAAATGATTATTTTCAATCATACCTAATTATTAACATAAATGTATGGATGCACTAGGCAGTTATTAATAAAAAATAAGACTACTTCATCGAAATAGTCTTATTGATATTTGTATAACGTTAATAACCGTTAAATATTAATATTTCACTTGGTAATTCAGCGTATAAGTACGTCCTCTGCCTTTATAATCATAAGCCGCTGCATCGTAGTGACTAGAATATAAAATTTGAGCACGTTGTCCCCATGCCGTTGTATAGTCATTATTTAATAGGTTTTGAATACCAAATCCAAGACTACCCACGGGTAACTCATAACTGCCGACTAAATCCAGTACCGTGTAGCCAGACAATTTATTGTCTTTTGCATCTTCATAATCAAACATCGTTTGGCTTTGTACTTTAAGAGCAAGATCTGATTCATACCAACCAATCCACGAATTGGCTTTTGATGTACTTGCCTCGCCTGCGCTCAAATCATCCCACTTGCCGTCTGTTTGTAATTCAGAAATAACATAATGACCTGACGCACCCACTTGAAGGTTATCCATTACCCAATAAGACACCAACGCTTCTGCTCCATATACGCGTTTCTTATTATCGACATCTTCAATTAATAACGTATTTTTATTGTATTTGACCGACTTGTCCGATTGAGAATAATACGCGGCAGTTTGGAAGCTCAACGCATCTTGCTCTGTTCTAAATCCAATTTCATAACTGTTGGTTTTTATCCCTGACATCTTAGAATCAGATACGTTAATGCTGTTTTGAAGCGCATAATGCCCATTAGCATCTGCGGCGCCATAACTGCCTTGACCGTAATACTTTGCCGGATCAGCAAGATCGAAGCCTTGAGAGAAATTCGCCCATACTTGTGAATCAGAAGTCAGCTTATAAATGGTACCAAGGTTAAATAAACCCACAGAATAACTGGTTTCGCCACCCGGAACCGCATCAGCCGATGATCCCTTACCTGCTGCAATTTTCTTTTGAATTTTATAATCAACAAAATCATCGACCTTATTGTTCATGTGTTGGTAGCGGTAACCCCCTTCAATAGACCAATCCTCTGTGATATTGAAATCCGCTTGAATAAAACCAGCAACAGAACCAACCTCAACCCCCGGATAACGACCAACTTCAGCGTACGTTTTATTCACTAAGTTACCCGAATTATTTGCGATTGTTGGATCAAATAAGGCCTGATTACTGTCAAACTTATCCATATAAGCATCCACACCATAAACCAAGTTCACTTTACCAAACGACTTAGCTAGAGCGGTTTTTAACGAGAATACGTCCGTCGTTTGTTGTGATGCACCTTGGTAATACGGGGTATAAGTTTGATCTTCTTTACGATACGACGCTTCTACCATTAGTTGCTGACCCAAAAACGCAGAATCATTATAAGCCGCACTTAACATGATCCGTTCTGTGCCGTGCTGACGATCAGATTCAAACCCTTTCCTTACATCAACAAAATCACCATTCACAATGTATAAACCATAAGGAGAGTCTTGTTGGCTATCATAGTATTGCGCTAAGAAGTTAATGTTTTTAGTGTCCGATATCGTCACACCAACCGTACTTTGCAAATCGATAGTTTTGTTATATTGCAGAGAACCTTGGGATATATCAGGTGTAATAATGTCGCCATCTGCATCAAAATAGCCTTGAGTTTCGGTATAAACAGCAGAAACACGAGCGGATACATTGTCGCTTCCTCCAGAAACAGATTGTGCAACTTTATAATCAAAGTCATCCCCTCCATTCAAACCAGAAGAACCGCTTACGTAACTTTCAAATTGCAATTCATCACTGTCTGCTTTCTTGGTAATAATATTAATCACCCCTCCCGTCGCCCCTGCGCCATAAATGGACGTAGAGCCGGAAAGAACCTCAATTCGTTCGATATTAAATGGGTCTATCGAATCCAATTGACGGCTAATAGGACGAGAGGATTGAAGCGATACCCCATCAATCATCACCAACATGGCACGGCCACGTAAATTTTGACCATAATTCGTTCTTGCGCCACTGCTCACATCCAAAGATGGAATGGTCGCAGATAAGATCTCGCCTAATGTTTTACCACCACGGTATTCCTGTTCGATTTGCTCTGAATCCACAAACCAAACCGTTCCTGGAATTTCACTGATCGCCTTTGGTGTACGGCTCGACACCACCACCATCGTTTCTTCTGTTGAAGAATAGTCCTCAGCTTGAGCCGATAACGTAACAAACGTCGTTGCTGATGCCACTGCGATAGCAACCAATGTGAGCGGATAATTCCCTTTTTTAGCGTTCATTTCTGTTCTCTTTTTTATATTTATATTGCACTTAAATAAATACGAATGATAAAAATCCGTATTCAACTATTTATTTTTGATAAAAAAACACTTGGTTTAATGACTCAGCTACACTTCAACAAGATCATTAATAGTCGATGCTGAAATCCATTCAATCATTCCTTCACCCGATCGAATGTCGTATAACTCTTCTTCTGATAATCGATTAATAATACTGGCACTTCGCCACGCCATTAAACTGAGTTGAGGCTCTGCAATACCATGACTGTGCATACCGGCATTCACAGCAAATATTTTATTTGTATTACTGCCTTTCCATTTCAATTCAAAATCAGGAGTCAATTGATAACGACCTTGATCATCTAACTCTAATAAAGGAAGGATTGAATTCAAACATGCAGGGTAAGGCGATTTAAACCCAGTCGCTAAAATCACAATATCGGCGTGATGAACTTCGGCTTGTTGGCTTAAGGCATTATGTATATTTAATGAAAATCCAGACGCGGTTTGCTGTAATTCATTCATCGTACGGTGAGGCAATAAACGTACCCATTTGTCTTCTTTCATCACATCAAAACGATGGTATAACTCACGATAAATATCGAGCAACGCCAATTGCGTAATGCCATCGGATGTTAATTTTTGAGCCGTAATTTCAGAATGTTTCACTTGCGGGTTCAATTGCACAAAGGCGTTAACATAATCAGGCGTAAAGAACTCATTGGTGAATGACGCTTCATCTAATGGTTGAAAATTAGAACGACGTGATACCCAATCTAGTGACGATACTTTTCCCCATTTTTCACGTAACACATTTAAAAATATATCCGCACCACTTTGACCGCCCCCTACAATCATGACCCGCTTACCGGTAAAATCGCGATCTCTTAATCCCATTTCAGCGGCATGAAATACCTTAGGCCCAATATGAGGAATAGCACATTCAGGCACAAAAGGAACTTTGCCAGTGCCTATACATAAATTCTTAGCTTCATAGGTTCCGTTTGTGGTTTGTATCTCAAACGCATCCCCATTAAATTCAATATTTTCCACCGTCGTAGAAAACTGAACATTACTCAGTTGTTGTGCAACCCAAGATAAATAATCTGAAAATTCATGACGACTAATACAACCCAATTCTGCCGATAAAAAACGATAAAACTTTTTGTTTTTAACCAAGTAAGACAGAAAGGAATACGGACTTTCAGGATAAACCGCACTGACTAAGTCTTTTAGATACATCGTTTGCATATTGGTGTTATCCAGTAATAAACCCGGATGCCACGCAAACGACGCTCGGCTTTCAAAAAACGTCGCTTTAATTTGTGTTTTTGGTTCTAAAAGCGACGCAACACTCAGGTTAAACGGACCAACGCCTATACCTGCCAAATCCAATTTGACGTTCATATTATTATTCTCCATTTAATATTATTGTTATTGATTAATAGCCAGGTATAACGGGTTATCTACTTTATCGTCCATATCTGGAAGCATACGAGAAGCGCTAGAATCCGTACTGTGTCTAAACTTGGCTAAATTAAGGCCGATACGTAAGATCCTTGGTTCAAACAGATCCAACCGTTCAAATCGGTCTTGGTATTCAGGGTTCGTTTGCATATACGCTTTTATACGTAATGCGAGTAACTGATAAAAATCCATTTCAGGTAGCCCTAGCTTTTCAACCAACGGCGAAATAAAACGCAACACGGTAACAAAATGTCCTGTTTGTAAATCATGAATAATCAACTCTTCAGGCAATTTAACGGTCACATTTTTAACCATTTCATTGAGCGTTTCTTGCTCTGAAATATCACGGTCAACTAAACGCATATCTCCTTGAAAATCTTTTAACAAAATACGTTTCGGGTGTGAATTCTCCATTACTAATGTCACATTTTGTCCGTGAGCAATTAGCGACACCCCATATTTACAAAGCAAATGATAAAAAGGGATGACTACGGCATCAAATAACTTATTAAGCCACGCTTCTGTCGAAAGCCTTGAGGCGCTGATGTATTCAGAAATAAGAGGAACACCATCAACATCCGATTCCATGAGCGCAGCCATTAATATCGCCGTTTCACTTGTCGCAAGTTTAGATTGTGCGGACTCTCGCCATATCACACCTAATAATTCATGATAGCGATAAGGGGCATTGATTAAGGATTTATAATCGGCTTGAGCGACAAACCCAGCCGCCGGTTCTTGCAGTATTTCGGCATGTTTCTCGACAAATAACGGGTCTGTTTTGAATACAGAATCAAGCCAATCTGAGGCAATAGGCCCTGCTAATATATAACGCCCAGGAATACCTCGATAACATGAGGTATTCATTATAGTTAAAGGCAATTTAATGTCATAACTGTTCGGTCTTGTCATGTTGCTGAGTGTACGAATAGACAGCTGAGGCAAGAACTCATCGCCAAACTCACCTAAATAAATGAGGGTTTTCTCGGCCATTTCTCGAACAAAAAGAATCGACAACTTCTGATGCCACTGCCAAGGGTGAACAGGCACAAAAGTATAGTCACTGATATCAAGATTAAAAGACGATAAGACCGCCTCCATATTATGCAATTCATTATCACTTACCGCAGAAAGAACCAACTGCTTCCAATCCACTTCTTCACTTGTCGCTTTCTCTAAAATAGAATGATGCACCGCAACCCAATTAAGTTGAAATGAACGATCTGCTTCTGGCGCATACAAAGCAAGATCATCACTCCCCCAACCTCGGCGACCTTTATTAAACGCAAATTTTGGGTGCCCATCAAAGAAAAGCTGTTGTTGTTCGCAAGACAAAAACGCCAGCTCTTTGGCTGACCAATTTTCTTTACGTAAGGCCAATTTGCAATCACCCAATAAGGTCGCATTCAAATCTTCAAAATGCTCCGCTAACGCATCGTCGCTCATGCCAATCAAGCTCTGAACGTCACGCATAAATTGCGTCGCTAAAATATCAGAATCCAACCCATTTTCATCTTTACGAATTAATGAACTCGGCTCTATCACCACTTGTCCCCAAATATTGCGTTTACCTGAAAAATGGTAATGAATATTTTCGGTCAGTGTTAATGACAAATCAGTAGGATTCTCTTCAATCTTAAACGCCTGCTCGTAAGCTAATTCACTGATTAGTTTCGCCACCATTTTACGGTTTGCACTTGACCAATGAGAATGCAATGCAATTTGATCCATTACCATTGCTCCGTAAAAAAAGCGTCTCGTTCAAGCATCATTAATGCCGAACGTTTATGAGGGAAATTAAATTCAAAACACTTGCGGTAACCCACCTCTTGAATACGAGTAAATAAGCGTTGATTATCCGCTCTTGGCTCTAATACGATTCGTTGAGTTCTCGCATCATCAATAAACAGATAATGGCTGATCGCTCTCATCCAACAATTAAAATAATGCGCACCTCGAAACTCCGATTCGCCGACTAAAAGATGAATACCACGATCGTACGGTTGCACATCAAAATACGGACTTAATCTGTCTTCACTGACCCAATACGCTTCGACATAACCAAAAGGTTTGCCGTTAAACTCACCAATTAATGGCATAATATGATCATCATTAAGACGTTCTTGAGCAAAATCCGTCAGTTTTTCCTTACTCCACGCTTGCTCCCAGAAATGAGCAACTCTAGGATCATTCATCCACGTTGTGAGACGATCCATGTCTTTTTCAATATCAAACACTCTAAAGCTAATCTCAACATCAGCATCATGATCATAGCGTTGATACACTTTGCCTTTTGGCGTTTCAGGACGTAAAGGATGATGGCGATATTGCGGCAACGATTGTACTTCCATCAATGGAAATAACGTTGATGCCGTGTGTAAATGCCAAGGCTTTGTGTATTGATAAAATCCTTGGCGTGATAAATGACATTGATAGATAGCCGGTAAATACTGAGCTAACACATCAGGAACATCAGAGGCAATATGGAGTACATCAATCATTTTATGATGACTGAATACATGATCAATTTCTTGAAGGCATTGAGTAATAACCGATTGCTCTTCAATATCTTGTGTCGACAAGGTAAAACTCATTGTTGGCTTAAGATCTAGATTCAGAATTAACGTCGTATAATTAAACATTCATAGCATCCTTTACATGAACTAATGGATTAGGTAAATCAAAGTAGATCACAGCAGGATCAAGGATTGAATTCTCATTCATGTTCTGTAAATAACAGTAGAAATTTCCTTTACAACACAAGGCATCGCTGTCTAAAACATAATCTAAACACTGGGGATCGTTAACCCCCTTATCTCTCAATATTTCTAATTGTTTACGAAGCTCTTTCATTAATGTTTTTTCGCTCACGTCACAATAAGCCGCGATGGATGCGATCACATTAAAGGTTGAGTTTATAACTAAATAATACGCAAAATAACGTCGAACTTTCTCATCATTCCAATAGTTTTCAATATCTTGCTTAGTTTGATTTAGGGCTTCAGGAAAGCGTTCAAATGCAAGATCCGTATACCCTGTGCCTTGGCAATCTCGATAATACATTCCAATAGGAAACCCTTTTTTTAACTGCATAACAATATTCTGCTGATGAGCTAAAAAGACAACGCCGTAATTCGCCTGAAGAGTAAACAAAGGCACTACTGCATATTGGCAATACGCACTGAACCATTCCTGAGCAACTAACGATAAGTTTAATTTACTCGACTCAGCGTATTGCTTTATTCTTTTTGCTAATAGGCTTTCACCACCATAAGGATTCTGCTGAGTTAACGTTGCCAGCACTACCGCTTCTTCTTCAGGCTTAGTATTTAATGGATTTTCACGAAACGCCACAAGACTCTCGTCTATCACTTGCCCTTCTTTAGTCATTAACCCTAAATAACTTGGTTCTTGCATCACTTGAAAGCCTTGCTTATTGCCTAATTCTTGACTTATGTCGGTGTCATTAAATAACTGATTTAACCGTGTTCCACGAACCACTTCTTTAAGAGATAAATTACGAATTGAATTTGTCAGCTTAACGCTGAGTGAAAACTTAAGCATATAAGGAAGTGACGGAGAATAAAGAGAACGCGTCGATGAGGTTGGATACCACGTCGAGCCAAAAGCGCCTAGCTCTCGAATTAAGCCTTCATTTAAATACGCCTGAATATCCCCTCTCTCTTGCAGAACCTTCCATTGCCATGGATGAACAGGAAAGACGGTTTCTTCTTTTTTTAGCGCACAACTAAGATCGATGAATAACGCGCGATCTTGAAAGACTAATTCATCTAATCGCTCTTGAGCGGTTTGCTCCCCAGATGAACCAGAGATAAGAATGGATTGATTTACCGCCAACCAACACAGTTGAAATTGACCACCAAGTTCTGGTGAATAGGTTTTTGCATCCTCATCCGTAAATTGCTCTCTGCTTTTAGGTGCAGGATGGAATGAATGGCCGATAAGTAAACCTTGCTCTGCTTGCTGAAAATTAAGTGATTGGGAAAATAACCTCTCCGCATAAGGGCTTCTGCTCACCCCAACGTACGTATTTGTATAACTCTCTGTCACCCGCTCTAAAAAGATCGCTTTTTGTTCTTTAGAAATAATACCAACCAATGCAGGTTGCTCTAAGACTCGTAACAATACTTGCTCAAAGCCTAACGTAGTCGCTTCATCTCCATACAAAACAGCAGGAAAACAATATTCATGTAAACCAACTGAAGAGACATAATTAAGTGGTATTTGAATTTCATGCCCACCACTTAGGGGGATAAGATAATAAGCATCATATTGATCCTCTACAATTTGAATTGCCGAGCATTCTCTTGCTAAAGAATTCAGGAAACATGCCGCAGGCACATCATTACCACTGTTTATTATGCTGTCCAATTCACCATTAGTTTTCATAACATTTCCATTGTTTTTAAATAACAAATACGAATGCTAATGATTCTCAATTAATAGATCAACTACTTTTTACTGAATTTATAAAATAAAAGCTTCTTTTATAGAACTAAATGTCCTAGCATTTAAAAATGTACCTAAAGAAAATAAATATGTTATTTATCAATAAGTAAGTAAAAATCGTTATTTCCTCATAAGATACAAGAAATACGCCCCACCAATTAACGATGCCAATAACCCCGCCGGGAACTGCCATGGAAACCACACCGTTCTTCCCACCCAATCAGCAAAAACCAGTAAACTGCCACCGATTAAACTGGCAGTTAACAATTGGTGAGACGCTCGATATTGATGAAGTGAACGTGCCATATGAGGTGCCAATAAACCAATAAAACTGAGGGGACCAATAATGATCGTACATAAGGTCGTCAATGCCGCAACAAGGAGTAATAAATACAACCTAACTCGTCGACAAGACAAACCGACGCTGTGTGATGTTGTCTCTCCTAGGCCAATAATATCTAACCATCGATGGCTGCACAGTGCTAACAGACCGAATATGACAACCCCTGCCCCCAGTAGAGACACATCCCCCATACTCACTAAATACGTCGACCCTGAAAGCCATGTTAATAGCGCCATTATATTGTCTTGCCCGGATGACATTGCTATACGTAAAAAGGCATCTAAACCGGCGCTAAGCGCAATGCCAGTTAATAGCATTTGTGTAGGGGAAAAATTTTGTTTTCGTCCCATCAACCAGATAATAGCCGTCACTGATGCGGCGCCAAGCGTACCCAGTAACATTTGCTCGTGCCTTTCTACGGCAATACCAAATACCGCCCCTAACACTAAAGCTAATGCCGCCCCAGAACTGATGCCTAAAATTTCAGGGCTTGCCATTGGGTTGGTCGAAACACGTTGAATCACCGTCCCCGCAATCGCCAGACCTATCCCGGCAAGAAAAGACACCAACACTCGTGGAAGTCGAAGCTCTAAAACCGAAGGGTTCAACGACAATAGCCACCCGTTTTGTCCTTTTCCCAGCAATAAAGCGACAAAAAACAACACAACAATAAAAAAGCAGAGTGGCATCAACACGGAGTATAGCGTTCGATGTTGATAATTAATTTGAGTACTTTCTCTGGCTTTCATATCAGATTGAAATGCATTTTTGTTTAATAACCAAAGAAGAAACGGGGCCCCAAGCAAGGCGGTCATTGCGCCTGTCGGTAATAGCTCCCCACCAACGCCAGAAAAAAGTTGAATGATCAAATCAGAAAACAACAACATGACACTTCCGACGGCCCCACTACTCAAGATTTGAACCGTTAACTTACGAGCACCAAACATACGAGCAATCGCCGGTGCGACAATACCAACAAAGCCAATCAATCCGACTTCACTGACCACCGCTGCGGTAATAAATATCGCCAACGTCAGTGAAATAACCTTTATATGCTTAACATTCACGCCAATTGAAGACGCCACACTGTCTCCTAATTGCAGCGTCGATAATGGCTTAGAAAGTACTAATATCGCAATAATAGGGACAGTAATAAGGGGGATCAGTGCCGTTACACTCGACCAATCATTTTGATTTAGCGTCCCTGCTCCCCAAACAAAAACACTGGCTAACTGTTGCTCATTTAACAGTAATAACATGGTATTTAAAGAACCAAAAAACAGGCTTATTACCATTCCCGCCAGAACCATATGAACCGGAGAAAAGCCGCGTCTGGCTGACAATAAAAAAACAATACAAGTCGCAATTCCTCCTCCTAAAAACGCAGGAATAAACCCATTAATGACACTGTTAACGGGAAGAAATAAAATACCCAATACCATGCCGAGTTCAGCCCCCGCCGCAACACCCAGTGTGGTGGGTGAAGCAATAGGATTACGTAAGACAAACTGCATAACACAACCAGCCACAGCTAAAGAAAAACCGCATAACACAGCAATAACAAGACGTGGAAGATAAGTAAGATGGGTAATTAAATGTTGGTAATTAGCAGAATCATAATGCGCGATCGTTTGCCACAATAAATTCAAACCTTGTGAATAAGGAGCGGTCCATTGCAACAATCCTAAAACAACAACCACCACCACAAAAATAAAAAGACTGAGACGTAATACTATCCCTTGTGGTTTTTCAACCTCATTAACGACCATTATTGAGTTAACTGCTGAGTAATATGATCACTGAAACGTTGAGCTGAAATCAAGCCACCAAACGTCCAAATAGCAGGCAGCTCATAAACCGAATCGGTACGAGTAAATGCCATCGCTTGCCATAATGCAGAGTGAGTTAATTGTTTTCTTTCCGTCTCTTTTAGAGGTCCAAAAATCAACACATTGGATTGTTGATACTGCGCTAACTTTTCGACACCTGCGGTGGTAAACCCCCACATATTAGTCGGTTCATGCCATGCGTTAACTAACCCCATCGCATCAATCGTATCTTGGGTCAGCGATCCCTCACTGTGAATTCGAACCGTTTTATCATTAACAAAACGGAGAAACAAAAACGGCTTACTGTTAGATTGAAGACGATGAACGTTATCTCCATTAGCAAGCAATCGTTGTTCTGTTACTGCTATCACTTTAGCCGACTGCTTTTCTTTATTAAATAAGACGCCCAATTGAGTCGTAATGTCTTTTGCTGAAGACAACGGTGCCTTTTTATCATTGTAAATGGTGTACACCAATGTAGGCGCAATGGCATTTAATTTCTCATACATCGCAGACATATGTTGATTTATCAAAATCACATCAGGGTTTAATTCCGTCATTAATTCTAAATTAGGCTCTCTTCTTGATCCTACATCCATAACAGATCGATTGAGCTCTGGTTCCATCACCCACGTTTGGTAGCCTTCTACATCGGCAGCACCTAACGGGACAATCCCTAAGCTAAGTACGGTTTCCGTTAATGCCCAATCTAACACCACCACTTTTTTAGGCGTTTCCGTAAATTGAGTCGTACCCAGTTCATGCTTGATTTCCATCGCTTGGACAGAAGAAATAAAAAATAGAATGATAAAGCCAATGAGTTTGTTCATGTTGCTTTCCTTGCGGTTCTTTTTATATTGTTGGAACTTAAGGGATATAACTGATCGGTTGACCTGTTTCAGGATGTGAAAATAACGCCAACTCCATGCCATAGATCCGCTGCAATGTTTCACTGGTCATTAACGCATCAGGAGAACCTTGCGCGATGACTTTACCCGAATGTAATGCAATTAAATGATCGCTAAATTTAGCCGCCATATTGACATCATGTAAAACCATGATCACAGTTAAGCCTAATGTCGTATTCAATTCTCGGATCAACGCTAACAGTTCATATTGATGGGCAACATCCAACGCAGAGGTGGGTTCATCCAATAAAATACAATGACTCTGTTGGGCCAATAACATCGCAACCCACGCTCTTTGCCGCTCTCCACCAGACAATGTGGCAACAAAACGATCGTTGAATGAAGTGAGGCTCACTTTCTCGATGGCTTCATCAACCAACTGGTAGTCAGCTTTGGTGTAACGACCAAATGCGCCTTTCCATGGATAACGGCCAAAACACACAAGCTCACGCACTGTTACACCATCAGTGATTGGAGGGTGCTGAGGAAGATAAGCGACATTAAGCGCAAACTCTTGGGGAGAGAAATGACTCGCGGCTTTTTCATCAAATAACACCGTTCCTGTCGTCGGGTTATGGTGACGGCTAAGTAGCTTAATCAAAGTAGATTTACCACAGCCATTATGACCCAGTAAGGTGGTCACTTTGCCTTTAGGAAAAAGCAAATTCGTGGGGTAAAGGATAGTTTTTCCGTCAATTTCAAACGACGCATCGACAAGTTGATACATGAGATGAGCTAGATAATCGGTCCATGAATGATGGAAAGAACTTTAACACAAAGAAATAGTAATGATAATTGTTTTTATTCGCATGAAATGTACGTAGGATGTGAACCACTCGTAAATTAAAGCCGGAAATTAGAATGCCTCTTTTTAACAAAAGAAAACAAACCACTCTCCAACTCACGATGATTGGCTTAATTGCCGCCTTGATGGGAATTGGTCAAAATGGATTACTCGTTTCTTTGCCTTTTTTAGTTACGCATTCCGCTTTCTCTCTACCAACCTGGTCTATTGTTATTGCTATTGGTAGTTTTCTTTTCTTACCCGCCGCGCCATTTTGGGGACGATACAGCGATAAAAATGGCCCTAAAGGCGTTGTATTTCAAGCGCTCGCAGGAATGAGTATCAGCTTTCTACTTCTACTTACTTTCGCCTTTTTAAGTAATGGTTACCCTGACTTGGCTCACTACTGGTTAATTGGTCTCATTGTCGCTCGACTTATCTATGGTTGTACCGTGGCAGGAATGGTACCAGCAAGTCAACATTGGGCCATCCTTTTATGCGGACAAAACAACCGATTAAAAGCCATTACCTCCGTCAGTATAGGATTGAGTTTAGGGCGACTGGTTGGCCCTATATTATCGATTATTTTATTAAAAACGGGGCCTTTTGCTCCGCTTGTCATGATGGTTGTATTCCCCTTTCTCGCACTATTAGGCGCGTTGTGGTTACCAACCCCTCATCGAGAAAATAAACCAGAAGGCACGCTCACAACAAAACGTCCGTTAATTCCAAGCCTCACTCTTGCTCCGTATTTACTCACCGGTTTATCTCTTTGCTTAACCATTGCTTTATTGCAATACAGCTTTTCTCCTTTGATAAAAAGCATTACCGATTGGCCAACAGATAAAATCAGTGACGCCATTGGCCTATTACTTACCATCAGTGCCGCTATCACGTTAATCACACAGATATTAGTCATCAAAAAGAAGAAGCTTCAGCTTTCAACAATGTATCGGTTGGGATCTTTATTTTTGTTGGCCGGATTTTTCACCTTCTTAATCTCCAACCTTTGGACATTGGGATTCGCGATGGCACTCAGTGCCTGTGGTGCAGCCTTATTAGTGCCCGCATACACATCTAAAGCCACATCGATGGATCCAAGCAATCCAGGTGCGGTTGCTGGTTACATTTCCATGTCACATACGTTGGGCTATGGCTTTGCTTCGCTATTGGCTTATACATCGACACTGTCGCCGCTGTATCCAATTTATATTTGTGTTTTATTTTCAGGAGGGATAATGGCTATTGCTTTTATGAAACCTCAAATAGCTGAAGTCACAAAATCGTCCTATTAGCGTTTATTATTTGGATGACGAGGACAATCTTCACATAATTTACGACCCTCACATTTGTAAACAAGGCAACAACTCGTACGTACTAATTTTAATTGATTTGTTAGTAAGTCTACTTTCAAGCTCGCCAAATGCTTACTTGGTAATCCAAACGCATTTAACCATAACAACGCTTGTGCTAATAAATACTCATTGGATAGTGTTGGTTGATGTACTTGAAGTTTGGTAATGCAATTGAGTAAACCATCGGCAATAAGGTGATTTGTAAAGCCGGGGCGAATACGAGTCCATTCAGACATACTTTCACGATATGACGTAAATAATGAGCTTAATTGTGTTCCTATTAACGGGATGATCTCATCACTCGAACCAAACGTAAGATCGACGTTATGAAAAGTAAATCCCGCAATAAAATCAGACTGGACCGATTGGCTCATGTTTTTGAAATCAGGAATAGCATTAAGTTGATAAACAGAAATGAAAGCAAGGTAGATAGGTTGCCAACACAATAAATCCCACGTGCGCGTTAACCAATAGGCATTACCGGCTTCTTTTGAGCTTTCTGATAAACGATCATAAAGCGCTTTAATAACCTCACTATTATCATGAGAAATATGAATATCGGTGTTGCTGTCTGATAACACGATATCCGCTACTTGGCCTGATAAATAAGGCGTAACTTGCTTAGAAAGGGTAAACAGTGATTCGAAATATTCATTATTCTGCATAGCGGAACTACATAACACCAACTAACTTAAGGGCAGCTAGAATAATCACCCTACCGCAATAATGCAAACGATTATCAATTAGATTTAACTATTGCATCACACTTTACACAATCTCGTCCCGATTTTTTAGCGTCATACAATCGATCATCGGCAATACTAAGAAGTTCAGGAATCGTTACTTTTGGATCCGTGATCGTGCTTATGCCCATGCTGCACGTCATACTTAATTCGATATTTTCAATTGGCACCGCAATCTTGCGGATCACCGCTTGCAGCTTTTGAGCAACAAAATGCGCCTGCTCATGACTTTGTTCTGGAAGCAAAATGACAAATTCATCGCCGCCAAAACGGCCTAAAATATCAGAATCACGCAAGTTAGCTAAACACGCTTCAGCAAATGAGGTGATCATCGTATCCCCCACTTCATGGCCGTACTTATCGTTGTATTCTTTAAAATTATCAATATCACACATAATAATTGAAAATGGTTTTCGATTACGGCGATAAGTCGCAAGCACTTGAGAACCCTTTAGGTCAAACGAGCGGCGATTATTCACCCCTGTCAGGTAATCGTTATACGCTAACTCGGAGTATTTTTCTTTTTGTTCTTTTGTTCGTTTCACATAATGTAAATTAAACATAAGAAGCGCAATAATGACGAAAAAACAGCCCACAATACTCAGCAACGATAAAGACACAATGGTTCGCCAATAATCTTGCTGCTTGGTGACCACAATAATGAAAGGCAAATCTTTAATTTTACGAGCATAAATCGTATCAATAGTGCCATCGTTGTATATGTCAGAACTGAACACCACTTCGCCATTTTTATACAGCGTTTCAAACACCTCTGGTTTGATTTTTGACACATTAAGCCTTTTTCCAATAATTTCACTTCCTTTTGGCACTGCTGACAACAACTTAAGATTAGAACTTAAAATCGCGAGCCCTGTTGATGAAGGCAATTCCAAATGACGGATGGTCGAATTAAAAAAACTTAAATTCGTCGAAATACCCACCATACCTAAAAAGTCGTTATTTACATTGGTTATTTTGTGGCCTTGAATAACGACATCTCGGCCAGCCAGATCGACTAAAGGCAGAGTAACAACCTCGGTTCTTTCTTTGTTTTTCTTAAAAACCCGGCAATACTCGCGTCGAGAAACATCAACGCCACTCAGTGTTTTACTGTGCGTTAATATACAATTCTCATCAATAATAAAAGCTAAAATAGCGTTAGGCAGTGCATCTTCTTTTTCTCTAAGGTAATCAAGTTCTTGCTGATATTTTTCATTATTTCGATCAGCAGAATGAAGCCCTCCAGAAGAAAGGTCCTCAACCATATCCTTTAAGACTAAAGACGAATCATGGAAAGATTTAGTCAGCCACAAATCAACAAAACTGGCATTAAATTGCAAACGATCAATCACTCGGTTGCGGTCACTTTGATACGCGCTATAAATATAGGATGCAGAAAGGAAAAAAATAAGAAATCCAATGATCAATGAGCTATAAAAAAATGCACTTCTCTTCCTCATACCTTTCCTATTTTTGTGACAGCCATTCCATTTCAAGCGGGAATATAACATAGGATAATAATTTGTAAAATCAATGGCCAAATTTTAAGCCTTTCTAAAGTAATGAATCTTATACAGTTGATTTTTTTATAGCGACATAAAATGTGATCTCCCTTGCTTTTTAGCCCTCTTCTTATTACTCTCCCATCCACTAGGTAATTATTACTTTACCCCTACTTGTTTTATAGGAAATCACCTTGAACCAAACATCTTTCTCATCACTTAATCTGAACCCATCTCTTCTGCAAAACCTAGACACTTTAGGCTATACAGAGATGACCCCAATTCAAGCTCAAAGCTTACCATTCATGTTGGAAGGGAAAGATGTCATTGCCCAAGGAAAAACAGGGTCAGGTAAAACAGCAGCATTTGGTCTTGGCTTACTTGCGAACTTAGACGTAAAGCGTTTTCGTGTTCAATCATTAGTATTATGTCCAACACGTGAATTGGCTGACCAAGTTGCGGTAGAAATCCGAAAACTTGCTCGTTCTATCCATAACATTAAAGTACTGACTTTATGTGGTGGTGTTCCATTTGGTCCACAAATTGGATCGCTTGAGCACGGTGCACACATTATTGTGGGTACCCCTGGTCGTGTTGAAGAGCATCTTCGTAAAGGTTATTTAAACCTAGACAATCTAAATACGTTCGTATTGGATGAAGCGGACCGCATGCTAGAAATGGGCTTCCAAGACGCGATTGACCTAGTATTGGATCACGCACCAGCTAAACGTCAAAACTTATTGTTCAGTGCAACGTTCCCACCGCAAATTAAATCAATTGCCGATCGCATCATGAATAACCCAATCATGACGAAAGCAGAAGATAAAACGGAAGAAACGTCGATTACACAACACTTCTACAAAGTCGACGATTTTGAAGACCGTTTAAAAGCACTTCAAATCTTATTGCTTAAGCACCGTCCTGAATCAACGGTTATCTTCTGTAATACAAAACGTGTTACTCAAGAAGTCGCTGATGAACTTCGTCATTTCGATTTCAGTGTGACAGCACTTCACGGTGATTTAGAGCAACGTGATCGTGATAAAGCATTGGTTCGTTTTGCTAACAAGAGTACCTCTATCCTAGTTGCAACCGACGTTGCGGCTCGTGGTCTTGATATTGACTCTCTAGATGCAGTGATCAACTTTGAGTTGTCTCGTGATCCTGAAGTTCACGTTCACCGTATCGGTCGTACTGGCCGTGCTGGTAAAAAAGGCATCGCATTAAGCTTGTTCAACAATAAAGAAACAAACAGCTTTGCTCAAATCGAAGATTACATGAGCTTAACTCTTAATGATGAGCCATTACCTAGCGAAGATCACCTAAGCGAACAACCTCATTTCCCTGAAATGATCACGCTTTGGATCGACGGCGGTAAGAAAAACAAATTACGCCCAGGCGACATTCTTGGTGCACTTACCGGTAAAGACGGTGTTGATGGCAAGCAAGTAGGTAAAATCAATGTATTTGATTTCCATGCTTATGTTGCTGTTCATACTTCAATTGCAAAGGCTGCACTACAGAAACTAGAAACAGGCAAAATGAAAGGCCGTACGTTCCGTGTAAGCCGCATGCGCGGTTAATGCCACATACAAATAAAGAGTAACATCAGCTAACGTGATAAATCGCTTAGCTGACGTTACATACAAAAAAGGCCGAGTAGATAGTATCTACTCGGCCTTTTTTATTACTGTGTATTTAACGGTTAAGTTTTATACCGCTAATGGCATTTCGCTTGATGGTGGTGTTGAGTGTACTTTTCTCAAACCATAAATCGCTAATAACGACATCAAGAACATAATCAACCCCACAGGCATTTGACTGTTGGCAGGGATCATTGATGCTGCCATTGTTGTCAAACCTGCGCCTAGGTTTTGCATACCCCCTAATAACGCACCAGCCGTTCCTGCATGATGTGGAAAAGGAGATAAAGCCCCTGTTGTCGCAGCAGGAAATAAAATACCCGCGCCTAAGAAATACAACACCGCGCCACCAACTAAAGTGAGTGCCGTGGTTAACCCCATTATCCCAGGGATCAAGACAATCGCAGAACCAAAGACGATAGACACCAAACCAACGTCTAATGATTTTTTCTCAGACCAACGTTTTGCAATCACCGTCGATAAACCCGCGCCCGCTAAATAGCCAGGAATAGGTAAAATAAACAAAATACTCACGGTGGTTGCTGGTAATTTTAATTTACCGCCCAGTAACACCCCTGCAGCGGCTTCAAACACGGCAACACCCGCAAACGTAGCCACTAAACAAATTAAATACCCCTGAAAGCGATGTTCTGAAAATACATGACGGTAGCTTTTTAATACCGGTTCTTTACGACGAACTTCAAGAGGCAATGTCTCTTTCATTGACGTTGTCATAATGATCATCACAGCAATACTAAACAAAGCTAAAAATAAATAGCTTGAACGCCAACCAAACGCTTCCGTTAAATAACCGCCTAACACTGGTGCCATTAACGGAGAGAACATCATGCACATACTGATTAAACTGTTCGCTTTGTGTAATTCAGCGCCAGAGAAACAATCTCTTGGCACAGTACGACACATCACACCCGCCGAACCGATACCTAAACCTTGAATAAAACTACCAACAAGGAAATAAGTATAGTCATGCGCAAATAATGCTAATAGTGCACCAACAATGTACAGAGCAAGACCCGATAAGATAACAAATCGACGCCCTAAACGATCAGATAATGGCCCATAAAAAAACTGAGATAATCCATAAGGGATCAAGTAAACGGCCATTACTGCTTGTAATGATGCTGGACTTACTTTGAATTCACTTGCCATGTACCCAATTGAAGGTACATACATAGTTTGAGTCATTTGACCAACAGCAACAAGGATTACGATCAGAAAGCTGAAGGTACCAAGTGAATAAGATTTTTGCATGACTGCTCTCCAGAAAAAACAGTAATAGATAAGAAAAAAGAATAAGTTAAATTGGTTTGTGACAAATTATTTAAATAAACGGTTTGTTATTATCACGACCCTAATGGCGCGAGATAATAGTCTTATTCAGTAAACCTAGCAATTTAAATTCATGTAATTTCAGGAGAGTTTTTTTACGAATTTGGATTAGTTTTTCTAATGAAATAATTCTCGTATTAACCGCAATTAAATAGGCTATCTTTGATACAAAAAAAGCCAGATAAATACATTTACCTGGCTTATATCAACAAATGAAGATCAAGTCCTCAAAACAACACGGTTACGACCTTGTTTTTTCGCTTGATAAAGTGCTTTATCTGCCCTTTCTAACCACTTAGCAATTGACTCGTTAGGCGAACGTACCTCTGAAATTCCAATACTGCTCGATACCGATATTGATCCTAATGGGGTTTCAACGCGTATCGCTCTTATCTTATCTAACAGCTCATTAATACATTTCGTGGCTTGTTGCCCATTTTGGTTTGGTAAAAGCATGACAAACTCATCACCACCGAGTCTCGCAAACACATCGCTGTGAGTGATGTGTGCTTGGCATATTTGAGTAAAGCTTCGTAATACTTCATCCCCTTTATCATGCCCATAGGTATCATTGATCTGTTTAAAATAATCAATATCAAACAAGATCGAAGCAATTGATGTTGGATTTGATTTTGCCAACTCAAGTACCTGTTTGGCATTTTTTTCAAATCCTCGGCGATTTAAAATCCCCGTTAATTCATCATGCAATGCGAGCTTAAAATAATGATCATTTTGAGAAAGTAATTTGGATAACAAAAAGGTATTTTTCATTAATAACGCAATCACTAACGAAATCACTAAAATAAAAGAAATAATAGAAATATAGGCATAATCAGCCCAAAAATACTTAGGCTTCGATACGATTAAAATAAAAGGGTAACCCGGTACTTTTTTTGCAAACACCATTTGATTAAAACCGTGGTGTTTTCTCATCGCTTCAAAAAACACCTCTTGATTGTCAGCCAATCCTTGAAGTATTTCAGTCGACTCTTGACTAATCACAGGACGGCTACCGATCTTAAGTAATTCAGTTCTATTGGTCGCCAATACCATAAGATCAGAGCTTAAAATTGACACCGACGATTTTGTCGATATATCCAAGGTACTTAAAGCACTAGAGAAAAAATCTAACCCGCTTAAAATACCAACCATACCAATAAATTTATCTGATTTATTGGTGATTCTAACCCCTTGAGCAACAACTGTTTTCCCAAATAAATCCACGAACGGATCAGTGAAAATAGTATGTTCATTACTCTCTTGTATTTGTTTGCAATACTCACGAGAAGAGAGATCAGCACCTACCTCTGAAGTTGCATTAACTAAGATACATCGGTTATTAATAGCAAATATATTCGATGCATTAACAAGCATCTCCGCTTCTATATTGAGTAATTTTTTTTGCTCATTTAATACCGTAGGATCCAAAGGAACAGTCAATAAATGATTGTTATGAAGATCCGTTGCCATCCCTTCTAAAACGTTATTTGAATGCTTGTATACTAAATTTAACCACGTAGAAACAAAGTTTGCATTAAACCTTAATTCACTTTCCAATTTTTTATTATGCTGCTGATAATTATTTGAAATAGTAATGATTAATACCGTAGAAATTAACATCACAAATAACATAGAGCTATAAAAAACCGTTGTCCTCTCTTTCATGTAAAAAACCAACTAAATAACACTTATGGATAACGCTACACTAATAACAGTTACATCAACAAGAGAATCTTTACTTTAATTTTCCATGTGTATAGTTTACGAAACATGCACTCTCAATAAAGAAACATAAATGGATTATCTGACGACGACGCCATTTCGACCACTTCTTTTTACTTGATAAAGTGCTTTATCCGCGCGCTCTAATAAAACAGAAAAATCATCGTTCTTTGTTTTACTTTGTGTAATACCAATGCTGCTCGATATCTTCAATTCCCCCTTTGAAGTAATGACTGATAATCTTCGAATTTCATGTAACAGTTCAGTCATAATAAGTGCCGCTTCTTGGCTTGTTTTGTTTGCCATTATCATCACAAACTCATCCCCACCTAAACGGGCAAAAATATCCTCTGGTGACATAACACTAGAACACGTTTTACTGAATACCCTAAGAACTTCATCACCCCTATCATGCCCATGCGTATCATTAATCTCTTTGAAAAAATCGATATCAAAAATTACTAACGAAAATACGACGCCTTCATCTTTATATTTCTCTATAAAAGATGACATGACCTTTTCAAAACAACGACGATTGCATACCCCAGTTAATTCATCATAAAGCGCTAATTTAGAATAATGCTCAGCTTGATATAGTAGTGTCTGAAAATAATACGCATTTTTAAAAAGAAGAAAAGATAAGAGGATCATTAGCACAGACACAATAAAAACAGTGATATAAAGAGGAGTAAACCAATAATACTTTGCTTTAGTCACCAATATCATAAAAGGTAAATCCGATACCTTTTTCACTAAAACACCTTGATGTTCACCATTATATGTTTTAGCGGAATCAAACATCACTTTTTGATCGTATTTTAATCCTTTGATTTTATTTTTAGGGATATAAGAAAAATCTATTTTTTCGCCAATAGGTAAATATTGCGGTGCAGAAGAGGCTAATACCGTGAAATCACTGCTCAAAATAGAAATTGTTGAATTCTCTGATAATTTAACATTTTTCAGAGACTGATTAAAAAAAGTGAAATCCGTTAATATCCCAACAACACCTGCAAAGTTATTATTTTCATCCGTGATTTTAACCCCTTGAACAATCACATTACGATTCAAGATGTCTTTGAAAGGGGAGGTAATGACTGATTCAATATTTTCATCATTTTGCTTTAATATTTGACAATACTCTCGAGAAGAAAGATCAACGCCACCAATCGTTTTTGTATTCAATAAAATACAATTTTTATTAACCACAAAAACATGAATTGCATTAATCAGCGTTTCATACTGAAACTCAAACACTCCACTTTGTTCTTGATAAGATTTAGCAGACAGAGGCAACGTTGCAAACCCATCTTGCTCTAATGTATCCGAGAGTTGATGTAGTACATCATTTGAATGATAAAATGCGGTTTTAAGCCAAACAGAAACAAAATTGGCGTTAAACTCTAAATCACTTTCTATTAGTTTACTTTGCTTATTGTTACTTTTAACCACATAAGTAACAGAACAAGCTAGAGCCACGCCAAGCAATAATAGCGACCCTACTGAAACAATATTTTTTACCCTCATTATCACCTGCAAACATTCACAACTACGAACAATGTTAACAAGGTACATTAATAACATTTACATCAACATGAATCATTTACCCGTTTGATGCCCGTATCAAAAATGATACACATTCTTAATGTGAATAAAATTTATTTATAAAATATGACTCACATCACACTAACTAGAGGCGTTGGTTTAATAAATAGACACAGCATGATGAACTATAAAATATCAAGGTGACATATTGAGTTATTCAAAACAAAAAAAACCAGCTAACGTATTAGCTGGTTTTTTGAATCAGGCATTATCTGTTAGATAATTATTGAGCTACTGGCTTACGTGCAGGGCGTGGACCTTGACGACGCGGTTTTGTCGCATCTAATTTTGGTTTACCACTACCAAAGTTACTGCCATTACCGCGGTTTTCACCATTGCCTTTCGATCTAGGTTTACCACCATCAGTAGGACGTTTCTTAGCATTACCGCCCTCTTTCTTAGCAGCGCCACCTTCTTTATTCTCAGTGTTACGTCTTGGAGCCGGTTTAGCGCCTTGCTTATGGCCACTGCGGTTTTCACCTGAACGTTGACCATCTTTATGCTCTACACGTGGCGCCTGTGTTTTCTTTGGTTTTTTCGCTTTTATTGGGCGAGAATCCAATCTTGACTCAGGTACTTTCATTTCAGGTTCAAAACCTTCAAGAACATGACGAGGTAAGATTTTTTGAATTAGACGTTCAATCGCGAACAATTCACTTGCTTCATCTTCACTCACAAAAGAGATTGCTTTACCCGTTGCGCCAGCACGACCAGTACGGCCAATACGGTGAACGTAATCTTCAGGCACTTTTGGTAAGTCAACGTTGATAACTTGTGGTAATTGCTCGATATCCAAACCACGAGCAGCAATGTCTGTCGCTACTAATACACGAACTTGACCGCTCTTGAAGTTAGCTAATGCTTTCGTACGTGCACCTTGGCTCTTATTGCCATGGATAGCCGCAGAGCTAATGCCTTTCTCTTCAAGAGTCTTCGCTAAACGGTTTGCACCATGTTTAGTTTTGCTGAAAACCAATACTTGTTTCCAGTCATTGTCTTTAATTAGCTTAGTAAGAACACGCGCTTTTTTCGTTTTGTCTACAACATAAACTGATTGTTCAACCGTTTCTGCTGTTGTGTTACGCGTTGCTACTGAAATCTCAACGGGGTTATTTACAAGCCCTTTTGCTAACTGACGGATCTCATCAGAGAACGTCGCAGAGAAAAGTAGATTTTGACGGTTCTTAGGTAATTTATTTAAGATCTTTTTAATGTCGTGAATAAAGCCCATATCTAACATACGGTCAGCTTCATCCAATACTAAAATTTCCAGTTGATCGAATTTAATTGCGTTTTGATTCGCAAGATCCAACAAACGGCCAGGGGTTGCAACCAATACATCAACACCTTTACGAAGGCGTTGCATTTGTGGGTTTGCTTTAACGCCACCAAATACGACATCAGAAGTCAGTGGAAGATTCACACTGTATTTTTCAACACTTTCATGTACTTGCGCTGCAAGCTCACGAGTTGGTGTTAAGATTAATGCACGAACTTGGTTAAACTTAAGTTTTTGACCTTTTGATAAACGCTCAAGAAGAGGAAGTGTAAAGCCTGCTGTTTTACCTGTTCCTGTTTGAGCCGCCGCCATAACGTCCTTCCCTTCAATTACCGCTGGAATCGCTTGTAATTGGATTGGTGAAGGCGTGCTGTAACCTTGAGCTTCTACAGCTTTTAAAATAGGGGCAGATAAGCCCAGAGAGGTAAAACCCATACTAAAATTTTCTCTAATAATGATCATTAAGCGCAAAACTGCGAGCGCTGTAGGATACAGTAACTGAGAGATTACTCAATCTTTGATTACTGTAACCAATAAAACCTTAATTTATTCAAACCGTATAATTGGCTGAATAAATTAAGGCTATAAAAAAACCGAGTACTTCTACTCGGTTTTTATGAGGCTAATTGAGCAGTGTCAATTAATCTTCTAATTCCGCGTTATGATAAACTTGTTGAACGTCATCACAATCGTCTAATAGATCTAAGAATTTTTGGAATTTCTCAGCATCTTCACCCGTTATTTCCATTGGGTTTTGAGGAACAAACGTAATTTCTTCCACATCGACCACTAGATCAGGGTATTCAGCAGCCAGTGCTGTTTTCACTTTAAAGAACTCAGTGTTTGGTGCAAATACGGTGATCACGCCATCTTCAAGTTCAATGTCAGTGACATCAACATCTTGCATCATTAATGCTTCAAGTACTGCTTCTTCATCTTCACCTTTAAACTGGAATACAGCTTGGTGATCAAACATGTGAGAACTTGTACCAGGGCTACCAATTTTAGCGCCTGTTTTAACAAAACATTGACGAACGTCTTGGAAAGTACGGTTGCCATTGTCTGTTAAACAATCAACGATTACGCTTGCGCCGCCTGGCGCAAAACCTTCATAACGTGCGTGTTGGTAATCTTCACCACCACCGCCATTTGCTTTGTCGATTGCTTTATCAATAATGTGTGTAGGAACCTGATCTTTTTTCGCTTTCGAAATAAGATGTTTTAGAGACAAGTTCATGTCTGGATCAGGACCGCCATTCTTAGCACACATGTAAATTTCTTTACCGTATTTAGAATAAACTTTGATTTTTGCGCCTTGTGTTTTAGCCATTGAAGACTTGCGCACTTCAAAACTTCTTCCCATCGGAGTTCTCTCTTTTTTGTTTATGGACTTTAAATTATGGCGGGATTCTACCAAATTACAGATATGGTGCGCTACTAAAGATCAAGGAACCTTTACGCTACGCCCATTTTTGACTTGTATTTTTCAATAGATTGCTGAAAAAATAGACGTTCTGACTCATCTTCAAGCTTACCCGCCTCGGTTACCCAAAGGTCAGGACCTGCTTTTGCATTTTTTACCTTCCAAACAAAGAACGCAGCTTGCTTATCTAATTCGATTTTATTTTTTTCTTTTGGAGGCAACAACGACAGGTTTTTCATAACAAGCTCATTTAATTAATCACCGCCTAAGTTTAATCTCTTGCCTTACTATTTTCTAGCATTAAAAAATCATCCGTAATCAACACGTTAAAATTGTCTCATTTGCGCGTAATTCCTGCAATTATTTAGGATACTTATAAAGTTAATGTGTATTTTATCAACTAATGATATAAAATCAGCACCCTACCTGCGATTAATGCAGGTCGATATGTTTGCAATTTACATCAATTTTTATGTAACCATTACATAGCTAATACTAAATATACATTTAGGTTAATGAGTCGCTCTTTTATGAAAAACAATAAAAAATTCACTTCTACAGAGTTAATCATTGTAGTTATTACTTTAGTGATACTAGGTCTTGCTGCCACGCCTTTCTTACTCAATATTCAACACAATGCAAAACTAAGAGTCATTAATGGCGTTAAAGACGCTACAGAGCACGCAGATAAAATTGCACATGAACAATACAATCAAGGATATGCGGTACAAATTGGCACGACTGACCGTTACTTTTTAGATTTAAATCAAAACGGGTTACAGGACATCAATGAGCCAATATTAGTGTTAGGTCATTTAGACAGTACGTCAGTGGTAACCTCACTGAATCTTCAAGGTAAATTGCTCGTTTCAGAGTCAAAAAATACGAATAACGACGCATTATATATTGGCTTTGCAAACTCGATTGATGAGCTTGAGAGCTCACAATGTTATTTCCGTTATGAGCAAGCAACACCATCTACTCCAACGCCAAGCTTTACTATTAAAAGCAGTGGGTGCTAATAACGACACAATAAAAATGCGCTCCAATTAAAACTGGTGCGCATTAATGATAAAACAATGAAGGTATGAAGGTAGAAATCAAAAATTAATGAATAAGGCCTAAGTCTTTCGCTTCTGCAAGCGTAAGACCACTCTCTCGAATTTCTCGCATTGCTTCAATGCGACGACGTGCTGCTGTTTTTTTCTGACACTCTGTAATATTTGTTACTACTTCATCGGCAATATCGTAATCATACTTGCCTTTCATTTCGGTGATATCACCGTGATCAATAGAATTAATAGACATAATAACCTCCTAAATCCATACCTTTCAGTCGTATGTTTAGCAAAGGAGTGTCTGCTTGGTAAGTCTGTTTATTCTATTTTGTGAGCTAACCATTATTTGTGATTTCTTTTATAAAAAAGACTATCTTTAATAGTATCAGTTGGACTACATTTAAAGTTCTACCCTTGATAAAAAGACACGCGTTTTCTCTCATTTTTCCACTGCCAATCTTCGACCATTTCAGCAATTCTTACCCCTTGTTAATTTAATTATTCGCGGTGTTTTCTTTTTATTATTCGTGATATCGGTCTTGGTGAGTTACCCTAGTCACAATATTGCTTACAATCACGATAATTATGACCATCAACTCAATCGACATTACTGTTCTAACTGAATCTTCTCCTACAGAATCTCTATTAACTACAGCATCATTAAATACAGGATCTGGTATTACTTGTGAAAATTGCCAAGCTTGTTGTTGTAAGTTAGAGGTGATGATCATTACAGACACTGGCGTACCAGAAGCCTACATAGACCGTGATGAATGGGGAAGTGAAGTGATGTTACGCTTAGAAGATGGTTGGTGTGCCGCTGTCGATCGCGACACCCTAATGTGTACTATTTATGAAAACCGACCGTGGATATGCCGTGAGTTTGAAATGGCCTCTTACGAATGCGAAGAAGAGCGCAAAGAACAGGGCATCGATAAATAGACGCTATATCGTTTCTAAATAAGTTAAATACAAACGCGCATCAAACTCTAATTGATGATACTCAGGTTCCATATGACAACACAGCGCGTAAAAGGCTTTGTTGTGGGCTTTCTCTTTGATGTGCGCTAATTCATGAACCACAAGCATACGTAGCAATGGTTCAGGCGCCTTACGGAACACACTTGAGATGCGGATTTCATTTTTTGCTTTCAGCTTATTACCGTGAATGCGAGAAACAAACGTATGCAAACCCAACGCATTATTGACAATGTGTATTTTAGGATCGTACACCACTTTACTTAAGGGGGATGATTTCTTAATGTATTTGTTTTTGAAAGCTTGAGTGTATTCAAATAAGGCTTTCTCTGAGGTAATGTCATGCATCGTCGGGTATTTATTTTTTACCCACTCGGCTAACTTTCCGTTATCTATCATCAGCTCAATCTGTGCCAGAATATGCTCAGGATACCCTTTTAAATATCGCAATTTAGTCATGGTTTGTACTCATGATCTCATTTTACTAATAATAGCCTATTGTACCCTACTTTCTTTGTCGCTACTCTACCCCTCAACGTTCTTGCCCTTGTCATTATTAATCAAAGAGATCTTATGAGTTTTCGTCGTTCCGTTACTAATACCCTCACTCAAATCAAAACGGCTATTGGTGAAGTCATTGAATTTCAATCACGAATTTGGATCATTAACATTCATGAAGGCACTCTAAATGATGAATCTTTTGTTATTAATGAAGATAACTTTGAAGAACCAATGCAATGGATGGTAAAAAGAAAATACAGCGCGGAAATGATAGAAAAAGTGGATATAATGAAACGTTCACAAGTGATTGTTTTAATGCTTAATAACGTCGAGCATCGACTGATTCGAGTAAAATAACCCCTCATCTTTTGCCCTGCACAACCAATGAATCTCTTTTATTCGTCGGGATGTGAATATGTGCTTACATAACAAAGGGCCTCCATGGTTAGAAAGCCCTTAAATTAATACTCTTTACTTATTTAAGATTGCTCTTTGTATTTCGTCATTCTATCCAGTAATCGATTTTTTCGGATAAAGTGATGATGACAAGCCGCTGCAACATGAATAATCACACTCAAGCCTAATAAAGCACACCCAGCTCGATGAATCATAAAAAAGAATTGATTAATGGCAAGATTTTCAACCACATTATTGACATCAAATAACCAGAAAAATGTGTACGGATGTTCTAACATCAAAAAGCCAGAAACAAAAACAACAAACATTAAGAAATACAACAATGCATGCATAAAGCCAGCAACATTCGCTTCTATTGCGCTCTTATGATCGACTTCTTTTATTGCTGGCCGGAAATAAGACCAAAACCATCGAATAATAAACAGTAGGGTTCCAATCGTTGCCAATGACATATTAATGATTGATAACACATAAAAAACGACTGGATAATTATTAATAACTAAATGCATCACATAGCCTGCAATTGTGGCGTAAATGATGATGGTAGCCATTACCCAATGCAATATTTGGCTAAAACGATCATAAGAAGTTGGTAAATTCATATAACCTCTTTGAAAAATTAGCCATACCAAACGATATGGCCAATTAATTTACAGACTTTGGTTAGATTTTATCCCAAGCCATTGCCCAATCAGAGCCAACACCTGGTGCAAAATTCGTCGCAGTTTCTGTCCACTGAACACAGTAGCCAGAATATGGGAATGGTTTACATTGGTAGATAGCACCGTCTTCAGCTAATACTTTAGTACCTGCTGTGTAGTTTTTTACATTTTCAGGGAACACAAACTCATAATCACCCGCTGGAGGTGGTGTTTGCGCTTCCATCAGATGGAAATCAGCCGTAGTTTGCTCGATTAACTCGCCTTCCGTATTTTTGATACGAGAAACAAGCATGTGATGACCTTCTTCTGACTTAGACAACGTCATAACTACCGGCTCAACATCACCGTCTTTCATATCAACCACGGTATTCGCTAACGCTTCTTTCGCATGGTTATATACCGTTAGTTCCACATTCATATCACCAGTAGCCGCAAGCGTAAGATCTAACTCTGTCGCTTCTTCACCAATCGTATACATAGGTTCTAAGCCTTGAACATTTAGCTCATAGCTTGGTTCTGGCGCTTCAATTTGGTAACCAATTTCTACGTTATTTAAACCGCTGCCTGATTTCAAATACACTGGATTTGGACCAAAACTAGGTGAGAATTCACCTTTATCATTCAATTGACCTGCACCAATGTTTTCTTGCTCTTTATTGATCTTAGTTGCTAACGCATAAGTCCAGTTATTTGCTTGACCTTGTGTTGCGTTATCAATAACCAAACGTGTTGATAATGCAGAGTTCTCACCTGATGTATCAAATACACGTGTGTAAGCCTCATCACCGACGTTTAAATCACGAGTTGGGTTAATTTGACCACCTTGAGTCCAAGTTGGATCAACCACACCACCGTCGCCATTAAATTTCACATCAATCACGTTATAAAATGCTTTTGATGTATCACCAACATCCCAAACCGCTAAGATAACTTGATAACCTTCACGCTCAGGAACCACACACTCATGAGAAAAGGTTTCTGGCGCAAGTGGTGGTTGGTTCATGTTATAGCCAAGTTCACAAAATGGCGTCAGATCAAAAGAGTCACGCGTTAACACGGCATTTTGATTCCAGTTCTGCTTTGTCATGTAATACGTCCACGTTTTTGTTACGTGGTTTGCTCTAAATGTCCATTCAAACGTTTGTTTCCCAGCAGTAATCGGTCGCTTTACCCAACGATCAGACGTTTGTTCATTTAATTCTGAAAACTGCGATAGACCCGCACTTGCAATTTGGCCATCAGCAGGACCGGATTCAGGGAAGCCCTCATCGCCTTCAACACTTTGTGGTTCCCACTGAACAGAACCACAATTTGTGTTTTTTTCTTGAGTATCAGACGTCGGATACTTACATAGCGCAGCACGAGATCCCGCAATACCATCATTTGTTTCTGATACGTAACCATGAGCAGCAACACCTGAACTAGCAGCAATCAATGACAGTGCAAGTAGTGTTTTCGTTGAGCATTTATTCATCATTTATTCCTTAAAATTATAATTATATTGTTCATATCACACAGCCAAGGATGAACATTGTTCAATATTCATACAAATCAAACCGAATCCATTTACCACAACCAGAAACGTAAAATAAGGCATTGTTATTTATTATTTATATCAACAAGCCTACTGCGTGAGTGATGGAATGTAGTCTAAAGTCCAAATCAACACGATAAACATCGATATAAAATGGAAGTCAAATCACAAAAGAAATAAATGTAACTTGTTGTAAATAAAGAAAAAATCCAATATTCACATCAATACCAAATTCAACATACATTAAAAAAACCAATCAATAACAATTAATTATTCAACGATTAACAATGTGACTCAATACCTAGACGTCAAGTACCAAGGTTGATACAGGAGTAAATTTGTTAACTTTATTAACAAATTTACAGTTAACATAAAAGCAACAACCTTGTACCTAATTATGTTTAAAGTGTGAATGAAAGCATACTTATGAAATTACAGAAACGATCAAAACGACAAACCCCATAACCTCTTATTTACTAAGGTTACTATTCTGTGACAATAGCAACCAAAGTTAGTCAATAACTATCGATCTAGAAACTGTGCTCATCAGGGAATTCTTGGTCACCAGAAACAATTCATCGTCAGAATGGAGCTCAACATGCACAAAAACGAAAACATACCTTTACCCACCAATACCACGGAATGGTTCCTGAATAAAAACAGTCTGATCATTCTCTTCGACGTTATTCTTTTTGCTCTTCTCTATAATTTCTTACCTTTTGAACGAGAGGTTGTGCTTGGATTAAGCATCTTAGTCTTTGTCGCTATTCTATGGCTCACAGAAGCACTGCATGTGAGTATTACCGCCCTTCTTGTCCCTGTACTTGCCGTGGCTTTTGGGATCTTTGATACAGGCAAAGCCTTGAGTAATTTTTCGAACCCAATTATCTTTTTATTCTTAGGCGGGTTCGCTCTTGCAGCCGCATTACACAGACAAGAATTAGATAAAGCCATTGCAGATAAAGTTCTTGTATTAGCAAAGGGAAAAATGAGCACCGCCGTCTTTATGCTGTTTGGGGTAACGGCCGGTTTATCAATGTGGATAAGCAACACAGCAACCACAGCCATGATGCTGCCACTCGTGCTGGGTGTATTGAATAAAGTAAATTCTAAAACAGGTCACAATACGTATGTGTTCGTCCTGCTTGGTATCGCTTATTGTGCCAGTATCGGTGGCATTGCAACCATCGTTGGTAGCCCACCAAACGCGATTGCCGCGGCAGAAGTGGGGTTAAGTTTTACGGAATGGATGGCCTTTGGTGTGCCAGTCACGCTGGTTCTATTACCGATCACGGTTGGTCTGTTGTACTTTCTATTAAAACCAAACCTAAACGAAGTGTTCCAACTAAACCATGCGCCAATCGCTTGGGATAAAGGCAAAGTAGTGACATTAATGATTTTCTCATTAACCGTTATCCTTTGGGTATTTAGTAAGCCAATCAACGCCATGCTCGGTGGTTTTGCAAAGTTCGATACGTTAGTCGCTTTATTAGCGATAATTTTGGTCGGTTTTGCTCGCGTTGTAGAATGGAAAGACATTGAGAAAACAACCGATTGGGGCGTATTGTTGTTATTTGGAGGTGGTATTTGTTTAAGTAACATCCTAAAAGCAACAGGAACCAGTGCTTTCTTAGCTCATAGCTTAAGTGACATTTTATCTCAAGCGGGTATCTTTTTTACTATTTTAACGGTTGCCGCGTTTGTGGTGTTCTTAACTGAATTTGCCAGTAATACGGCCAGTGCTGCGCTCTTAATTCCCGTGTTTTCAGGCGTCGCTGAAGTCCTTGGTATTTCACCTGTCGTGCTTTCTGCGATGATTGCTATATCAGCGTCTTGTGCCTTTATGCTGCCCGTTGCCACTCCTCCCAATGCCATCGTATTTGGCTCTGGTCATATAAAACAATCTGAAATGATGCGCGTGGGTATTTATCTCAACCTTGTTTGTATCGTTGTGTTAACGGCATTTGCCTCCATATTTTGGGCATAATTTACGTTTCATCGGTTAAGTAATACAGATGGCCTCTGCTAAAAACAGAGGCCATGTTGTTTTAACGATTTACGTATTCATTCCAAAGCTCGGCATTTGGATCATTGTCTTGAATCCACTGAGTATTCGCTCTCGCATTCAAATAAAGCTGTAAACCATCAAACAAAGCAAAGGCCATTGGCCCACCTAAATGTTCAAACTCATCAAAAAATTCATCTTCTTGCTCAATCAATAGAGCCAAACTGACACAGTTATTTTTAATCGCCCATTCAATCGCCTCGGGCTGTGCGATTGATCCATCAATAGAAACAGGCACTAAAGGTAATGTGTGTGTGGTTTGTTTTAGCTGCTCTAACTCTTGAATATCAAGCTTATCTTGCTCTTGGGTTAAAATTTCATTAATGATGGTGTTACGATCTCGACTTGAGATCTCTCGGTTAAATTTCGCTATTTTTAATGCGTAACCAAAACGATCAGACCCCACTATTTCAACAAGCGTCTCTAATAACACCAAATCCAAAGACAATGCTTTTACGTGATGCTCAATACAGGTTTGAATGCTTAAATAGCGGATACCATCAAACTCATAGCCACTGCTTTCGTCATAGCCATCTAATGCTTCATTATCAATGGTAAGATCCCAACCAGTGTACTCTACTCGCGCTTTGGCAATTTCATACATAGGCCATGCACTTTTACCAAAGCCTTCTAGAATTGCCCCATCAAATTCTGATTCCGCCAGTTCTGCCTCTGTCCACTGTAAGCCAATACCTAAATGCTTCGCGTATTTGTTCATAAGATCATGTTTTATCTTATCTCTAAACGACCAAATAGATTCAGACACACCCGCCGCCGGCAGTGATAAGCATTCTTTACATGCAGGAAGCTCTATCCCTTGATGGGTAATTTGACGGATCTGATGCGTCGCTTTTGGAAAAGAAAGTAAATCAAATGAAGGCTCCCCACAAAACCAACAGACATGTCTGAGGTTAAAAGGAATATCAATAAGAGAGTAATGAGACATGGGTTTCCTAAATAGAGCAACATCGTATAGGCGCTAAGTGTATAAGACCTAGCTGATGAACACACTCAATTTTGAATCCATTTTAAAAGGAACGAAGCCATTTACGGTTACTAAAAATAAATTAACAATAAATGGCCCGATAAAACAAGAACGCTATTCTTTTTCTCTCAATGTACGGAACGTATTTATTGCCATAGGAATTAACACAATGGCTAACCCAACAATTAAACATTCCATAAACACCATAAAAATGCTTTGAGTTTCAAACATATGAATCCCTTTATCTATTTAACCGTGTCACCTAGCGCTCATTGGTACTTTGTGTACCTATTTATTATTTGAGCTTATTATTGTAAACCAGTTGATAAACTGATTTCTTAACTGGTCCATTATGTAGCATTTCATACGTAAAATGAATGGTGACAAAGCTAAATATTTACAATGCATATCACACTTTGCATTTTACTGTTAACTTAATAACATAATTAACTACAGTTAGTTTTGTGATTAACCAGCCTAATTCAGCAATAAAAATAATGATGCTAAATAACTTGAAAGGGAAAATGAGAGATAAGCACTTACCATGAAAGTAATTATTGGTACTATTTAGGGAATTATAAGCCGAATAGAATAAATGATATGACTTACACTTATTACAATAGAAATGCACAAGATTTTTTTGACAATACAGTAAGCATAAATATGTCTTCTATTTATGATAACTTCCTCTCTCTCTTACCTGAAAAAGCCCATATTATAGATGCAGGATGTGGCTCTGGTCGTGATACTAAATATTTTTTAGATCATGGTTACTCTGTCACTTCCTTTGATGCTAGTGAGCAGTTAGTACACCTAGCAATGGATTTAAGCAATCATCCCATTCAGCATTCGACATTTCTAAACTTTTCAATAACCCCAAAAAGCCAAGACGGCATCTGGGCATGTGCATCTTTATTGCATGTTCCTATGAAACAATTAAAAGAGACATTATTTCACCTTGCTCAATACCTAAAAGATGATGGTATTTTTTACTGTTCATTTAAATATGGTCATAACGAAATGGAACACAATGGTCGTCATTTCACTAATTTAAATGAAACAATACTTAATGATCTATTAGTTAATCTCCCTATTTCAATAAAAAAAACGTGGATAACCGAAGATCTTAGAGCAAACAGAATAAATGAAAAATGGTTAAATATCATACTCGTTAAATAAATAATTTATAAACCTTTAAACAATATCGCACGATGATGAGCTAAATATTTGTGATGGTGATGATGCACACTGAAAGCCATTCCTTCTTTTAACCCTAAAACTTCCGGAGCTTCGAGTTGACTAGAAATCAATAATTCACCCGACTCTCTAAATGAAATAAAACCAAGATCAAAAGCTTTATCTAAGTTAGCAAGCAACAACAAACCATTATATTTATCTAAGCGCTCTTCATTATTAGCCTCTCGCCATGGTTTGATATGAGAAGCCACTAACATTTGCGTATTCTTGTAACCAGTGATGGAACAACCCTTCCACATTTCAATTAATTGTTTTCTGAATGTTCCCTGCCCCATGCGAGCATTAATCATAATTGATTTTTCAGTTTGATTAAGTTTATTGTCTACAACAATACCTTGTATATCCGCTTGTATATCTACATGCGATAAATCGGAAAGAAAACGTTGGTATGAATTTAATGCTGCGCTATACATACTATTACCCCTTTCATTAAATTCTTTGAATTTTTCTAATGAACGGGCACTTTGAGAAAGGCGGCAAAACTCACGAAAAGATTTAACTTCAGTTAACGGCTCCGTAATAAGGCTTTCTTGTATCATCCAATTAGAAATCGACCCTTTAATTGCTTGAGAATAATTTTTAGCTGTTTTCTCAGATTTTCCTACATCCAGAAGCCATTGAACATAAAGATCAGATAAATCAGACAAGTTTTCGATTAATGCATCTTTGCAATCATTCGCAATAATTGGGCTCTTGAAATAATCAAATAACTCATCATCTAGATAAGCATAATCTATTGCTTTACTTGAATATCGTTTAACCAAAGAATCATCAATATCAGCCTTGTAAGATAAATGCCAAAAGCCTTCACTTTTAAGGTGAAAGAAAGGATTTTCTGGTGTGTCTTTATCTTGGCTTTGTTTACGTTCATTAAAAAAATAACTAAAACGCTCTTTTAATATTACAGTCAATTCAATTCTATTTTCATGGATATAACCAGCTCTAATCAAATCCATTACAGCTAGTAACATGCAAACTTTATGTGGACTTCTATGTCCATTTTTACTGTTCATATTAAGGTTACGGAATTTATCTACATAAAATTCAACAGACATACTTCATCCCTATTCTATCTGACCTCATTATTAAAAGGCTAAGATCTATTACAAACAAGCCTTCAAACTAAATGATTAAAAAACACTGCAATAACTCAATTTAAAACAAAAGTCAGTAAGTAAAACATCGTAATATTTACTGACTTTCCCTTACATTTCATGTCCTAATAACTTTACCTATATTGCTATTTATAAAACAGACCTTTACCACATTTATTATAAATAAACCTACTTCATCATCGGATACGTAAAAAACACCAAATGGAAGAAATTGAACAAGAAGTGGAATAACACGGCAACCCACAAGCGTGAGCTGTAATGGAAAGCTAAGCCGTAACCAACACCCGCTAGCGTAGCAAAAGCAACCAAGAGTAAACCGCCGCCAATGTGAGCTAAGCCAAACAAAACACTGGCGATGGCGATGCCAACTATCCAACCAAAACGCTTACTTAATGATTGTTGAACAAAGCCACGGAAGAAGGCTTCTTCTGCAACGCAGGTGAGTAATAAATTGTTTAACGCAAATAACCACCACCAACTTGGCAGGCTGAATTCAGGCTTTAATGCACCTAATCCCCATGCCATTGGTAACAAACTAAATAATGGGATAGCGGTAAGTAGAATCGCTTTTTTATTGAACGTTGCTTTGCTTCCCAATATTGCAGGATAAGCTAATAACAAACCAAAGAAGATAAACGGCTTATCAAGGTTCAAATACATCGTAAATGGAATGCTTAGTGGTCCAGAAACAACCGCGTCTAAAACTTTTGCGTTCGTAAACCCTGGGATTAAGTGCAGAAAAAGAGCCACACACCAAACAAAGATAAAAGCATACGCACCAATCTGCCATTTACGCTCTAAGCTTGGGGCCCTGTAGGCAACAAACAAACCAACAAGCATACCGACTAATCCAGATACGGTTAATCGTTGTTCTATAAGTGCACCAACTAAGGTTAATCCGAGTAACCCTAAACTGACTTTTGTTTGCTGAATAAAAGCCAATGCAATCGCCAACGCAAGTGGCAGCCAAATCCACATCGATAAATCTAAAATCATAACAAATCCTTTAAAATAATAATGACGTCTAAACGCGTCTTAAAAGTGAAACGAAGATTACTCATATGTTGCAGCAATGGACAGCAAAATACGCTTATTCGTCATTATTTTTCAACCTTTGCGCCGGCTAATAGCAGAAGTGCTCTATATACCTATCACTTTAATGAGTAAACGTTTATTATTGAGTGGGTTGCGACACTTCCATTTCATCCAAACTTCCTCCGTTATACACCTGAGTAAACCCTGCTTTTTTTAAATAACTCATCGCTTGACCTGAACGGTTTCCGCTACGGCAATAAACAACAATTGGCGTTTGTTTGTCTATATCAGAAAAGGCTGTATTGATGGTATCTAAAGGAAGGTTTGCTGCCCCATCTAAATGTCCTTGATTAAATTCGCTAGGGGTTCGAACATCGATCAATAACGCCCCCTGCTCTACCAGATCCCAAGCTAATTCACCACGCTCTGATGCCCAACTGGTAAAAGAGATCATCACCAATAATAAGTACAACCCTGCCTTTATTCTCATGCCTTCATCCTTTTTATATATTAAGTGACTCATCTTTGAGTCAATACCAAACAATATACTTTTCACTTGATGGATATGCCATTATTTTAATCCAGATTAAAGAACTGTATCCATATTGTCGTTATATTCACGCTGTCTCATCAAATATCACAAAAATGAACAAGAAAAGAACAGCCATGATGAAAAATAACGATTTAAAGAGGATTCCACTTGAGCACTTTGTTTACTGAAACCCATATTGGCAACATGACATTAAAAAACCGTTTTATAAGAAGCGCGACGTGGGAAAATATGGCAACAGAAGATGGGCACATGACAGATACGTTATACGCCATCTACGAGGAACTCGCTAAAGGCGACGTTGGGTTAATTGTCACCGGCTATGCCAATATCGTCGAAGAAGAAAAGCCAAATGCAGGCATGATGGGAATGTACAATGATTCTTTTATTGAGGAATATAAAGCACTGACCGAATTAGTGCATAGCCATGATTCAAAAGTCGTTATGCAGCTTGCTTATGGCGGCACAAAAACGACCTACAATGTCGGTGAAAGAGTCATTTTCGCACCCAGTGAGGTGTGCGAAAGAGGCACTCTAACCTTAGGTAAAGCAATGACAAAGGATGAGATCGATTACATCGTAAACGCCTTTGCTCAAGCAAGTCGAAGAGCGCAAGAATCTGGCTTTGATGGCGTTGAAATTCATGCTGCACACACCTATTTAATCAATCAGTTTTTAAGCCCATACTATAATCGTAGAGAGGATGAATACGGCGGCAGCTTAGACAATCGCATGAGATTCTTGCTAGACATTTATACTGAGATAAGAAAGCGGGTTGGCAATGACTTCCCTATTTTAGTGAAGCTCACTGCCTCTGAGTTTTTTGAAGGCGGTTTGACCTTCGACGAAACACGCCTCATTTGTAAAAAACTGGAAGAAATTGGCGTCGATGCCATTATCATTTCAGGCAACATTCATGGTAATGCAAGCGCTATGATTGGGGAGTCATTTGATGGTTATACCTTGCAAGAAGAAGGCTACTTCCATGAATATGGTGATGTGATCAGTAAAGACGTGGCTGTTCCGGTAATTACCGTAGGTGGGTTGACTGATATTGACGCAATCGAAGCGATGGCGGCGAACACCAATATTCAATATTTTGCTTTATCACGCCCTTTGCTTGCTGAACCTCAACTCATAAAGCGTTGGAAAGAAGGCAATAGAGCCGCTGTCGATTGTGAACGATGCTCAAAATGCCGAACCAGACGTGGCAATTTTTGTGTGGTGTACAAAAAAAGAAAGCCGAAAAAATCTCAAGACTAATCAATAAATAGCAAAAAGGGTTGGCACAATGGCCAACCCTTCTTTCATCGTTATTTACGTGATGGTGTGTTACTCATATTCTGATGAATACGTCTCTTCGTAGGTGTGTGAGTAAAGCTCAAATAAGTTGCCAAATGGGTCTTCTAAATACACCATTTTAGATGGGTTGTTATCGTCTTCTGGATGGTAGCGCATAATATCCATGCGTACTTTACCGCCAAATTTTTCAGTACGCTCAATCACACCATGAAAATCATCCGTTTGAAGACAAAAATGGAAGATACCGATGCGAGAGAAATCAACCTCGTGGCGTTCTTGACGCTCTTTCATTTCGAATAATTCAAACCCAATACCATCTTTTGTAATGAGATGTGCAATATTGAACCCTTTAAACCCCTCGCCAAAAACAGCAACACACATTCTTCCGATGGCCGTTTCACGCTCTTCTTCTACTTTGGTATTGCCCATAACAACATTAAGACCAAGCGCTTTAGTATAAAACTCAACCGCTTTATCCATATCACCTACCATAATTCCAACATGATTCATTTTCATAATGCGCTCCAAATCCAAATAATATATGCGTTGCTCGTTTTGATGGAATGAGTATATGACTCGACATAGATTACATCAAATTATCAATGATTATAAAAATGATAATTAATATTTATGATCATTTAAGAGATGAATATACCTATTCCTTCATCTAGTAAGTACAACTCTAGTTCGTTATTTCAAAACATTCGACATATAGGAAAGCATGGCGGTGTATTTAGCCCATCATTACTCACTACATAAAAGAAAGACTTTAGATAGCGTGTTCATTTTTAACAAATAGAACCGGGCATAAATAATAATTCGTACTCAAATTATTATTTCAAATTAGCTTCATCCAAAAACATTCGTACAACAAAGCGAGCAATCCTTTATATTTCACATTAGTTATATTCACCCGTTAATCTCATGCTAAAAGTAAGAGTAAAAAATAATAAAAATCAATGCTTTATATGGATTAAGTAGTGATTTTACCACAAAGAAAACATCACTATAAATTAACATCTCATTCTCCACAAAATCCGCCTCTCTTGATTATTTCCATAAAATTACTTATAGTACTAACCAATTTATTAATAACCCTACTTTACAAAGGACTTAAAAATGAATCCCATACTGGAAGTTAAGGGACTGTACAAAGTGTTTGGAGAGGATACTGACCGCGCATTTTCAATGATTGATGAGGGCGCCGACAAAGACGAAGTATTTGAGAAAACAGGATTAACGATAGGTGTTAATGATGTCTCTCTTAGTATTCAAGAAGGCGAAATTTTTGTCATTATGGGCCTCTCTGGTTCAGGTAAATCTACTCTTGTTCGTCTTCTCAATCGACTTATCGAACCAACCAAAGGCAGTGTTTTCCTAAGAGGTAAAGACATTGCACACATCTCCGAAGAAGAACTTCTGCAAGTTCGCCGCAATAACATTTCAATGGTTTTCCAAAACTTCGCATTAATGCCACACATGACGGTGATTGAAAACGCTGCCTTCGGCTTAGAGCTCGCTGGCGTAGATCAAGAAAAACGCAAAAAATGCGCATTAAGTGCATTAGAGAGAGTTGGACTCGATGTTTATTCAGAATCATACCCTGACGAATTATCCGGTGGTATGAAACAACGTGTTGGTCTAGCAAGAGCCTTAGCCTGTGATCCTGACATCCTGTTAATGGATGAAGCATTCTCTGCACTTGATCCTCTGATCAGAGCTGAAATGCAAGATGAACTAATACGACTGCAAAACGATGACAAACGTACCATCGTTTTTATATCGCACGATTTAGATGAAGCAATGCGAATTGGCGACAGAATCGCCATTATGCAAAATGGCGATGTCGTTCAAGTCGGTACACCCGATGATATTCTCAACAACCCTGCAAATGATTACGTCGAAGCCTTTTTCCGCGGCGTTAACATCGCAAGCGTCTTGACGGCCAAAGACATTGCCCGTAAAAAACCAGCCGCTATGTTCAAAAAATCAGAACATGATGGCCCAGCGTCAGCACTCCAATACTTAATGGATAACGACAGAGAATATGGCATCGTCGTAGATAAAAGCAGCCTCTATTCTGGCATTGTTTCCGTTGATTCATTACGTGAAGCACACAAACAGAAATCGTCTCTTGTTAGCGCACAATTGTCTGATGGTATAACACTGACACCAAATCAACCGATCAACGATATTTTAGGACAGGTGGCAAATGTGCCTTATTCCGTGCCTGTTGTTGACGAAAACGGCAATTATTTTGGTGTTGTGACGAAATCACGACTACTTCAGACGTTAGATAAGGGGTAGAACGATGTCATCTGAGCAAACAAACAGTGATCCATGGGCACAAACAGAGGCTCTACAAAGTGACCCTTGGGGTCAAACTGCAGACGCAACCTCAACAACGGCTGATTGGTTAAACAGTGAAACCGTTGATTCCATTCCTTTTGATCCTTTAAATCCCTTTGTAGAAGCGGTTCTTCCCGTCGATCACTGGGTTGAGTCAGGGCTAAATTGGATGGTAGAGCATGGACGTCCGCTGTTTCAAGCCATCCGTATTCCAATCGATTTTATTCTCAGCACATTTGAAACCGCATTAACCTCAACACCCGCGCCATTTATGCTTATTATCTTGTTCTTATTGGCATGGCAATTTTCTAATCTCAAGTTGGGTATATCAACCGCCGTGTCCTTAGTCTTTATTGGCCTTATCGGTGCTTGGTCGGAGGCAATGACGACTCTATCTCTGGTGATGACTTCTGTCTTCTTCTGTTTACTTATCGGGTTACCGCTGGGGATTTGGCTCGCCAGAAGCAAAACGGCTGCGAAATTTATTCGCCCACTTTTAGATGCCATGCAAACCACACCCGCGTTCGTCTATCTGGTGCCAATTGTAATGTTGTTTGGTATTGGTAACGTACCAGGGGTTGTCGTTACGATAATCTTTGCATTGCCGCCCGTCGTTCGACTCACCATTCTAGGTATTCAACAAGTACCCGAAGAGTTAATTGAAGCGGGTCACTCTTTTGGTGCCAATAAAAAACAAATGTTGTATCGAATTCAGCTTCCTCTTGCCCTACCAACCATAATGGCCGGCGTTAACCAAACCTTGATGTTATCTCTGTCGATGGTGGTTATTGCGTCAATGATTGCCGTTGGTGGCTTAGGACAAATGGTATTAAGAGGGATTGGTCGTTTAGACATGGGACTTGCCGCTGTCGGTGGTTTAGGTATTGTCATTCTCGCCATATTACTGGATAGAATCACTCAAGTACTTGGTGTGAATGCGGGTAATACGAAACTGCGTTGGTATCACATGGGGCCAGTCTCTATCGTATTGAAATTTTTTGCTCAAAAGAAAAAACCAGAACCAGAACTAAAACTTAAGGAGAAATAAGAATGATTAATTCATGGAAGAAAGCGCTAACGGTGGGTATCGTTTCTACACTCGCTTTATCAACCAACGTTTGGGCTGAAAAACTTCCTGGCGAAGGTGTGACGGTTCAAGCTCTTCAATCAACGGTTGCTGAAGAGACCTTCCAAACCTCGATTGTAAATCGCGCACTTGAAGAACTCGGCTACGATGTAAAACCAACAAAAGAGGTTGATTACAACGTTGCCTATACATCAATCGCAAAAGGCGACGCCACATTTTTAGCGGTTGGTTGGTTCCCACTTCATGCCGATAAATACAAGATGTCTGGTGGCGATGATAAATTCTATCGCCAAGGCCAATACGTTAGCGGTGCCGCTCAAGGTTACTTAATTGATAAGAAAACCGCTGAGAAATATGGCATCACAAACATTGGTCAATTAAAAGATCCTAAAATTGCTAAGTTGTTTGATGCTGATGGTGACGGCAAAGCCGATTTAACCGGTTGTAACCCGGGGTGGGGTTGTGAACTGGTTATTGAAAATCAGTTATCTGCCTACAAACTGAACGACACCGTAACGCATAATCAAGGTAATTACGCGGCAATCATTGCCGATACTATCTCTCGTTATAAAAACGGTGAATCCATTCTTTATTACACGTGGACACCTTACTGGGTAAGTGGCGTTCTTGTTCCTAATAAAGATGTAGTCTGGTTAGAAGTGCCTTTCTCTGCCCTACCTGGTGATCGTAAAGATATTGATACTACGTTGTCTAACGGCAAGAACTACGGTTTTGAAATGAACTCTATGCGTATTATTGCAAACAAAGAGTTTGCTGCTGAAAACCCATCAGCCGCTAAACTATTTGAAATCATGAAATTGAATATCAATGACGTGAGTGCTCAGAATATGATGATGAGCAAAGGCAAAAACAGCTCAGCTGATATTCAATCTCATGTGAACGGTTGGATAAAAGCAAATCAGAAACTGTTTGATTCTTGGATAGCCGAAGCGAAAAAAGCCGCAATGTAATCAATGGCTAGATCGTAACAGTAAGTGGTTACATAACATCAAACATTAAGTCATTAAACAAAGGCCATTAGCACACGCTACTGGCCTTTTTGATCTCTGAACCTTGAATATTCACCGCACCACAGAAGCAAACATCAAATTCGGCGATCTTTTTATACTGCACAATAAATAAACGAAGCGTTATTATGGTATTTTTATTCCATAGTCATTGGATAAATACGCTATTTTTATCTTAACTAACATTGCTTATATTACTCCCATCAACAACGCGTTGGACGGATGTTCTGCCTTTCGCTTTTGTTTACGAATTTAGGAAGTAGATATGACTCACCCAATTATTGCCGATTTGAACTCTCGTTACACCGCTAAAAAATACGACGCAACTAAACGTATTTCAGCAGAAGACATGGATGTGATTAAAGAAGCGATTCGCTTATCTGCGTCTTCAATTAACTCTCAACCTTGGAAATTCATCGTTCTTGAAAGTGACGAAGCAAAAGAGCGTTTCCACGGTACGTTTGCGAACATGTTCCAGTTTAACCAACCGCATGCGAAAGAAGCGTCACACACAATTTTATTCGCACACAACCCTAAGTTCGATAAAGAACAATACCGTAAAGTGGTTGATGCTGAAGTAAGTTCTGGCCACCTTCCAGCTGAGCGTTACAACGACATGCTTGATGGTGCGTATGGTTTTGTTGAGCTAAATACAGATGAGTCTGGCTTTAACGGCAACTGGACTAAAGCTCAATCTTACATTGCTTTAGGTAACACACTGCATACGCTTGCTCGTATGGGTATTGCTTCAACGTCTATGGAAGGGGTTGATGCCGCACTAATTGGTGAAACATTCAAAGACGAGCTTGATGGCTATGTTTGTGATTTTGCCCTTGCTTTGGGCTACCACAAAGACGTTGAAGATTATAACTACGGTCTTCCAAAAGCACGTTTACCAATGGAAGATGTAATTACTGTTCTATAAGAATAGAAACAATAATTATAGAGAAGGTCAGACATATGTCTGGCCTTTTTTGTATCTATCAATAACAGAACATTAGGCAATCATTACGAGCGCCCTCTTTCTATTTTATCTTATCTCGTATTTTTTGATAAATACACTCAGCTAATTGATGAGTCGCGATATTGCGATCTATTGTCTTACTCGCTAATGCCCCTTTCTCTACCACCTGAATCCAATCTTGGATCATGCGATCAAACCCTTTACTGCTCAGCATCGGCGTCCAATCTTGTAGTGTGAGTTTTTGCTCTGTACTGTTTTGCCATATTTTGCCTTCCACAAAAGAAGAAAATTCGTAAGCTTGATTTTCATAACTGGCAGAGACACGTTCTGTGGTAATACCAAAATGACGATCCATTGAGGCATGCAATAGGGTATTCCCTGCTTGCCATTGCACGTCCAATCTCGCCAACTTATTGCCCTGCATTTGATAGGTAATACTGAGATCATCAATACTCGATTGAGCATTTAAATTGATACTATCTAGAGGATGAATAAAATCATCAAAAATGAAAGTACGAAGTTCACCAGGCAATGCATGGCGATGTTTCTCCCAACGCAGCGAACGTAAATGACCTAGCTCACCTTTTGCTAGTTCAGGCAAATGTTGGTTATACAGTGGAATATGGCGACGGTTAAACCCAACATACAACGGTTGATTGTGCTTATCTGCCATCGCATAAAGTTTCTCAACGTCTTCTGCTGAGTCAGCAAGTGGCTTATCAACAAACGTAGGTATACCGTTTTTCAGAAAAAAAGACGCAATATCAACATGCACTTTAGTTGCGGCGTGGATCATAACGGCATCTACCCCCATCGTTAACAGTTGTGGGTAATCTTCACAGATCTGATCAACTCGGTATTTTGAGGCCAACTGTTTTAATGTCTCAGAGTTTCGAGTGCAGAAGACAGGCTCTACCCCTTCGAGCTGAGTAATGATAGGCAAGTAGGCTTTTTGAGCAATATCCCCTAAACCGATGATTCCAATTTTCATTCTTATCCTTGTTTATATTAATCGCCTCTTTTCAGTATAATTTAAATTATTTTAACATTCTTAAGATGTTCACGTTATTAAGACAATATTCATCATAAGTCATACAAAAACACGCTTATTTATGCTTCAATCTATCCATTGTCTCCTCTACCTGAGAAAACCATGACGATTGAAAAGTTTGATTCTATTTATCAACGAGCGGCACAACGTAAAGGTGGAAAAGATCAACTGGAGTTACGACTTCATAAACCTCTTTCCCGTGAAGAACTTGCTGATATTCCCAATGACCGTTGGTTAGCCGCGTTTACTGAAAAGGTATTTCAGTGTGGTATCTCATGGGACGTCGTTCGTAAAAAGTGGCCTAATTTTGAAGAGGTCTTTTTCCAATTTCGCATTCAACCCTTATTACTTCAACCAGAAGAAACTTGGGAAGAAAAAGCCAGTGACCCACGAATTATTCGCCATTTAACCAAGGTGATGACCGTGCCAGCCAATGCCATGATGATTAACATTGCGAGTCTGAAAAATGGTTCATTTGGTAAGATGGTTGCAGAATGGCCAAGTGATGACATCATCGGACTTTGGGCCTATTTAAAGAAAAATGGAAAACGACTCGGAGGGAACACAGGAGCCTATGCGCTGCGTCAGATGGGTGTTGATACATTTATCATGTCATCGGACGTAGAAGGTTACTTACGCAGCTGTGACATCGTTGACAGCGGCCGTGATACGAAACGTGCACAGCAAGCGGCGAATAACGCGTTCAATCAATGGCAAAAAGAGTCTGGGCGCAGCTTATCGGAGATCAGTCAAATCATAGCGTATAGCTGTGGTGATAATCGTATTTAACGGCTTATTAACGAGCATCTTATCTACTGGCCTACTTTTCTATTACTGATTTTTATCATAAAAAAAGCCAATTTGAATCACACTTTTAAAGCGTTCTCAAATTGGCTTTTACTTTATTAGCCTAAATACATTAAGCCAATAATATCTTATACATTGTTCGCTTTATTATGCGTTGGCAGTATCTGATTGCTCAGTGGTTTCACCACGAATAATGCGAGTCAGTTTTGGTGCAATCAACAACGTAATCACTGCAACAACTGCTGTCGCGTAACCAATCTTACCAAATACATCACTGTAGATAGCCAGAGTTTGATTTGCATCCGTTAAACCTGCAGGTGCCGTTGTTAGTGTCGCAACCCAACCCGCAATAACGGCCGCAGTAGCAGAGGTTAAGAACCACATACCCATTGCAAAACCCATCATGCGTTGTGGAACAAGTTGTGCCACCATCGCAAGACCCAAGCCAGAAACAAGTAGCTCACCAACGGATTGGAACGCATAACAAACCACTAACCAGTTAGAGCTCATGATGCCATCTGCGTTAGCAAAGCTTGCACCGAATTTAAGAACAAGGAAAGACAATGCACACAGCACCATACCGAAAGCGAACTTGTAAGGCATAGCGAAACGCTCACCTAAGTTATTATAAGCAATGGCAAGTACTGGGCTAGCAATCATGATCCAGAATGGATTCAATGCTTGGAACTGTTCCGGAGCAACTGAAATACCAAACAAATTATGCTCGATATTATGAATCGCAAAGAAGTTTAATGAGGTTGGCATTTGGAAATAAAGAACAAAGAACACAACGCCTTGTAACATTAGGGCAAATGCCACCAACATTTTTGCACGTTCCAAACCTTGAATTTTAAATGCTTCCTTCATATAAAGAACAACAATCGTAACACCAACGACCACTAAGATTGCGTGAGCATAGAAAATGTTTTGCAATAATATTGAACATAAAAAGCTTAATGCTACCGCACCAACAACCACGCCTAAATAACGGCCTTTGTTTACAGGAGCAAGATCCGGTTCAGAACCGACGCCTTTCACCATACGAGAACACATTAAGAAGTTAATTACAGTAATGATCAAGCCAACAGCACTGACGCTAAACGCCATCCCGTAGCCAAATTTACTCGCAATCCACGGAGTCAGTAACATAGAGAAGAATGAACCAAGATTAATCGCCATGTAATACATCGTAAATGCACCATCTAAGCGTTGGTCATCTTTGTCATATACTTTTGCAAGCAAGCTTGATGGATTGGCTTTAAATAAACCATTACCCATTGTAATGAAACCCATCGCCACGTAAATCAAACCAGAGCCACCGATATTGCCTGCCGATGCAGAAATACCAAGTAACGCATAACCGATGGTGAGAATAAGAGCGCCGAGTGTAATTGTTCGTTTTGTGCCAATGACTTTATCACCGACCCAACCACCAATGGCGACCGAACCAAAAATCAATGCAGAGAATGCCCCAAAGAGTACAAACGACTCTGATTCTGACATTCCTAAAATTTTAACGAGATAAACAGCTAAAATGGCTTGCATGCCATAGAAACCAAAGCGTTCCCAAAACTCTATTGAAAATATTAAATAGAATTGCTTCGGTTGCTTGAAAACATTCAAGTTAGACATAAGTAACTTCCTGTATGTGTTGTGATTGTATATTATTTTTTTTATATATATTTATGCATTACACAACCAACTTACTTACTTAACATTTACTTATCACTAGCCATAAATGGAATCTAATTTACCATTATTGATAAAAACAATAAAAACCTATTGAATCAAAAGATTACAGAATAAAATATAATGAAACATTTAGTAACAAATTATACTGACATTACGATGACACTCATCAGCAGTCGTTGATAAATAGGAAGTTGTTTGTTTTATAGACATAATTTTGAGAAAAGAAAATACGATTCATAAAAATGGCAGTAGATATAATCATCTACTGCCATTCATTTTACTAGTTATATTGTCGCTTATTAGACTTACATACCCGTTTGTTTACGATGTTTAAAATCAACTAATACGCCAAGAGCAAAGACACCAATAGTCACAAATAGAATACTTTGGAATACGTGATGATACTGTGTTGCAGAGACAATTAAATCTAATGCCCCGCCTTCTGCTCCAGTGTCTGTCGCTGTAAATTGTGCAATATCTGCTGCCAGATAATTCGCCACAGAGCCACCTGCAAGCATGTAGATACCCGCTAATGTGCCCGTTGCTCCTTGTGGGTTCAATCGTGTAATTGCCGCAAGTGCCACAGGGTCAATGAACAACTCAGCAACGCCAATAAACAATAAACCAATCAATAACCAGACAAAGGTCGTTTCGCCACTCGCCATCGCCAATTTAGATGATAGGGTAATTAAGCTAAAACCAGCCGTCAGTAACAAAAGACCAATATTAAGCTTAGTTAATGTTCTTACTGAAATGCTTTTTGAATCAAGCATTTTCCATAACCATGCAACCGCCGCTCCCCCAACGATAACCGCAATAGGGTTAACTGATTGGAAAAAAGCAGTAGGAATAGTAAAACCGCCAACGTTTGTATTTACGTTACGCTCGATAAACAAGCTAATAGAACTGCCACCTTGTTGATCAAATGCCCAAAACACGGTACCAAACAGCATAAAGTACATAATTGAATTCAGCTTTTGACGATCTTCATGATGACTTTTACGGTACAAATTAATGATATGCACAAGAGACATCAAACAAATCACGGTTAAAATGTAACCCGCCCATAAGTTTTTCAATACAAAAACCAAACCTAGGGTCGATAGCGCAACTAAAATAACCAGTAAGAACCAATGCGGGATCCCTGCCCATCTTTTCGTTAATGCACTCATATTCGGTTGTCTTACATGAGTAAAATACTTACGGCCAGTAGAAAAAACACACAAGCCAACAAGCATACCGATACCGGCTAATGAGAAACCAACATTCCAACCCCATTTCATCGCAGCAAAACCACATAAGATAGGAGAAATAACCGAACCGATATTGCCACCAATATAAGAAATAGAGAAACCCGCTTCACGCCCGTGCTCTTGTTCTTTGGTTTGGTACAACTCACCCAATAAACAACTTGAATTGGTTTTAAAGAAGCCGTAACCACAAATGATCAACGACAACGCTAAATACAGAGTCGTATGATCGCTACTTGGAAGACTCAATACAAAGTGTCCACTCACCATTAATAGGCTACCAATAACCACTGACCAGTAGTTACCTAAGTATTTATCCGCTAAATAGCCACCAATGATAGGTGTCACGTACACTAACGATGTATACGCACCATATAAGGCATACGCGTGTTGATCCGACATTAATAGCTTCTCAGTTAAGAAAAGAATCAATAAAGAACGCATACCGTAATAGCTAAAGAATTCCCACATTTGGATCGAAATAATATGAAATAACCCTTTAGGCTGTTTGATCGTATTCATCTGTTGTCCTGTCACTGTTGCATTAAATAAGTATCACTATCAATGATCGATACTTATTCATTAATATTGGGTAAACATACACAGCAACTTTCAAAACACCAAGAAAATTGCGGCAAATCCCGTGCAACATAAGTTTGCAAAAATAGACACTCAAGAAAAGAGCCATATGCTTTTTGATAATCACTCGCTTATAACAGACATATTCTTCATTTAAAGAACACTATATTTGAGGTTGGTTAATCTAAAATTATCATATACTCTAAATATCATAACTTTCTATTATCGTAGGCATACATGTTAAATCCTCTTTGGTTACATACCTTTAAAACCTTAATTGAGGTGGGTCACTTCACCCAGACAGCCGAAAAACTCTATATGACTCAACCCGGAGTAAGCCAACACATCAAAAAATTAGAATCGGCTTGTGGTTATGCATTAATAAAACGAGAAAAGAAAAGTTTTGAATTAACAGAGCAAGGCCAAAGAGTGTATGAATATGCGTTGAAGACAGCCAAAGAAGAGTTAGAACTGTTGCAAGACCTCAGTTTTGATAACCCTTACTCTGGAGAATGTAAGTTAGCTTGTTCTGGTTCATTGGCACAATGGCTCTACCCTGCATTACTTTCATTACAAAAAGAGCATTCTGGATTATCTATTCATCTTGAGGCGGCCCCAAATCAAAAGATATTCGCAGACATGATGTCATCCAACATCGATTTAGGCATTGTTACCCACATTCCAAGTAAAAGTCTTTATCATAGCCAAGAAATAGGAACCGAGACATTATGTCTGATCTTGCCTAAAGCGTACCAAGGAAAAGAAATCACCGCCGATACCTTGCGTGAATGTGGTTTAATCTCTCACCCTGACTCCCTACATTATTTGTCTCTCTATTTTGATTTGTGCGGAGAACCGACGTTGGCAAACATGAATCTAAGTGAGCTGCCAAAAACAGGGTACGTAAATCAACTAAACCAAATATTATTGCCTGTATCAAAAGGGCTGGGATTTACGGTGTTACCAAAAAGTGCAGTAGAGAACTTTATAGACAAAGATTCTTTATATATTGCGAAGGGAATGAATTCGGTAGAAGAAACACTCTATTTGGTACAAAAAAGGCATCGTAACTTATCTAAACGTTACGACACCATTCGTCATTTATTACAAACAAAACTTTCCTAGGTGGCGAATTATCACTCTTTCTTATTTAGCTCAAGTAAAAATCCAACGCCTAATACTGCGGTGATAATCGTCACCGCATAACTTATCCAAATAACCAATTCGGTTAACGGACTTAAACCCGCTTCAACCATAAAACATCACTCCTCCATGAGCGTACTTCTGTTTAACATCGTGCTTGTTTATTTCTTAGTTAGTGTACTCAAAAATAGGTACTCAATTTTGTGATCATAATCCTAAAAAACACTTATTGATAAAAAAGAAGATAATAACCGTGATTAATCTCTCGCTTATTTTTTCCTATTGAGTGTATTAACAATTACAGAAAACTGTTGTCTACCTCGAAACGGTCTTTATAACCTCCATTTTTGATTTGAAAAAAAGAAACTTACTTTCAATACTATTTATGTAACAAGTTAATACGGAAGAGAATTATGACGAAATTAGTATGCCCATGCTGTCATCAACATCAAGAATGGTTCTATAGTGAGACCCGTAGTGTTTGGCTTTGTATTTGCGGCCATGTGATTTTCATGGCGTAGTTCAAACATAACAAAAAAATAATGTGAGGTTCAATTTCCTTTATTAAACTTACTATTAAATAAAAACGTTTTTATTGTAGGTGGATAAATGAAATGGATTTCAATACCAATACTTGCCGTTTGGCTTTTTTGTCCATTCGCTAAAGCAGCGTCTCTCAGCATCGCCTTTTTAGGCTACAGTAATCATTATATTGATAATAATTACGATTATAATGAGAATCATGATTTAATCGGATTAAGCATAAATGATGGGTTCAGTATTGCTCATTTTACTAATTCTTATAACAACACATCCGTACTCGTTGGTTGGCGATTTAAAGTAGAGCAAGCCTTAAAAATTCAAGACTTGTCTATTTCAGCCGGTATTGTAACCGGTTTGGTTACTGGGTATGAAAAAGACCAAATCATCACTTACATCAACGAAAACATCAGTTTTTATTTGATACCTCAAATTATTCTCTCTTATCCGATCACCAAAAGTACATCTCTTTCTTTAGTTAATGGGATCATACCTGATACCCATGGCGTTATATTTATGCACCATCTTGAGTTATCTTTTGGCGACGTGTTCTAACTTTTTCGCTTGGGAAAATACAATCAATAATTCATCAAAAAGTAGTGTGTTGGGGCTTTTTCCTATCGTACCTTTATTGCCATTTTTACTTTCGAGTTCTAAAGAATAGCCTTTACGCTGTATATAGCCAACCAGAATAAATACAATAAACACCAGTAAAGTGGCAGTTTCAACCCAAGGAAATGACGATTCTTGGCTAAGAGCATCCAATATAGGCAAAATAAGAAACCACCCAATGGTGTAAAACATAACGAGACTAAACAACCCTAATCCTAGTGCGTATTTCATTCTATCTTTCATCGACCATTCAATAATAGTTAACCCAGTAATATTACCCAATGGCTCTGAATGTCCTTGATAAGTAAAATTAGCTTGAGTAATTTTATATTCTGTCGATTCAAATAATACGTTATCCATAATGCCATACCCATTCTATTTTTATCATTATTTAATACCAATCAAACACTTAATTACTTGATATTAATTAGCTTACCTTTTTACCAAATATCATTTTATAGATGGATTGGAAAAAAATAGCGACACTATAGCCAGTATCCGCTTTGCCATATTCATCAACAGCATAAATAAAATTAGAGTTAAATTTTTCAACAGCTTCTTTAGGCGTGTCAGCATAGATAGCATCATCTTCAACTTCAAAGCCTTGTTGCAAAAGCGCGGCTTTCTCTTTAATAAAAGAGTCAGAGGCCATATCAAGGTAGGTATAGTGTTTACGGTCACTATCAGGGATACAAAAAAATTGATATTTAGTCATATTCATTTCCTCAGTAAAATAAAACGTCTCAAAAGGGGAGTCAAATTGGCGTGATGCTTTATTTACTGAATGAATAATAGAACTTAATTCATTCATAATTAAGATAAATATATAAAGAAATCACTCCACGAACAATGGGAAAAGTAATAAAAACGAGAGTAGCTCACATTATATATAACTATATTTAACAAAAAACGGCTCACCAAATTTAGATGAACCGTTTAATCAGATTAAATAATCCCTTTGGTACAAACAACGCTTTATTAATCTAAAGACTTTTTAAATCGCTTAGACGCGATAAATAAACCAATAGCAGTGAAGATAATCATCCACAACGTATCTCGCCATAAATCCATCAAATCCGCACCACGTAGAACAATGCCTCTGATCAATCTCATGAAGTGTGTCGCGGGTAAAATTTCAGCAATCCACTGAGCAATAACAGGCATACCTTCATACGGAAACATAAAACCTGATAATAAAATCGAAGGCAATAAGATGAAGATAGTCATTTGCATTGCTTGAAGTTGTGTTTTCGCAATGGTCGAAATCACCAATCCAAGAGTTAAGCTTGCGGCAATAAACAATAATGTGCCTAATAAAATTTGGCTTAATGATCCATTAATCGGCACACCAAAAATTACATAACCTAAACCAAGAATAATGAAGACTTGAATTAAACCAACGAAGATATACGGAATAATTTTAGCAACCATCAACTCAAACGATCGTATTGGTGTCGTAATGAGTAGCTCTAAATTCCCTCTTTCTCTTTCTCGTACAATCGCAGAACTGGTAAAAAGCACCATCGTCATGGTTAAGATAACACCGAGTAGTCCAGGAACAATATTGACCGCAGATCGTCGACTTGGGTTATAGAACAAAGTGACTTCAAACGTTTTCGCATGAGCGCTGTTTCGCACATCAAAATCAAGATCCGTTAATGGCATGGTTTGTAAGCCAAGAATCGCCGCACTTATCATGGTGTCTGAGCCATCAACAATCCATTGCCCTAGCTCTCTTCCTTGCATCATCCGCTGAGTAATATCTTTTGGTAATACTAACGCAGCACGAACAATACCCTGTTGGATGGCTTTTTCTGCTTCTTCTACGGTTGAGTAATGTTGCTCAACGCTAACCACTTGAGTCACTTTCACCGATTCAGTGATCATTCGCCCAAAGGCACTTTCACTTTGATCAACAACCGCAACAGGTATGTCTCTAATGTCGGTATTAATCGCATAACCGAATAATAACAATTGAATCAAGGGGATCATAATAACCATGCCAAAGGTCAATTTATCTCGTGATAATTGACGAACCTCTTTAAGCATAATGGCTTTCATACGATTAAGTGATTTCATTGGCGTCCCTTCCCTGTCACGGTAACAAAGACATCTTCTAAACTTGGGCGCGCCCTATTCATCTCTGCGTCTTTTAACTCAGGAAATTCGGTTCTCAACCATAAAATAGGGTCACTCACACGTTGATGAATAAGCACTCGTAATCGTATTCCTAACTGAGCGGCGGATCTCACTTCATTTCGCTTTATTAACCTGTTTTTTAATACGCGTAAATTATCCGTTTTCACTTCAACAATATTCACCCCCATGTTTGCCATTAATGTTTCTGGCTCTCCATCGGCACGAATAACGCCAGATTCCATAATCGCTAACCGATGGCAACGTTCCGCTTCATCCATGTAATGTGTCGTCACCAAAATAGTGGTGCCTTTATCGGACAGATCAAATAATTGCTCCCAAAATTCTCGACGATTTTCAGGATCCACCGCTGACGTTGGCTCATCTAAAAACAATAATTCGGGATCATGCATTGTCGCCGCCGCTAATGATAACCGTTGCTTCTGACCACCACTCATGCCCGATACCCGTTGTTTTCGGAGTTGGTCAAGACCGTAAGTAGCAAGTTGTTCTGTAATACGCGCGGCTAATAATCGTTTTTCCATTCCAAAAATTTGACCTATAAACTCTAGGTTTTCTTCCACACTTAAATCGTCATATAAAGAAAACTTTTGAGTCATGTAACCAATTTTCAAACGTAATGCCTCGGACTCTTTAGGGATACGTAAACCAAGTACATCAATATGGCCCGATGTAGGACTCAGTAATCCTGTTAGCGTGCGGATAGTGGTCGATTTACCGCATCCATTTGGTCCTAAAAAACCATAAATACTGCCTTTAGGGACGGATAAATTAATGCCATCTATCGCGGTAAAATCACCAAATTTCTTTACCACATTGGTGGCTTTAATCGCGAAATCAGTCATTAGAGTCGTCCTTTTTCAAGATAACTTGAGCAGGAACCCCCGAAGGTAGAGAAGCCGCAGACTCGGGTAAATCGACTTCGGCTAAATACATCAAGTGCGATCGGTCTTCTTCAGTCAGTGCATAATAAGGAGTAAATGAAGGCTCGGACGCAACCCAGCGAACTGTGCCTTTAAAGGGTAAATCAATGCCATCCACTGCCACTGAAAACGTTTTCCCCGGAATAAACCCAACACGATAAGAGGCAGGAACATACACTCTGGCATAAGGGATACGATTTGCTTGAATAACCGCCACAAACCCATTAACTGGAACGCGCTCACCTAAGTTGTACGGCAGATTATCTAAAATTCCATCACGTGTTGCGACAATGGTTAACTCATCTAATTTTTGCTGTTGTAACACCACTTCGGCTTTCATTGCATCAAGCTCTGCTTTGGCTTGATCGATGTCTTCTGGTCTTGCCCCTGAAGTCAGTTTGGAGAACTCTTCATTGGCAGAATTCAATGCCGCACGAGAAGAGTCCCGCGACGCTAAAGCCGCGTCTTTATTTGATTGACTCGTCAGTTTTTTCTTTACCAATTCAACCATTCGACGATAGGTCTTTTCAGCATCAATCAATTGGGCTTTCGCTTGATCAACTCGGGCTTGAGCAGACGCAATATCTTCAGGCCGCTCGCCATTGGTTAACCGCTGTAAATACGCTTGGGCTTTCGCCTTATTAGCAATAGCGTAAGCAAGAACTGCAGTTTGATTTTTTGTATCAAGTTGAACCAACACATCTCCAACTTTTACCACACTACCTTCTTTCATCGGTAATGCTCGGATAATCTCATTGGAGGTCGCAGAGAAGGTCACTCTGTCTCGTTCTAACGTTCCTAGGGCTTCATCACGCTGCTCAGGTCCACAACCTTGTAATATCACCACGCAGATGAATCCTAATAATAATTTACGCATCCTTCTCTCTCCTGATATTAACTACTTACAGTTTAGTAAAAATAACGCCATCACTCAAAACAATCCCATCTTACTCCTAAAAAAAGCCCCATTGAATATCTTCATTCAACGGGGCTAATTACAATGTCATCTTATAAAGTATTAACATCTTCAAAAATGTTAATACTTAAATAAAATAATGACTTATAAACAGAAAGGTTATTTAACGACATTATCTTTCGTCCATAAAAAAGCCCGATTGAATCCCTTCATTCAATCGGGCTTTTTATTACTTTTTCGTTATTCTATTATGGGGTTACTACACCAAACCATAAATTGAATTGATCAAATACCGACATCAGTTGCTGGAATTTAGCTTGGTCAGAAACCGTAAATTCTCCCGCTTTCATTTCATCTTTCAATACTGATTTTTTCGACATCATGTTTTCAAACGCTTGACGCGATAACGTAATGTTCAAATCCGCATTATCAAACTGAGTATCTGTATAAGACTTCAATACTGAATTACTTAAATCCATTGAGTATTTACCATCGCCTTTAACATCAATATTTACTTTAATGTTCATGCCTTTTGCAACATCAGGTTTCACTGTCACACCAAGGTATTTCATGAACTGATTAAACGGCATGTTCACGGCGATTGCTGCTGTGTTTGGCGTTGCGACTGGTTTAATACCATTACGTAATTCTTTAGCGCCGCCTAGATAATAGTTTCTCCAAGGACCAGACTCTGATTGATAGCCTAGTTGCTCCATTGCGTCCGCTTCTAAATAACGTGCATCCATATTTTTAGGGTTTGCAAAAGTCACGTTATTTAACAGAGTCACCGCCCAACGGTATTCGCCTTTTTTAATTGCCGCTTCAGCAAGCTCAATGACTTTCTTCTCGCCACCTATCGCTTCAACGTATTTAGTGCCTTCTTCCGTTGGTGTTAATGGGTTTAGATTGGCTGGGTTACCGTCCCACCATGCGCCGAAGTAGTAATCGTAAGTCGCACGTGCATTATGAGAAACCGTACCGTAGTAACCACGGTTGTACCACTCTTTACCTAATGAATCTGGCAGTTTAATTTCTGCTGAGATTTCATTTGGCGTATACCCTTTGTTTGCAAGACGTAGCGTTTGGTCATGAACGTATTTATACATATCACGCGTTTTCGCTAACTGTCCTTTGATCTTCTCTTGACCCCATGTAGGCCAATGGTGCGAAGCAATCATGGTGTCTGCTTTGTCGCCATACGTATGTAATGCTTGGTCTACGTAAGTCGCCCACGAAGATGCATCACGTGTTTTTGCGCCACGCAATGTCGAAATGTTATGGATAGTGTGCGTCATTACTTCCGCAGCCATCATGGTTTTGTATTCAGGGAAATAGAACATGAATTCAGAAGGCGCTTCTGATTCTTGAGCCATCATCACTTCTAGATCAACACCATCAATCGTCATTTCTTGACCAGTGTGCTCTGCAATTTCAGTTGGCTTAACAATACCAGGTGAACCTGATGACGTCGTCTTGCCTAAACCGCCATCAACCATGCCTTTATTGTTCGCATCAAGAAGGTTGCCATACATGTATGAAGAGCGACGCGACATGGTAGTGCCTGCCATTAGATTTTCAGCAATAGAGTGTGTGAAAAAACCTTCTGGTGCTGCAATAGCTACCTCACCATCATCAATGGCTTTTTGAGTTGTTACGCCTAAAATACCACCAAAATGGTCAACATGAGAGTGAGTAAAAATAACACCCGTTACTGGCAGGTTCTCTACTTTATCACGTAATAATTTTAGACCAGCAGCAGCCGTTTCTGGTGAAATAAGCGGATCGATAACAATCCAACCATCATCACCACGAATGAACGACATCACTGATAAATCAAAACCACGAACTTGATAAACACCGTCTTTAACTTTAAATAAGCCATTGATGTTATTTAGTTTGGCTTGACGAAGAAGAGAAGGGTTAATGGTTTGAGTGTCTTTGTCTTGATTAATAAAATCAAACTTTGAGAAATCCCAAACGACATTGCCTTGCGCATCTTTAATTGTTTTTTCTGGCCATTTAGCAATAAAACCACGAGAAGCATCTTCAAAATCCGATTTATTATCAAAATTTAAATATTGCTTTAATTGATCATTCTTTTGAATCGTGTAGGTCGTTGCTTCTTTTGGCTGACTGGTTGTTGGTGCAGCAAAAACAAAGGCAGGAGCCAGAGTAGCTACAACCGCCAGTGATATGATGGATTTTTTAAATGACATTAATAATCTCTCAATATGAGCGAACAATGCAATTTGTTCGTCGCTGGAGAAATAGTAGGGCTTATCAGCGAAACGATCGATAGCGTCACTGTTAAAAGTGGATTTAGTTATATTTAATCCAGAACCAAATAGATTAACTAATTCATAAGTTCAATAGCGGTAAATGTTGAGTTACCTCTTCAAACGTTTTCTTTAACCACTGATGGCCGGTATCCGATTGCTGCGAATGGTGCCATGTCATATACACAGGAAGTGGCCGTGAATCAAACGGCAGTGGTAAAATGGTAAGTGGTAACATTGTAGAGAGCATCTTGGCATGCCAAACTCCAGTGACACACAACCAATCGGTTTGAGCTGCCATCATTATTGAGTTACAAATAGACCCACCGGTATAAGCTTCCTTTCTTTGAGGTAACTTTTCTTTTAATAGTGAATCCATGATGTAGTTATCCATCCTTTGAGTTTTCCACAAGAGATGTTGCTCTGCAAAAAATTGCTCTTGAGTAATACTGTCTTTGATTCTTGGGTGGTCTTTTCTACACACGACGACTAACGGTAATTCAAACAATAATTGATTATGATAACCATGCTCTTCAAGTGGCACCGTTGCTAAAATTAAATCCACCTTACGCATGCGTAAATCAGCCTGTCTGTCTTCCTCGTTTAAGTGTTCAATATCGGCTTTAAAATTCACATCAGGTGCACATTCATCACGATGTTTTATTAAGGGGGGAACAATCATCAAATCGAGATCTTTATGGCTAGAAATACGAAAGGTTCGCTGACTCGTTGCAGGATCAAACGCTTGACGAGATTTTGCACCATTCAATAATAAACTCAATGGTTCTTGAATTTCAGCGTGTAATTCAGTTGCAAAATTGGTGGGGACGATCCCTCTTCCTTGGCGGATAAATAATGGATCTTGATATTGTTCACGCAGTCGATTCAATGTATGGCTGACTGCTGGCGCCGTAATCCCTAAACTCACCGCCGCCTCATTCACACTTCGTGTGTTCATTACTATATCAAAGGTTTTGAGTAAATTTAGATCCATGAATTCCTACCACATCAATTATTTAGTGATCTAATTATAAGCAGTTTTACAATCAAAAATCTAACACTGCCTCAAGGTATTCTATTTCTGTCTCTTTTTGACAACCAAATAACCTTATAAAAATAAAGTTTAATTTATAAGACTAGATAGCATTAGGTGATTATTTCCTACTCATCATATCGCTTCATTGTTAGCCTTAAAAGGTAACAACGGATTGTTAATCTCAATGACTATCATTCTTTTGAAAGAGGATAACGCTATGCGTGATCTCATGAATTATCTATCAAGCTCAGATATCAAAATCCATCATGATTTTGCCTCTTTTTTACGTCTTAATACGCTTCGTTTTAACTACTGCAATTCATCGTATCAATTGCCTCTTTCTTCAAAGCAACGTTTAGAACAATACCTTTCTTTAGGTCAACCATTTCTCGCGCCTTTTGGTGATATTAATCAAGCCGATACTTTGCTTGCTTTTTCATTTGGCGACAGCGCAGATGTGAATACTCAGCTCAGTGCATTGGCAAGTAACATTCAGCAATTACACCCTGATATTCATGTACAACTGCAACAAGAAATAGCCCAGCATTACCCTAACGTTCATCAAGCCAGTGTGATTAAAAACAGTGACTACCAAACCACCGCAGACATTGCTCGTGAAGCACTAAAAAACATCGCATCGCGAGAGGTTATTGTGGTTGCTCAGTCTTGGCATGCAAAACGCTGTATCGATACATGCAAAGAACAAGGATGGAATGTTGTCGGCTTACGTTGCGTGGATGACTTTCCAGCGCAAGACCCACAACCTTGGGTTCGTAACCCATTAAATTGGTTAATAAAAGAAAGTCACAGAGAAGTCGCAACAGGACAAGAAATTAGTCAATACTTTCAGCTTTGTTAAACAATGAAACACTCGACAAAAATTTGCGGCAAGACTCTAATTTACATAATTTAACCCGGATAATTCACTCTTATCCGAGAGCATAATCACATTTTTTACCTTATCTCAGACATACACTTCCCTTCTATTCTTTCCTATATTATTAACGGCATCAGAAGGATTTTTTATGTCGCAGATTTCCCTTAATGGCGATTGGACACTCACCTCTCCTACGCATTCACATATTGCTATTCCAATGACCATTCCGGGTGATAATTATCACGCCTTATTTAACGCCAATATCATTGCTGACCCTTATCAAGAAACAAATGAAGAACACGTTCAATGGGTGAGAGAATGCGATTGGCATTTATCTCGTTCTTTCTCGATATCTCAAGACGATCTTAACGCTAAAGCACTGTTATTGACCCTCAGTCGATTAGATACCCTTGCCGATGTTTTTATTAATGGCGAGCAAGTATTAAGTAGCACCAACATGTTTCAGCAGCACCGTATTGATATCAAACCGTTTATCGTACTTGGAGACAACATCATTGATGTTCATTTTGCGCGTGTAAACGAAGAAGGAAAACAACGAGCACAGCAATTATCGATGCCTATTCCTTGGGCTGTTGGAAATAATAAAGTGCCTCACATGAACTTGATCCGCAAAACCCAATGCCACTCAGGTTGGGATTGGGGGATTTGTTTATTGGTGTCTGGCATTTATGACCCCGTTTACATTGATCCTATTAAACACATCACTTTGCATTCAGTTCATACAGAACAAATATGGCATCAAGGCAGTGTCGATGTCAGCGTAAGCATCAAGCATGATTTAATGTCAGGGCACGATATTACCGTTACGTTTGGAGAACGAATCCAAACCATTACCAGTCATGAACAAGGCGAAACCACGGTCATCTTCCCAATTGAAACCCCTGAACTTTGGTGGCCTTCCGGTTACGGTGAACAACCTTTATATCCTCTAACGATAGAGCTCGATGGCCAATCAATTTCAAAAAAAATAGGCCTAAGACAATTAGCATTAAATAACAAAGCAGACGCGATTGGCTCGGCGATGGAATTTATTATTAATGGTTTTCCAATCAATTCAAAAGGCGCAAATTGGATCCCGATGGATGCCATGCCAAGCCTAGAGTCAGAAACTCGCTACCGTGACCTGTTAAGCAGTGCAAAAGACGCGAACATGAATATGATCCGCGTGTGGGGTGGCGGCCAGTACGAATCCGACACCTTCTATGAATTGTGTGATGAACTGGGATTAATGGTATGGCAAGACATGATGTTTGCCTGTTCACTGTATCCCTCTACTGATGCTTTCATGAAGGAAGTGGAACCGGAGATCCGTCAGCAAGTTCAGCGCTTAAAAAATCATGCCTCTATCGTACTTTGGTGTGGAGATAACGAAGTGATTGGCGCCATCGGCTGGTATGACGAATCGAAACATAATAAGACCACCTACACGGTTAATTATGATCGTCTAAACCGTAAGATTGCTCAATGGATTGCAGAAGAAGACCCAAGCCGCCGTTTTTGGACGAGTTCGCCCTGCAATGGTGACATGGATTTTGGTGATGCATGGCACAATGATAACCGAGGAGACATGCACTTTTGGGATGTGTGGCACTCAGGAAAATCATTCAATGCGTACTTGGACATCAAACCACGTTTTTGCTCTGAATTTGGCTTTCAATCATGGCCTTCTTTTGCTGAAGTGAAACGCTTTGTGCCAGAATCAGACTGGAATGTCACCTCTCCCACGTTTGAGGGTCACCAAAAAAATGGGCGAGGAAACAGCATCATCACAGAAATGTTTACTCGTTATTTCCGCTTCCCATCCAACTTTGAGCAAATGCTGTATTTAAGCCAAGTTCAACAATCCATGGCGATTAAGACTGGCTGTGAATACTGGAGAGCCATCAGTCCTATTTGCCGTGGCATGCTGTATTGGCAATTAAACGATAATTGGCCAGTTAGTTCGTGGTCAAGCATTGAGTACAGTGGCCGTTGGAAGCAATTGCACTATCACGCCAAACGCTTTTTTGCGCCAACGTATGTGCCTTTTGAAGAAACAGACACTGAACTTCAGATCAGAGCTGTTAATGATAACCGCTTTGAACGTCATATTGATGGTACAGCTTACTGGATGGATTTTAACGGTGAAGTCCTCGGGCAATGGCCAATTAACTACTCTATCGAACCTGATGGCAACGATGTGATTTGGTCACTTTGCAAAGAAAAATTTCAAGTGAGTAAAAACAACAGCTTCTTCTTTGTCGAGATAGACGTCAATGGTGAACGCATTCAAAACACATGGTTTGCAACACCAAAACTCAAACAACTGACCATTAAAAAAGCGAATATTGAGGTTATTCAAGAAGGTGATCGCATTACGCTTTGCTCTGATAATCCCGCTTTCTTTGTGCATTTAGAACACGACGGAAAAGGCCGTTTCAGTGATTCAAGTTTTACGTTATTACCGAATACCCCAATCACTATAAATTACTTAGGGGATGACATCGAAACAGTAACCAAAACCTTACGTGTTTATGATTTATCAAACAGCTATTAATAGGCATTAGCGTTAAAAAAGAGGTGATATTTGATGTCGCCTCTTTTTATTGATAACTATATATTATGATAACCAGAACAAATCATAATTATCAGTTTTTATCGTTCTCCCTTATTCTCTTCTCATAGTAATAATTCATACCCCGTTCGTTTGCAGGAGTTTCATTATGAGTAACGCATTATTTTCATTGGTTCAATTAGGCCAACACACATTATCAAACCGTATTGTTATGCCTCCAATGACTCGTTCACGCGCAAGCCAACCTGATGATAGTGCTAACGATATAATGGCAACTTATTATGCACAACGTGCCTCTGCGGGTCTTATCATTTCAGAAGGTACTCAAATCTCTGAAATGGGTAAAGGCTACGCATGGACTCCTGGTATTTACACACAAGAACAAATCGCCGGTTGGAAAAAAACGACCGATGCTGTACACGCAAAAGGCGGCGTAATATTTGCGCAGCTTTGGCATGTAGGCCGCGTAACTCACCCTGATAATATTGGCGGAGAACAACCAATTTCATCTTCCGCTATCAAAGCAGAAAATGTGAAAGTCTTCATCGATAATGGTACGGATGCACCCGGCTTTGTGGATGTTGTAGAGCCACGAGAAATGACAAAAGAAGACATTAATAATGTCATTGAACAATATCGCCAAGCGGCGTTGAATGCAATTGAAGCGGGTTTTGATGGCATTGAGTTACACGCGGCAAATGGGTATTTAATTAATCAATTTATTGATTCAGAAGCGAACAATAGAACGGATGAATATGGCGGAAGCCTAGGAAAACGTTTACGCTTTTTAGATGAAGTTGTGACCGTATTAGTTGAAGCCATTGGTGCTGATCGCGTAGGGGTTCGTTTAGCGCCACTAACAACATTAAATGGTACGGTTGATGCAAATCCAATCGCAACCTACACCGCTGCAGCTGCCTTATTAAATACGCACGAGATTGTCTATTTACACATTGCAGAAGTGGATTGGGATGATGCTCCTGAAACGCCAATTTCATTTAAACAAGCGCTTCGTGATGCTTATAAAGGCATTCTAATTTACGCGGGTCGTTACAAAACAGAAACGGCACATACTGCAATTGAAGAAGGCTTTGCCGATATGATTGGTTTTGGTCGTCCATTTGTTTCGAATCCAGATCTACCTGAACGTATTAAGCACAATTACCCATTAGCAATGCATAATCCAGATACATTATTTGGCGGTACCGAAAAAGGATTAACGGATTACCCAATCTACGGCAAATAAATTTCATCGCATATAAAAAAGCCAATGATATTATTCATTGGCTTTTTTATTCTCGTTCTTTACGCTTCGCTTGAATACTCAGCTTTCACTTTATCAATAATTAATTCTCTAAACCAACGATGAGAATGGTCAAAGTCAAAATGCTTATGCCACATTAATACATAGCATCCGGGTTCCATTTCAATAGGCCCAGGTAGTATTTTTAAAGGTGAGTTTTTTAGCATGTGGTCGACGTATTTTGCTGGCGCACATAAGATCAAATCACTGCGTTCACACAACTCCATTGCTGAGTGAAAATCCGTTAAATTGACGGCAATATCACGTTTAAGGTGTTGTATATTAAGAATATCATCCAATAACCATTGTTCTATCCCACCAAAAACGACCTGTAAATGACGGTACTTTAAAAAAGTATCAAGATTCCATTCTTCTTGAAATAAAGGATGGTCTTCACGTACCAAACATACGGCATGATCTCTGACTAATTCAACACAGTTCAATTCTTTTGGAATGTTTTCCATGTGCCATTTAGAGCGACGATCCCATTCCCAACAACTGATTGCCATGTCAATTTCACAACGTAATAACTGCTCTAGACTATCACGACGCCATGTTTTCGCATGTACGTTCACTTGCGGCGCTTGCTTCAATACCGAAGGCATAAAATAAGGGTAAGTAAGAGAATAAGCGGGCTCTACCATATGAATATCAAAAGTACGCTTACTCTCACTTGGTTCAAAATGATTAGGCCGAGTAAATAACTCTAAATGTTGAAGAACTTGACGTAATTCTGGAGCGAGTTGCTTTGCTCTTGGCGTTGCTCTTAATCCATAAGAGGTTCGCTCAAACAGTGGGTCATCAAACACTTCTCGTAGTTTCGCCAATTGTTTACTCACGGCAGATTGGCTCAAATGCAATCGTAATGCAGCGGCGGTTACGCTCTGTTCTTCTAACAACACTTCTAACGTATTCAGTAAATTATAATCGAACTGCAACACAGGTTATTCCACCAATTTATTCATTATCACTGTGATAAAATATCCAGTGCATGTAAACACGCCTCGCCATCATAATGCCTTGTATCTGAACTCCGATTGTAAAGTTAACGTGATATATGCCTTCCGTAGTAAAAGTAACTCAGTCACTTAACCAAGTTGACCATGTCTTTTGATGTATATCGATGGCAGCCACCGACATCATCATTTTTTAATGCTAAATCGAGCATACACTTCGCAACAATCTCGCCTTTAATCGGTTTATAATTTAATAAAAAACCTTTCATCAATGGCTTAACTATCTTCATTATCCCTTGTAATAACACTTCATCAGGGCGCGTTTTTGATCTCGTTCCCGCTAAGGGACCCGGTTGCATAAACGTGACATTTTTAAAGCCAATCGCCGTTACTTGATCTTCCATTTCACCTTTGCATTTCAAATAATGCGAAAGCGCCGAGCTTGACGATCCAATGCAAGAAACGACATAAATACGCTCAACACCAACATCATGCATAGATTGTGCAACGTCCACCACCAAAGAGACATCAATCGCTTTCAATGCCGCTTTGCTGCCTGCTTTCTTCATCGTTGTGCCTAACGTGATAAAACCAATACTAGGAGCATTGTCTTTGACTTGCTCTTTATTAAACGTTAAATCGGGACTAACTAATTGAGTCAATTTAGAGCATGCATCTTCAAGCGGCCGACGAGTAAGGCTATACACATGGTTAACCGCCTCGCTTTTTAAGGTAAAGCTCAATAAATCATGACCTATTAATCCCGTTGAACCCGCAATTATTATCGATGATAGTTCCTGCATAGCATTTCCTTACTCAACACATCGTTGAGAATAGAATCACACAGCATTTTTCTCTGTGTTTTTAATCAGAATAACCCCTAGAATACCAAATCCAAACTCTAAAAACAGATAGAAAAGCAACAATCCATTTGGCATCCCATCAAGAGCAATACTTAATAAACGTCCAAACGCCAAGCCCACCATAAAAACAACCAAGCTATACAAGGCTGGTAATTGGTACTTTTGATTAAATGCTCCCACTAACCAAAGCATAGCAAATCCTAAATACAATCCCATAACAGCACGGAAGATATGCGTGACATTAATTGATGTTGGGTCAATATCAAATAAAAAAGGAAGTGATTGTGCTGGCATTAATCCATAAGCAAGCGCGATGACGAATAAGCCAGAAGACGCTGAAAGTAAAAATAATCGATTCATATTTTATATCCCATATATTGTATGCATTACTCTATGCATAAAAAAAGTGCATTTACATTCTTAATCACAATGAAAAAAAACATACCTACACCTTTATTGTCATTTATTTACGCTGATGAATTAGTTACCCACACCACCTGAAATTACGGTATCTGAAGTAACCGGCGGCCATTGTTTAAACGTTTCTAAATGCTGACCGACAGCGGCTTGAGCAGGGCCAAATGCCCACATTTTTTGTCCCATCCATTTAAGATACATCCCCGATTCTTCAGCAGCTCGCTCGTAAGGATCACGACGTAAATTAAATAATAATGGGGCATTTAATTCTTCTTTTGGTCCACTCCAGCCATGATTTTGCACAACAAAGTGCGCTTTCCAATCACCAACTCGTACCGCTTGTAGCTTATCTCTTTCATAATAAAACAGTTCTTTACGATTCGATTCGCCCTCATTGGTTAGCATGTCCATTTGGTTATACCCATCCAAATGGCCTTTAAACCCTTTATATCCCTTAAGCATTTTTTCTTTTAGATCAGCGGGTCCACCCGCCGCTTCGATTAAGGTTGGCAATAAATCCATGCCATCAAACATGCCATTGTTTACTGTATTTTTCGGAATTTTATTTGGCCATTGAATTAAGAATGGCGCACGAACACCGCCCTCCCAAGTTGTGCCTTTCTCACCGTGGAAAGGCGTCATGCCACCGTCTGGCCATGTCATAATTTCAGGGCCATTATCGGCAGTAAAAATAATAATGGTGTTATCTAAAATACCTAATTCTTCAATCTTAGCCAGCACCTCTCCAACATGATCATCTAAGTCTTTCACAACGACTTCTTGTAACCCCCATCCGTTTTGACCTAACATTTTTTCGTATTTAGGCGAAAGATGAGTCCATACATGGCCTCTCGATGGGCAATACCAAGTAAAGAAAGGTTGATCATTTTTTACGGCTTTTTCGATGAAGTTAATGGTATGTTTATTTACTTCATCATCTAACGTTCTCATTCGCTCGATTGATAATCGCCCATCGTCTTTAATGGTTTGATTGCCTTTACCATCTGAAGTCGAGTGAATTACGTTTCGTGGGGCAAACTTCTGAAACGCTTCGTCTTTTGGCCAATCTGGATCTTCGGTGTATTCCATCGCGTTGAGGTGATATAACCATCCCCAATACTCATCAAAACCATGCATGGTTGGTAGAAATTCATCTCTATCCCCAAGATGGTTTTTACCAAATTGACCTGTTGTATAACCAAGGGTTTTTAATACTTCAGGAAGTGTTGGCGTGTCTTGATTTAAGCCTACAGGACCGCCGGGTAAACCAACGGAGTGCATCCCTGTTCTTACGGGTAATTGTCCTGTCAAAAAGGCAGAGCGACCAGCGGTACAAGACGGTTGAGCGTAATAGTCGGTGAGTAGCATTCCTTTCTCAGCAATACTGTCAATGTTTGGTGTGTCACTGCTCATTACGCCATTGTGATAAGCACTGAGGTTTGAGATACCGATATCATCGGTAAAAATAACAAATATATTGGGCTTTTCTTGCGCGGCATTCGCTACTAATGAAAATGAAAGTGCAGCGGTCACCGACAATTTCTTGAACATCCTATTCATAATGATTCCTTATCTTTAATTACTTCATTGTTACCATTAATCACTCTTGAAAGTGCTTTGCTCTGGTACAAGTCTTTGACCTAAAAGATAGGACACGCTTAAAAAATAAACCAATTTAATACTACTGTTTTTATTACACGCATAAAAAAACGGATGCGATTAAGCATCCGTTTTTCAATCATCATCGTTTGTTATATTAAGCGTTAAATAGCCCAACCACCGACATAAAACACAATCAAAGCGATCGTGATTGACACAATACCTACGTTTAGTTTCTTAAACTCACCAGCAAAAATGCGTCCAACAACCAGAGTAGTAAAGCCAATCATGATGCCAGTTACGATGTTTGCAGACAGAATAATAAACACGGCACAAACAAGGCCAGATAATGCATCAACAGAATCGTCAAAATCCAATTTAGACACATTACTCAGCATTAATAAACCTACGTACATTAATGCCGGAGCCGTTGCATAAACAGGAACCAAGTAACTGACTGGTGATAAGAAAATCATTGCTAAGAACAACACGCCCACAACCGCAGCCGTTAAACCTGTTTTACCACCCGCAGCCGTACCCGCAGCCGATTCAATATAAACAGCAGCAGGTGCTCCACCAACAACCGCTGCAACAATTGAACTTGCAGAATCCGCCGTTAGTGCTTTGCCACCATTAATGATTTGTCCGTTTTCATCCAATAAGTTCGCTTGACCTGCCAGTGCTCGGATAGTCCCTGTTGCATCAAATACCGCCGTCATAACTAGAGCAATAACAACAGGAAGAATCGCAGGCGTTAACGCCCCCATGATGTCCATCGAACCAATCAATGAACCACCATCGGCCGTTTCCAAACTTGGTAATGCAAAGAAACCATTATAAATCACGTTTGGATCGAAGATTAAACCGATAATAGAAATACCGACAATCACTAATAAAATACCACCGGGAACGCGTTTTTTCTCTAAACCAAAAATAGCAGCAAGACCAAGTACCGACATCATGACAGAGAACGACGTAATATCGCCTAGCATAATAGGTAAACCTGCATGTGCATTTTTAACAATAAGCCCTGTGCCATCCGCAGCAATTAATAAAAGGAATAAACCAATACCAATACCAGTACCATGGGCAATCCCAACAGGCAGATTACTTAATATCCATTGACGAACGCCAGTTACCGTAATAAGCGTAAACAACACCCCCATAATAAAGATAGCACCAAGTGCAACAGGAATGCTGACGCCTTGTCCTAATACCAAGCTAAATGCAGTGAAGGCGGTTAAAGAGATAGCACAACCAATCGCCATTGGTAAGTTAACCCACAAGCCCATCAATAATGAGCCAAATGCAGCAACCAAACACGTCGCCACAAACACAGCGCCCGAGTCAAATCCTGCGGCACCTAACATACTTGGTACAACAATAACCGAATACACCATCGCTAAGAACGTCGTTAATCCTGCGATCATCTCTGTTTTTACCGTACTACCGCGTTCTGATATCTTAAAGAAACCATCAAGCTTTTTATCTACGTTTGATTGTGGTGCTGTATTCTGTGCATTGTCCTGAGACATGGGAACATTCCTTACTAATAAGCGTTAAGATGCTGTCATTTTCTGGGCGCATTCTTGCACAAACTGAGAGAAATATAAATAAGCAATCGTTACCGTCACACTATTACAATCAGTTACTATTCATAGTTAAGTAAATGAAACCGAAGTGATTTATGTACTTTTCACACTAAAAACGCCTGAAATTCAATCAAAAATAAATCTAGTATATTTATAACTATTCTTATTAATTAAAACTCAGTGTTCAATATTACCCCAATAACATTGAACTTCTCGGATGGGTACTATCAAAATATTGAATTAAAAAATCCAACAATAAACGCACTTTTTTAGAATCCGTTGCCCCGGGTGGGTACACGCCATACACCTCAATATCGGCCAGTTCATACTCGTCTAACACCGTTTGTAATGTGCCTTCTTTTATTTTAGGCATCGCATCATACACAGGTATTCGTCCTAAACCGTGTCCGCCCTCAACAAAAGCGGTTCGTGCTGCGGCATTATTGGTGGTGATGTCACCACTCATTTTAATGCGATAGGATCTTGTCCCTTTTGTCACCTCTAGCGTTGGTGAACCCAATTTATACATAACCCAGTTGTGCTGCTCTAGTTCAGCAGGAGTAAGCGGTTTACCACAGCGAGTTAAATAACTTGGGGACGCACATAAGCAAGTAGGTAAAGAAGAGAGCTTACGCGCTTTTAAACCTGAATCAGGCAATGCAGCTCCTCGAATGGCCAAATCAATGCCCTCTTGAATGATATTAATTACCTCATCAGACAAAATTAGATCCAACTCAATCTTGGGAAACTGCGCTTTAAACACGTTCAATGCAGGGACAATGACCTGCAATCCCATGTTCACAGGACACGTGATTTTTAATACCCCTTCAGGTTCATTTTTATAGTTTTCCATTTTCTGATTCGCAAATTGCGCTTGATCTGAGATCAACCGACAACTGCTGTAAAATTCAATTCCCGCATCAGTGAGTGACAAACTTCGCGTCGAACGATTGATTAACGTCACGCCTAAGTTCGTTTCTAATTTCTTAATATGATAACTGACCACCGTACGTGATAATTCCAACTGTTTTGCTGCCGCACTAAAGCTGCCCTGATCCACCACATGCGTGAATACCACCATACTTTTTAGTTGTTCAAACGACAATTTCATTGTTATCTCACCTTATTAGTCGAATTTTTGAATCAATGTAATCAAATTAATCTGCATTGTCTAACTGAGGTTTACACTCTATATTTTATCCATGCCTTGATTCATCTCTTCAAGGGTCAACCAATAATTAAAGGAATAGAATAATGACAACACATAAAAAACGCATTTTGATGGTTCTGACTTCACATTCTGACCTTGGTAATACTGGCGAGAAAACAGGATTTTGGATTGAAGAGTTTGCGGCACCTTATTACGTATTTCTTGATGCCGGAATTGACATTACACTGGCCTCTCCGCTAGGTGGACAACCGCCTATCGATCCAAACAGTGAATTAGAAAACTTTCAAACGGACGCCACTCGTCGTTTTGATAACGATGAATCAGCACAACAGACGTTAGCAAGCACTCACACGTTAAGCGATATCAAGGCTGACGATTACGATGCTGTATTCTACCCTGGTGGTCACGGGCCATTATGGGATCTGGTTGATGATAAAAACTCAATCGCTCTTATTGAAACGCTATTAAATAGCAATAAACCCGTTGCTGCTGTCTGTCACGCCGGTGCGGTATTATTGAATGCAAAAGACACAGCAGGTCAATCAATAGTAAAAGATAAAGCAGTAACAGGGTTCAGTAACACAGAAGAAGCCGCCGTTGCCTTAACAGACATTGTGCCGTTCTTATTAGAAGATGAATTGAAGAAACAAGGCGGTGATTATCAAAAAGTCAGTGATTGGGCACCCTTTGTTATTCAAGATGGCCTTATCATTACAGGGCAAAACCCAGCAAGTTCTGAAAGCACGGCTGAAAAGTTGTTACTTGCTCTATAGAATCCAATAATTACCATGATTAAAAGATAGGGTATCAATATGATTACACTGCATCACCTGAATCAATCTCGTTCAAAACGCATTATTTGGTTATTAGAAGAGTTGGGCGTAGATTATCAGATTAAAGGCTACCAAAGAGATAAAGTCACTCACCTTACCCCACAAGAGTTGAAAGACATTCATCCACTTGGTAAATCCCCTGTCATTGAAGATAATGGATTAATTATTGCGGAATCGGGGGCCATTACTGAATACTTAATTAATAAGTACAATACTCAGCTGGCACCAAAAGCAGGCAGTAATGACTATGTAGAATATTCACAATGGATGCACTTTGCTGAAAGCTCAGCCATGCTTCCATTACTACTGACCCTCTTTGTTGAGAAAGACGGCGCTGAAATGAACTTCTTACCAGCTTATGCCAGTGCAGAAACGAGTAAAGTGCTTAACTATTTTGAATCTTCACTCGCCGATAAACGCTACCTTGTAGGTGATACTTTATCTGGTGCAGATATCATGATGTCGTTCATTGTTGATATTCTAAAGCAGCGCGGACAGCTTGGTTTGTTTCCTAATATCAGCGCTTATTCTGAACAATTAGAGACGCATCCCGCACTAAATAAAGCCGACCAATTAGAAGCACAATATTAAGCTTCATTTATTAAGCTCAATCGATTATTAGGTTGAGCTTTTTTCATTTTAATCTCCTCATTTCCACATCATCTATGTCATAATTATCTTTTGTATATGCTGTATTTAAAGGGACGAAAATGACTGCCACGACCTATCTCAATGAGCTTAATCAACGCTATCTCTCTATTCATCGCACCAAAGAAAATTTCTTTTGGGACACCTACATGGGGTTAAGTGATGATCATCAAGGCTCTACCGAAGCAGAAACCACATGGACAAAATTTTTAAGTAATGCTGAACAAATCTCAGCCATTAGAGCGCAACTTGCTCACGCAGAAAGCATTACTGATGAACAAGAAAAAACACAAACCCTTATTGGTTTACAAGGCTGGTTAGCCACGTTTGAATCTCATGCAATTGAATCAGAACAAGCTCAACAGTTAAAAACAGAGCTGATCAAATTTGAAGCGGGTTTGTTTGAGAAAAAACAGAACCACACCATGACGTATGTAAACGAAGAAGGTGAAACGGTTGAAGGCTCTCTTCCTGTGTTAGCCTCTATTGTTCGCACCAGTGCTAATGCCGCCACACGCCAATCTGCTCACCACGCGTTTCTTGGTTTAGAGCAATGGTTATTGCAAAATGGATTTATTGAATTAATCAAACTGCGTAATAAATTCGCACGATCTCAAGGGTTTGATACTTTCTTTGATTACTCGGTAACAAAAAAAGAAAAAATGAGTGCAGATGAACTGTTTACTATTTTAGATGACTTTGAAAAACGCACACGCGATTGTCATCAAAACAGCTTAGACCAACTTGCCACAGACAAAGGAAATGAATCACTGCTCGCACACAACTTTGTGTTCTCGTTTGCTGGTGATGTGATGCGTGAGTTAGACCCTTACGTACCATTTTCAAAATCATTACGTCGTTGGGTTGAATCGTTTGGTCGCCTAAATATTGAATTCTCAGGCGCAGAATTAACCCTTGATTTACTCGACCGTAAAGGCAAATACCCGAATGGTTTTTGTCATGGTCCTATTCCATCATTTTACGATCAAGACCAATGGATCGCCGCTAAAGTAAACTTCACTAGCAACGCAAAACCAGACCAAATTGGCAGCGGCTACGATGGCATGAATACCTTGTTCCATGAAGGGGGACACGCCGCACATTTCTCTAACGTAAAAATGAACGCTCCGTGTTTCTCGCAGGAATTTGCACCAACGTCAATGGCCTATGCAGAAACGCAATCTATGTTTTGTGACAGCTTATTAGCTGATGCTGATTGGTTAAAACAATACGCGTTAGATACCGATGGAAAACCAGTGCCTGACGATATCATTAAAGCGATGATCGACAGTAAACAACCATTTAAAGCGTACCAAGAACGCAGTATTTTAGTGGTACCGTATTTTGAACGTGCGTTATACCAGCTAAGCGATTCAGACTTAACGCCAGAAAACATCACCAAGTTAGCTCGTGCTTCTGAGAAAAAAATACTTGGATTAGAATGCAGCCCTCGCCCATTAATGGCTATTCCTCACTTGGTATCTGATGAAGCTTCGTGTGCTTATCATGGTTACTTATTAGCGCACATGGCGGTCTATCAAACACGTGCATACTTTACTGATAAGTTTGGTTTCTTGGCGGATAACCCAAAGATCGGGCCTTTGCTGGCTAAGCACTATTGGAATGCAGGCAACAGCGTAAATCATAATGATTCTATTGTTGCTCTTACTGGTGAAGGGTTTAATGCTAAATACTTAGCGGATGAATGTAATCTATCGGTAGAAGATGCTTGGAAAGCAGAACAACAAAAGATTGCAGACATGAACACACGTACTCAAACTAACATTTCGCCATTACATGCCAATATCACGGTGATTGATGGGGCTAACACTTTGGCAAGTAACGCTGAATCAAATGCAAAAATGTGTGATGAATTTGAAGCGTATATTATGAAAACGTACGGCTGCTAGCCTTATATTAATCACGATATAATCAATCCGTTTATCTAGCCTCGCTGGTAAACGGATTTTTTATGCGTATTCATTGATCACTCTGTACGTTGCCATTCCTGTAAGTCTTCAGGGGTATCAATATCAAAAAGAATACCGATATCATCAACTTCTACAGTCATTAAATTCGCTCTGTTTTTCTTAATCACTGAGCTTGCGCCTTTTTCTCCAGTTAATAAACAGAGAGCGTTAAGGTAACTCGAACCAAAACACACTGGGTGACCAAAGCATCCGTTAACATTAGGTCTCACAACCTTATTTTGCTGAGCCATCGAAAGTATGGAGCGATAACTGTCGTCTTTAATATTCGGCATATCCGCCAAACAAACCGAAATACTCAAACAAGAATCACAGTATTTATGATTAACGTACTGAGATCCGACCGAAATACTGGTGCCTAACGATATATCGTCATTTGGCGCGGCGACCAGTTCAGCCTCTTGATCGATAAATAAGCTTTTAATCATCTCATCGTGATGTCGATGTACCACAACTACAAGATCAAAGTGTTCTTTCATCACGGCGTAAGTCTGCATCAATAACGGCGTAGCACCTGCTAACCGCTTATCACCATTAAATCGTGTCGACCACCCAGCAGCCAATAACAAACCAATATGACGGGGAAAATGAGCCATATGCTTACCTTTGTAAATAACGCTGCTGAGTGACATGAGCAAGAATGGATAAGGCGATTTCCATGGGGGTTTTACTGCCAATATCCAGCCCTATTGGGGCATGTAATTTGGCGATGTCTTGTTCTGATAATTCACAGATACGCTGTAAACGCTCTTTCCTCTTAACACTGTTATTGTGAGAGCCCATTGCCCCAAGATAAAATGCATCCGATTCAAATGCCGTCATCAATCCAACATCATCAATCCGAGGATCATGAGCTAAAGCCAATATTGCAGTTGTACTCGTCGTCTTTTCTTCAACAAACATATCGGGAGATCGCCAACAAACATCCACGCCGCCGACATCAGAGGTAAAATGCCACGATGCTGCAAGCTCTTCACGCATATCACATATTTGAACTTTATAACCCGCCAGTAAACCTAATTTTGCCACTAAATAACTGACTTCACCGATACCTAGAATCAATAATTGCCATACTTGACTGTAATTACACATGATCTCATGCTCATTAATATCAATACTTTGTTCATTAAAATTCGTATCAACATTCACCTCATAATGTTCAGAACGCCGACTGATGACTCGCTGATAAGCCACTTTATTCTTTGCCGCACCTAACCATTCTGTCAGATGATGTATCGTCTCGGTTGTAGGTCTAAGGCATTCAACAATTAATTCTATTGTCCCACCACAAGGCAGTTCTAATACTTTCCCACTGGATAAATCATTACCATAAGTAAACAAACTTACGTTCTCTGTAAAATGCCCTTTGGCTAACATTTTTACAAACTCGTCTTCTAAGCAACCGCCAGAAATAGACCCCGAACGAACATGACCATCAGTGGAAAATAAAGATCCTATCGGCCGAGGAGAAGACCCATAAGTCGCTGAAATCGTACATAACCACACGGTTTTATCTTGCGCCAACCATTTCACTGTTTTCTGAATAACATCAATATCACTAAACTGCATATCACCCAACCAAATTGGCTATAACGTAAAATAAAAAGGCGAATAGCGTTTCATTCTATTCGCCCTTGTCGATATTAATTAATGTAAATCAACTTTCATGTTTTCACGAATTGTCGACATATCTAAGGTCGTCATATCACCCGCTTGTTCGCTCCAAGTCACCCGTAAATAATTAATCAAATCTTTCATTTCTTCATCATTTAATTCTGTTGCATAGCTTGGCATCGCATAAAAACTCGAGGTGACTTTATAGTGTTGCCCCTCAATGCCATTTAATAATATGGATGCCACATTGTAGGGACTCTTTCTATCAATCGTCGCATTTCCGGCCATAGCAGGCGTCACATTCGGTACTCCGCTACCCTCTTGGCCATGGCAACCCGCACAATACGCCATATAAGTTTTATAACCTGGTAATGCTTTATCATGCCCTTTATTGGTTAATGCCTTCGCTTTTATATCATCGTCATTATCAAGTAAATACGTTGATACTGACCTTAAATCTTCTTCTGTTAATTTACTGTAACTGTGGTAAACCACGGGGTACATTCCCCCAAAAACCGTTCCTTTACGCGAGTAACCATTGACAAACAAATTGGTTAGATCGTCGTGTGTCCAGTTTTGCCTATTAAGCTCTTCAGGCGTAATATTAGGCGCTTCAAAGCTTCCTAACACTTCCCCCTCAAAGTGTTTGTCTTGCTCCATCGCAAAAACAACATTACGGGGAGTATGACATTCGCCACAATGGCCTAACACATTGACAAGGTAGTCGCCTCTGTTCCAGCGTTCACTTTTAGTCGGATTTGGTTTGAAATGTTCGTCTTTATTATTGAGTAAATTCCATCCCTTCAAACCCATTCGAATATTAAAGGGAAAACTGATCCCCAACTCTTTATTTTCTTTATTTACGGGTTTCACTTGCATGAAATACGCATACAATGCTTTGGTGTCTTCATCAGATAATCCATGATACGAAGTGTACGGCATTGCAGGGTATAAATTTCCTTTTGGAGCAACCCCGTTATGCATCACATCATAAAAATCATCGTAACTATAGTTACCAATCCCCGTTTCTTTGTCTGATGTAATGTTTGTGGAATATACAATGCCAAATGGAGTATCAAAAGGTAATCCGCCAGCAAACTCTTGTCCACCAACCTCGGTATGACAGGCTACGCAATCCCCTATTTTAACCAAATAGGCTCCTTGTTCTATCGCCTCTACTGTGTCTTTTTCTGCGGCGGCATGTACGTTAACCGTTAATAATAATGCTGAAAAAAAAGAAACAACAGGCATTAATATACTCTTCGGGGTTCTTCGTTTAGATACATTCATTACACCGTTAATCCTTTTGTATTTAAAATTAAGTCACGAACTCCTTCGTAATATTTAACATAGCCCGTGCAGCGACAAATATGATCATTGAGAGCTTCTTCAATCACGCTTTCCACTTGATCTTTGGCAATCGGTTTCTTTTCTAAACGCTCGATTAATGCGGTGGTTTCATTAATAAATCCAGAAGTACACCATCCACATTGGAACGAGAAATGCTCCAAAAATGTTTTTTGTACTGGCGTTAATTTGGTAATTTCGCCCGCTGAATTTCGTTCGGCATGCCCTTCGATAGTACGAATTTTTTTGCCTTCAAAACGCTCAACCCCATTAATGCAAGTACGAACCACTTCACTTACGCCATTCTTTCCTTCAACAATGACAGTACATGCATGACATACACCGACACCACAACCAAACTTAGTCCCCGTGAGATTTAAATATTCATGTAAGAACTCAATCATCATGGTGCCTTCAGCAACATCAACAGCACCTGTTGACTTATCGTTCACGGTCATCTGGATTTTAACTGTCATGTAATGCACCTTTAATTTTCATTGCTGTCATTGGTAAATCATAAAATCGGACATTCGTCGCTTGATACACCGCTTCCACTAACGCAGGTACAATCGGGATCATCACCACTTCGCCAATCCCTTTACTTGGGTCTGTTTTAGACAGTGGAGGCAAAATGGTATGGCTTTGATTCCATACTCCCACCTGTTTTGCTTTTGGAACGTGATAACGATTTAAATTCCAAGTCCCATTGCCTGCCCCTTCTTCTAACGGCGGAAGTTCTTCATATAACGCATGACCGATCCCCATCGCTAAACCACCTTGAATTTGCCCTTCAACAAGCTCATTCACAATCACTTTTCCCGCTTCTAACCACGTATGGCTATTAAGAATATCAACCTCACCCGTTGATTCATTCACAGAGACTTCAACAATCGTTGCACAAGGCGCATAGTAAGTAACCATTGCATTATTCAGCTCTGCTTTTGGGTAGAACATGTTGGAACGAGTCAAAAGGTGGAATCCGTTTGATCCCATTAACGCCTTGCGTTCTTTTGATGCGCCTTCACCATATTGAACCGCCAAACCGTCGGCTTCTATGTGTATGCTATTACCTAACACCTCAAAATCAGCATCTGCCCACGCCCAACGATTAAAGGCATGAACCATTGCCCCTGTGACTAACCCATTTTTGTGTGCGTATTCAGCTAACATAGATAAAGGCAAAGCAGGATAACCAGCGGCACTTAGTTTACCCTCAGTCCATTCACCCGCACTTGAATCATCAAGATTAGTATTGGCGTATGAACTGTTAAAGAAGTTCTTTTTCCAAATCGCCACTGCGGCAGGCCACAACGCATGTTCATAAATAACATTGGCGGCAAGACGAGTCGCGTGCGTTTGATAAAAAGCAGACATGGACGCAGATGATGCCATTCCTTTTACAGGCGTCCATCGTGGGTCTGGCGTCATTTCATCTTGCTGATCTTGAGAAATGAAATACGGGTTATACGTTTGGAACTGTTCTAGTGCATCCCAAATATCAGTCTCTGCCAACCTAACAACATTAGCACGACGACCTAATTCATCACTCACAACTTCGGCTTGTGATGTTTGCGTTCCGGTCCCCATTTCCATAGAGCAAATATCGACTTCAATTTTCCCTTCTTTTGTCAGAAAAACAGCGGCACTCGGCGCTGCCGCCCCCGTTCCATAGTCTTTAGTTACTATTCCAAAACCAACCCCGTATTTTTTACCCGGGTTTTGTGCATCAAAATTCTGCTTAGCCGCCGCTTGATTAACCCAAATAGGATGATTTATTGCCGATTCTAAAATCTCTTGATAACGTAAAGCCCCATTTGGTATTGCACCTTGTGTATTACGCTGACCAGACACCATTACATTTGCTTGTCTCAATTTAATCGCATCAACACCGAGATCTGACGCCATTTCATTCATCATTGATTCCATCGTTGCCATCGATTGCAAAGTACCGTAGCCACGCATAGAGCCACTTGTCGGATTTGCTGACGCATGAGCCACCGCTTTGATGTCATTTTTCGGAATGTAATAAATGCCTTGCATCCCTGTCGCACCCACCATAGTGACAGATCCAGTAAAATTGACTCGCCCACCACCATCAACGTCTATATCTGATTTAAGCGCTTGTATTTTTAGTGTTTTTTTATCAACCGCTAAACGATTATTCATTTTGAATGGATGACGTTTTAGGCCTGATTGAAATTGTTCAAAACGATTGTTTGCGACATGAATTGGCTTGTCTGAATACATCGCCGCGACAAGACCATAATAAGGAAAGATCGAGTGATCTTTTGCACCAAAGCCACCGCCAATAAAGGGCGAATGAACCACAAGGTGTTTCACTTTTCCTTTTAACGGACTGCTCGCTAGCATATGTACTGCTTGCTCTTGGAAATCTTGCGGAGACTGGCTGGTGATCACGGTATGGAACGTGCCCTCTTTAGGGTCAAACCAACCATTAAACGCTTCTGGTTCTAGCATCATTGGTTCAATAATTTGAGTGGTGTACTCTTTTTCAAGCACGAGCCAATCTTCATTCTTTTTGTGTTCTGTTATTTCATTATTAATTTCATTCGCGTAATACATCCCACGCTCAGACACATCACCATTCACATTTTTTAGTGTCGGCCATATCGCTTTATGCACTTTATAATTAGGAAAGAAAATACCGTCCTGCAATGGACTGTATTTATCTTCATCATTAGGATTATCGCCTTCAACACGAATTATTCGCCAGCTACTTTGGGGATCAGAACTTGCGGAGAAATAAGGGGTTTCTTTGCCGTATTGAACCACATTAAGACCAAACTCAAGCATCGATTTGGCTTTTTTATACGCAGGAAAATCATCAAATAATAAAATAGCGACAGCATGACCAAAATAATGCGCAGTTTGCCCTTCACTAAGCAACATATCTGCACCAAAAAAAACAGGTAACTCTATGCTGTCTTTACGCAAGTCATCGGCAGTAATCACCTTACTGGGTTGTGCATTCGCGGGCAAAGACGACAGATCAATGCCAGTGAACACATGAGTCGCATCACTTGCTCGTAAAATAAAACCATACCCTTGTTGGTCTGGCCATCCCGGCATATCTATGGCTCGATAATCTCGCCCATAAATTTTTTCGCCAGTCACTTTCGCTACGCCATCTAATCTAAATTTAGGCGTCTCACCATCATGCCATTCGCGTAATAATTCAGGTGACAATATTGATGATTCGACGCTGCCCATCTTGGCTAATAAAGGCGCAGAATACACAGCGACACCACCAATAACGCAGCGTTTAATAAAAGATCGTCGAGTTGAACTTAGATTTAATTCCATTTTTTATGATGCCGTTTAATATTCTAGATACTTTAAAGCTAGCATATAATATAAAAAAGAGACCAATAAATAGCCGATTGGTGAAGCCAGATCTCGTCCTTGTAACATTTACCTATCACTCATTATGCAGCTAGAGAGAAAACGCGAAATCAATTTAATTAATTCATAATCAATAAGTTAACTGGTTAATATTTGTAATCAAAGCATTTAATTTGATTATTCCCCTTCACAGGCACGTTTCCCCCATCAAATTTATCTGCATTTTAATTAACTATTATCCAACATATTGCCATCATTATAATGACTTAGAAAAATCCCTCCATGTCGCTTCGTCATACCTAACGACGATGACATTCACGTCTGCTCATTATTCATAATCAAATCGGTAATAGGATGACAAATTCACTCTATTTTATCGTTTAAAATGTGAGCACAAACCAAGAACAATCACGACTCATTCGACAGCCCTCTCTTCCTCTGCCAATCTTTCCCTGCTTTAATTTTTTAGATCGACTTTTACCTACCTCCAATTGATACGATTAAGGAATATCTATGCAGTGGAACGCATCAACTCTCGCGTTATTGATTTCAGCCTCACTTATTACTCCAGCCTCGTTCGCCACACAAAGTACTGATAATATTGCCCCCGAAGCCGCAACAGGTCTTACTCAACAGAATTTGGTTGAGGGAAAAGAGTGGATGATCGCTTCTGCTAACCCTTATGCAAGTGAAGCCGGCGCTGAAATGCTACGTAAAGGCGGTAACGCGATTGATGCCATGGTCGCCACGCAATTGGTATTAGGATTGGTCGAACCGCAATCATCAGGGATCGGCGGTGGTGCATTTTTGGTTTATTGGGATGCAAAAAAGAAAGCCCTTACCACCTTTGATGGTAGAGAAACGGCACCATTAGAAGTAACACCACAACTTTTTCAAGATGATAAAGGCCAGCCACTGAAATTTTATGATGCCGTTGTTGGCGGTCGTTCAGTAGGCACTCCGGGAACCATAAAATTGATGTGGGATACTCATCAAAAATTGGGCAAACTAGATTGGAAAACACTCTTTGAACCGGCCATAAAACTCGCTAAAGACGGATTTACGGTGAGCCCACGTTTAGCGACTTTAGTGAAGAATGATCAAGAATATCTACAACGTTCTCCAGCCGCTAAAGCCTACTTCTTCAACCAAGACGGCTCTCCGATCACGGCAGGACAAGATCTTAAAAATCCAGATTACGCAAAAACGCTGCAAGCCATTTCAGATAACGGAGCGGTGGCCTTCTATCAAGGTGATATTGCCAAACGTATTGTAAATACCGTCAGAAATGAAACCGCTAACCCCGGCGTCCTTAATCTTATTGATTTCACCGCGTATCAAGTAAAAGAACGTGAGCCCGTGTGTGCGCCTTATCGCCAATACTCTATTTGTGGTATGGGTCCTCCGAGTTCAGGGGCGTTAACTCTGGGACAAATACTGGGTATGTTAAGTCATTACCCCCTATCAGACATGGGTAAAGACGATGTACAGAGTTGGAAATTACTTGGTGATGCTTCGCGTTTAGCGTTCGCTGACCGAGGAAAATACATGGCCGACAGTGATTATGTGCCAATGCCAACACAAGGATTATTAGATACCGATTACTTAGAAAAACGCGCTGAATTACTCAAAGGGAAAGAGGCATTAACGGAAACCTCGGCAGGCTCACCACCTTGGTCTTATGCCAACAATTACGCATTAGATGAAGCGATTGAATTGCCTTCAACCAGTCATTTCTCCATTGTCGATAAAGACCGTAATGTGGTTTCAATTACCACGACCATCGAGAATGGCTTTGGCTCTCGTTTAATGGTCGGCGGTTTCTTATTAAATAATGAATTAACCGATTTCTCTTTCCGCAGCCAAATTGATGGCGTACCTATTGCCAACCGCATTGAACCGGGGAAACGTCCACGTTCATCTATGGCACCCACCATTGTCATGGAAAACAACAAACCTTACATGGCGATTGGCTCTCCGGGTGGCAGTCAAATTATCGGATATGTGGCAAAAACATTGGTCGCTCATCTTGATTGGGGCCTTAACCTACAACAAGCCATTGACTTACCAAATATGAACAATCGCTTTGGGGCATTTGAAATTGAAAAAGACACAGCAGCAGAGGCGTGGGGTCCTAAACTAGAAAAACTCGGGTTTACGATCCAAGTAAAAGAGTTAAATTCAGGGGTCCAAGCCATTAAATTACAAGGTGACTCATTAATTGGTGCGGCAGATCCTCGTCGAGAAGGAAAAGTCATCGCTCAATAAACCACAGTAAAGTGTAACAACCTCATTAAAGTAGGGTATTTTTCGCCCTACTTTTCTTATCTCATGTGATGCTAGTTCATACTATTGGCATTCTGTTCACATCAATAAAACTGAATACGATTGCGGTCACAATACCCATCATTATCAACCTTTAGGATAACGTCATTGTTGAACACTTTGGAATGAATAATGAAACGTACTCTATTAACCCTTTCACTTGCAGTTATCTTCTCTGGCTCACTTTATTCTGCAAATGTTGATGCGGCTTTAGACACCGTGCAACCACAAGCTGACTACACAGAAATGACGTCACAACGTCAAGTGGTTGATCAGCTACTTAATGATGCTTATCAAGTCTTCAAAAACCCATCTCGTATTTCTCATGCAGGGTTCACGGCAAAAATGCCAAGCAATATGGAGATGATCACCAATCGTCTGCTTGAAGCTTATCAACTTGAACCTTACAGAACCGATTTACTTTTCTCTGCCGCCAATGCTCAAATTTATAACAGCAATGTTGATCGTGCAATTGAACTTTTCACGCAAATTTTAACCGTCGCTCCTGATGATGTCGATGCACATTCTTACTTAGTGATTTGGCAAAATTTTAAAGGCAACAAAAGTGAAGTCGGTCGTCATTTAAATGCACTTGAATCACTGAATCCGGGTCGTGTTGCTGATTTGAAAAAAATCATGTCTACCGTAGACAGAATTGTTGCCACACCACTTAGCAATACCATCAAAAAGCAAGCTAAAGGAAACAACGCCATTATCACCTTGGGTTACGCCCTTAATCCTGATGGCAGCATGAACCCTATTTTAATTGACCGCTTAAATGCCACATTAGACATGGCGAAAAAGAACCCTGATGCTTACATTGTCGTCACCGGTGGGGTGCCTAAAAACCACAAAACCGAAGGCAAATTAATGGCCGATTGGTTAGTAAAAAATGGCATTGATTCATCTCGAATCATTGAAGATAACTACGCACGAAGCACGGTAGAAAATGCGCTGTACGGCAGTTATGCGTTGGCTCGACACAAGATTGATCACGCTACCATTATAAGCTCAGCAAGCCATGTACGCCGTGGGCAAACTTTATTTGAAGTAGCAAGCTGGCACACCGGCCCTAAAGGGATCACATTTGATACTTATTCTGCTAATGATAAGCCATTAGAAGAATTAAAAGTTCCTACCGATGGTGAATTACTGGGTATCTACCGCGATGCATTACGTGTTTATGGCATGTGGAGCTACCGCTCATATCCATTAGAGCAGCGTTAATTGCAATAAATCGCTTATCTAATGATAAATAAAAAAGGTGACCTATTATATGGGTCACCTTTTTTGCTAATTATGCATTTTATGCCTGAATTCAAGACGGCTAATGATTTGGTATTAAGGCATAACAAACGCCATTTGTACCGCACCAATAAAGCACGCTGAGCGACACAAACCACAACCATCGCATAAGGAAGTGTCTACCTTCGGTAATTTTCTTAGTTCAATTACAATCGCCTTTTGTGGACAAGCATCAGCACACACCTCACAACCGCCAGAAAGCTTATTATTACAACTTGACGTAAATTGTGGTTTCAGGTTGATCATTCTATTTTGATCACTTAATGCGCCTGAACTACACACCGATTTACACTCACCACAGTAGGTGCAATGATTGTAATCCAAATTAAGTTGGGGACGATTATCAACCATTTCGATAATATGCTGAGTACATACAGAGCTGCATTTATCGCACGATTGACACAACTCAAGAAACACCCCCTCATCCACCGCATAAGGAGGGCGAGGAACGCTTGGCTTCACTGTATTTTGAGATGACTCTTTTAACGACTTATTTGCCCCAGACAATAGCCCACGAAATAATCCTCGGCGACTGACTGTATTATACTCTAAATAAGAACGATAATAGTTTTCATCTCTTTTATCTTTCATTAAAAATACAGCTTATAATTATGCGGTATTATATTTAACTCTTTCTGTAATAACGCTAACCATTCAAAAGCAACGCAAGCTAACGAGGTGTATATTTCTGTTTTCCCATTTTTCTTTACTAATTCTAAATAATGGTATGCCCAAGGTAATAAATGCTCCGATAATAATTCTATTATTATTTCTTCATTTTTATCTTGTTCAATCATCATCGCCATTGCGAGTAAAGAAAGTCCAAACTGATCTTCTGGTTCTCTCATTCCTGTATTTAATTCAATATCGTTAGCTAATAAAAACTGACGAAATCGCAATGTAGAATCACCAAAGATGACTTGCTCTCTATCTAAATACACAGATCCCCAAGGCGGAGCAGGCATCACATCACAACCTTCAAACAAGGCTTGAAAGTCGCTGTTAATGTCACCTTTTGAAGTAGATTCATAGGCTTGAATGAAATCAGAAAATCCAGTTTCATTCAGATCTTCACTGTTTTTTATCGCCTCTATGTATTGCACATTATTCTGGTGGCTTAATGGGTAATAGAAAAAACTTCCTAATAATTTGGCAACAACAATTACATTTTCCATAAAATCTCATTACATAAATAATGTTAACTAATTAAGGAAAGCCTACGCTAAGGCTTATTTTTTTAATTTGTTCTGACGCAACTTTTATATCAGTTATGAATTTAAATTTCGCCAGTAATCACAATTAATAATTCTCTTAATAGTGAGATTAACCCCAAAAATTGAGAATATATATTCATTCGTTTACTGCAGTTACTTTTATTGATCAAAAACAAAGTTCACTACTGATAAAAAAGAAACTATACATGAGTACCTATAAGTAGGTAGTTAATCGGAATGATAATAGTTTTCATATAAACAAAATATATCATCGTGCAGATATAATATAGAGAATGTCGAGCCATGAAATTAAAATTAAAACAATTATTAACACCAAAAATCAGTCGTCGTAACTTCGTTAAGTCGGGATCGGTTCTTGGTGGTTTTGCTGCAATTACGAGTGGAATTACTCTCCCTTTTGCATCACGTTCAGCCAATGCAGAGACGCCAACACTTCCTACTGAAGACAAAGTAGTGTGGAGCGCATGTACAGTGAACTGTGGTAGCCGTTGCCCACTTCGTATGCACGTCTCTGATGGTGAAATTAAGTGGGTTGAAACCGATAATACTGGTAACGACGAATATGGAAATCATCAAGTAAGAGCCTGTTTACGAGGGCGCTCTATGCGTCGTCGTGTTTATAATCCTGACCGTTTAAAATACCCAATGAAGCGTATTGGCGCCCGTGGAGAAGGTAAATTTAAACGCATCACTTGGGATGAAGCTTTTACTGAAATCGCTGGTAACATTAACCGCATTAAAAAAGAATACGGCAACGAAGCTATTTACCTAAACTACGGTACGGGTACATTAGGCGGTACAGTCACTAAATCATGGCCTCCGGGTGGCAGTTTAATTGCCCGTTTAATGAATTTAAATGGCGGTTACTTAAACCATTATGGTGATTACTCTTCTGCACAAATTGCTGAGGGTTTAAGTCACACGTATGGGGGTTGGGCAAACAACAACTCACCATCCGATTTAGAAAACACGAAACTTATCGTTCAGTTTGGTAATAACCCTGCTGAAACTCGTATGTCTGGTGGCGGTGTTATTCATCACTTCATGGAAGGCAAAGAAAGATCAAACGCGCGTTTAATCGTGATTGATCCTCGTTATACCGATACTGCTGGTGGTCGTGAAGATCAGTGGATCCCTATTCGTCCCGGTACTGATACCGCATTCATTGCAGCAATGGCGCATGTGATGATCGAAGAAGAGCTGATTGACCAAGCGTTCTTAGACACATACTGCGTAGGCTTTGATTCAACAACATTGCCAAAATCAGCACCGGCAAACAGTGATTATAAATCATACATCCTTGGTTTAGGCGCGGATGGTGTAGAAAAAACACCAAAATGGGCATCAACAATCACTGGTATCCCTGAAGACATTATCATCAAAACGGCTCGTGAAATTGGCTCAACAAAACCTTGTGCCATTATTCAAGGTTGGGGGATCCAACGTACTGCCAATGGTGAAATCGCTTCTCGTGCTATCGCAATGCTGTCGTTATTAACGGGTAATGTGGGCATTAATGGCGGTGGCAGTGGTGCTCGTGAAGGCAGTTCAAGCATTCCGTTTGTACGTTTCCCTACACTACAAAATCCTATTGAAACCTCTATTCCAATGTTCCTTTGGACCGATGCGATTATTCGTGGTCCAGAAATGACAGCAATCAAAGATGGTATTCGCGGTAAAGATAAGCTCGATGTGCCTATCAAGTTTATTTGGAACTACGCAGGCAACTGTATTATCAACCAACACTCTGATATCAACCGCACGCACACCATCTTACAAGATGATAAAGCCTGTGAAATGATCGTTGTTGTCGATAACCACATGACCTCATCGGCGAAATACGCCGATATCGTATTACCGGATTTAACAACCTCTGAGCAATCTGATTTCTGTATGGATGCCTCTGCCGGTAATATGCCTTATTTCATTTTTGCCTCTCAAGCCATCAAACCTCAATTTGAAGCAAAAAGCATCTATGACATTTGTACTGGCCTTGCCGATAAATTAGGTGTGAAAGAAGCCTTTACTGAAGAACGAGATCAAGAAGGATGGTTACGTCATCTTTACCAATTAACTCGCGCTCAAGATCCAAGTCTTCCTGAATTTGATGCAATGCGAGAGCAAGGGATCTACAAACGCAAAGTAGAAGAACATTACGTCGCTTATAAAGAGTTTCGTAATGATCCTGAAGCAAACCCGCTCTCTACGCCATCAGGAAAAATTGAAATTTATTCTGAAAAACTGGCCGAACTCGCAAGTACATGGACATTAGAAAGCGATGAAGTGATTCATCCTCTGCCTATCTATGTCCCTAACTTCGAAGGGTATGAAGATTCAAAAACGGGTAACTATCCTCTGCAATTAACTGGCTTCCATTATAAAGCTCGTGCGCACTCAACCTACGGGAACGTAAGTCTACTAAAAGACGCGGCACCGCAAGAAATGTGGATGAACCCAATGGATGCACAAGGCCGAGGCATCAAAAATGGCGATTTAATCCGTATTTTTAATGACCGTGGTGAATTGCACATTGCTGTAAAAGTCACTCCGCGCATGATGCCAGGTGTTGTTGCATTAGGTGAAGGCGCTTGGTATGCACCAGATGGACAAAAAGTGGACCACGGTGGTTGTATCAACGTACTGACAACACAACGCCCTAGCCCATTGGCAAAAGGCAATCCACAGCACACCAACTTGGTGGATGTACAACTGGTTAAAAAGGCATAAGGGTTAAATAATGAAACAATACGGCTTTTATATCGATTCAAGTAAGTGTACTGGTTGTAAAACATGCCAACTTTCTTGTAAAGACAACAAAGATTTAGATGTGGGTGTTAACTTTCGTCGTGTCTATGAATACGCAGGAGGTGATTGGCTAAAAGAAGGCGAAATTTATCGCCAAAGCGTCTATTCATACTACCTTTCAATTGCGTGTAATCATTGTGATGAACCCGCTTGTACTAAAGTATGTCCATCAGGTGCGATGCACAAACGTGAAGATGGCTTTGTTGTGGTTGACGAAGAAATCTGTATCGGCTGTAAATACTGCACCATGGCATGCCCTTATGGTGCCCCTCAGTACAATGAAGAAAAAGGTCACATGACGAAATGTGATGGTTGTTATGAGCGTGTTGGCCAAGGCTTAGAACCAATTTGTGTGGGATCTTGTCCATTACGCGCATTAGAGTTCGGCCCAATTGCTGAACTGCGTGAAAAATACGGCACGAATGCCGATGTCGCACCATTACCATCATCATTGATTACAAAGCCTAACATTGTAATTAAACCGAACCGTAATGCTCGTCCAACTGACGATAAAACCGGTCACCTAGCAAATCCGAAGGAGGTATAACATGGCTTGGCATGAATGGCCGTTGATTTTATTCACGGTACTCTCACAAACTGCTGTCGGTGCTTTCTTAGTATTAGGCTGTGTGACCTTAAGTGGTAAGTTATCACAAGATGAAGACACACGCTTACACCGTAATATGTTCTTCCTTTGGGTATTAATGGGCCTTGGTTTAATGGCGTCAATAATGCACCTCGGTAGCCCATTTAGGGCATTTAATGCACTTAATCGTGTTGGTAGTTCATGGCTATCAAATGAAATATTTGCGTCTAGTGTATTCTTTGCGGCTGGCGGTTTTTACTGGTTATTAAAAGTCATGAAGAAGGGCTCTGAAGGTGTTCATAAATCGTTGTTGCTGATTTCAATGTTGGTTGGTGTTGGGTTCATGTACGCGATGATTAAGGTATACCTTATCAATACGGTACCGACATGGAACAGCGCTTACACTCCATTGATGTTCGTTTTAACCATGACAATTTCAGGTCTGTTTTTTGCTCATACACTCCTTGTCGGAACAAAACATAAGCATCGTGACCTAGACAATACGCTGCCAACATTTGCTGCGATAGCCTTAGCAATTAGCTTAATAGTAACAATTAGCCAAATGATCGAATTAAGCCATATTAGCTCAGCGATTGTTGCCGCATCCGATTTAATCCCAAATATGATGACGCTGCAAATTCTTCGTATTGGTTTATTATTTGCTGGCTTTGCGTTGATGTTTGCTCCTCGCTTAATCTCAAGTAAACCATCATTACCAATGATGCTGTTAAGCTTTGGTTGTGTATTGATCTCTGAATTAATCAACCGCGGTGTCTTTTACGGATTACACATGTCTATAGGCATGTAATTCGTTCTTAAAACACATCCAATTTAATGGCAATAATGATTTTTCATTGTTGCCATTTTTATTTAATCATTAACATAAATCGCTGACATCCAACAATAAACGATCCACCACGTTGAATATTTTCATTGGCTTTTACCCATTTCTATGAGTTCAAATGAAACAGAAAAAACATTCATCAAATTTATTTAGTTTTACTCGCAAATAATCACCATGAATACAGGCTTGCTTTACATTGCATATACATAAAAATAAGAAATAACCTACTTAGTTAGCTCTTATTTCACTTCTATTAAAAACTTTTATCCGTACACTCTCCCTTCTTCATACGGTTAATATTTTGTAACGAAAAAATGCCTCGTAACCATACACATGGATTTACTTTGATTGAGCTCATTACGGTTATCGTTTTGATCTCAATTGTTTCTCTTAGTGCTAACAGCTATTTCTCTGGAATTAGTAGTGTTTCTGCACAAACGTTGAAAACAGAATTACTCCACTCTCTGCGTTTAACGCAAATTCGAGCAATGAATCGAAATGGCTATTGCAACCGTTGGTTGGTTGACGCTCACAGAGCACAGCAGATCAGTCTCGACCAATTATCAGGCCATTGTTCAACCGCGTTTCCTAATACCCAAAAGAATGATGAATATCTTGAAAACCAAGACGTCACTTATGTCGCTGCGTTATCAAACTATGATGCCGAATTTGCATTGCAAGTGGACTCAAACTTCATCACGTTAACATCTCCTTATGCTTTAGATTTTGATTCAATGGGAAGAGTGCGCCAGTGCCAAGATAATCGATGCAAAATTTTCATTTATGGTAAATCAACTCAGCAGATATGCATTGAAACAGAAGGCTATATTCATGCGTGCTAATCAGCAAACAGGCTTCAGTTTACTCTCTATTATTCTCTCGATTATTCTCATTAGTTTTGCCCTAATGACATTGACCATTCTTCTTTTTCCTCGCGCTGAAGACAGTGTAAAACTCATTCATTCAACCAAAGCCTCTGAATTAGGTGCCGCGGTAATGGATGAAATCATTGGGCGTAAATACGATGAAAACAGTGGCCCTAATGGTGGGATCCCTGAGTGCAACAGCCAATCAGGCAAGATTTGCTCCCTCGCGAAAACAAAAGTCATTAATGGCACACCTCAATGTGACGATAGCTTAGGTAAAACCTGCTTAGGACCAGACCCCGACGAAATCATTAATGGTGTCCCTGATCGAGCCTTATTTAATGATGTTGATGACTTTGATGGCTTATCTGGCAGTGTTAAAAATGTCTTAGGTGATGATTTAGGCGATATTTACCCTAATTTCTCCATTTCAATTTCTGTGTTTTATGACGCAAATTTAGATGCTATCCCCGATAAGGTCAGTGGAAACAGTAAACGTATCGTGGTTGATGTGATTGATCCAAGCGGCCAACATTATTTGTTCTCCGTCATTAGAGGGAATTTCTAATGCGTCGTATATCGAATGGCTTCACGCTGATTGAAATGATCATCTCAATCGTATTGCTTGCGGTCGTTGGCCTCTCTCTAGGCGCCATCATCCAACAAAGCATGACCATGTATGCAAGCACAACCGATCGCGAAGAATTACTGCTTCAAGGACGCTTTGTGACTGAACGCATGCACAAAGAAATCCGTGACGCGGTGCCAAACAGCTTACAAGTCAACACGGCCACCACATGCATTGAATGGCTTCCCGTTATCAATACCGCGGTTTATGAAGATTTACCATTGGCTCCAATGCATTCAGATAGCTTGCGATTACTGCCAGAACGAACCTTAAATGCAGGGGATCACCTCGTTGTGATGCCAATATCGGCAACAGAGTTATTAGCACCACCCACATCGTCAGACAAAAACCGAGTGGCTGAAGTCGCACAAAATATTCCTTTTATCGCAGGTGATGGCGCAAGAATGGTAAACGTGCCCTTAACTCAAGAAACCACCTTTCAAGCCAATTCACCAGCGCATCGCTTATATGTCTATCGAACGCCTCTTGCTTATTGCTTAGAGGGGACTCAATTGTATCGATATTCCGATTATCCATTATCTCGTACGTCCCTTTCTCCCGCGGCATTAGTCAATGGAAAGCGTCAATTGATGGCGGAAAATATAAAGAGTGCTGATTTTGACGTTCTACATCCCTCGCTAGTGCGCAATGGATTAGTGAAACTGCAATTTATCTTTAGTGATAATAATGAAGAGGTGAGATTGGACCATGATGTTCTTATCTTCAACACGCCCTAGCCGCTCACAAGGTTCCGCTTTAATTCTTACGGTTTTCATTCTTGTGGTTGTGGCTTTTCTTGCCTTGATGATGATGAAAAATCAACTAAAAGTAAGCACTCATACCGTAACAGCCGTGATGGGAACTCGAACAAATATGGCAGCGCAATCTGCGATACAAATGGACATTAGTGCATTTTATATGTCAAACGCAGGCAGCTGTTTTACGGCTCAAAAAGCCCCTGTTACCTATAATTTTAAAGGCGATGGGTTATCCCAATGCAGAGCAACCGTTACGTGTTCAACCAATGGCACGTTAGATTCAGGGGTTGTTGTACATCAACTCGAAAGCACTGCTCAATGTAAATTTGGCTCCACCACCTTACAGCGTATTATTGAAGTAGGTATTCGCGATGCAAATTAATTTGTCTTCAAAAGTTTCTCTTGTTTCACTGGCTTTTGGTTTATGTATGATGTCTTTGACAGTACAGGCCTTTCAAAATATTGATCGTGATACTTATTTTCCTGGTATTGCTCAAGGGCACAGAAGTAGTAATGAATATTGTCCAGGATCCCAATTAGAGCTCAATGGGGCTGTCAAAATTAATGAAACTCAAGGCAATCGCTTACATTTTTGTTCAAGCAACAAAGGGGCAGGCTTACCTAATGATAGTTGTGATGACGGGGCTGGTGGTTATCAAGCTTGTGAAATTACAGGCTACAACGTGCCTTCTTTAGCGCTAGGCACGTTTCAAATAGAACCAATCAATAGAAACAAAGTATGTAATTCAGGAAGCAAAGAATATAAAGCAAAAAAATACAACCATGTCGAAATCCGTAACACTTGCCAAGCACGCCTTAGCAATCCAAATAAAGTAATCTACATAACGAAATTAGATCTTGAAGATGATGCAAAGCTCACGCTCACCTCTGGGGATTATTGGGTTCAACAAATCTCAACAAGTGGCGATGCTCATATCAGCATTTCTGGTGACGTTCGTTTATTTGTTCATGATAATTTACTTCTCAATAACGATACAAAAATCACCCTTGAACAAGATGCGTCGTTCACCATTGTTGGCTTTAATAACATACAATTAAATGATAATTCATCCTTAGAAGGAGACGTGTATGCAAATCACCTTCTTTCACTCAATAATAACAGTTCAATTCTCGGCCGTGTAACGAGCAAAAAATTGTTCATGGAAGGATCGAGTCGAATTAATAACGCCACAATACCGCCAGATCCAACGCCACACCCTGTTTTATCTCTTCGTTTAGATGAAGATTATTGGAATGGAACTTATGGTGAAGTCATCGACAGTTCTGGAAATGGGTTTAACGGTACGACTAAAAATTCACCACAACCGAAAAAAGACAACCCCGCTCTTCCTGTTGATTTCAACAAGCTAGGAACCTGTGGCTACGGTGACTTTAACCATAACCAAGCGCAATACATTGAAGTCCCTCACAACAGTAAACTCTCTAATGAAGATGTCATCACCGTCAGTGCATGGATAAACCCAAGATCATACCCACGAAATGATCTTTACACCATTGTATCTAAAAATGGCAATTACGAATTTCACCTCAATGCTCGTGGACAAGTCAATTGGTACTGGGAATTAAAAAACACCAACTACACAATGAACCTGACGACTAGAGAAAGTATTCCAAAAAATCAGTGGTCTCATGTCGCTATTCGTTACAATGCTCACAGTCGAGACAAAGCCACTATTTTCATTAACGGACAAGAGAAAGGTGCCATTGTTGAAAATGTATCACCATTAAAGCACTTAAAAGAAAATACTCAGCCTGTTCAAATTGGTAATGATTACGATTTATCCCGTACTTTTGATGGCTTAATCGATGAAGTGAATGTCTTTGACCAAGCGCTTAGTAACCAACAAATAGTGCAACTGTACGAGCAAAGACACCCTTGCCCTGACAATGTACTGCCCACCTGTTATGAAGACAATTTTAATAACGGCAACTTAAACACAAACTGGATAACGAGCGCCAGTAGCGGTCACTTTATCCCAAGAATCATTAATGGGCGCTTGCAACTAACACAAGCGGTAAGAGCACAATCCACCGCATCGTCTTACCAATACCTTTACCCTGCGCTTGGCAACAAGATTGAGGTCGAATTTGATTACATGGCGTATGGCCACAGTAATGGTGCCGATGGTCTTGCTATCGTATTCTCTGACGCTAACATCACTCCACAAGCGGGGGCATTTGGTGGTCCTTTAGGCTACGGATTTAAAAATAACTCAGAAGCCGTAAAACCTGGTTTCACGGGAGGTTGGCTCGGTATTGGTCTCGATGAATACGGTAACTATTCTAAAGAAGGCGGGTCAAGAAACCATAACTCGAATTCGACCTCTCAATCTGTGGTACTTCGTGGATCTGGTCAACATTATTCAGGCTATAACTACATTAGCGGTAATCGAGTCAGTCCGGACATCGACAATAATAACGGCAACAGTCAAACACACCGTTACCGTATTACTATCGATTCAAGAAATAATAATACGGCCAATGTCACCGTGGAACGAAGTGTTCAATGGAAAGGAGATAGCCCTCGATTTAGTACCATCATTGGTCCAATTAACGTATTAAGTAATCAATATAACCAAGCCGCGATTCCTGAAAACTTCATCATGTCACTGACTGGCTCGACGGGTCAGTTATACAATACGCATGAGATCGATAATTTTAAAGTCTGTGCCTTATATTCCAAACCAATGGGACAACAAATTGATCACTTTGAATTTAACCATCCCGGTCAAGGCTCAACCTGTGATGTGTCAGATGTCACTTTACGAGCGTGCGCCGACGCCTCATGTTCGACTTTATTTACCGACGAGGTAGACGTCACGTTAAACACTTCAAATTTAGGGGGTGACGGTTACTGGTTAAATGGCAATAACATCACCATGCGTAACGGGGTTGCTAATTTATCCATAGGAAAACAAACCCAAGGAAATGTAACCCTTGGAGTGGTGAGCTCTGAGCCATCAACCAAACCATTCAGTCAAACCCTGTGCAGCATTAATGGCCAATCACTCAGTGAGAACAATTGTTCGTTGTCATTCAAACCTGAAGGACTAACGGTGATCGTGCCAGATAAGCAAGCGAACAAGCCCGTAATAGCGACAATCAAGGGTTGTGGTAGCAGCTTCTATGGCGCCAAAAACCTCCAAGTATGGTCTGATTACATTAATCCAACAGCGGCGCATATTATTGGCTCACCAAAGGTGTCTGTTGTCTCGAATAATGCATGGAAAACCATCAGTACCACAGAATCCTCAGCAACGGCAGTGACCTTAAATTTCATTAACAATGAAGCTCGTTTGCCTTTGAATTATTCGGATGCAGGACAATTGCAATTAAACGTAAAGCACACCTTACCTCAACAACAAACAATCAAAGGCAGCGATGCTTTTGTAAGCTTCCCCGTTGGATTGAGTGCGTACGTTTCGAATGCCAACAACTCAACCGCCAACAGTACCTGTTTGTCTGAAAATATTACTTGTCGCGTGTTCGCTCATGCGGCGGAAGAATTTAACTTAAACGTGACTGCTCGCGCATGGGAATCAGATACTGACACCAACATTTCAAACAATCTAAGCACCCCAAATTATGCTCAGAGTATGTTGTTATTGGATCACACCTTAATTGCTCCTTCAGCACTTTCTGGTGGAAATCTCGGGAATCTGCTCACGAATGTTTATGATCATGTTGCCTCAAACGGCAGTATTAATCGCATTAAAGAAAGCATCAGTGAAGTGGGTGTGTTTGATATTACCGTCACGCCACCAGAGGGTTACCTTGGCAGTAACGCTTTTACAATAAAACCCGCCTCAACAGGGTCAATTGGTCGATTTACGCCAGCCTATTTTTCAATGTTTGCCGAACAACCTAGCATTACGGATACCTGTAAAACCTATACCTACATGGGGCAAACTTTTATGTTTGATGATCTCCCTACGCTTGAGTTAACGCCGTTATCTCAAACTGGCGGTCAACTACAGAACTACAGCATTGACACATGGTGGCGATACCACAATAACTGGGATTTACGAACTTATGTCGCAGCACCATCAGGCATTGAAGTGATTGATAGCGATAGCCCTTCTATTCTTGGTATTCAAGCCGGTATGGCCAAACCCGGAAAAATAGTTAAGCTTTATAAGCAAAATAAAATGCAGCTACAAGAGGCAGAATTGCGCTATAACAAACCGTTTGCACCGCACTCACCAACGTTAGACAGCATTACGTTAGCGTTAACCGCTGAGGATCTAAAAGACTTAGACAATATCTGCTATAAACTGAATGCCGCAGGAAATTGCCTAGATTACACGTTCCCAGCAACCTCATCTCACCGCCAAGAATGGGGACGCATTACCATGGAAGATTCTTATGGTTCAGATCTCACCCCGCTTGAATCAAGGATCAGAACTGAGTCTTATGTGGGAGGACGATTTGAACAAAATACAGACACCTGTACCGTGCTTGATTTATCTAACTTCACTTTTGATGTCGGCACTAACCCTGCTGCATTACCTGTAGGAAAAGGCACGACTTCGGCAAGTTTGAGTGATACAGATGTCACTAATGGAGTCACAAGCATGACCTTTTCTGCCCCTGGTAATGGCAATCAAGGACAAATAATACCGACCTTGTCGCTATTGACCCTACCTTGGTTGCAGCAAGATGCCGATCAAAACGATTCTTTTGAAAGCACCATCAAAGCACTCATTCATTTTGGTATTTACCGAGGAAGTGATCGTATTATATGGAGCCGTGAACAACTTAATTAAGTGCTACTATACGTATGTTTGTTTAACGGCATAAACACCACATAATAATGAAGGAATGATCATGAAGAACGAATCCACTTACCCAATTGGAACACCCGGTACCGCTTGGAATGACGCAGAAAAAGCCGAGTGGCTTGCGACCATGACAGTAAAGCGTTCTTATCAAGAAGAAGTGGCAACAAAAATTAACGCGCTTTCTGACCGTTTTGACGTCTCTCAATACGGAGCATTATCTTATGATGAAGCACGCTTCCCACTTCTTTGCATTAAAACCCGCCAATGGGATAGCTCAAAACCAACCATCCTAATTACAGGTGGTGTACACGGTTATGAAACATCAGGGGTGCATGGTGCATTGCAATTTGTCGATACCAAAGCCGAGCACTATTCTCACTGGTTTAATGTATTAGTGGCCCCTTGTGTTAGCCCGTGGGGTTATGAAGTGATTAACCGTTGGAACCCAACCGCAACGGACCCAAACCGTTCATTTTATGACAACAGCCCAGCGGAAGAATCGGCAGCCGTCATGGCGCTCGTTCAACGTATGGGTGGCAATATTTTTGCTCACATTGATCTTCACGAAACCACAGACAGTGATGAAACCGAGTTTCGCCCAGCGTTATCGGCTCGTGATGGTTTAGAGTATATTGAAGGAGCAATTCCTGATGGCTTTTACACTGTAGGTGATACCGACAAGCCGTCTCCTGAGTTTCAAAAAGCGATCATTGACTCAGTACGCACCGTAACGCACATTGCCCCACCTGATGAAAATAACCAAATCATCGGATCAGATGTCGTTCAAAACGGTGTAATTAATTACCCAACCAAAAAATTGGGGTTATGCGCAGGCTTAACAAATGCTGACTTTGTATCAACAACCGAAGTGTACCCAGACAGCGATAAAGTAACAGACCAAGAATGCAATGATGCTCAAGTCGCCGCGATTGTTGGTGGTTTAGACTATTTATTAGCCTTACGATAATAATTTCGTTCTAACATTAATAAAAATAATGAGTCCTTCTCAAAATTCAACTTTTGAAGGATTCATCTATTACCCCTTCTTTTATTGTGTGAACTTTGCACGCTTGCAACATAAAATAAACACATAGCTCACTTTATAAAATATAACCCTAAACAAAACCCAGTTTACAAGAATTTCCGCACTGCATTTTTAAGAACAGCGTACTTTGTTACATAATTTTAATGGTAAAATAAAAAGAGGAATCATCTTAAAGAGAATACTTATGTGGAATAAACTAAATAAATCCATGATGTTTTGCCAAATGATGTTTGGCTTATCATTTTATGGCGTAATGGTCATTTTAACGCGCTTCTTTCTTGAAGAGTTAAATTACAGTGAAGCCGATACCATGATGGTTGTGGGCGCGTTTTCTTCTATCGGTCCATTGTTTGCTATTGCTGGTGGCTTTATTGCTGATAAATTTTTAGGGGCTTACCGTTCATTAACGATCAGTTACCTTGGCTTTTCTGTTGGCTACCTTTTGCTTGTTCTTGGATCTTACACTACGAATGTACCAATGGCATTATGCGGCATCGCGCTTGCCAGCTATGCTCGTGGACTCATGTCACCATCATATCCTAGTCTTTACCGACGTACTTTTGATACTCAAGAGCACTTTGAAAACTGCTACCCAGTAAACTATTCAGTAAACAACGTTGGCGCACTATTAGGGCAATATCTATTCCCAATGTTTGTTTTAGTTCTTGGCTTCCATGGAAGCTTCCTGTTATCTGCAATTTTGGCTTTCTTTGCCCTAGCAACCTTAGTGATTTTCCGTAAATCATTATTAACCGTTGGCGCTGAGATTGATCAAAAACCAGTAAGCACAAAAAACTGGATTGCCTTTCTAGTCACTTCGGCAGCAATGATTGCCTTGGTTTTCTTCATGTTCTCAAACATGGATATTGGCCAGAATATCGTTTATGCCATTGGTTTAGCGGCCATTGGTTATTTCATTGCATTAATGATGAAATCTGAAAAATCAGACGCATTAAAAATGGGCACAATTTTGATCATGACCGTATTAACAACGGCTTTCTTTGTGTACTACGGTCAAATGATGACATCAATGACCATGGTAACGATCAATACCATGCGTGGTGACCTATTCAACTTAATCCCAATTGCACCAGAAGCGTCAATGGCAATGAATCCACTGTGGTGTATTGTTGCCGGCCCTGTGATTGCAATGCTTTTTTCTTCACTTGAGAAACGTAACATTCATTTTTCAACCGCAACCAAGATTGGTTTTGCCTTTATTCTCACCGCCATTGCGTTTGGTATTTTAACCATGGCAGTAATGGGCGTGGGTGAAGATGCGATTATCCGTCCAGAAATTTTCTTAGTCATTCACTTCTTCCAAGCGTTTGCAGAAGTTATCGTGGGTAGCTTAGTAGTTGCGTTTATCTTATCTGTTGCGCCAAAACACATTGAAAACTTCTCAGTAAGTTTGTTTTCAGTAGCGATTGCGCTAAGTGGTATTGTTGGTGCGGTATTCTCAACGTCTATCGCTCAAGAAAAAGGGCAAGTGATCACTCAAGAGTTTATCCAAACTGTCTACGGTAATTACTTCCAACTGCTGACAATTCTTGCGGTTGTTATGGTCGCCGTTGCCTTTATTGCTTCATTCATCATTCGTAAAATGCTTGAAAGCAGCAAACAAGCAGAAGCGGCATTATCAGAATCTAATGCGTAACCATTAAAACAATAAAAAGCCCTATCGTCATCACGGCGATAGGGCTTTTTTATTCTAATAAATAGTCAAAAATTAAGACGAGACAAGTCGAACACTCCAAACTTTTAACATCTTTTCTAGCTCTTTTGCTTTATAGGGCTTATGCAAAATATCGTCCATTCCGGCCTCTATACAACTTGCCATTTCAGTTGACGTTGTTCCTGCTGTCAGAGCAATGATGGGCTTTGTGTAGCCTTGTTCGCGTAATCGTCTTGTCGTTTCAAACCCGTCCATCACTGGCATTCGACAATCCATTAAAATCACATCAACCACTTCATTATCTAAAAAAGCTAAGGCTTGTTGCCCATCGTTCGCAAAGTAAGGATGTATATCTAGTTTAGTCAGCATCATACTTAAGATCACTTGATTCATCTTAATGTCTTCAACCGCAAGTACCGACAAGCCTCCAATAGAATGGCTGATATCAAACGCTTCCTTCTCTTTGACTTCCGTTTCATACGTAGGAATTAATGGGATCTCAACAGAAAAAACGGAGCCTTTCCCTAATTCACTTTCAAGCGTTAATGTCCCTTCCATCTTATCAATTAAGGATTTACAAATAGACAATCCAAGACCTGTTCCTTCAAATTGTCGTTGACTGGAATTATCGACTTGAGTAAAGGGATCAAATAACGTGGATTGCTTATCTAATGGAATACCGCAACCACTGTCAGACACCGTAAAACATAAGGCATTGTCTTTCCAAGAAGCAGAAAATCGGATCTCACCTTCTTTTGTAAACTTAATTGCGTTCCCAATAAGGTTCACCAATATTTGTTGGATACGGTCAATATCTCCAGATAATCCATCCGGTAAGGTATTCTCAACATCAACCACAAACTCTAATCTTTTTTCTTCAATTTGATGTAAGAACATTTGTTCAATCGTCTGAATCAATATTTGAGGTGAAAACTGGGTAATACTTAATTGAAACATACCTGCATTCATTTTACTGAAGTCGAGTAAATCATTAATGATCACTCTAAGCATTTCACCCGCTTGATGAATCGTCATTAAAAGTGTTTGTTGATACTGAGTAATATTCGTGTCTTCCATCAACTCAGCTGAGCCTAGCAGACCATTAAGCGGAGTTCTTAACTCGTGGTTTATCATCGCAACAAAATCACGGGTCGCTTGCTCTGAGTTCTCTGCTCTCTGCTTTTCTTTTATTGTGTTTTCAAGTAACTGCTGACGCACAAACGCGGCACTTAACATCTCTGAAAATAAACAAAACTGCTTTTCAATGGTTTGATGCCACGTTTTGCTTGGCGGAGTGTTAAACGTAAATTGCAACGCCCCACAACGTTCATCATTTTGGTGTAAATAAACTAAGATATGAACCGTATCTTCACTCCAATTAAACTCGGAAGTTGAGTGTGGAAGATCGTGACACTCACCTACCTCACCGGCATTTAAAACGGATTGAACATTATCACTTAACGTTGGTGCTACCGTTAATCGCAAAGAGGCAATCCCCTCAATGCTAACTAAATCATCCAATAAACGTTGCAGTAATATGCTCGATGGCGCTTCTTGTAAAAACGCTTGATTGTAATCAAGAAGAATCGCATCGAGGTATCCTTTGAATTGAAGCAAAGCCACGTCTTTCTCTGCCTTTTCTTGCACAATTAACAACGTTTCTTCAACTAACTGTTTCGCAATAAAAAGCTCATGACTCTTTTGTTCAAGCAAGCCTTCCGCAGCCTTACGAGACGCTTTTTCTCGTTGGATTTTTCGATTTAATAATTCAATCATTTTATCGTTATCCATAATTACCTCTTAAACATTACTGCTTTTTTAAGGTAAAACGAACTTGAGATCCGTCTTCTTGAATTGGTATCATTTGTATATCAATTTTTTCATTGAAGAACTCTGCACACCCTTGAATTAAACCAAAACAAACATGAGAGAAGCAGCGAGCAGAAATGTAGTCCATCACCATTTCAGATTCAGTACTGGAGATAAAGGTAAATTGAGGGGGGTTTGCATCAGAGTAAAGTTTCTTAACTTCTACATGAATGTAGTTTTCTACTTGTTTAATAAATTCAAACGTCGATGACGATTTGCCTTTTAAACCAGGCATACTGTCAAACAAGGTTAAGAATACCGACTTACCATACACTTCTTGTAAATCTTCAATGCTAATGCCCGTCAATTTACTCAATGAAATAATCAATTTAACTAAGTCTTTATGATCATAGGTTCCAACCGAAGTGTAAGCCCCTTCATCATTATTTTGATCAAGCATTTCTTGGCAGATTTCTAAACCAAACGTGTCTTCTACTAACTCTAAAAATTCTGAAAATATAATTCCTTTCATGTCACATCCTTTTTATTGCCTTGATACTATTTTATTTTCTTATTCTAAGCTTAGATAAAAATAGAGTAAGAAGGTAACCATAAGGGTGTATTTATTCTGTTTTTTTCATTTACTAGACATAAAACCAGTTATACATAATGAAAATGAAAGACAGTAATATTCCAAGTTATACTTTACACACTCACCCAACAGGCAAAGAAGGTATTATGTATCAAGAAATCATCAAATTTTGGTTTGAAGAACTAGAGCCTAAAGATTGGTTTGTCGGTAACGAACAACTCGATAAACAAATACAGCAGCGCTTTTTAGCATTACTAAAACAAGCCTCTCACGCCGAACTGTTCTCTTGGCGAGCAGATCCTCTAGGACGTCTCGCTGAAATTATCGTTCTTGACCAATTTTCTCGTAATATTTATCGCAACACGCCTCAGGCTTTCTCTCAAGATCCCCTTGCTTTAGCCCTAGCCCAAGAAGCCATTTCGATTGGCGCAGACAAGATGTTATCAGAAGAGCAACGCAGCTTTCTTTATATGCCTTACATGCACAGTGAATCGAAAGTCATTCATGATGAAGCCGTCATTCTTTTTAAATCACTACATCGAGAAGGCAATCATGAGTTTGAGTTAAAACACAAAAAAATCATTGATCGCTTTGGCCGCTACCCTCACCGGAACACGATATTAGGTAGAAAAAGTACAGCAGAAGAAATTGAGTTTCTTTCAGAACCCGGCTCCAGTTTTTAATTGATTAAACACTCAACAGTTAATCTCTAAATTGTGTTAATCCTGTCCTATTGACCCATTATCACTTGCTGTAGAATACTCAGTACCGTAAAGTAACAAATCAATAGCAACGGGGCACAATATGCGTGATCATGTTTATTCTCAAATCATGGGAATAGTCACCAGAATACAACATTATCCTGGTGTGAGCGGCTTAGAAAAAGCAAAACAAAAGATTAAGCTTATCTGCTTAGATCTCGCTTCACCGTGCCCACCAAGTATTACCTCTTTTTTAGAGGCATACACGCACGACAGACACGATGAAATAGACAAGGCTATTCACGCTTACACGGCGTGTTTAGCTTCATTAACTGACGATGAAATACTGCTTAGAGTCTACATTAATGCCATGTTGGCCTCACTTTATATTGATGCTGAACAATACGCTTCTGCGTACGATCTTTATAAAGAAGTCCTTGAAAATATACACCTACTTGACGATAACATTCGCTCATTGGTGTATTGCAATATCAGCGACATGTATCTTTGTTTAGAGCAATATACACAAGCCGTTAATTATGCCAAGCAGGGAATTTCTGCCTCTAACAACGCCAATCATCAACTCAACTTGGCTATTTGTTTACTCAATCTTGGTTATGCTTGCGGACATTTACAACATTTTGATGATGCCATTGGGTTTATTCATCAAGCAAAAAACATTGCCAAAACACAAGAAAACAAACGTATTTTAGCGCTGTCTTATGGGTACTTAGCACAAATAATGGCAAAGCAAAAACACGCAGATCAAGATAAAATCATGACGTATTTTGAGCAATCTGAGCTGATTTACATCCATATTCACGACAAACATAATCGCTTAGAAAATAATATTTTCTTTGCTAAATACCTTGAAAGTATCAATCAAAACGAAAAAGCATTGGCGTTATGTCACAAGATACAATTACAAGTAAATTCAAATAATAACTATGGATTTTATAGCATTTTTACTGATACCTTAGAAAAATTACATCAAAAATCACAGCAATGGGATGCCTTAATTGCCACTCAACAACAGCATATTTTTGCTGCAGAAAAAGCATTAAGTCAGTTTAAAAAACACGAAAATAATGCCCTAATTAAAAATGTCGATCGGATTGAAGACAGTCAGAATCAACAGGTTTTAGCACACATGCAGGAACACATGGGGGCAATCACAGAGATTGGTCAATACATTGCTACGACAACCGATTTAAAGGGTTCACTGAATAACATACTAACCAAAATCAATACCATTCTACCCACCTTTGAATTTGGGATAGCGCTGTACGATAAAGAAAAAGACCTTCTAGATTATCGTTATTTTGTAGATACAAACAAACTGGTACCTCAGCTAACAATTGACTGTAAAAAATACAAAACGGTTGGCACGTACGTCATTAAGAATCGAACTACTGTCCATTTAAATACGGTAACGGACGACTCTTTAGCGCCTTTTGTTGATCATGAGCAGCGTAAAGAAAAAGATTTAGTTAAGCGTGATAATAGCAGAGAGGTTCACTCTATTATTCTGACGCCTATTATCTTAAAAGATGATGTGCTTGGTTTATTGTCTGTTCAGCACCCATCAGCAAATCAATACCATCAACATCACCGTCATTTGATTGAACATTTAGCGAGTTTTATTGCGGTATCTCTTGAAAATCTAAAACAAAGAGAACGATTAGAAAAAGCCAATGAAACGCTGGATAAGCTATCAAGAACCGATCCTTTAACAGGGCTTTATAACCGTTATCAATTAGATAAGATAACTCCCTCATTGTGTAAAACGGCGTTAGACGAACAGAAACAAATCTCAGTCTTAATGTTGGACTTAGATGATTACAAGAAATACAACGATGTGCATGGACACTTAGAAGGGGATGACGCATTAAGAACGCTTAGCCACTTAATACAACACGCATTCCATCATCAGAATGATTATTTATTCCGCTACGGTGGTGATGAGTTTTTGATTATTTGTTTTGATCAATCCTCTGATCTCATTAAGGAAAAAATTGAAGTCTTACGCAATGAGCTGTATGCAAAGAACCTAAGTAATCCGGAATCACGATATTCTGATCGTTTAAGCTTATCAATTGGCGGAATTAATACCCAACTTCAGTATGGGTCAGAATTAAATGATGTAAATAAGCTTTTTCAAAAAGCGGACGAACAATTGTACGCAGTAAAAGAGGCTGGTAGAAACAGCTATTTACTCATATAAAAGAACAAAAAAATGGCCTCCTCTCTCATAAAGAAGGCCATTTTTGATTAAACCATTATTATATTATTGATTACTTTCTGATTGTAAAACCTGATTAAATTGTTCGGTGCTTGGCATGCCATACAAGTTTTTATTGTAAGCAAGACTTCCCCACAAACCATACGCTTTCGCTAACTCTTGAACCCTTTGACTCACCTCTACTGGCGTCTGTTTTTTCGTCACAAAATCGTAATCATAAGCAACGGGGTCATTTTCAGGGGTCAACACCACCAAATTATCTCGCGTTAAATAACCAAAATTATTCGCAAACTGCATCATTGCTCGTTCATTATCACGAGCTAATGGTTTTGTTAAATCGTGTCCAATCATTGGAGACAATGCCGGAACCCCCATTAATGATAATAGCGTTGATGGCATATCCATATTGCTCGCTAAACGTTCATCTTCACGAGGTTTGATGTCTTTCCCTATAATCAGTGCCGGAATACGGAATCGGTCAACAGGGATTAGCTCAGACGCACTGACACGAGAATCATGATCCGCAATAATAAGAAACACCGTATTATCCCAATACTCTGATTTCTTCGCTTTTTCAAAGAACTTCCCTAACGCATAGTCTGAATATTGAACGGCATTGTTTCGTGTATTTTTCTTTTCGTCATATTGCTTAATACGACCATCTGGATACTCAAATGGGCTGTGATTACTTGACGTAAAAACAAGACTAAAGAACGGTTTTCCTTCTTTGTTAAGCTCGGTTAACTGCTTATCAGCCATCTTATACAAATCTTCATCCGACGCCCCCCAAGAGCCCTTAAACACAGGATTACTATAATCTTTCTCATCAACAATTCGTTGGAATCCGTTACCTAAGAAAAAGCTTTTCATGTTATCAAAATGGCTTTCACCACCATAAATAAATTGAGTCGTATACCCTTGTTGAGAAAGTAACCCAGCAATATTAAAGAAACCCGTTTGGCTTTTACTTAACTTAACAACAGCACGAGATGGTGTAGGAGGAAAGCCCGTTGTTACCGCTTCAATCCCCCGAACAGAGCGTGTTCCAGTGGCGTACATTTGGTTGAAACTCCACCCCTCGGTTAATAATTTATCAAGGTTTGGGGTTAATGGTAATCCTCCGAGTCCACCAACAAAGCGAGCCCCCAAGCTTTCTTGCAATAAAATAACCAAGTTTCGTTTAGGTCCTTTATAACTTGCAGGGTTGAAATTTAATGTGGTTGAATCATCGATATATTTCCCCGAAATACCTGAAGACTGTCTAACTAAATCAACAATTTCTTTATCCGACATTTTGCCATAATACGCTTTTGCATTTTTTTCAGAACTCATGTTCTTTATTGCAAAAATGACAGAATAAGAAGAGTTCAACACTAAGTCATTCATTAGCGGATCCGTTGAAAATGAAACCGCAGCGGGGTTTAAAGGTCGATGTCCTAACGATGAACGAGCCCCCATAACACTGACGACAATAACAAGAGCTGCAATTAAAGGGCGCCAATAAAAGGCTGGCATTCTATTATTTCTTACGGCATAACCACTTAATTTCCAACCAAAAAACAACGTCAAAAATGAACCGATAACACCAATAGCCAACTCTAATTTATAACCAGACCAAAGCATACTAAAGACTTCTTTTGGATAAATTAAATACTCAACAAATAATCGATTGGGTCTTAAGTCATATTCTTGAATAAAAGGAACCGTTGCCAACTCCATATAGACAAAAATCCATAATCCAGCAACAAGCCAAATACGCAATATAATTGTCCAGATCCGCCCAACGATACCCGTTGTTGGAAGCAAAGCCGATAACGCCGCTGGTAAAATAAATAACCAACATAAACTGGCAATATCAACACGTAACCCTTGCAAGAAAATAGGTCCCCATCCAGACGCATCAGAGACTCGCTCATGAAGCCAAACGGAAAGTCCTAACCGACTTAATGTTAAAATAACAATAATTGTCACACAAAATATTAATACTGGCTTTAAGCCACACAAACTTATTTTTCGCATAGTTACTTTATCCATAACCTTTTCATTGTAATTTAAACCCAATATTGTTGTATCGAATTAATAATATAAAAAAACACTCAACATAATTAGCAGCACCTAAACAATCTTAATCAACAGTATGCTATTGACACTTCTATTCAATAGATTGTATGGCATTAAATTTATCAATAAGTTCAATGCTATCATTACTTATATTAATTAATCGTGAGTGAACACAGAGTGAATTATCGAATAACAATTAATCAATTTTATGATTATATTTCATTGTTTTAATGATAATGAGCAAAAATCTATCACCAGCAGGAGGTATTACGACTTACCACCGTTTATTTTATGATGTTTCTATTCAGTCAATAATTCATACACTCAAAGAAAAGTAGATATCTTATAGATTTAATATATCCATTTTAAATTAAGCATAATGTACATATTAAAATAGTAATAATGCCTAGCCTTTCAGTGAATTTTTCATTTCGATTTTTGATATGATCATTATTTAAACAATATAATTATTTTGGAGAGCAACTATGTATCAAGAACAAGCCGAAGCCTTCTTGGCAAATCAACCACCTGAAGCATTAGCTACTGGTGAATTATTTGTAATAAAAAATACAATAAAAAGGTATGTCTCTGGGCCAAATAGAGCTCGGCTAATGAGGTTAGCAAACTCTGTGCTTGGGAATTTATGCACAAGAGCTAATGCCGGAAATATTGATAGGATTCGTGCATTATTTCAATCAATGGTACAAATGATAAAATCAGGAAATATTGGATTGTTTGAGAATGAAATTACTCGTTCAAAAACTGAATTTTAAAATAATAAACAAATTACTATTTCCACTCCCCGACTCTAATAAGAACAATAACGGTCATAAAAAATAAAGGCGATGCTGTTAAGCACCGCCTTTAGTTAGATTAAAAATCTAGAAGGTATACGTTGCACTCATGTACAGAGAGCTTAAGTTAAGAAAGTGATCTTCAGAAATTGTAGTATTAGAATAATGATAAGTTACTTCGTTCTCCATGAAGAATAAGTCGGCTTCATAACCCACTCTGAAACTAAGAACATTCAATCGAGGTGGGGTATATTCAACGCCTGCGCCATAATGAAATCCAACAAATTTATCTTTATTGAAAACCTTAACCGATTGATTAATATCAACCGACGATAAACCCGTTATACCAAAAACTCGTAAGCCATTACGAAACGTATAACCCACATTTGCCGCGATGGATAACGATTCTGGTGACCAACTGTATACCGTTTTATTCCCAGTCCCTAATAAAGGAGCTGCGAAGTTAATATCACCATATCTGGTGTATTGAGCTTCGATGGCAACCACTCTGTTGAACTGATAACCGGCAATAAACTTAAAGGTATTTCCATCCTCTTCACCTTCAAGTACATCATCACCCAATAAATCATCAAAATCATTTAGCGTGGTCGTCCCAACACCAACACCGGCATAAAACCGTCGAACGTCTTTAGCTTGAGAAAAAGTAGCAATAAATAACGTGCTTAAAATAACTAATGTGTTAATAAATTTCATATTCTTAATAAAATCCAAATCAGCATATATTGTCAATTAAAGAAGGGGAAGATCCTCAATATAAATGACGAACAATGCGTAAATAATATACATAATGAGTAATCCAACGAGCTATCGAGTATTATATTTTTACCGCTAAAAATAATAACGAACCTAGATAAAACGGAGAATAAATAGACATCTTCGCTCTTTATATTAGATGTTAACGATCTAACTAAAGAATGACTCTTTCTTAGTTCTCAGGGAAGACGATTGCATTCTGATCAGAACGCGTTTGAATGTCTTTAACGGTATCAACAATCCACTCAAAAATACCAGGTCGAGTAAATCCTGCATAATAAGTAGCAACGTTCATTATTTGACTGTAAGTATCCGTCCCCGTACTCACAACACCGTAAATCTTACCTCCATAAATAAGCGGACCACCGCTGTCTCCTCTGAAGGTTGAGTATTTGGTTTCGACCGTACCAAACTCATTCATTGACCATCGCTTATCAGACGGATCAAGCGGTGGATTTTCTATTGCTATCGAGTGTGAGTTTTGCACATAAAATCCAAATTCAACCCATCTTTCATGCGATGCTTCACGCCAATTACAATTGACTACACTAGAGAACGGGTATTCCTGTGTAAAATATTCACGAGAAAAATACACAGAATCAGGGCAATAGCGCATGAATGCTTCTCTTACATAATCAGGTGTATTACTCTTTGCTACAACACGTGCGGGAACTGGCATTTGTTTTAAGTTTGATGTTGAATAACCAATTGGGTACACCTCTGCACCGAGTTTAATAGAGCCAGAAGCAACAGGTAACCAGGTGGCCTCATCAGGCATGCTTTCTAACTCTAGAATCGCAATATCATCAAATTTACTTCGATCATATTTCCCGTTAGGGCTATAAATATGCGTGGCAGTGTAGTCATTAACAACCTTAACTTTAATGCCATTATGTGCATAATCCTCCCCTCTTGAGTGCAATAAATACACATAACTGCCTATCGAGCTAACTGGCACACAATGCGCCGCAGTTAGCACGGTTCTCGGTGCTATTAGCGTTCCACTACAGTGAGCATCTTTTAAATACACCATATAAGGCGCATCACTCGCCTCAACATCATTCCCTTCAACAGCAAGAGATAATGGTGAATACATTCCCCCCAATAACGAGCATAAAGCAAGAGAAGATAATCTACTTTTTTTATTGTTCATAATTTTGTCCTTTAAATAAAAACCCTACACATTGTTAATGAGTACGATCAGTTTATTTTTATTGATTATTTCTTTTGATAATCATAATTATTTCGAATAGCAAGCGATAAAGTAATAACTCTAAATAAGATATGTTCTAATATAAAATGAGTATTTAGAGTAAATTAACGTTCTTATCCTTATATTAATCGAGTGATAAGTTCATACTCAGTGATAGTGAGTAAAACTTAGATTTAAGTAACATTGAATAAAAAATAATATAATTCATCTAAAAAGTGAATATATACTTATTATTAATATGGTATTTAGCAGTATAAAATCTCGATTATTTATATCTAACCAAATAACTAACGATTGAACCGTTATTACTTATTGTAGTGATTCAACATAAAATTGGCTTTTATGAGGTACTTTTTAGGCGACATACCCGTAAAGTACCGGAACTCTTTAATAAAGTGTGGCTGATCGTAATACCCATTATCTAAGGCAATGTCGACATAATTATTACTTGTCCCGTTAAGTTGTGTACGTAATGTGGATTGAAATCGAGCAGTACGCTCAAAATACTTAGCATCAACACCGGTATACAACTTAAATTTACGCTGAAGGGTTCGCTTACTCATATTAACTTCTAATTGTAATCCGCTTATACCTTGGTGGTTCTGTTGATAATATGTCTTATCAATAGCCCAAGTAATACCAGATGACGTAGTAAGTTTAGGATTGAGCAACCCAATAAACCATGACTCAAGCAACTGTATTTTATCGAGATCATTAACCTTCATAATGAGGCGTTCAATTAAGCTCTCTGGCAAAAACTGGTACATATCGATAATTTTATCCGACAATTCATCCATCGGAATACCAAAGATAGAATAACACCCACTAGAACGAAATCTCACTGAAATAAGTTTACTTCCCCCAGTAGTTTCAAATTTAAACGTCGCTCTTCGTGGACAAACAAGTAAACTTTGCCCCATTAATAATTGATGATGAAATGGGTGTGAAATAACCAATGGTTCACCAAGATTAATTAATAGTTCAGCCCCTGTGCCGGGTAAAATATCAGGTACATAAGGATGGTGCGTACTTTGCCATAACCAATAATGCGCAATAAAAGGAGAAAGTAACGGTTTCGGTTTAATGCGAATAATATGCAAAAAAATAAACTGCCAGATTAGATCGATATAAAGTAATGCGGATAGTAATGTAAATCACCTTAACAGTAAATGATAACGCTAATAATAACTATTTAGGTAAAAATAATGCGTCTCCACTGACGTTACCTAAACAGGGATGATGATCAAAACGAACCACTCCAATAGGCATACGTCCTGCGACTGCTTTCGCTATTTCAGCAACACCTTGCTGACCAAAACCACCACACAGTTCAATGGCTCTAATGCCTTCTTTTTCAAGCCCATCAATAGAGTCACACGCTTCTTGATAGCTTGATACCGCGAGTGTTTTCACGTGAACTTCTGGCGTTAACACCCATGACGAATTGGTGTCTACCTTCGTTTCTGGAGCAATAAAAATGAATGCGGCTTTAAATATTGTTGTCATGTCTTGTTCCTCTCTGTAATTTCCGATGATAATACGAATAATTACACTGGCAATATTGTAAAAATACGCCAAAAAGAAATAATTCACATAAAATAATTAATCGAATTTCAATCAAAAAAACAAAGGTATTGCCTTGTTAAGTCTTTTCTATCAATAGTTAAGTCTAAATAAGTGATAATTATAAAAATACTGGCATTGTTATTAAAATCAAGACACCTAATGCTCTAGATAACACGGCATTAGCTCTATAGACTTAACGTATAGACTGTTGATAAACAGACACCACCTTATTTAAGAGCATCATGCTAATGAAAGCCGTATTACCTTTAATACCCTTATTTACGTTATTAACAAGCTGCCAGCAAGATATTAAAAATACAACCGGGGTATGTTCGGCGAATCAATACCTTCTTTCTCTTCCTCAAGATATTGATACCTATCGACATGACATGGCGATTTATGCACAACAAGGCGGAGAGCTTCCTCTTCATTCTGTGGTGTTTGATAATACCTGTATCGATGCAACATCATTAAAAGATCTAACACAACAAAGTGCTCAAGCGATCTTTGCAGACAGTTTTAAAGAAGCGGGACAAGTCACTCATTTTGAAATAAAGAACAACGTGGCTTATGTTGAACTAAAAGCAAACAACGATGGCTTTCCTGGTATTACGGCAACATTAGCCGCGGTAAACCCAATAATACGTAGAAACCTATTATTAAACAGCCAAATTGAAAATGTAATTTTTCCTTCTATGAGGTAATGCTCTCACCCACTCAAGAGAAAAACACTCGCCTCCCTTTATTCAGGTTAACTATGCAAAATATGCATAGCGATCCTTACAAATAGTCATTTGCTTCATTAACTCCCTTTCCCTACTATTCGCGCTCTTATTTTTAACCCTAAGAGCGCAGCATGTTTTCACAATCCATTTTCGCTCAATTATTGAGAATGACCATTCTATTAGTACTAACTCTAATTGTTGTTCACCATTATCAACCCTTACTCGATCTTCTCGCCGAGCAAGCCGTTAATAGTGGCTGTCATCAACAAACAGGCAGTATGGATAGTCATCACTCTCACCATCACCATTAAGAGCACATTATGAGTATTTTTCGCTTTCCACCATTAGTATGGCTTGGGATCGGGATTCTAATTATCAGTCTAGGGATCAGACAATCATTTGGCATTTTTATGAGGCCAATTTCCGAGCACTTCCAAACGGGTCGTGAATTTTTTAGCTTTGCTATTGCATTACAAAATTTATTGTTCGGCGTTTTTCAACCTTTCGTTGGCATGGCAGCTGATAAATGGGGATCACAACGCATTATTATTATTGGGTCGATTTCTTATGCTTTGGGTTTAGTCTTAACCTCTCTAGCCACAGAACCAAGCATGCTCTACCTTTCTTTAGGCGCACTTGTTGGCTTAGGGCTAAGCGCCACAAGCTATGTGATTATTTTAGGTACGGTAGCAAAAGTGGTTCCTGCTGAACACGCTGCAAAAGCCTTTGGGTTAACTACAGCGGCAGGATCATTTGGTATGTTTGCGATGATCCCTGGTGCTCAAACGTTATTGCATAACTTTAATTGGCAATTTGCAATGCAAGCTTTTGCAATGCTATCTACGTTAATTGTCGCCTTTGCGATCTTCATGAAAACAGACAAACCAAGTGCTCAACAGACCATAGAAGAAAACCATCAAACGTTAACCGAAGCCTTAAAAGAAGCCTTCGCCAATAAAAGCTATTGGTTGATTCACGCTGGTTTCTTTGTTTGTGGCTTTCATGTGATGTTCATTGCGACTCATTTACCAAGCTACCTTGCTGATAAACATCTACCGGCATCAAGCGCAGCAATGGCATTGGCTTATGTCGGTATTTTCAATATCTTCGGTTCTTACTTTTGGGGTGTAATGGGGGATAAGTACAGCAAGCGCCACGTAATGTCTGCACTCTACTTTATGCGTACTGTCGTGATTGGGGCATTTGTAACACTTCCGGTTACTGAGCATACCGCCGCTATTTTTGGCGGTGCGATTGGGTTTTGTTGGTTAGGCACAGTGCCATTAACCTCAGGCTTAGTTCGCCAAATGTTTGGGGCTCGCTACCTTTCAACGCTCTACGGGTTAGTGTTTTTTACTCATCAAGTAGGGAGTTTTTTAGGCGCGTGGGCTGGAGGTCGGATTTATGATTACTATGGCTCTTATGAACCCATCTGGTGGTCAACGGTTGTATTGGCTTTCTGCGCAGCATTAATTCATTTACCAATCAACGATCGCCCTGTCGCGAGATTACAAATGAAAACCGCCTAATAAACCGAGTCATTACATTTAAATCAGCCTGCTATTTACAAAAAATAACAGGCTGATTTTATATCAATACAACGCTTCAAACTCTGGAATAACGGCCTTTCCTCGACGCAATAAAAAATCAAGAAAACGAGCCGTTGATGTGGTCAGTATTTTTTCATCTTCAACATCGTATTTTTCAAGTAACGCAACCGCCAAATCTAACTGTGCGATTTCCTCACAAAAGTGGGCATCCGATCCTGTCGTAAAATACACGCCAATCTCTTTCCCGATAGCCACAATCTTATCGCAACGAACATCACTGCCTTTGCGGCTCTTTCCTGTTAACGACGTATTGTTCACCTCGATTGCCACGATGTGTTCTTTCGCACATCGCAACACTTTTTCAATATCAAAAGGGTAATTAGGATTTCCTAAATGACCTAAAACATCAACACGCCCACTCTTAATCACATGAATAAGCGCCGCAGTATGTTCTTTCTCATTTGTTGGAGCAAAAACAGGTTCATGCAAACTTGCTATCACCCAATCTAAATGCTGATCAGAAGAGGTTGGGAGATCTATCTCCCCTTCGATATTAATTATATTGGCTTCGACACCACGAATAATACCTACCTGATGAAGAAAGCGGGGTAAAATTCGTTGATTGTTGAAAAACCAATAATGAGGGGCTCCGGGCATCTCTGGTGCATGATCCGTCGTACAAAGAAGTGCTAACCCTTTACTCTGCGCCGACTGCGCATTTTCAATGATCGTGCTATAAGCATGACCACTAGCAAGAGTATGAGTATCTACAACAATATTCATGACGCTCTCCTATTGGATATCAAATGAGCCATTTTTATTCATGTATAAACTCAAATCAGCACGAACGGATTGAGTTAATACTTTATTGACATTAATGGCGTCCGAACTTTCATAAAAAGCGATGGCATCTTCTTCTGATACACCGCCTCTTATTTTTCGATTCACTAAACGTTCCTTAAGAAAGTCCGCATCGGTATCAATAAAGACGGTAAAATCAGCGAGTTTGTATAAATCACACCACACAGGTTCATTCAGTAAAAGCCAATTGCCCTCAACCACCACAATATTTTTATCCACTTGAATCGCATCATCAACGGGATCGTGTAAATTACGATCATAATATGGCCATTTTGGGGAACGGGCTTTTAACTGCTTTAATTTATCAATAAGATCGGTCAAATTAAACGTTTCAGACGCCCCTTTAATGCGCCTAAGGGATATCGTTTCATCGTTTCGTCGAATGGTATTACTTTCTAAAATTTCATTCGTGTAATGAAACCCATCAAAAGGAAGGACTTGTAATGGCTCTAATTGAGGAGATTGTTGAGATAAGTATTCCCAAAATGCGGCTAATGTTGATTTTCCACTGCCAGGAGGCGCACACAAAAAGACAATGACTCTTTCTTCTTGTTCTTGATATAAGCGCGTAAATTTCTCGACTAAAGGTTTATGAATTTTAGCGATGTCTTTATTCGAAAAAAAAGCTTCTGTATCAAAACCACTAACGTTTAAGTTCACTTTCATTGCGAAACCTTACTTCGTAACTTCCTCTTCTATTTTTTCTAGCAACATTTCACAAGACAGTTTAAGCACTGTTTTGATCAGAGATTCATATCTCATTTGAGAAAAAACTTCAAAAGAAGAAAACTTTAATTGATTGATCGATTCAATATAAAAGCTATCTTGCTGTGTAGAGAGCACCGCTTGATTCGCAATAAAGTCATATATCATGTCATCATTAAATAATATATTGCTTGATTGGCTTTGTGCGTATTCTAAAACTTGGCCATACAACCCGATATCGGCGTAGGTTTCTAAAGAAATTCTACCCATCGCAAAGATCAGTTTCGATATCACATCAGTGGTAACTAATGGACCATCTTCTTTTAAAAGTGGCCCCACAGCATATTCCATCACTAATTTGTCTTGAACAAAGACGCTTGGAAGTAATGCTTTTAGCTTGAGGTTAATTAACTTGTTTGAAACTTGGAGAAAACAGGTCGCGTTCTCGCATTCATCCAATTTTTCTAACAATTCAACTTTTTGTGACAACGTCAAAACCTCTCTATTTATATGGCAACCTAAAAGGCTACCATATAAGTTCCTTATAACTAAACCGTTAAGTTCACATCATAAAACTCTAATAATGCCTTTTCAGCGCATTCACTCCAAACGTAATTATTTTTCGCTAAGATAACGTCTAACTCTGCAAAAAACGGGTCTTGTTCAGCTAAAGATTTAAAATTATCAATCGCAGTTAACGGCAAATCAATATGTGGATAAATCAGTTTTTTCCCTCCGGGGATAGTCAGCTGATTTAAAATAGTATGGGGAGCCGCTTGCAGTCCACCAACGTGTGTGATCATAAACGATGGATTAATTTTACTTTCAGAAGAAAGCGCTAAAGACTCCAACATATCCCCTTTTGAACCACCCGATGTACCGACGATATGTGTCGATTCATAATGAACATTATAAAAATTAAATGGCACTTTAAATTCTTTATCTGTTGGGCCAGCAAAAAAGTTCAAACACCCATCATTACCTAATAATGAGTCCGCTTGCTCTAATACTTGAGCTACCGCGGCGTATACCATGACATCATCATAGCCTTGATCATCGTTCAGGGATTTTAGATAAGCGACGGGATCATCCATCTCAATGGTATTCACGTAAATCAACTCAATCCCTTGTGCTTTTGCTGCACTGACCGGAATAAGTATCTCTGCACGCGACAGGCGATCTTCATCAATATCAGTGACAACAATACGTCTCGGCTTCACAGGACCATTAATCGCATAATCAATCGCTCCAATTCCCATTGGGCCAGCGCACGCTAATAGTGCTAACGTCCCGCCCTCTTTGATGCCCATTTCATGTTCATAGATGTATTGCGTGGTGTGATAACTCGCATGAAACGCACCAATAATGCATGACATTGGTTCGGCAAGGGAAGCATCAGCATAATAAGACCCTTGATAAGGAAGCACGCAGCCTAGTTCAATGGCAATGTTAGGAATAATCGAATAGGTGGCATTCCCACCAAACGTTTCATAGCTGTAGCCTGCTGAATATCCCGTAGGTAATCCCATTGCAGGTTGAAGTACAAATGATTGACCCGCTGTAAATTGGTCTTTTAAATTGCTCCCTACCTCAACAATAATACCGGCATATTCGTGGCCAGTAATCACAGGTACATCACTGATATTTTCAGGTACACGTTTATGCTCACTACCAAGCAATGCCGCTTTATAGGTAGATAGACAGATACTGTTTGATATATTTTTTACTAATAATTCATCCGCCGAAATTTGTGGTAAGTCGAACGTTCTTAATTGGATGTTTTTTTCACCACAAATAACCGCTGCCGTTGTTTGAACCATGATAGTGTCTCCAAATGGAGGGGCGTTACCCACCCCTCAAAAATTAAATTAGGTTATGCCTGTTGCTGCTCAATTTTATTCAGTAGCTCATTGAGTGCAGGGTCATTTAAGAAGTTAGTAATCGTAATTACGGGCAGTCCTGTTGCTTTTATCGCTCGATCTTTTAGGCTTTCATGCGTGACCACCACATCGGCATTACTTGGTACTTTTTCTATCGCAAAATGTTTAACTTCAATGTCATAGCCTGCTTGAACCAATTTTCGCTTAAAGGTCGATGCCCCCATCGCACTTGATCCCATTCCAGCATCACAAGCAAACGCAACAAACTGAATTGGTGTCGTCTCTGTTTTTTCGGTTATTATTTGAGTTGTAGGTTGTGCTTTGCCTTCTGCTTTCATTTCTTTCATCCCAACAACTGATTCTTCGAACTCTTCTTCTGACTCTGTTTTATTGCTGATTTTCAGAATCGCACTAGCCACTAAGAAAGAAACAATCGTCGCTGTTGCAACCCCGGCAATCGTCGCCATAAAGCCGCCTTTTGGTGTTAAAGCCAAATAAGAGAAGATAGAACCCGGACTCGGCCCAGCCACTAAACCCGCATCAAGCATATTAAAGGTTGCAATGCCCGTTGCCGCACCCGCAATTACCGCCAAAATCATGATTGGTTTCATTAACACATATGGAAAATACAGCTCATGAATACCACCAAAGAAATGAATAATGATGGCACTAGGCGCAGAACGTTTACTCAAGCCTTGACCAAATTTAGCAAAAGCCAATAGCAGACCTAAACCGGGACCTGGATTTGATGCCACCATGAAAAAGATGGATTTACCGGTTTCAGCCGCCGCTTGAAGGCCAAGAGGATAATAGATCCCTTGATCGATGGCGTTATTTAGAAATAACACTTTTGCGGGTTCATTAATCACCGCCAGTAGAGGTAAGTAGCCTGTCGCAACCAAGGCTTCAATCCCTGATTTCACAAACAGATTCGCCGCCGTCACCGCAGGGCCTACAATTTCATACGCAAGTAGGCAAAAAATCATACCAATAATGCCTAACGAGAAATTGTTCACTACCATTTCAAACCCTGATGGGATTTTATGTTCAATTTTTTTATCAAACTGCACAATGGCCCAAGCACTTAACGGCCCCATGATCATTGCGCCAACAAACATAGGAATATCTGCACCAACAATGACGCCCATCGTACCGATAGCTCCGGCAACCGCACCGCGCTTATCACCAACAAGTTGACCACCGGTATAACCAATAAGCAAAGGCAGTAAATAAGTAATCATTGGTCCAACAATCTCACCAAACTGCTCGTTCGGTAACCATCCTGTTGGAATAAATAAAGCCGTGATAAAGCCCCAAGCAATAAAGGCTCCAATATTTGGCAATACCATGGCAGTTAAATACCCACCAAAGGCTTGCACTTTTGCTCTCGTATTCATTGTCACGTAATATTCCTTCTACTAATAAGAGCTAATAATATTGAGGATTTCATCTTTCGAAGAGGCCCCAATTAATTTAGTAATACTGTCTTCATCCACCAACATTTCACTGAGTGCTTGAATCACTTCAATATGAGTATCCGAATCGGTGGCAGCAAGAGTGAATAAGATATTTGCAGGCCCTTGGTCAGAACCAAAATCAATCGCGTTTGGAAAAATATGGATACCTAGCCCAGTCTTTAATACACCAGACTCAGGACGAGCGTGAGGCATTGCTATCCCTGGACAAAGAACATAATAAGGGCCATTATCAATCGTTGATTGAATGATCGCGTCAGCGTAATCAGCAGTGACATACCCTTTCGCTTCTAAGTAACAAGTGGTTGTTTTCACTGCCTCTTCCCACGTATAACTTTGGTCATTAACAACATCAATGAGATCATGGTCAATTAAATCGTATAGCATGAGGTGCCCTTATGGTTTGTTTTATTGATATAGCTATTATTAATAAATATAGGGAGGCAGGGCAACAGCGTGGATTTCGTGATGAGGATCTCGCAAAGCATCGAGTCAATCAGAATAAAAGAATCGTACTCACAATATTGATACGTAAATTTATTACAAATTTTAGTTAAGAAACAATTCAAGCCCTTAAATTAGGCATAGCACACAATTACGATAAAAAAATATAAAACAGTAATCGTGATCTGCAATAACAAACGCCAATTGACAGTTAATTAACTGTGATATAAGTCATTTAGTAGTAATGAGAAAACGAGATAATCCCTTATTAAAATTGTGACGTCCCTCACTATTTTTCCCTTTCGAGATAACACCTGTATTTTTACCACCATAAATACGAGGTAAATAACCACTTAATATCAACACTCTTTTTTTCCTAATCTCTGTTCTAACAAAACACGTAAATATTGACGGAAAAACACTCAAATAAATCAACTTGTTTACCGTCGTTTTCCCTAATATTCCCCGCATCAAAACTACTACCACTTTATGGCTAAATTAATTTCTTGTTTTTAGACGCAAGTAATAAAATTCATTTCACATGACTATCTTAATTTTGAGAAAGAAGTCAAAATATTAACAGGACTATTTACTTTTTCGGTAAATATCATGTCGATATGAATGAATACTCACAGAAGAGCCACCATGCAGAATCTATCCCGCTTTGTTTTTTTTCCCCTTTTAATTACGCTCTTATCGCCATCATTAATGGCCGTTGAACAATACGATGAATTAGACGCTTTACTTAATATGCCTCTTGATTCTCTCGCTGATACTAAAATCATCACCGCCACCAAAACCTCTCTCAGTTTGTCAGAAGTGCCCGCTTCGGTGCACGTTATTACCTCAAAGGAAATCGAGCGATCATCGGCTCGATCTATTGCGGATGTACTGGTTTTAGCGCCTGGGCTTCATGTAACTAAATACTCAGACTACGATTGGACGGTATCTTCTCGCAGTAAAAACCAAGGTGAAAATAATACACTGCTTGTTATGATTGATGGCCGAAGTGCCGTAAACCCAATGTATTCAGGGGTTAATTGGGATTTATTACCCGTCAGTCTGGATAATATTGATCGCATCGAAGTCGTTTTAGGGCCAGTAGGAACGATGTGGGGAGGCAATGCCGTCAATGGTGTTGTGAACATTATTACCAAAGACGCAGAAAATGCCCCTAAAGCACAAATAAGCGCTTCTGTCGGTAATTATGACTATAGAGAATACAAGGCACACCACCGTGCTCAAATAAGTGAAAACACCCACTTATCTGGCTATGTTGAACTCTTAGATCATTCTCCATTTACTGATGAGGATTCTCGCTTTGACGATCTTCGTCATTTAGAAGTAAAAACAGAACGCTTTGGTCTGCGTGCTGATTATCAAAATCAACAAGATACGGTTTCAGTTCAATTTGGGGGTATTCGATCACGTGAAGATTATCAGTGGTTATATTATACACCCGCCTTTTTAAACCCCTCATCACATCAAGATGACGGTGATATTTTTATCACAGAAATGCTATCTCAAGAATTTTTTGCTGGTGCTCAATATTTGCATGATGCCGATAACGGAAATCAATGGGATAACCAAGCATGGCTAACGTACAGTGATTCCGACAGCACCAATGAACCGGCGAGCTTTACTCGGGTTGAACTCGATAGTCGATACACTTTTAATGTTCAACAATGGGGTATCGTTACTCTTGGGGCTAATGCGCGATTGGTTGACGAAAAATACGCTCAATTCACCCAAGAAGAACAGTATTTATCTCCTTATGTTCGTACTATTGATGAGCACGACTTTCTAAACCAAAACTACGCTTTATACGTAAACTGGACCGTTGAACTCACTGACTCAACCGAAATCACTCTAGGTAATCGTTGGCAATACGACAACATCACTGAGGAAGTGTACTCACAGCCTCAAGTTCGTGCATTACAAAAACTCACCGACAATCAGCGTTTATGGGCTGGGTGGGGACGCGCGATCATTACTCCATCACGTTTAGAACGAGACACTCAATTTCAAGAAAACCAATACTGCAGTAGTTGTGCATATACCGAAGACTCAAATGGAAATCGAGATTATTATGATTACTTATTGTCTTATCATTACTTAGGTAACCGTGATCTAAAAATGGAAACAGTGGATACTTATGAGATTGGTTATCGCTATTGGCAAGACAACGACGTTCAATTCAATGTAAGCCTTTTTTACAGCCAACATGACAACGTTCGTGCGTATCAAGGATTAGGTGGCAACCGATATCTCACCGCAGACAGCTCTGAGCACTCTAGTGGTACAATCATTGATGATATGTTTGCTCAATTGATTGATCCATTATCTCAAGAAACCATCGGTGGTGAATTAAGCGTACAATGGCGACCTCATCGCACTCTACAAGTGAATGCGAATTACAGCTACAAAGAAATAGAGGGGAGTTGTGCAGGATCAATTTGTGGTAATAATGAGCTACCCATCTTAGATCTTGAAAATACCCCAAATCATTATGCCACCTTACACATTATGTGGGATATTCATCCAACGATATGGGTAGCTTCAGTAGTAAACTATGTCTCTGAATCTAATCCAGATGACGCCTTACGAGAAATAGATGACCTGAATTTTGAGGATCCAACTCGTTCGGTCTGGCCAGAACTCATCACTTGGGATGTCTCTGCCAACTGGCAACATACCGAACATTGGCCAAGTTTCACTTTTAGTGTTGAAAACCTATTCAATGACCAAGTAAAAGAATATCCTGAACAATTTTCGCCTTTTGCAAATGGCACTCAATATTACCTTGATATAAGTTGGAACTTTACTTAACGATGACGAAAAACAAAGCACATAACCCTCAATATAGATCCTCTTATGCCCCTTTGCATAAGTTGTGGGTGTGCTTTGTCTTTGCTTTTTCACTGTTCATGACCAGCTTTACTCTTCAAGCAAACGAATCCGATGTGAAGGATCACAATTTAAAGGCCGTTTACCTATTTCGATTCGCCTTTTTAACCAACTGGAATGAATTTATCCCGACTGATAAACGCTATAATTTCTGTGCAGAATCGCTCTCTGATGTAAGTAATACATTAAAAAAATTGATTGATACCAAACCGGATAACGCCACATTCATCGCTTTCAATGTCTCTCAATCAAGTGAGCTAAGCCGCTGCCATATTGTTTATACGATTCAAAAAGACCCTCAAAAAATTGCCATGCTAAAAAAACAAATGCCTCATGCATTACTGGTTGGCGAAGGGAAGGAATTCATTCAAGCGGGTGGGATGATTGCGTTTATTAAACGTAATAACCGCATAAAACCGTTAATTAATATAGAGCAAGTGACACTCGCCGGATTATCATTACGCTCTCAGCTTTTGTCTGTCTCAGATATTGTTAAGGAGGAAACACGATGAGAAATCATTCGTTTGCTGCTTTACCGTTGCGTAAAAAAATCATTTATCCTATTTGGTCAATTTTAACACTGGGCGTTTTTATTCTCGGGGTCAGTGTTGCTCATTTTATGGGCGTAACCCAAACAAAAAATCTACAAGTAAGAGCCTCTATTTTAGCTCAAGGGGTAGCGAGCAACTTATCTGGCGCACTCATCTTTGATGATAAAAAAACAGGGATGGATCAAATGGATTCACTCGCGTTTGATCCTGAAGTTATCGCAGCAAGAGTTCGTTCATTAGACGACGATGCTTTTGCGGTATTAGATCGCCTACCAAGCGACTGCCAATGGGTTAATAATCAACTCAGTTGTTCTGATTCGTTCTTCTTTTCAATCTCTCATCCCATCACTCTTAAAGGCGATGTATTAGGTACGCTGGACGTCTGGTTTTCAAAAGACAATATTATTGAACAACGCTATCAAATCGTCATGATTTTTCTGTTTATTACCATTTGCCTTTCTGCGTTAGCATTAGTATTTGCTCATCAGCTGCATCGCCTAGTGACCACGCCTCTATTGTCGATCTTAATTTCAATGCAAGATGTTATCGCGCAAGGGGTTACCTCACATCGATTGCCAGTAAAACACCTTGATGAACTAGGAAAGGTAACGCATTGTTTTAATGATATGTTAGATAATTTGGCCAGCCGAGATTTTCAATTAAACCAAGCATTCCAAAAATTAGAAGATAAAAACCATTACATTAATCAAGTACTCGACTCTCTTGACCAAGGCCTTCTAATGATAACCCCCGAGCGTAATGTCACTTATTACAACCCTGCGGCTCGCCATTTATTGCCTCAGATTGAGATTGAAAATAACACCACCGTACTTGCTATTAATGAACTTCATATTGAACGATTATTGGCCGATTTTGAACCCGTTTGTCGTTTAGCTGCACTGTTAAGTCACATTGAAAATCATCAACGTCTCTTGCCTTTGGAGTTCCGTCATAAAGCGACAGGTCAACAATATCAAGTATCGACATACCCTATTTCAGGAGAGCGGCACTCACTGGTTCACATTGAAGACATCAGTGCTCGTTACCTTGTTGAACAGCGCCAACGCATGGCCGAAATGATTTTTGACCAAAACCCAAGCTCATTAATCGTTCTATCGAGAAGATTATATGTCGAAGCGCTTAACACCGCTTTTATTCGTTATTTTGGAGAAATTAAAAGCCTGCATGATTTACGTATTCGTGAGCCTTTTGCCCTATCGAGAAAAGAATTAACGTTGTTACTTAAACAAGGCTTTCTGAAAATAAATGCGGATATTTTAAGTGATTCCTCCCCGACCAGTAAAATCAAAAAATCGATGTGGCTACCTTGTCTTATCACGATAAAAGTAATTAAAAACAGTAATAATAAAATCGATTCTTTTGTGGTTTCGTTTAACGATCAAACTCAAATTTTAGAACTAAAACGTTTAAATTATCAAACCAATCACGATCTGTTAACAGGGTTAGCCAACCGACAGAATGCGTATAAACAACTTCTCATGGCACGAGAAAAGCACAACTCGGTCTATATATTATTTCTCGATCTTGATGGATTCAAAGCCGTCAATGATACTTTCGGCCACCACTCTGGTGATGAGCTATTAAAGATCACCGCTCAACGGTTAAGTAATTGTGTCTCTCAACGAGATATTGTCGCCCGATTATCAGGCGATGAGTTCTTGCTGGGTATTTTCTTAAACGGGGATCACTCCAATAATGATCAAACCATTCGTTCTATCATTAATCGATTATTAACCTCGGTAAATCGGACGATAACACTTAAAGATGCGAAGCCTCAAATATCTGCCAGTATTGGGGTTTATCATTGGGAAGCAACAGATAAAACAAATTTAGAGTCTGCCTTACAAAAAGCAGATAAGGCCATGTATAAAGCCAAATTATTAGGTAAGAACGGATTCTGTTTTGCGGAAAATGAGTAACGAAGTTCCTACATCACAAAGAATAAGCATAAAAAAGCCCACCATCGAGCTAACAATAATGTCAGTCAATGGTGGGTTTATCGCATTACCTAAAAACCCAAAAGTACCACGAGTTTAGTCACTTTCTCTTTTAAGCATGCTTATATCAAACTCTTTATAGCTACCGGTGTTCTCATTTTTTGCTTTATACATCGCAATGTCGGCAAACTTCATTAAATCATCTCCATTCATTGCATCATCAGGATAAACAGCAATCCCAATACTCGGGGAGATTATCATCGAATGACCCTCAATTTTAGTAGGAAACTTAAACTGGTCCAATAGTTTATTGCCCAATCGTTTCACACCAGAAGGTTGAGAAATGTCTTGAGCAATAATTAAAAATTCATCGCCCCCTAAACGAAACACACCATCTTTAGAGCGAACGGTTTCGATCAGTAATTTCGCCGTTTCTTTTAACACCTCATCGCCGACCTGATGACCAAGCGTGTCATTTATTTGCTTAAATTTATTCAAATCAATAAAGTACACGGCCACTTTTGTTTCTGTTTTTTCACCATGATGCAGGGCGTATTGCAGTTCAGTACTTACCATGCTGCGGTTTTTCAGTCCGGTTAATTCATCATGATGCGCCTTATAAGCAAGCACTTCGGTTTTCTCATGAACAGCTTCATTCATCTTAAAGAACGCCATCAATAGATGGCCCATTTCATTTTTTTCAACCACATCGGAAATATCTAACTTCTCTCCTGCACGCATTTTTTCGGTACTAGAGAGTAATAAATTAAGGGGATCAAACAAGTTGCGTTTCATGAAGAAAATCGTCGCTATCGCAAGACAAACTAAAAAGACAATCTGTATTTTAATCAAGGTCACTAACTGACTTCTACTTTCTTTAAAATCGCCTTTTCTTTTTTCTAACAGCAACAATTCAATATTCGTAAATTTAGTTAAGTCGGCTCTTAAATCATCCATGTATTCTTTACCACGGTCTTCTTTGACGATTTTCAGCGCTTGAGATAAATTATCGTATTGCACCAATTCAACCGTCAGCGCTAATTCATCAAACTTTAACATCATTGATTGCTCAATATGATCAAGTGCGAGTTGTTGTTCTGAATTGTCTTTCGTTAACATTTTAAGTTCTTGAAAGATTTTTTGAGCATCAGACATGCCAGTATAATACGGCTCTAAATAGGTAATCTCTTGAGTTATCAGAAAGCCTCTTTGCCCCGTTTCCGCGTCTTTCATACTACTGAGCAGTTTTTCTGAGTTTGTAATAACATCATGGGTATGAATTACCCAGAGCAGTTTTTCATCACCATACGACTCTAATTTAAACGTTAAAACAGAGCTAACGATAGAAATTGAAAACAAAATAAAAAGGAATAAAGCTAATTTAACGCGAACACCCATACTACCATCCTGGTAACAAACACTTAATTATCCATTACCTAAATAGTAGCACTATCGATAATAGTGACAATAATTCTTTTCAATAAAGGGCTCAACCTCATGTTTTATTGTGATAAATAATCATAAACAAAATCGATGAAGGTTCTGATGCGCTTAGGTTGATAACGATCTCGATGATAAAGCGCAGAGAAATCGACACTCGGGATCACCCACTCTTCAAACACTTGCTCTAATTTTCCATCATCCAATTCTTGCTGACAATAAATCAACGGCACTCGAATAATTCCGTTCCCCGCCAATGCACCAGCGACTAATACTCGACCATTTTTACACTGTAAATTGCCTTTTACTGTGACGTCATAATGCTCGTTGGTTTGCATAGATTGAAAGTGCCACTTACGCACAGATCCCGTCAAGCAATGATGTTGATTCAACTCTTTAGGATGCAATGGTCTCCCTCGCCTTGTTAAATATTCAGGACTTGCCAATGTTCCCATGTCAATCACGAGTAATTTTTTCGCCACAAATCCCGAGTCATCTAATGATCCCATGCGAAAGGCGATATCAAACTCTTCTTCAATCAAATCGACTCGATTACTACTGAAATCTAAACTAATCGAAACCTCTGGGTATTGCTGCATAAATGCGTTAACCACTTCGGCAATCACCACTTCACCAATATGACCACCCACACAATTTACTTTTATCTCTCCTTGCACTTTTTCTACATCATCAACGGCAGATAAAAGTGCTTGGTCTATAGTATGAAGGGCTTGTTCACATTGATAATAGAAATGCTTTCCGGCCTCCGTCAAACGTAAAGTACGAGTGGTTCGTATTAATAACGTTACTCCCATGTGTTTTTCTAAACTGCTTATTTGTCTTGAAACATGAGAGCGGGAGACATCAAGCGTATCCGCCGCTTTAGTAAAGTTCCCTAAACGAGCAATAAGTACAAATGAGCGAATATCAGTAAGATTAATTTGATTGATCATAAAGCCACCACAAATAGATAAGCCCCTATTGTTGCAGTACAGCAACAGAGTTTCAAGTAAATAGCTATATATCAACAATCAAGTTTTACTTATTATACCTCCATCGCAGCAAAACAGAGTTCTGGCTTTGACTGCTTATCCAATCATTAAAGGAAAGATAAAATGAAAAAATTAGTTGTTATTACAGGCGCAAGTTCTGGTATTGGTGAAGCAATCGCTCGTCGTTTAAGCGATGAAGGTCACCCTCTTCTTCTTCTTGCTCGTCGTATTGAACGCCTTGAAGCACTTAACCTGCCAAACTCTTTATCAGTAAAAGTAGACGTAACAGACAAAGCGTCTTTTGATGCGGCAATCGCTCTAGGTGAAGAAAAATTTGGTCCTGTTGATGCCCTAATCAACAACGCTGGTGCGATGCTTCTTGGTCAAATCGACACTCAAGATGCCCAAGAGTGGAAAACCATGTTTGATGTGAACGTTATTGGTCTTCTAAATGGCATGCAAGCGGTTCTAGCACCAATGATGGAACGCAATACAGGTACTATCATCAACATCAGTTCTATTGCTGGTAAGAAAACGTTCCCAAGCCATGCGGCTTACTGTGGTACTAAGTTTGCAGTTCACGCTATCTCTGAAAATGTACGTGAAGAAGTGGCATTATCAAACGTTCGTGTTACAACAATTGCACCAGGTGCGGTTGAGACTGAGCTTTTATCTCATACGTCTTCTCAAGAAATTAAAGACGGTTACGGTGAGTGGAAAGAAAGCATGGGTGGCGTATTAGCCGCTGATGATATTGCTCGTGCAGTCTCTTTTGCATACCAACAACCTCAAAACGTATGTATCCGTGAGATTGCTTTGGCACCGACTAAGCAGCAACCATAGTAAGTACTTATTCACTTAGCGAGAATTTCGTTAAATAATAAGCACAAAAAAGCCAAACTTGGATTACCCAGTTTGGCTTTTTTATTTTATATCTAGTGAGAAACCATCTTCGATTAACGGAGGTTCACTTCACTGCAATTCTCTTAACGACGGTAGTTACCACCACGGTTTTGAGAACGCGCTTGGTGTGCTGACGCTGATTTCGCTTGAGAAAGAAGAATAGATTCTATCGTCAATTCCATTGGTTCACGAGGCTCAAGGCCATGAGGAAACGTGCGTGAACGAGGAGGCATTTCATATTCAAGATCAGACGCTTTTGGCATACGCTTCAAACGGTATAAGTAGAAGTTTTCAACCTTCTCTCTTGCCCACTGTGTTTTCTTCAAATACTTCACGCTGCTCACAAGAGACGGGTTTGTATTGAAACAGTTTAAACGCATTGCAGTATCTAGAATTTCCCATCCGTAATGATCAACCAACTCTTGCAATAAGATTTCTAACTTAAGACCGTGTAATGGGTTGTTCTGTTGCAGTTCAATTCTTTCTTCTTCAGTCATAACGAATTCCTAAGTGTTGATTGTTCAATCGGGGTCAATAAGCGGCGGATTATACCGTGTTATCACTTTAAATATAGTCTTTCACAAGATTATTGTCCCATTTTGATCGAGATAACCATCCCCAAAAGGCAAAAATCCCCCAATCAATAAAATCGATTGAGGGATCCACATAACAGTATGTAATTTACACCATTAATTCTTTCAGTATTTCTTTATACCCTTCAACTGGGTACGCTCCAGTAACCGTATTTTCTTGATTAAAAAAACAGCTCTCACTCCAGAAACACCAGTGACAACTTACCATTCAAACTTTTTGAATGCTGTATCCAATGGTGTTTTCGCTACATGGTTAGTGTAGTTGCTGATCACTTTTTGAGACAACCCTAAAATAATTTCTAATACTTGTTGATGACCATAACCGGCTGCGTAAAACGCCTCCAATTCTTCCGCAGGAATATTGCCGCGATGACGAACAATGCTTAATGTTGCATCTTGCAACGCTTGCAGTTTTTCTGTTGGCATCGCTTCTCTATTACGCAATGCTTCTGTTAATGCAGGGTCTACATTCATTGAGTGAGCAATCCCTGTATGGGCCGGAACGCAATAAGTACAATCATGTTCAACATTGATGCTTTGCCATACAACCGTTAGCTCTTCAGCATCAAATGAGGTATTTACAAACGCTTGATGCAATTGTTGATACGCTTGAAGTACGCTCGGAGCTTCAGAAAGAACACCAAATAAGTTAGGTACTCTGCCCATTTGTTTTTGTGCACCCTCTAACATTTTTTTGCTGCCTTCAGGAGCCGATTCAATAGTATGTACTGTAAATGTAGTCATGATTATCTCTCTTTTAAACAATTATAAATTCAATATTTGAGGCTGCGGCCCTTCGAGTTGAAATAACTATAATCACATCTGAACAATCGTTCAAGTTATTTTGAACGATTGTTCAAATTTGTTTTGTAGCGATCTAATAAAAACAATAATTCACCAATTAAAACAATACACTACCGTATTAATAATAAAAAAGGCCTCTAAAAATAGAGGCCTTTAATAACAAAGAGATACGTATTAGTTATAAGCCCGCGCCAGTGTGCCTTTCCCTTTACAGCTATAAACATCTGCGTTATTACACACAAAGACCGATTGTCCCGCGTGTAGTGTAATCACCGAATCGTCACTTTCAATAATCACTTCCCCTTCAATACAAAAGAGAATTTCAGCACCACGAACATATTGTTCAGCACTCTCTTCAACCACTTCGATAATTTCAAAACCAAAATCATCAACAGGGATCGGGTAACTCTGTTTACGCTCTTTTTTTATCGGGTGTAAACGAATGTCATCAAATGAAATAGAGTGGAACTCGGTATGAGAAATCAGCTCTTCAATGTCCATGTGTTTCGGCGTTAACCCAGCTCTTAATACATTGTCAGAGTTCGCCATGATCTCTAAACCTGTACCTTGGACATAAGCATGGGGCGTTGCAGCATGCAAAAACATCGCTTCACCTGGCTCTAGTTCAATCACATTCAGCATTAATGGCGAAAACAACCCGATATCGTCAGAAAATTCTTCACTAAATTCCGCAACCATACCAAATGCTTCGCGCGCTACTTTGGTTTTTGCTTTAGTATCAGAGCCCTCTATCAGTTGCCCTAATGCATCGGCTTTTTTCTGACCAGTCAAGCTCATTACCGTAGTAAAGAAAGCTTGTAAGCCACTGCCTGTTGGCGAGCCTTTTAATTGAGCGACCGCTTCTGATAATACGGAGACATTCGCTTGCTCAAAGATAGACATCATTTCAGCAATAGGACGAAAACCATTCATTGCTCTATAAAACGTCAGTGCATATACCAACTCTGGTTTATGATTCGCATCTTTGTAATTACGGTTAAATGCACCAAGCTCAATACCTTGTTGGTTTTCTTTCTCAAAACCTAACTTTGCATCGCTCAACTTTGGATGAACTTGCACCGATAATGGCTTATCTGCGGCTAATACTTTAAATAAATAAGGTAAATCACCAAAACGTTGATGCGTATAACGACCTAATGTTTCAATCGGGTATTTTTTTATTAGATCTGACAGCAACTCACCTGTTTCTTCCACTTTTGAACAACCGTTTGGATGTGCTCCCATCCAAATTTCTGCTTGAGGTTCACCTGCTTTATTTTCTATGCCAAACAATTGTTGAATAGATGTCTGACTGCCCCATGCATAATTTTGAATCACATTGTCTAACTTAAATAAATTTGCTTGCATCGTACTACCTAAAAACCAGTCACAAGTGTTAGAAATCTATTGGCCTTCTCTGCAAAACAATAAAAGAGAGAAGGCAAATACATTATGAATAAGAACTAGAAAGTCACCTTAAAGGATTTTGCTTGGCAGGGGGCGACCACTCCAAAACGCTCAACTTGAGTTTCTGTTGCTAATGCTTTCTCATCCATTTGAACTTCAGACCACATCATTACATTTTGAGTAAAGCTCACGCCGTCTTCTACTTCACCCACTTCCGCAGGATTGTAGATTCTCAAAATTAATGCATCAGAATCTTCTGCTTTTTTCAGCACACTTAATACCGCGCCTTTTTTCTCTTTCTCTTTCTCTAATAAGCTGAACGTTAATGGCAGATTTTGTTCACCAACATTAAGCTTCATTGCGTTATATGGGATCTTGTTGTAACACTGAATTGGCGTCACGTTATCACGCGCTTCTGCCATAATATTTGCCTCAACGTGATTACCAGCAAAACCAAATAACGTGAACTGACAAACAATCTTGCCGCGAGTTTGTGAATCTGGTGTTGGGATCTTAATACCCGATGGACGACCTGGACGAGTAAGTAAATTCTCTTTACCTAACACGCCAACCCCTCTAAATAACGTCAATGCTAACGTGTCACGCTGCTCACTATGTGAAGCAATCACTTCAAACTCACGCAGACCATTGGTCATTACGGCCATGCCTGCGGTGCCATTTTCAAGTGCTGCAAAATTCATTAGCTGATAAATAGGGACTGGTGCTTCTTTCCACTTTTCTTCTTCCCATACTTCCATCGCAGGATCATTCGTTGGGCGAGTAATAACCCCAAATTGATTATCTGCAACAACGGTGTCAGTAACAAATTTCGTTGGAATTAACACTCGAACTCGGTGATCATCCGCTTGGTTATTTAACTCCATTCGAACTTCAATTTTACGCGAATTTTGCTTTAACACGACTTGGCAATCAACATCCACGAACGCATCTTGATTAGCACGAGACTCACGCGCTTCTAAGTTAGTAGGCACTTGCATACGTAATTGAATTGAAGCAACTGACTGATAACCTTCATGTTTAATATTTGTTTTTGCGGTAAATTCGTCAGAGTGAATCAACCATTCTTCACGAGAAGGTGAATAATCGTATTCATCACCATCATCAGAGCCGTCTTCTAAACGCAACACTTGCTCAAACAGCTCCTTGGTTTCTTTATCAAAAATACTCAATGTGCCGTTGCTGTTCACGTCGATGCGATAGAATTCATTCTCCATGACGTTGCCTTTCTGTGCCGCGACTTTTTGCTTACCTTTCTCATTCCCTTGAATGTGTAAAGTAGTAAAGCCCATTGCAGGAACGTGTTGGTTTATTTGAATATCGTATTCAATGAATGGGTCGTAGTTACCGTAATGCACAATTTGACGGTCAATTTTACCCGGATCAATCTCGCGTTGGTCTTGAATGAAGTACTCAACTTGATTGCCTTCATCATCAAAAATAGAAAACTCTTGAGCACGAATAGTAATTGTTGTGTTAATCACTTCTTCACGAACGTAAGGCGATAAGTTGAAGAATGCCAATTTATCACAACCTTCACGAGCAGGCATGTGATCTACAATTTTACGTTTGTAGAAATTAATCAGGTTGGTCGCCATGTCATCCGCAAGAATGTAACGGTTTAAAATCTCAGCGTGAACCTTGTCTGAACAACAACAGCCAATCGAGTCATGCGCATGGTTTTTCATGCTTTCTTTCCACATTTTCTCGATCAAACCGTGGTGATATTCAAACCCTAATGTCCATGCGATAGACGCTAATGGCTCAAGAATATTGACGATCTTATTCTCAACTTCAGCATGAATAAGTTTAATATCCATACGAGTTGAAGAAATACTGCGGTGAACACGCATGTACTTACCATCATTAAACTCGCCTTTAATGGTATCAAGTTGATCACGCATGCCTTCGATTTTTTCAAACACATCTTCAAAGCGGCTCATCATAAATTCACGATCAGGGTAAGCCGAACGCAATGTGTCCATCACTTCAAAAATGTTGTTTTGAATTGGCATTTGGTCGTGGCCGTTTGGCAACAAAATGTCTTTGGTTACTGACGCATTTTCTAATACGTTAAAATAAGTATCTAGTCGGCTGCGTAGTGCTTCTTCATCTTCAGGTAAGTACTTACCAATCGCATAGCCCAGTGGTAACACTTGTGCAGTCACTTCACTGCCATCGTTTGACTGCCATAAAAATTCTGTTTTATTTGTTCCGTGACGCTCAGAGCAACCACGCCAAAACATGGTTCTATCAATTCCAAAACCGTTATAGATCATTGGTAATTGAGAGCTCATTGAGAATGAATCAGGTAGGTAACCAATCTTCATTGGGTTGCCTAATTCTAAACAATCACGCAGACCATACATCATGTTTCGTACAATGGACTCACCAGAAACTTGCATCGTATCCGTTTGAGAATACCAAGGGCCAACAATCAGTTTATCGGCTTGAACCAGCGCTTTCACTCGTTCTTTGTGTTCTGGTTTTATCGCAAAGTAATCTTCTAATAGCGCAGTTTGGCCATCTAATACGTAGTATTTGTAGTCAGGATCCGTCTCCAGACGGGTCATGATTTCTTCCATATTATTAAGAAGAAGAATGCGAGACTCTTCTGTTGTGAAATACCATTCACGATCCCAGTGCATGTGTGGAGTAATATGAACGCGTGATGTAGTAGTCATAATTTTTTACCTGATTTTCTCGCCGCTTTTACAGCCGCAATAATGAAATTAATGTCGTTTAAATAAATCGAGAGTGGATCCTCTCTCATTTAAAACCCCGTGATGTATCGATAACCTCGGAGGTTTAGATGAGAGGAGTATCGAGAAACTTTAGGGGGAAACCCGATACTCCAATCGTTTTATCGTTAGTTCTGAGTTGCTGCTGTTACTTTTTCAGACTTTTGCAATTCAAGCTTTCCCTTCTTTACTGCGTGGCCTCTCCACATAATAAGAATTGATGTTGAAATCACCGTACCAATCAGAGCTGCGCCTAGCCAAATTGCTGCCGCCATGAATGAGCCTAAGCCACCATCTTGTAATAAGAAGAGCGAGAAGATGCCTGCACCCGGTGTAGATAAACCAACACCTGCGGCACCAACCATTGCCCCCGTTACAATAGAACCCACAAGGAATGAACCGATAACACGAATTGGATCTTCAATCGCCATTGGAATCGCACCTTCAGTAATACCCGCAAGGCCAAGTAGCCATGTTGATTTACCCGTTTCAATTTCAAAATCTTTGAACAAACGAGGCGCTATCATGGTTGACGCCGTTACCGTAAAGGCTGACACCATTTTTACTGAACCGAAGATGGCGTAAGGGCCATAAACACCATTCGCCATTGCACCTAAACAGAAGGCATAAGCGGCTTTATTAACAGGACCACCTAAATCGAATGAAACGAAACACCCTAGCACTGCACCAAGTAAAATGGCATTAGTACCTGACAAACCATTTAGCCAATCCGTTAAACCTTGGTTTAAAAACGCAACAGGCTTACCAATAACGAATAACATTAAACTACCAACGACCAAAGTACCGATCACAGGATAAAGATAAAACGTAAGGAAACCGTTGAATGCAGGGGCTAGGCGAATATTTTCTTTCACCCAACGCATCACGTAACCAGCTAATAAGCCACCAACAACACCACCAAGGAAACCCGCACCAATCAAGTTAGCCGCAAGACCCGCAGCAAAACCTGGACCTAACGCCGGTTTATCTGCAAGGGAATAAGCCGTATACGCTGCCAGTACTGGAACCATTAGCGTGCCAAGCAAGCCACCACCTAATTTACGGTACATCCATAACCACGAACCATCCGTCGCGTACAGTTCTTGTAAGTCAAAAATTTGAGCAATAAGAACAGCAACCGCAAGCACTGTACCGCCAGCGATGATCAATGGTACGGCAAACGAAATACCACTTAATAAGGCTTGTTTTAATTCTGTTTTCAAAGGTAATTTTTTAGGTTTATCATCCGTTGCTTTCACAAAATCGGCAGAACGCCCTTTTTTACCTTCTTCTATCGCGTCATTAAGAATTCGTTCAGCATGACGAATAGGCTCTGCAACTGGTGTTTCAACTCGTGGAATACCCTTGAATCGTTCAACGTCTTTAATCGCAACTTCCGCTGCAAAAACACACGCGACGGCTTTATTCAGTTGCTCGGCAGTAATACGATCTTCAATACCATTTGCGCCTTGTTTTTCAACATGGACGTTATAACCAAGCTTTTTCCCTGCTTTTTCAAGGTATTCCGCAGCCATATACGTGTGTGCAATGCCTGCTGGGCACGCGGTTACGCATACAATTGTCGGTGCATTTGTATCTAAGTTGTATGATTCAATTTCTTTTTCTTTATGCCCATCAAACAGAGCAAAAATCTCTTCTGCTGTGGTCGCATTTAATACGGCTTCACGAACGTCATCATCCACTAAGGTTGTGGTTAATTCCGTCAGTAAATGCATGTGAGTAGAACCCGCTTCTGCATTAGGAATCGCAATTAAGAAAATAAGGTTTACGTCTTCGTCCTCATCTTCATCAACGCCTTTCCATTTTAGATCTCGCGTTAAAGTTGCGACGGCAAATGCCGCTTCTTTTACCGCATCTGTTTTTCCATGAGGCACTGCTAGCCCTTCACCCAATGCGGTTGGGCCTTCTGCTTCACGAGCAAATACAGCCTCTAAATATTCATCTTTATTATGTAACTTGCCTTGTTGTTCTAATTGGTCAGCAAGTGCATAAATCGCTTCTTCTCTGCTATTAAATGTAGTTTGCAGATTAATGAGCGACTTATTTGTAAGAGTAGTCAGTTTCATAACCTTTGTCCCATGTCACGAATGAGTGTTTGTATTTGGTAACGGAGACAATAATACCTTTTTAATACAACTTATCTGTGACAACTATCACAACCACCACAACTTGTATTGAAAAGGTATTACTTGCACATCAAATACAAATTGGCATTAACACTTGTCTTATTACCTTATATTCGTATGATACAAGTTAGTGTAGACAATTTTTACAGTAAAATTACGAGGTTTTAATGGCAAGACTCCCAATGTATCGTCAAATTGCTGATGCTATCCGAGAGAAGATAAGCCAAGGCGAATATAAAGTCGGTGAAGCACTTCCAAGTGAAGCGCAATTACGAGAACTGTTTTCTGTTAGCCGAGTGACTATCCGTCAAGCATTAAAACTATTAATAGAAAATGATGAACTCGAAAGTGTGCAAGGCAGTGGCACTTACGTAAAAGAGAACAAAGTAAATTACGATATTTACCAACAATCGAGCTTTCAAGAAAAGTGGGCACATTTAGATGTAGCAACTCACAGCGATGTATTGGCGTTTGAGATCCAAAAAGCATCACTCGTAATGGCAGAGCATTTAGATATTGCAGAGAACGAACACATGTTTTACGTAAAACGTGTGCGTTATATTGATAACAACCCGATTGCTGTCGAAGAAACGTGGTTACCAGTTGCCCTCTTCCCGGATCTGTCTTACCAAGTCATGCAACAGTCTAAATACGATTTTATTGAGAATACCAAAGGGTTAACAATTGATCGCAGCGAGCAAGAACTAGTGCCAATTCTGCCAACCAAAGACATTGCCGATTATCTGAATACAGAAGAAGGCGTGCCGATTATTGAAAAACGCAGCCGAGGCTATTTAAAGGGCGACATCGTCTTTGAATACAGCCGTAACTTTATCTCACCAAGAGATTATAAATTTACCTTGGTTGCAAAACGTCACTAATAAAAAAGGACAGTTATGAATATCCCTAATGTTGGTTTTAATCACAACAAAAGCAATAATGCTGAATTAGAGATCATCGAACTGTCTTCTTTGTATGAAAGAACTTCCCTTTCTCATGATCCGGAAGCTCCGCACCGCGTGTCTTTTTTCATGTTCCTTTATATTGAGGAAGGTGAAGGTATTCACATGGTGGATTTTCAAGAATACCCTTTCCGTGCCGGCTCGATGATATTTGTGCAACGTGAGCAAGTTCATGCGTTTGATTTGTCATCAAAACCAAAAGGCAAAGTGTTGCTATTTACCCAAGCCTTTCTTGATAACGTCCATACCAATATGCGTTTGCCAAATTACACCCCAACGCACCTTAATCAACAACACACTCCATTGCTTTGTCTAGACGCAGTAAACAATAAGCGCAGCCAAACGTTAATTAATGAGATAACCACCGAGATCAAATTAGACAATTCAGACCCCTTGCTTATTATGTATTTATTCTCTGCATTGGCTCTGTTGCTGCACCGCTTACGCCCTGAAATGCGTCACGATAAATTATCGACAGAACAAAGCCTCAAACTCGCTCGCTTCTTTACCCTAATGCAAAAACACTTTGAGCACATCCGTGATGCCAATTGGTACGCAAACCAAATTAACACTACGTATAAAACGTTAAACCAAGTGTGCAAAGTCGCCACTGGGTTAACCGCGAAACAGATGATAGATGCCTTTACTCTAATTGAAATGAAACGACGTTTAATAGTAACTAGCGCCCCTTCTCAACAAATCGCCTATGATTTTGGCTTTGAGGACGCCAGTAACTTTATAAAATACTTTAAAAAACAAACCACCCTCACCCCTAGTCAATTTCAAAAGAAATACACCACACCTAAGTTGTAAGTTTATCGGGTTCGATATTCACCATTTTTAAGCCCATATCCACTCTGCACAGCCCGTTGGAATGTCTCTATTATTGTTCTCAAGCCAACAGAGGATAACAAAATGAAGAACATGACAACTAAAATCAAACACACTGTATTAGCAACAAGTATTTTAAGCCTAGCCGCATGTGCAAACACAGACACGCCAGAACAATTAACCAATAAAGACAAAGCGGTTGCGGTGATTTCAAGCATTGAAACGGGTAATCCAGAGGCTATTAACTACATTAATCCAAACAAATACATTCAGCATAACCTTGCGGTTGGAGATGGTTTAACAGGTTTTGGGGAAGTATTACAGCAATTACCAAAAGGGAGCGCCAAAGCCAATGTCGTGCGTGCTCTGCAAGATGGGGATTACGTAATAACTCAAACTGAATACAATTTCTTTGGACCAAAAGTGGGCTTTGATGTGTTCCGCTTTGAAGAGGGAAAAATTGTCGAACATTGGGATAACTTACAAGAGTTAATGCCTAAAAACGCCAGTGGACGCACGCAATTAGATGGCACAACTACCATAACGGATTTGGATAAAACAGAAGAAAACAAAGCGATTGTGGCTGATTTCGTAAACACCATTTTAATGAATGGCGACATGGCGAAAATTAACCAATTTATTGAAAATGAAGACGACGCTTATTTACAGCACAACCCTAATATTGCTGATGGCCTGAGTGGCTTAGGCAAGGCGTTAGGTGAATTGGCAAAAGCAAATATGCCAATGTCATACAGCCAAAATCATAAAGTTCTTGGTGAGGGTAACTTTGTGCTCTCCATCAGTGAAGGGACATTCATGAACAAACACGTGGCTTTTTATGACTTATTCCGCCTAGATAACGGCAAGATCGTAGAACATTGGGACACGGTTGAAGCCATTCCTGAAAAAACAGAATGGAAAAACACTAACGGAAAATTTGGATTTTAATCAAGATAGCTAGCCAATAAAAAGCCTCAATTTAAAGGATGAAAGAGCCTCTCTTTCATCCTTTTTTATGATTAAAGTTGACCAATAGCAGCACTCAATAGTTAATTAAATCTAAACGCTTGTTTTTAATTATTAAATTTAATTAAACCAATAAAACAGATAACCTCTTTTTACTGATTACTTAAGAGGACGTGTTATGTGCGATTTAAATGAAGATTTTGAAGACTTAGAAATCAACTTCACCCCATCAGAAATTAGAATGCTCGGCTGGGATGACAAAGAATGGATCATCGAAAGTATTACTTTTATAGCATCAATCTGCATGATTATTTATTTCTTTCTTTTCTGAATTTAACCATCAAATTCAATATTTTAAATATTAAAACATTCCCCTAATAGAATCATTATATGTTCTTTGAACAATTGAATTTGATGTTATTCAACTTAAATATTGACGATTTTCCATTTAATAAATAACCAACTAACTCACTGCAATGACTTCATTTCCTCTTTATGCCCAACAATGTGATTCTTTTCACGCTTTCTATACACCTCGTTAATTTCTAAGAATTTTTCCTAGTCATTCTAAGACCCTCTCTCATGCAAGCCTCCTCTCCACTCTCTACTATTTCAACCAATTCAATAAATAAAGAACGCATTGAGGATTAACTCCTCATGCATACCCTCATACATTATAAGAGAGTTCACAATGTTAAAGTTCCTAGAACAGGTTAGAAAACCGACACTAGATCTTCCGGTAGAAGTCAGAAGAAAGATGTGGTTTAAACCTTTCCTACAATCTTACTTGGTCGTGTTTATTGGTTATCTAACCATGTATCTGATTCGTAAAAACTTCAATGTCGCACAAAACGACATGATTTCAACTTACGGATTGTCGATGACAGAACTTGGCTTAATTGGCCTTGGATTTTCAATCACTTACGGCATTGGTAAAACGGTTGTTTCCTATTATGCCGATGGTAAAAACACCAAACAATTCTTGCCTTTCATGCTTATTCTTTCTGGCTTAGCGATGCTAGGATTCAGTTTCAGCATGGGTGGCGGCAGTGCCAGTTTATTCATGATGGTTGCCTTTTATGCTTTGAGTGGTTTCTTCCAGAGTACAGGTGGCCCATCAAGTTATTCCACGATCACTAAATGGACGCCACGTAATAAACGCGGTTCATATTTAGGCCTGTGGAACATGTCCCATAATGTCGGTGGTGCTGGTGCTGCTGGTGTCGCTCTATTTGGTGCTAACTACTTTTTTAATGGCAGCGTTGTTGGTATGTTCGTTTTTCCTTCTATTATCGCGATCATCGTTGGTTTTATTGGGATGCGCTTTGGTAATGATTCTCCAGAAGCTTACGGTTTAGGTACGGTAGAAGAGCTTTTTGACGAAGAAATCAGTGAAGAAGATACCATCGCTGAAGAAAACCACATGACGAAAAAAGAGATCTTTGTTGAGTACGTACTTAAAAACAAAGTGATCTGGTTACTCTGCTTCGCTAACATTTTCTTATACATTGTTCGTATCGGTATCGATCAATGGTCAACCGTGTACGCATACCAAGAACTTGGCCTATCAAAAGAAACCGCTATCACAGGCTTCACTTTGTTTGAAGTTGGAGCACTTGTTGGCACGCTAATGTGGGGCTATTTATCCGATCTCGCTAATGGCCGCCGTGCTTTGGTGGCTTGTGTCTCTCTTGGTTTTATCATTGTATCGCTTGAGTTCTATCAAAATGCAACCAGTGAGTTCATGTACCTTGGGTCACTCTTTATACTTGGTTTCTTAGTGTTTGGTCCTCAACTATTGATTGGTGTTGCTGCTGTTGGTTTTGTTCCGAAAAAAGCGATCAGTGTTGCTGATGGCGTAAAAGGCACTTTTGCTTACCTAATTGGTGACAGCTTTGCAAAACTAGGTCTTGGTATGATTGCCGATGGCACGCCTATCTTCGGCTTAACTGGCTGGGAAGGTACTTTCGCCGCATTAGATACCTCCGCCGCGATTTGTATTGTCTTACTTCTTTTCGTCGCTATCGCTGAAGAGAAAAAGATCCGCCACGCCAAAAAACTGCACTTAGCTGCACAACAAGCGTAATCAATTTTCGCGCGCTTAACTTACGTAAAGCGCGCGAGATCATACAAATCATCCGATCAATTAAGTATCATTATTCTGTCTTAATATTGATTCTCTTATCGCTCCTATCACTGGAGTTTATTCCGTTTCTCACTCTACACTCTGGTTAATATCATGATTAATGTTGCACTTGTTGATGACCATGTCATTGTCCGTTCTGGTTTCGCCCAATTACTCAGCCTAGAATCTGATATCTCTGTGGTAGGTGAATTCAGCTCTGCAGCAGAAGCTCGCCGCGGGCTTCCGAGTTGTCATCCAGATGTCGTTATCCTAGATATTTCAATGCAAGATGAAAGTGGTTTAAGCCTGCTCGAAGATATTCCCTCTGGCATCGCCAGTATTATGCTTAGTGTGCACGACTCTCCCGCTATGGTTGAAAAGTCTTTAGAACTGGGCGCAAAAGGCTATTTAAGTAAACGTTGCAGTCCTGATGAACTGATCCAAGCCGTTCGAACAGGAGCAAACGGGGGGTGTTACCTTACTCCTGATATTGCAATAAAACTCGCCACACCAGTAAAAAGGAACACATCACTCAGCCAGCTAACTCGTCGAGAAAACGAAGTGTGTCAATTACTAGCTAATGGACTAGATGTTAAGTCTATCGCAACAAAATTGGGGCTAAGCCATAAAACCGTCCATGTTCACCGTGCCAATGCAATGGATAAATTGAGCGTTAAAAACAACGTTGAGTTAGCCAAACTGTTCTCTCAAGACGCTTACTAATGCGAACTTATTTAGCCACTTCTGTTTGTGGCATTTTTATGGCTGGTTGTTCATGGTTTTGTTTATGGGTCATTGCCTACTATTTCATTAATGACCCAGAACTCGCTATTTTACTGTTTCCTTTTTCTTTACGATTAGGGATAGCACTGCACACACGGGCAAAATACTGGCCTGCTATTTATATTGCAGAATGGGGGCTGACGATTGCTCTCGCTCTCTTACTTAATGAGCCTCAGTGGCTAACCGTTCTCATTGCCAGCACATTAAGTATTCCAATAACTCTATTAGCTAAACGCTATTACTACGGTGATCAGAATCGCCATCTATTGGTCATGACAAGCGTCATCATCATCATGGCTTTTATTAATCTTTCTGCCGTTGGTTTCCATGTCTCTTCGATTTATATGGTGTGGCTCGTCAGTATCACTGGCGGTTTAATGTTGGTTCCTATGTGTTATTTAGTCTGGAATTACCTTTTCCAAAACAAATGGGCACCACTCAGTTCTTACTTAATAAATACCGTTGTTGAATTTAAAATTCGTCATATTTCGCTGTATAGCCTGTTATTTATTGCCAGTATTGTTATACAGACGAGCTTGCCTGAAGAGTTAAGACGCTTTGCTCCTTTTTGTATGGCGATCCCGATTATATTGCTTGCCGTTCGTTACGGTTGGCAAGGTGCATTACTAGCCACATTATTTAATAGCGTCGCATTAATTGCTGCCCACAGTGGTGTTTCTAAATTAGAAATCACCGACTTACTCTTATCTCTTTCTGCGCAAACCATAACGGGTATATTGCTTGGTTTAGCGGTGCAAAAACAGAAAGATTTAAACCATAAATTACGCAGTGAGCTCTCTCGTAATCAAAACCTATCTCGTCAATTAATTACTGCAGAAGAATCGGTTCGTCGTGATATTGCTCGTGAATTACATGATGAGATTGGCCAGAATATTACCGCAATACGAACTCAGGCAAACATCATAAAACGTATTGATGCCGCCGAGATGAGTGTTCGTTGTGCTGATACGATAGAAACACTTTCCTTAAATGTATATGACACCACTAAACGATTATTAACGAAACTAAGACCAAAGATGTTGGATGATCTCGATCTCAAAGAGTCCGTAGAACAACTGATCCGAGAAATGGAATTTTCTGATCATGGCGTTGATATAAACTTAAATTGGCAAGGTGATTACCTGTGTTTAAGTGACACTCTTAAAGTAACCATTTTTCGTTTATGCCAAGAGTCATTAAACAACGCTTATAAATATGCAGAGGCCAGTGAGATCCACATTACGCTGATATTAGATAGTCAAGTTACCCTCTTAATTTCTGATAATGGTATTGGTTTTAAAGCACAAGATTTAATGAAAGGAATGGGCGTTCGTGGTATGCAAGAACGTGTTCAAGCTCTTGGAGGAAAGATGGTAATTAACTCAAACACCCCGCTTTCTGGTACTAAAATCAGCATTGCATTACCTAAAGTGTGAGTATAGATATGTTTGGATTTTTACGCTCGACTACCTCAAATTCCACGCCATTGAGTGAGGAAAAGGTGAATCAAAGCTATCGTTACTGGCGCTTGCATATCATGCTAGGAATGTACGTAGGTTATGCCGGATTTTACTTTACTCGTAAAACCTTCAACTATGCCGCCCCAGCGATGATCACCGATTTGGGCTTAGATAAAGGAGACATAGGCTTAATTGGCACCCTTTTCTATATCACTTATGGTCTATCAAAATTTATCTCTGGCACGATTTCGGATCGCTCAAACCCTCGCTATTTTATGGGCATTGGCCTGATAGCGACGGGGATTATTAATATCGCGTTTGGTTTTTCTAGCTCTTTAATGGCCTTTATCTCTCTTTGGATGTTGAACGCGTGGTTTCAAGGGTGGGGATGGCCTTCATGTTCCAAACTTCTAACGACGTGGTACTCACGATCAGAGCGAGGGTTTCGCTGGGCAACATGGAACACCGCACATAATATTGGTGGTGCGCTTATCCCAATTTTGGTTGGTTATCTTACTTTGCATTATAGCTGGCGTGCTGGCTTTATTTGGCCCGGAGTCATAGGCATTGTTATTGGTTTAATCGTTTGTTGGCGTTTACGTGATAAGCCAACAACCATGGGATTACCTAGCGTAGGACAATGGCGAAATGACCCTTTAGAATTAGCGCAAGAGAACCATGGGCAAGGGTTAAGCTACCGAGAGATATTAAAAACCTATGTATTTAGCAATAAGTATATTTGGTTACTCGCTTTTAGTTATGTGTTGGTTTATATCGTAAGAACCGCGGTTAATGATTGGGGTAATTTATATCTAACTGAAGAGCATAACTACACTTTAATTAACGCTAATGCTGCATTATCTCTATTTGAAATTGGTGGATTTATTGGCTCACTTGTTGCGGGTTGGGGCTCTGACCGGTTATTTGCAGGTAACCGTGGACCAATGAATATCTTGTTTGCTATCGGGATTTTCTTGTCGGTGTCTGCATTGTGGCTGATGCCTTTGACTAATTTTGTTTTTCAAGCCGCCGGGCTTTTCTGTATAGGCTTTTTTGTCTTTGGTCCTCAAATGTTAATTGGTATGGCAGCAGCAGAATGCTCACACAAAGATTCCGCAGGGGCAGCCACTGGTTTTGTTGGTCTCTTCGCTTATATGGGTGCCGCATTATCTGGGTATCCACTGGCTCTCATTTTAGAAACCTACGGTTGGACTGGATTTTTCGTTACTATTTCGACTTGTGCTGCCGTGATCGGGCTTCTTCTCTTGCCTTTCTTGCAAGCTCAATCACCTCAGAAAACAATTGATACAAGGTATCGTTTATAAACACTGCGTCAATATTTACACCAACTTGAGTATATCGAGCCTGATTTACGATTCACTCAAGTTGGTTAATTAACAATCGATATGACACAGTTTTAATTCTACGCCCCATCAACAATGTGACTCTTTTCACGCTTTTTATATCTCCACGCCATTTCTAAGAATTTTTCCTAATAATTCTAAGACCCTCTCTCATGCATTTTTTTGCCTACTCCCTAGTATTTCAAGTAATCAAATACCACGGAAATCACTTTCTTTCTAATCGATTAGAAAAGCTAACTACGGGAAAATTCATGTCATCAGGCCATTTATCACGTCACTCCTTCTTCCCAATGGAAAACAAAATTCAAACCTATGCATGGGGAAGCACCTCTTCTATTCATGATCTATTTGGTTTTGAAAATGAATCACAGCAACCACAAGCTGAGGTCTGGATGGGAACGCATCCTAAAGGTTGTTCAATGGTGATGTTTGATAAGCATTTAATCCCTTTATCAGAGCTAATCAATTCCAATAAATCGGCTTACTTATCTTCTTATATTGCCCAAGAATTTGGCGATCTTCCTTTTTTATTTAAAATTCTCGCCGCCGATAAAGCGTTATCAATTCAAGTTCATCCAAGCAAAAGCCAAGCAGAGAAAGGGTTTGAACAAGAAGAACAAGCTGGCATATCCCTAACAGCCGATCATAGAAATTATAAAGATACGAATCATAAACCGGAATTGGTTTACGCGCTCACTGACTACCAAGCGATGAATGGGTTTCGTGCATACGATGAAATTATGGGGTTCTTTGCTGCCTTACATATTGTTGAATTAACAGATCTAGTAATGGATTTTAGTCACACACTGACCCCCCTAGGATTAAAGACATTTTTCAACGGTTTATTAACCCTAAGTGAGTTACGACAACACAATGCATTAGACCAACTACTGACCTACGCCAAAGCTCATCAAGATCAAGCTGAATTTGCCTTAATCATAGAGTTAAACCATCAATACCCTTATGATGTCGGGCTCTTTTCTCCACTGCTTCTTAATGTGATCACATTACAGCCAGGCGAAGCGATGTATTTAAGTGCCAATACACCACACGCTTATATAAAAGGAACGGGATTAGAAATAATGGCAAATTCCGACAATGTATTACGTGCAGGGTTAACACCAAAACACATTGATGTGGATGAACTTGTTGAATGTACTCACTTTGTACCTATCGCCTTTGATGATCTGATTTTGTCACCGCAAAAAGAAGGGCTCTGTGATAACTACGACATTCCAGTAAACGACTTTAATTTCGGCCTTATACATTCGCCAAAAGAGGCCGACGTTAAGATCGACGGTGCTGAAATATTAATGGCAATAGACAGTGAGTTAGAATTACGCAGCCAAAATGGGGAAACAATGGTATTGGCTAGGGGGCAATCTGTTTTTATCCCAGCTTATATTGGTAGTTACATATTAAGCAGTCATGGTCGTGTAGCCAGAGCTTTTAATTGAGAATTACGTAAAACAAAACCATAAAAAGCCGCTAGAAGGTATCTAGCGGCTTATGATTTAATTCAATTATTTCGCTTTCACTGTTGGTAAAATACGGTAACCATCCACTCGAACTTTATCGCTTGGTTGGTAATGGCGAATACCTAAGTTAAATACACCCGAATCGTTCGCGGTTTGAATGTTATTTGGCGCATCAGCACCACAACCAAAGCTTACGGTGTAAGTCCCATCTTTATTTACTGTTGCGGTATTAGAGCTTACGTTCGCTACATCGTTAAACATAAAGCCTGACTTGTCATAAACCGTGATAGACCAAAACGCTTTGTTTTTAGGATCTTCAAACGTTGCTTGATAACACGTATCCGCAGGGTAGTTACCTGATACTTCATAGATATTATCTATCATTTGAGCACCGCCCCAACCAATAGCTGCGCCCACTTCGTACTTTTCTTGAGTAAATAAGGTATTCGATTCATCATCAACGTCAGTAAACATGCCCGTTAACGCATCACTGCCATCACGCTCATTAATCATTGGCATTTTTGCTTTTAGCGCATCTTCAACTTGTTTAAAAGACGCTTGATTCACGCTCTCAGAGGTAAATGGTTCAGCACTTTCCGCATTAATTTGCATTTGATCTTGGTACATTTCCGCTTCTTTTTCAGTAAACGTTGCATCAAGGCGGATCACTAAATAAAGGTGCTTACCAGTATGAGTTGATAACTCAAACGTACCCGCACCGTAATACATAGGCTGAATGCGGTGATCTTCAGTAATTGGCTGAACAGACATATATTTACCTGCAGGTAGCTCAGGCATGGTCACTGTTGCCCCTTTTGATACGTCGACCACGGCCATGGAATAATAGGTATCACGATTCATTCGAACTACTGGCTGCTCATCGGTTGGCGTAAGCTCACGCTTATGCAAAAACTTATTTATGCCAACCAAATCTTGGTTTTTAAGCATTTGGTGAGATGTTTCATACGCTGGGTACATCTCTGCGGTTACGACTGCGCCATCGTTAGCAAAAAATTCATTTAAACTCTCTGCTGATTGAGCAGCAGATACGCCAGTCGCCGTAACCATTGCACTCAGTAAAACACTTTTAGTTATTAGGGGAAATTTCATTTAATCGTTCCTAAGCGGTTATTCAATTCTGTTGGATTGATTAAAGAATAGACTCTAAATGGCATTTATAGAAATCATAAGATCACATAACTGATATGCTATTATGTAATATCATTGTTTGTTATTAATACAATTAAGGGGACGTATGAAAACACTGGAACAAGAACTTTCTCGAATTGATCTCAACTTACTCGTTTCTCTTAGTGTATTAATCAAAGAAAAAAATGTGTCACGAGCGGCAGAAAAACTCTATCTTTCCCAGCCAGCAATGAGTCGAATTTTAGGCCGCCTTAGAGACCTATTTGATGATCCTCTTTTTTATCGTGAATCAAATGGCTTACAACCTACCGCTAAAACACTAGAGTTAGAGTCGCAACTTGATGAGATTTTATTTTCGATTGATGGCTTAGTAAACAGCACCACTTTTTCCGCTGAGTTATGTGAAAAAGCCTTTCGCATATCAACACCACCACTAATGAGTAAACTGCTTACCGCACCATTAGCCAAAGCTATTTATGATATTGCCCCTAAAGTCACCCTTGAAGAATACCCATCAGCAATTGACCCTATTTTATTACTCAAAGAAGGCCATGTTGATTTCTCCATACACATCCAAGATACCGTTATCAATGATGAATACCACTCAGAAAAGATTGGTTATACCTACCCTGTCATTTATGGCGCTTTAAACCACCCTTTATTGCAAAGAGAAAGCATCACCATTGATGATTGTCTTGAATATTCTTTTGTGGATTTATCACTCGATATTCGATCAACAGGGGAATACCTTAATCCACTCGATGCAGAGCTGATAAAGCAAGGTAAAAAAAGAACCGTCGCCCTAAGATCAGGACAACTATCAACATTAATCGAATCCATTAAAGACACAAACAGGCTTATCATTGGCGGGCATTTACTAGAACAAGACTCAACATTAGGGGATAAATTTACCGTGATAAAAGCCTTTAATAGTGAGCCTTACATGGTAAACATTAACTTAATTGAGCACCGAAGAACACTTACTAGCTCACCTCATTGTTGGTTAAAATCCGTCATTATTAACTCCATTAAAGACCAATTTTTTATTCCTAATGAATAACCACAATTAGATAGACAACCGTCGGTAAGGCGTTAGTTGAATCGGCGTCGAAACTCTGTCGGCGTCATATTTTTTAACTCTTTAAATTGGCGATTGAAGTTAGATATATTTTTAAAGCCCGTTTTCCCAGCCACTAAAGTAACCGGTAAGTTAGTGCTTGCTAACAGTTCACACGATTTTCCTATTCGATATTGTTTTAAATGATCTGAAAAACTCATCCCATAATGCTTCTCGAACATTCGATATGCCGAGCTTTCACTCATGTGCAGATTTTTACACAAATCAGATATTTTTATTCCCTCGCCATAGTAGTTTTCAATATAACGAGACGCTCGCTCAATTCGTTGATGCAGTTCAGAGTCTTCTGTTACCTGTTTAATTCGATAAGGTGTAGCGGATAATTTTTTTGCGGCAATATCATCCGAAAGACTGATCAGCACTTCTATTATTTTTATCGCTTGATAGTGGCGTTCTAAGTGTTTCGCGTCATTTAATAGCTCTGCCACTTTACGAGCAATATCCGTACTAAAAGAAAGCCCATACGCGGAATTATCCAGTAAACGCTTAATGTTTCTGGCTTCCGGTAATACGGCTTGCAGGCGCTCTACCCAATGATGTGCAAACCACACAATAACCGTGTGATGATTATCATGCCTTTCTGGTTTTACACTTCGCCCCGCCACCATGTGTGGTAAGCCTGGGCCATAAAGCAACAAGGTATTATGATTGATATCACCAATCGCATCCCCTGCAAAATAACTGCCTTGAAATGCCTCTTCAGGATCAAGATACAGCACCAATTCATACTCAGAGTGATAATGCCAAGAGCAAGTAAATTCATCCTCTTTCGCACTGCAATAAAACTCATTAAATAACCAATCAAAGCTGGGTTGGTTTTGTATGTGTTCTTTAAATGGTTTCATTACTAATCTCACTATTTTGTAGAGTTTCAGGCTAGCGCGATAAGCCTTATCTGTCAAAGATGAGCTATAAAATGAATGAATAGTATCAGAGGTAGCTCGAATAACATCAATCACCCCCTCAACATTAAGTAGACTAGCCGTAAATTAAATCACCTAACCAAAAACAAGTTTCGTATGTTGGAGTTTCACTATGTATAAAGATAGAACCTCATTGCTGTTCATTTTTACCGCCTTTGTCACCGGGCTTTGTGGTGCCTTTTTTTATCCACTATCAAGTCTGTTTATTGTTGAAGAACTTGGCGCATCACCAATAATGCTAAGTCTGTATATGACGCTTGCGGTAAGTAGTTCGGTCGTTGTTTCTCACTTTATTGCTAAACGCTCAGACAGCCATTGGAATCGAAAAACTATTCTAATTGTGTCATTACTTAGTTACCTAATTTTGGTCTCTAGTTTTACCGTAGTACGTGATTATTGGTTGGCTATCACGGTTGCTGTTGTATTTGGTAGCGTAAGTGGTGCTTCTTTTGGGCAGTTGTTTGCGTTAGGTCGAGAATATGGCGATAGATACGTCGCTAACAGCACCAGTTTTTTAGCAACGATGAGAGCAGGCCTTGCGATTGCATGGGTCTTTGGCCCTCCAGCTGCTTTTATGCTTAAAGCACAATTTGGATTCAGTGCAGCCTTTGCAGTTTCGGCCATTACCGTCGCCGCCGCCGTATTAGTGATTGCGAAATTCATTCCCGATAATGTCGTAACAAAAGAAGAAAGAGCTACCGTGGTTGAACATAAACCTCTTGGTCGAATGGTTCTCTTATATTGTCTTATCATCGTGTGTGCGTTTTCTGCTAATAACCTATACATCACCAGTATGCCTCTGTATCTTTCACAAGAATTAAAAGTGAATGTCAGTTGGCTAGGATTGATGTTTGGAATGGCTGCCGCCTGTGAAATTCCCGTCATGCTTGCTGCGGGGAAAATGGCCGAGAAAATGGGTACTATTCGAGTGATGATATTAGGTGTAATTTCTGGTGCTTGTTTCTTTCTTGTTATGCTCTCACAAACGAGCTTTACCTCTATGCTTATTGCTCAAGTATTAAATGGCTTCTTCATTGGTGTCTGTGCAACGTTAGGTATGGTGGCATTGCAAGATATGATGACAGATCGATTAGGCACTGCATCTACCCTGTTCTCAAACATGCTGAATATCAGTGTGTTGGTATCAAGCGTAGCGGTTGGTATCGTGGGTGAATTATATAATTACTACAGCGCATTGTATTTGTGCTTTGTAGGTGCGGTAATTGCCGCGGTGTTATTGGTGGTGTTTGAGATGCTAGAGAAGAAACAAAGAGTAGTGCCTGAGGGGGGATGTAGAGTTAAACGAATTTAGAACGAGGGGTAATAACTGATTTGTTATTACCCCAAAATAGCGAATCAAATAAGGTCATTATTTTCTTGATTCACTTTGTTCAGAAATAGAAACAGGCTGTTTACCAAATACATTGATTAGCGCACCCGTAATAATCAAACCACCACCAAGATACGTCCACATTGATGGCATTTCATTAAATACCCAAACACCTAATAACGCAGAAAACACAACCTGAACATAAGAATAGGCAGATGCTTTACCCGCCGCTTGGGTTTGCATGGCTTTGGTCAATCCATATTGTCCAATTTGCGTAAAAATACCGATTAAAATCAGGATCATGGTAAGGAATAAACTTGGCCATACAAAATCATTCCAAATCAGCACACTTGAGATAGGTAACGCTACTAATGGGAAATAAAATATGATCACTGAGCTGTCTTCTGTTTGACTTAATTTTCTCACAATCACATAAGCTATCGAGCTTCCCAACGCACCACATAACGCAAGTATCACGCTAAAAACAGGTAATTCATTCGAGCCTCCACTGCTCATGCCTGGTTGAACCATAACAAACAAGCCAACAAGACAAAAAGCAATGCATATCATGGTTGATTTTTGAATATATTCTTTCAAAAACAATACGCCAAGTAATGCCGTAAATATAGGGTGAACATATTGCAATATCGTCGCTTCCGCCAAAGGTAAGGTTGTCACCGCATAGTAAACACACATAAGCGCAACTGTGCCTACCGAACCACGAGCAAGAAGTAAGGGTTTATTGTGCCCCCATATCGAAATTCCTTTCCGTTTCACATCTAAATAACTAATGGTCAAAGAAACAAGAGCCCTCGCTGCAACAATTTCAAATACTGGAATGCCATCATTACTCACATATTTTACGCACGCCGACATAAGCGCAAATCCAAGAGCAGAAAGAAACATAAATCTAACCCCTACCGGGATCAGTGAAAAAGAAAACGTAGGCATAAGAACAACAATCAAATTTAGGAGGTAGTGAATGATAACGCAATTTACTCATCGCACCCAAAGCTCTTGTTCAATCAAATAGACATCGACGCTATGTTCTCAGAGACGCTAGATACTCGGAACCATCAATAAAATAGGGCATACTTAACTCATCATACAAAAAGAATATAACAGTAAGAGCAAACATGAATTCAATTACTCTCAGTAATCCTTTTACCCTTTCTAAAGGCCAAGTCATTAAGAATCGTCTGTTCAAATCGGCGATGAGTGAGCAACTTGGCGATAAGCAACACAACCCTACTTCTGACTTAGCGACCCTATATCAGCGTTGGGCCAACGGTGGTATTGGTTTATCTATTACTGGCAACGTAATGGTAGATAGAAGCGCACTTGGCGAGCCTAAAAATGTAGTTTTGGATGAGAAAAGTAACTTAGCATTATTTAGTGAATGGGCAAATGCAGGCAAACAAAACGACTCACAAATATGGATGCAGCTTAACCATCCCGGTAAACAAATTCCTAAATTCTTATGCGCTGATCCTGTGGCCCCATCTGCACTATCATTAGGCCGTGGATTAGAAAAAAGCTTTAATACTCCGCGAGCACTGAACGATAGCGAGATCCATGACATTATTAATAAATTTGCCCTCAGTGCAAAATTGTCAAAACAAGCGGGCTTTAGCGGCGTACAAATTCATGGGGCTCATGGTTATCTTGTCAGTCAATTTTTATCCGCAAGACACAACCAACGCGATGACAAATGGGGTGGTTCGTTAGAAAACCGCCTTCGCTTTGTACTGGAAGTGTATCGTGCTATCCGTAAAGAAGTGGGAGATGATTTCCCAGTAGGAATTAAGCTTAATAGCGCCGATTTTATGAAAGGTGGCTTCACTGAAGAAGAGTCGATGCAGGTAGTACAAACACTGAGTGATAATGGCATCGATTTAATCGAAATATCGGGTGGCACTTACGAAAGTCCATCGATGATGGGATCTAAAAATAAAAATGAACCACTAAAGGCTAGTACCGCAAAACGTGAAGCCTATTTTATGGATTACATGGAAAAAGTAAGAAAGCTAGTGAGCACACCGTTGGTCGTTACTGGTGGATTTCGTTCTGCACAAGCGATGAATGAAGCATTAAACACCTCAGCGACTGACTTTATTGGCATAGCACGAACCATGGCGGTTGATCCTGACTTTCCTAATAAGTTAATGGAGAATCCAAACCATGGAATGCCGCTAACCGTACCAACAACTGGCAAACCTGCGCTTGATAAAATAGGAATGGTTGGATTGGTGTGGTACGAACACCAAATGTGGCGCATTGCCGCAGGGAAAAATGCCGATCCTAAATTAAGCGCGCTTGGTGTGGTGTTTAAAACGATCTTAAGTGCAGGCTGGCACGCGTTTAAAAAGCGCAGAGCATAGGCAATAAAGTTCTGTTATTTCTGTGAGATGTATTAGATCTTCACTTATTGAATAGTGATTCTATCAACAATGCTTCTAGAGATACTATTATCCGTAATAATTTAGTATGAGTAACCGTTAATGTGATGCTCATACTAAGAATGGAAGATACAGTTATGCTTTAGTTTTATTGTGCTCTTGTAATGATTTGAGGGAATTAGAGGTCAGCGCGATTTGGAGTGTTGGGGGGAGTAGCTAGCTTGTTGTTCCAAAATAAATCAGATATAAATAATGTAAGTACTCACATAAATATACTCCCTTAGTCTTCAATAATGTAAACACTGGTGTCCGCTCTTATCCCTAAATAACCTCTGCCCATTTATCTTTACCCCCAATTAATTTGAGAGTAGTAATCCTATTGAGATAGTATTTTTCTACAAAACACGCATAATCTTGCTATACAACACTCAAAGAGACTTACTCATGACTAATTTTCAATATTACTTTCAACAACTGCCTTGTTTTAACTGTAAAAAAACCAAAGTAAACACGGATCTTGGCTGGTTAACGGCGGCGATGAAAGAGGATGTCGTTACACAAGCGGCTGCAATTATCGCGCAAGAAGGCATTGAATCAGAGCTTTCAGTAAACGTGACTTGCACTAAAGACGAAGCTCGTGATTACTTATTGCTGAATTTTTATGGTTATTCAGAAGAACAACTAGCGGATCAAGTAAAAGCCGAAGATGAAAAAGAAGTAGCGGATGAAATAACAGAGCTACTGGCAGAAGGTAACGATACCGCAATCTTTGAACACGAAATCGCACTACAAGGCTGTATTGAGTGTAACATTGATTAAGCGTTAAATTAGGCGTTAGCAAAGGAGAATTTGCTAACGTCTTTTCGTGTCTTCCATTTTTAGTTCTACCCAATTCAAATATTCATCATACGTAAATGGCGATGACCCGCGTCATACGTCTCTTTTAAATGCTGTTGTAACAGTAAGAAACTTTGCTCTCTGAACCAACGATGAGCAGAGTCATTCTGGTATTTACTGTGCCAAAGTAAATAATAACTATGAAGTGGAAGCTCAAACGGTAACGACTTAATTGTGATTGGTAATTTATCGGAAAATTGACCCGCGATATGCAGCGGTGCCGTCACAAGCGCATCGGTTTGACATACAAGTTCTATGGCTGAAGTAAATGATGGGGTCTTTGCGAGCACTTGTCTTTTTTTATTATGCTGCTCAAATAACTCACCAACGTACTGCTTCATTTCTCGTAATCCATGAACTAATACATGCTTTGATTCAAAGTAAGCCTGTTGGCTCAATGGCTGATTGGCTAAGGGATGTGAATTAGACATGATGATCACGTACTCATCATCGATCAGTTTCTTTCCATAAATGTTTTCTGGAAAATGATCTAACGTGGAGGCCACTAACTCAATTTTACTCTCTGAGAGCGCTTGAATGTGTTGCTCTTGCCAAAGTTGACCGTATAAGGATGCATTAGGTGCGTGAGCCACTATTTCTTTGCATATAACGGGAACAATGGATTCAGAAAGAAAGGCGGTGTAAGCCAGTGTAAACTCTCGACTGCATTCTTTAGGAGAGAAAACCTCTACGTCATATAAGTCATCAAGGGTAGCCAATATTGATGGCAGTTTTTTCAGTAATACCTCACCTTTTTCACTCACGACAAACTGGTTTCCCTCCCGAATTAAAATAGGATCATTAAAAGCAGATCTTATTTGAGTTAAGGTTCTGCTCATTGCTGATTGCGTGACGTTTAATCGCCTCGCAGATTCAGTCAAACTTCGTGTCTGTAGTAATGTGTATAACGGGCGTAGCAGTTTGTAGTTATTCATACCTCATCCTTGAGTTCTTATTTACAGCTGTTTTAGCATCCAAACATCACATGCACCATGAAGCGTGTCTTCAAGTGGTTGCGGTAAATGTTCAAAGCCTAGTTTTTCGTACAATCGCACTGCCGCGACCATATTGGAAAGCGTATCAAGGTAGCATTGAGTAAACCCTTGTTCTTTACCAAACGCTAAACACGCGATAGCAAGTTGCTTTCCAAGACCGAGTCCTCTGCTCTCTTCAAGCAAGAACAGCTTTTTCAATTCACAAGTATTCTCATCATTACCAAAGGGGGCAAGGCCACAGCCACCGACGACTTTTCCATCCAATAACGCGACCAAATAATGACTGCGGTTTTCTTTAGTATAAGACAAACTCATTGCATCCACTTCGGCATCCGATGGACCAAAGCCCTCACCGACGGCTCCGTATTCTTCGCCTACGCATTTAATAACACGGCTTAACTCTTTGTTATGCTCTGCTGACACTTCTACTATTTTAAGGCTCATAATTGCTCTCTTAGGATCGATAACTCATACCGAAATGTGGCTAACTCAACAAGTGTATCTCTATATTTTATTGATATTGTATTCACCATTATTTAAAGCTGATTACTTGTGTTTAGTTTGTGTTAACAACGCTTGCTGAGGAACCATTTGCTGCTTACTGAGCTCTTCCGCTTTCAACTCTAAATAACGTTCTCTCTCATTATGACGCTTTGTAGAGTCAGTGTTTCTCAGCGTTTTTTTCATTTCATTTTGTCGTTGATTTAATACCCGCTCTTGCACATCCATTTTAAGCTGCATGCTTGGAACCGCTGCAACCGTGGTCGATAGCATTAACGCCGTTAATAAAAAATAGGTTTGTACAGCCATAACATTCACCTTTGTATCACTCATTTTGTTTCGATGAATTAACTATAAGGTGACACTGTGATGATTAAAAATCACATTAACTCATGCAAGTCATGATTTAAAGTCAAACCCATTATTTACGTCTTACCACCCTATCAATTGGCAAAATTCGGGATGTTCAACTCCAAAAATCGTAGAACACTCTCCGATAGTTAACTTTACAACAGCAATAAATAACGTGGTTTAATGGGATTGTTTTAATGTGGATACACGGTATAAAATAAATAGATAACGAGGGTGTGAGTTATCGTTGAGGCATTAAAAAATAAAAAGTGACATCACTAAGATGTCACTTTATGAAGATAATTAAAATTTATAGTAGCAAAGTTTACGACTTATCTTCTTTCACTGTCCAATAGATGACAACGTCTTGCTTGCCCCATTGTCTTGCTTTTTCAACATCATTGCCCATGTAAATATCAATTTTCTTTTTCCAGCGCTTATTCATTTTATCCAGAACGAGGTATGTACCTTCAAACCCTTCGATTCTCACTTCTTGATTATGAGTAAGCCCCATATCAATAAGATCTCTCGACACTGCAATTGACTTCATTCCTGGCTTAAGCGTATCACCCCAAGCAGCAAGGTTTGGCGTCGAATCGGTTTCTCCAACACTTGAAGTATATGCACTGGCCGTCACTTTGAGTGACTGTTCACCACCTCCGCAGCCAAATAGTGACGTCATACTAAGTGCAGCAAGAAGATAAAAACGAACTTTCATAATAGTTTATTCCTTTAATTGATGAATAGATTGTCTGTGTTACTTTACCCGTATTCTTAAATATTTACTTTACACATAAAGGAGTTCAATATCCTTTTTTAGAGTAAGTATCAAGGTTAAGAAAACTTAAGACCATAATTATTCTCTGTTTTTCAGTCACATAGTTAATATTTTCAATATCAAACCAAATTACTTCTTACCCCCATACAGCTTTGTAAAGTTCGGAATGTTTTGTTCCCACACCGGTGAATCCTCTCCAATAATTGACTTTAAAACATCAATAAATAGCTTGGTTTTAATGGGTGCATCTCGATGTGGGTACACGGCATAAAAAGTGCCAAAGTCCTCAAGATTCAAATGCGTCATGATCGGTATAAGCTTACCTTCAATGATTTCATCCTCAATCATTTGTGCGGTAACAACTGCTAGCGTATTTCCTGCCAGTGCGCTTTTTACTACCATCTCAACATCATTCACTTTGTAAGCGACATTAAGGTGAAACTGCTGCTCAATATCGTTCTCATCAAGATAATTGAATTTATTAATGAGTAATCCAGGCGCGGCATAAATCGTCGCTGGCAGTGATTCTAATTTTTCAATTGTCTCTATCTGACCGTGTTCCTGAATGAAATCTGGAGAGGCGACAATTAATAAACGACTTCGGGCAATCTTACGAGAAATTAAACTGGAGTTCTTTGGCTTACCAATACGAAAGCCAATATCAAAGCCCTCTTGCACAATATCAACGACTCTATCTTCTAATCTCAGCTCGCATTTCACATCAGGGTACTGTTTCTGAAAAACAGAAATTGCATCTTGAACGTACTGACGACCAAACATCATTGAGCTAGTGATCTTTAATATCCCTCTTGGCTCTGAATGGTAGTTTTGCGCCAAGCGATGCGTGTTATTCAACAATTCACGTAATTGCGTCGCTTGATTCACCATCTCACTGCCTGCCGCGGTTAACGACAACGAACGAGTGGTGCGATTAAGTAAGCGAACCCCTAACTCTTCTTCTAAACGACTTATCTGTTTTGATATGACAGAGCGATCCACATTCTGTTGCTCGGCAACATTAGTAAAAGAGCCAAGCTCTGTCACTTCAAGCAATAACAATAAACGATTAGAAAAATCCATATGAGCCTCATGAGAATAGATAAATACACATTGGTGCAATATTAGCATCAATGTTATGCCAGTAACGGTATTTTTATCATCTAATAGATTGTTTATAGTTATCTCACTAACGGAGAGGACGCCCTTTCAACGTTACTATATTTGACTAGCCGATAGGCGATTTAGAGGAAGTACATTATGAAAACATTATCAATCACTAACCAAAATGGCATCGCAACCGTTGCTATCAACAACCCACCAGTGAATGTGTTGACCATTAATCTAATCAACGAAATTAATGAGTTTGTGCTTTCTTTAAAAGACGATCGAGATACTAAGGTTGTTGTATTTAAATCACTGCATGAAACGTTCTTTTTAGCGCACCTTGATCTTAATGTGATTAACGGCACGCAAGGTGGTCAAGCGGCATCTATTGAGTTCAACCACATGATCATGAATATCAAGGCGATGAAACAAGTGTCTGTTGCCTTAGTTGATGGCGTGGCTCGTGGGGGCGGTAATGAGTTTGTTATGGCGTGTGATCTTGCTTATGCCACTGAGAATGCTGCATTTGCTCAACCAGAAGTTCACGTAAATATTCCTACTGGTGGTCAGGGTGCGGTGCAATTTGCAAGAAGAATGGGAAAAAACAAAGCATTACAAGCTCTGCTATTGGGTAACGATTTCACTGCACAACAAGCTGAAAACTTAAACATCATTACTCAATTTGTACCTAAAGCAGAAATGGAGGCATTTTTAGCCATGACGCTTGGGGTAATTAGTAGCTTAGACATTCGTAATATCGTGATGTACAAAGAAATCATCAGCACGTCAATTAAAGATGAAGACGCGGGCGCAGAGCTAGAGTTACGTTACTTTTTAGAGCGTGCTAAAGAGCAAAAAACAGCGAGCATTATCTCTGCGTTTCTAAAACACGGTGGTCAAACTGAGCGTGAAGCAAAAGACATTCAAGGGATTTTTGTTGATACGGCGGCTGAACTGTCTAAATAAAGTTACGTTATGTCCATAGTAGCCGTCGTATTGACGGCTACTTTTGATGATACAGCCAAGACAATGTTAAAGAAGACATTTACCCGTGTTTTTATATAGGGAATGAACTACTCTCTTTAAGTATAAAGTTAAATATACTAAGAGGATAACGATGGATTTAAATCTGCTTAAAACATTTGATGCAGTAATGAAATCAAAAAGTGTTAATGCAGCCGCAGAAGCTCTAAATGTAACTGCACCAGCGGTAAGTCACGCGCTAAACCGCTTACGAGACCAATACCAAGATGCCCTTTTTATCCGCCAAGGCAGAGGAATTACTCCAACTAGCTTTGCGTTAGAACTGCATAGTGAAATTCAAGGTCCTCTTAACCTTCTCATCAACGGCTCAAAATCTCGTTTAGAGTTTGAACCAAAAAATAGTCAGCGTACCTTTCGTATCTCTAGTCATAAAGATATTGATTTACTGATGGTGCCAACGTTAGTCAAATATAAAGAACAACATGCCCCGAATATAACCATCGATGCCGATATAGAACATTTAAACGAACAGGATAGACAAAATGCTCTCCGTAACAGAAGCGTTGATGTTATCTTAGCGACCGTACCACTGACCGATCATGGTTATATTAATCACGTTTTATTTGAACAAGAGCTAGTCGTAACAGCAAGCAAAAACCATCCAAGAGTAAAAGACATTCTAACGATGGAAGACTTCATGAATGAAAGCCATCTTATGTGGAAAACACAGCGATTAAATACGAATACGCTTGATTCTTTAGTTATTGAAAATAATCTTCCAGAAAGAAAAGTGGCTTATAGAACAGGCTCAACAACGACAGCACTTATGTTAGCGTCAGAAACGGACTGGTTATGTGTCACCAGTCGATGGCATGCAATTAAAGTTGCAGAGAGTTTTGGTTTGAATATATTTCCTGTTCCTTTTGAAACAAATAAAATCCCCGTTTATATGACATGGCATCAAACTCAAAAAAACGATACTGGTCACCAGTGGCTGCGAGAAGCAATCATTAACTCTGTTCCTAAAAAACCATAGTACTTAGTTATTATTCATCATTACTGCCTATAAAAAAGGCGACACTATGATTGTAGTCTCGCCTTTAATATTAGATCGATTGGTTATTTATCCCTCAAATACCCAATTTTCCCAACTTTGCATTCTAAGTATGACTTTACGTACAAGACTGAACATTTCCCATTTTGGTGAATACACCGCGACATGAGCATCAGTTCCCGAAGGGATTGGCATTCCATCCATCAAAGATGGGTTGTCTAGCTCTAACTTGACTAAAATCCGACCACCTTGGCTAATGTTTTCAGGAGCCAGCATAACTCCTGATGGAGCAATTGCACCTTGCGCTATAATATTATTTATTTGAACAACATGTGCTTTATATGCATGCCCAGGAATGGTATTAAAGGTAACTTCGGCAGGATAACCTTTCTTTATATATCGAGCAGGAGACTGCTTAAATGCTGCAAATAACTGTTTGTCCTCTTTGTGAACAAAGACAAGATTACCTTGAAAAGGAACAATTCTACTTTTCATTCCGGGTCTTAAAGCGACTTGCGTAACATAACCATCAGTAGGAGCAACCACCGTTGTGTGCTCCAAATTAAATTTAGCCAAATCAAGTTGCGTTAAGTATTTATTTTTATTCGCTTTTTGTTGTAATAATTGAGATTTAATATCATCGATACTTTCTTGAGAAGAAAATCCTTTCGTTCCTAATTTTTTATATCTAGCAAACTCGGCTTGGTAAAAATCAATCGCTGAATCTGTACGTTTGATATCACTTTGAACTCTATTCACTTTATCTTGAAAAGGGGTTTTATCTATTTGATATAAAGGATCTCCGGCTTTTAGTTCTTGATTACCCTGAACAAATACTTTGGTTACTAAGCCCTCAACTTGCGAGGTAATTGGCGTCGTCACACTATAAAGTCTCGCCATACGGGATACAGGTTGATACATCGCCATGTATAAAAATATCCAACCAACAAGGAACAGGCCAATGACAGAAGCCGTTGTAATCGTCCATTTATTTCTCGGAAGATTACAAACTTTAAATATGATGATACATAAAGCGATGTAACTTAATATGATGATTGTTTCCATCTTTTTACCCCTTACTATTCTTTTCTAATTCGTCAAGGCGGGCAACTAAAGATGAATAATCTTCTGATGACACACTTTTTCTCTCACCTAACCACTCTTTTTTCTCACCGTTATACATCGTTGCCCAAATCCACAAAAACGGCCACAAAACATGAAGAAAAAACAAACTAACCCAACCCGCTACATGTATTGCGTCAGCATGAGGGTGTTCTCGCTTAAGAGCCATCTCATAAGGGATATCATGCACAATAATTAAGCCGTAAATAAGTATTAATAAAACAGAAAAAAGTATCCCTAACGAGGCGTAGTCTAAAAATAGGTTCATATCATTCCTCTAGAATTTTTTATTGATTACCTTCATTGAGGTCTTTGATTTACTTATGTCGTAATTCAGGTTTAAATATTAGCGACTACGGCGATGGGTAACTATTGATTAAGCTTTAAATGTGGATTTAGCTCTGTTTAATTCTCAATCTTTATTATTCATGGCTACCAAGAAAAATTTAATAATAAAGATCGGGCAATCCATTCAAGTCCTATTAATAAAGCTTATAATTTGCTATATGACGGTTTAATGATGCGTTGATGCAATGGCAAGAGCACGCCAATTGAAGATATCGCTTCTTGGATCCTTAATTTATCAACAACAGAATAAGATTAATCATAATTTAAGGAATCATCGTGCGTAAATTCATTATGTATTTAACTGCGCTCAGTTTACTGTTGCTTGCTCTTGTCGGGTGCTCAGCGTTCTCCAATAGCCCCAAACCTTTGCATTTATCTGAACAGTATTACAATTATCTTCAGCCCTCATTTGATCAATACTTAGCCGAAACCAAAGATTGGTTCTCTGAACATCGCGCTTTTATCTCTGATGATCATGAAAAAGAATTAACAATGAACATGCCTTTTGAGCGTGGTAATAAAAAATCGAAAAAAGCAATTCTACTGGTGCATGGATTAGGAGATTCTCCATACAGCTTTAGTGATCTTGCGACTACATTTGCTAAGCAAGGGTTTTATGTGCAAGTTCTTTTGCTTCCGGGGCATGGAAGTAAACCAGAAGATATGCACTTAACGACATATCAAGACTGGCAAAATATTGTTGACCATTACGCTAATCTACTTAAAAAAGACTATCAAGAAGTGTGGCTAAGTGGGTTTTCAACTGGCGCTAATTTAACGGCGATTCATACATTAAATAATGGAGGGATTGATGGTCTTGTCTTTGTCTCTCCCGGTTTTGAATCACTAAATCCTACATTAGAAAAACTAAGTTCAGTCGTTTCTGTATTTTGGGATGGTATATCAAAAAAAGAAAATAATTTTGCACGATACAGCTCTATATCCATGCACGGTATGACTCAATACTCCGACAGTGCCGTTGCATTTAGGAATACGATCGCCAATAAAGAAATTACCGTACCTACCTTAATTGTCATTAGTGAAGCAGATAGCATTATAAATTCACAGGCGACTACCGCATTTTTCTCAGATAAATTTGTAAACCCTAACAGTCAATTGATTTGGTATGGCGATCAACAAAGCCTACTAATAAAGCAACGAACTCAAGCCTACCCGATGACGTTAGATACGTTACATATCAGCACCGCATCACATATGAGCCCATTATTTTCGCCCAACAACAGTTATTATGGGAAAAAAGCAGAAAAGCTGATCTGTACCAATAGCTTAGACGACGAACAAACCCAATCCTGCAAGCAAGGAGAAAACGTGTGGTTCTCTGCATGGGGTTATCAAGAAGAAGGAAAGGCTTATGCTCGGCTCACATGGAACCCATATTTTAACAATTTAGAGAATGAAATCAATAAATTGGTGCAGATAAATTAAGGTGTAATTGCATAGGATAATTACCCTGAATTACAAAAAAAAGATCTTATTTAATTATCTATTTTTCATAAAAAAGGGCAACATTCGCCCTTTTTATTTTGGGTAATTAAACAGTACTCGTAATTAAAGACTAATTCTGAGCTTCAGGCTTCATTGATGCTCCCGCTTTTTCTTCTGCCTCTAACGCTTCTCCACGAGCGATTAACCTTTGAATCACTTTAGATAATCCTAACGTCAATACCGCCATAAACGCCGCCACTTGCGCTAGCATGTAAAAGTAGCTCGTATATACCGTCTCCACCACTTCTGGTGTAAATACGATGTCTTTAGGTAAAGCGATTTTTGTGGCTATCACAGCCGCTAATATTCCACTTAATGAGATAGCGACAGCACGTAATCCAATCGAGAAGGCTGCAAGATAACGCGGTACCATTTCAAAAATAAATCCAGCGCCTAATGCACCAACGATAAGCTCTGCACCTGATTGGAAAAAGTGAACAAATAAAATCCAGTCTGCTGAGATTTTTCCATTTTCTCCCATCGTCCCAGCAGAGAATCCCAACAAACTAAACGCAATAGTCGTGAGCATAAATGCCCCTGCAATTTTAGTTGGAATTGTTGGTGAGTAGCCTTTGCGATCTAACCATGCGTACAGTTGGATCATCGGCCCACCAAGCACAAAACACCATAGCGGATTAAATGCCATGTTAGATTCAGGGTGAATAGGAATAAAGCCAAGTAAGGTGTCATCCATTAAATTAATCGCATACATGTTCATTGAGGTAAACATTTGACCATAAAAGAAATAGAACACGATTAAGATACAAACGGTAATAAGCACTGCCACCATTTTATATTGAAATGCACGGGTCGCTTTTGTTATCTCATAAATGAAGTAACCAATAGCGCCAAAACCTAATGCATAAAGAATGTATTTACCCGTATCAAGATTTGAGAATATCCAAAATATTAAGCCAAGCATTGCTGCTGAACCCGAAAAAAATAACACCCATGTTTTTACTGATAATGGTGCTTTATCTAAATCATTACCGACACTTGCAAGCTCTTTACGATACTTATAAAAGAGAACCAAGTTGAGCGCCATTAATATTGCAGATACAAAGAAAACACCTTGGTATGCGAGATAAGTGATTAAAAAAGGAAAAAGGTATTTAGCAGAAAAAGAACCAAGATTATTAATTGAATAGTTAACCGTAAGACCTTGTTGAAAGGATTCACGGTTAGTTTCAGAATAGGAATTACCAAACAACACTGTTGGACACGTCGCCGATAAACCACGAGCAAAACCAATCAATGCAATAGCTAAAATACTCATTGGCACATTAAGTTGACTTGCGCCAATACCTAATAATAAAAAACCGATTAGGTAAGTGGCATAACCAATATACACCGCACGGAACGCCCCAATAAACTTATCAGCTAGAAAGCCACCTACCGCTGAAAATACAGGACCAACCGCACCAAACGCACCCATCATCATAATGGTATCGGCTTCACTGTAATTAAGATCATTGAGGAAGAATTTGGTTAAAAGAACAAAAGCACCATAGAAAGCGGCACCCCATAAAAATTGTCTAAAAATTAGAACCTTAGCTATCGTGGGAAATCGTGCATTATTGTCTTGCATACTGCTACTCCAGAATCATAATGACATTATTAACACTTACTTTTTGAAAGTGTATTTTGTCTTTATATCATCTGCGTGTTCCTCTATTTGATACACAAACCTCAAATTTAACCGTCAATTATTACGTTTTTTATATAATGCGATCTAACCCCTAAATTGACCTACTTTTAACTGACATTAATATTAAATGTAGGGTTATATTTATAAAAATTATAAATTTGCGGTTTTATACGCTAATGATAGTTAATTATCTTATCAAGGGTTCTACTTTTTAATTACGCCATTATATAGTGATAAACTTACTGCTATTACTCATATATCAGGTGCCAATTACAGTTTAACGAGAGAGTAAATTCAATTATTTTGGATTGTTGTAAAAAACATATCCCAAAAAAATAACCCCACTTAAAAAAGCGGGGTTTTTAATTACTATCAACCAATCTTTACTGACTGACTGATTGCATTCAATATAGCTTATTGTGGATTAAGACCTAATTTTTCTAACACTAACTTAAAGTTAGCTTGGCGTTCTTTAATATTATGAACATCACCAGTCGAACAAGTCGCGTCAGGACAACCACGGTTTACAATACCAGAAACATCATCAATAAATTGAGTCCCTTTCAAGCCACTATCAACATATTTTTTAATTTCATTGTAGTAGTTCCAATCGGCGTATTGCCCCCCCTCATCTGAATAAGCTTGTACTGAGGTTACCCAGTAAAACAAGCCTGCAATCCATTTAATTTCTTTATTCTCTTCAGAACTACAAATCAACCCTGGATTCGAACATAGATCAAGATCTGCATATAATGGGTTTGTCGGTGGCGCTTCAACCGTTATGCCATCAATAGTTTTGCCAATCGTCTCAGGATCCACGTGTGAACGTCCTAAATAATGGTTCAACGTACCGAAGTTCTGACGACCAGTGGTTTGAATAACACCTCGGCCCCACCAACCACAACCCTCCACACTTTCTTGGCTACTGCCGTCCCATAGGAAAGTACCCGCTTTTTGACCAACGTAAATTTTACATTCGTCACGCTCCCATACTTGTTTAGAGGTATCAACTTTATCAGGCACAACGTTACAGTGACCACTGTTTGTCCAACGACCAACGCTACCATTAACAAGAAGGCCACGCTCTTCTAATACTGCATCAGGAGCAGCAAAAACTGGAGCTGGAGCGCCGTACCATTTAGCGTGTGTTAAAGCACTGACTTCCATCTTGTTATCACGAGGACAAGAATAAGCAAAGTCTAAACCTGAAACCGGATTAACACCGTAATCTGCGTATTTTTGTCCAAGCTGACCACAACTCGCAGACATCGGATAGTCTGTTGGAGCACCATATTTCACTTCAGACCAGTTATTTTCGTCACAAGCATTGTAGCGAATAGTCTCTTGCATACTTTGAGCTAAGAAAGCAGCGATCGCGACTTTTGCATAAATGATGTTGGTAGCATCATCCACTTCATCACTCAGTAGCCAGAACTTATTGCCTGCAACACCGATATTGTGCATTGCATTTAGACCATCAAGGAAGTCTGGCCATTTATACACGGTCGATGGAACCCACTGGGATTGCGGTGTTTCATATAAGAACACTTCGTTATTCATCACATCGGTAACATTCGTTAACTCGCTGTTCAATGCTTCAATACGTGTTAATGAGCCTTTTTCTAACTCTGCTCCAACATAATACAGAGGCACTTTCGCACCTTGGTAACGTTCAATTTTAGTCGTTAAATCAGCGCTATCTTTGTCAAACAAAATAGCAAAAATATTACTGTACGCCGCTTTACGAATTTGTTGATCATGAGTGAGGTCACCCATGAAATAGGTAGCGGCTTGCGCTGTTGGAATATTTGCCAACATAGCTGGAGTCTTCATGTAATCGGTGACTTGTTTCACATACTCAAGTGCACTGTGCCATTGAGCATTTGACAATGCCGTTGTTGCGCTTGATTTAGTGAAAACAACAAAATCAGCTTTAGTTACTGTTGTTACTTTATAAAGCTCTAATTTATCAAGTAAATCTGCGGTGTAGTTAGAGGCTGCATTCCACACAGATTGTCTGCCTGAATGCGTATCGTAAGCAAAATCACCAATACTTAAAGACCATCCAAAACTCGCTTCTGGCGCAACCGTTGATATGATGAGATTATGAGCTTGAGCCCAACCCTTCAGGTCATTGCTAAGTGCATTTACTTGAGTTATGTCGATTTTACTACCCGTAATATCAACCGCGTTTGTTAGCGCTTCCTTAACCGCAATATTATCTATAAATTGGCCTTTATCTTGTATCGCTTTATCAAGCACATCACTGCTGATAATAATTGATGAAGAACCTGCTTGTTCTGACATTTCAATGATAGATACAAACGCATTAGTTAGTTTATTTACATCAGCTAACTCTGTACTGCTACTTGTTTCAATCGTTAACGTCATCGGTGCCGTTGACGATGGACTAGTAACAACAAATGTATTTGGCCAACCAGTGACTTCTAGACGAATAGGATCCATCGGATTTGGTAACGAAAGAACCGGAGCTGTACCTGGATCTGAGCCATCACAATTTAGATGAAGTGCCCATGAACTATCACTACCTGGTGTCGTTTGTGTCCAGTAAACCGCAGAATAAGCGATACTGTTATAAACCATAATGTCACCACTTGTTGCATGATCACCACGTGTCCAGTCTGGATAAATATTGAAGCCCTCGCATAATCCACCTAAAGCAAAAGGAACAACGCTAGAGGTCTGATTTTCATCAGAAGCATATACATAACCATTAAGCATCACGCTCAATATTACTGCTGTTATTTTATTTATTTTTTTCATAATTTAATTCTTTCCATGTTCACACATTTCAATAGATCAAACATCTGATCCTCAGTGATGATTGACCGTTGCACTCCGTGCAATTTTCTTCAAATCATTATTAACGTATGTAACATAGCGAATCATACATCACAATATACCTTTGATTTATTTAGTAAAATATGATTATCACCTCTAATAAAAAGTAGGTAATAAGAGAATGAATGATTTATAACTGTGAGGTGAGTCCAATACAAATTCCAAATGATTTTGTGTTCTAATATCACTATAAGTTTAGAGAGGCTTTATTGCCGCACTCAAAATAACATTCCATTATCTCGCTCATAATCCACATTTATTTATCATGGTGAAAATGACTTATGCGTTATTGCCTCATTGCTTTTTATTTTAGTTATTGCAGCTTCTCAGTAAATGCGACCCCTTGGGAATCAATACAAGCGCCTAGCCAGACAGCGGTCGAATCGATTGGTAGCTATGCTAATGGGTGCCTTGAAGGTGCACTCGCTTTACCCTTAAGCGGTTCTGGTTACCAAGTCGTTCGCAGTGAACGAAAGCGATATTTTGCGCATTCCGATACCATTCGTTTTATTCAAGATCTTTCCCTCATATCAGAAAAAGAACTCAATAAGCAGCTATTAATTGCGGATATGTCATTACCACAAGGCGGTCGATTCGCTCATGGTCATTCAAGTCATCAAACGGGTCTTGATATTGATATTTGGTTTCGTTTATTGGCCAAGCCCTTAACAGAGAAAGAGCTTAATCAACCTTATTCAATTAGCCTTGTCGATAAATCGACATCAAGCATTCGAGACAAATACTGGAAAACGGAGCACTTTGGTTTAATTAAAGCCGCCGCACAGGATGACAGAGTGGCGCGTATCTTTGTGAATTCGGCCATCAAAGAAAAACTGTGTGAGCAAGAGAATGGGGATACTCAATGGTTGCGTAAGGTTCGTCCTTGGTGGGGACACAGTGCACATATGCATGTACGTCTGTCTTGTTCAGACAAAGACACTAACTGCATTAATCAACCCGAGCCACCAAAAGGAGATGGCTGCGGACATGAAACACAGAGTTGGCGACTAAACCCTGTGCCACAGAAAAAAAGAGCACCCGCGCCAATTCAACCTGAACAATGTCTGGAAATGCTAAATAGCCAAGAGTAGAAATAGGAAGAAGAAGAAGAAGAAGAAGAAGAAAATTAGGTCACTTATACGCCGGTATATATGACCTATTTATTTTCAGATGTGTTTTATTCAACAGGCAATAATTCAATAAAATCTTGCGCGAGAGATTGTCGAAAAAAATCAGACATGGACGCCATAGTAAATACCGCGGCGTCTTCAAAAATGGTCGTAGACCCACTGAGTGTCCAGTAAGAACTTCCTTTGTTAGTGTTCACTTTCACTTTAAAATGCGTTGGCGTCGTAGTAACCATTTTTCAATTCCTTAAAATAAGATACAGGATCATGCTACCACTTCCATTTCACGAAACCAGACTTTCCCCTTATCAATCGCAAGATTCTTTTTATTTGTAACTGGCTTGTGCTTTGAGATGATTTTTATTGTTAATCATTGTTTATGGAAGTGAACACCGTATTACCTCTATTTTACCTAAGATATAGAGGGTAATATGGGAGCATCTATTGTTAAAAAGGCAACAATGACATTATGGATCAACTACGCGCCCTAAAATATTTCACCGCAACCGTGGAGGCAGGAAACTTCTCCGCGGCGGCTAAAAAGTTTGATGTCCCAGCGTCTTCTGTCTCTCGCCGAATTGCCGACCTTGAGGCATCACTTGGGGCTCAACTTCTCAAACGAACCACACGAACCGTATCTCTGACCGAGGTGGGTTTACAGTATTACACTCAAGTGACGGATCTTATTCAGCAACTTGAACAGTGTGATCGCTCAGTGAAAGATTATCAAACCCTCCCTACTGGCACGCTTAAAATTAGTTCAATGGTGGGCTTTGGTGAACGTATTCTTGCTCCGATATTGGATGAATTCTCATTACGCTACCCTGATATTTTATTGGACGTAGAATTAAACGATCAACTCTCTAAGCTAGACAGAGATGATGTAGACATTGCGATTCGCGGTGGCTTCGCGCCAGATGAACGGGTCGTTGCTATACACCTTATGGATAATCAATTCGTTCCTGCAGCTTCACCGTCTTATCTCGCCAAATATGGCCAGCCTAAAAGCACAAAAGATCTGCCTAATCATAAAGGGCTTTATTTTAAAACCCCTCATGGTCCAACACCGTGGTTAAGTGAAATAAACGGTGAATGGCAAAACGTATCGGCCCCAAGCTCACTCATCACAAATAATGGAAAATGGTTGGCAGAAAAAGCAGTACAAGGCGAAGGGATCCTGATGATGCCACGATGGGTATTGCAACCCTACTTTGATGTTAACGAATTAGTAGAGCTTCATTTTGATGAACCATTAAGCATCACACAAAGCCAAATTCTTGGTGTGTATATGCTTTATCAAAAACTGGCTTATGCGACCCCTAAAGTCAAAGCCGCGGTCGATTTCATCACGGCCAGAATAAAAGGACAAAAATAGCGACTTTACTGCCTATTTATTAATGAATTTTCTTTTATACATCGAAAATTTGGAATAAACATCTGACTTTCAAAAAAATTAAATATCTTAATTCCACCTTTGACTTATAAGTTTCGCGAATGAAACCTATAGATTACAAAGACACTGGTTATTTAATGATAATAATAAAAAGAGAGAGTCATATGAAAAAGACACTATTAGGCATGATCATCGGATCAACGCTAGCTGCTAATGTTTACGCAACCCCCCACCCACTAGATGAGGCGAGCGTTCAGATTGTAAATAAAATGACTGAACTGGCTGTACTTGCCAGCAACCCGAGCAATGTTACCCAAGATGGCGAACAAAAATATCTTGAATATAAAGGTAAAAAGCTAAGAATTAATTTTGACGGCAATGTGAAATTTGGCTTAATGGATTTTGATTCGGAATTTGAAACCGTATTTGATTTCCTTCCTACTCAATGGGAAAAATATTGGTACGACGGTGGATTTGACATCTACCCAGAGACATTTGATATCGCTGAGAAATGTACATTTGGTCTTTATGCTGCAGCAAGAGGCTCTAAAGACAACGAAGGTAATTACATTTGGGAAAACACGATGTCGACCGAGATCGATACCTCAGAGTGTACTCCTGTTATTGAAAAACCAGCGGTCTTCTTTAACACCAATCAATTAGAAAATGTGTTAGTTGGTGACATCTCTGGCGGCGTATTATTTGCTCAAGCACATATCGTTCCGGCTAAAGTCGATGAGCAAGAAAAACGCATGCATTTGGTTGCTCAGCGCAAAACAAAAGTCATGTTTAAGCCAACAGAAGCCTTTGCTTCGTACGCTGAAGTCACATTAACAGCAATGGATCATAACGGAAAAACACTCGGCACCCTAGAGATGATCCGTCCTGATACATTAGCGCGTAACGTAATGGCAATCGCTGAAATTACCGACACAAACATTGATTTTAGCTATGATCCTGAAGCGGCGTTTAATGTACGTGAAGTCTCTAGTGATGCCATTTCTGCCGCACTTACAGACCATAACGTCGTCAAACTAAGCACGTGGAATGGCCACTGGATCCGAGACATTGCGCTTGAACAAAATAACCCACAACTTGATGGTAAAACGTTTGTATTTACATCAAGCGCTGGTTACAACTCAAATGTAAGTTATTACCCACAACGTTCTAAAACCATTGTAAATGGTACAACAACGGTATTTAAAAACGTGAAAGGAACATGGGTATTACAAGACGATTTACTTTTTAATGACATCGGTTACGCCGATGGTTTCTGGTCAGCCGACTTACCAAAAGAATGGCTTAATCCTGGTCTGAGCCTGTCATTCGAAAACCAAGGTAAGAAAGGGACATTAAGCCAGATAAAAGTGGGCGCACCAACTGAATTACTGATGCATACCATTGACGTAGGTATGCTTGTTGAGCCTCGTGATGCTTTCCATTTTCAAGCCGACAAAGAAGCACAACGTGAGTACTTTGAAACCGCACCAGTCAGTAAAATGATTGTGAGTGAATATGAGTCAGTACACTTTACTGAAGTGATGCTGCCTGATGGTACGTTATTAACCGATCACGATCCAAGTGATGGTGGCTGGCACTCAGGCACCATGCGTCAGCGTATTGGCAAAGAACTTATCTCTATCGGTATAAACAATGCGAACTATGGTATTCATTCAACTGCGGGGGTTGGCGAAGGAGAAAACCCTTATTTAGCGGCTCAGCTAACAGCTCATAACACCCGAGGCAATTACAATAATGGCGTGCAAATGCACGGTGGCTCTGGTGGCGCAGGCATGGTGACGCTTGATAGCTCAATTGGTAACGAACTTAGCCATGAAGTGGGTCATAACTATGGTTTAGGCCATTATCCTGGTGGGTTCAATGGGTCTATCCATAAACCTGCAAATATGAGCAACTCAACATGGGGTTGGGATTCTTCACGTGATGTGTTTATTCCAAACTTTTCACCGTCTAATAATGGCGTTCAAAGCTGTCTTGACGGCCAATGTGTTGAACCATTCAATGGCATGTTCAGCTTTGGATCCGATTCAATGGCTGGCGGCTGGGCTATGTATGGCGCGCAACGTTTTACCATGTATACCCCGTATTCAATGCATTTCATTCAACAAAACTTAGAAAGCAAAATCGTATTTGATGAAACCTCATCAACCGGTTTTAAAAAGTGGGATGAAAAAACAGAAGCCATGGTTGAATACACTCACACGATTGACGATCTTGAAACAACCTCTGTGGCACCATGGGAAGCAAATGCGACTCATATTGCAACGCTACTGACCGATTTCGATAAAGTGACACTTTCAACGTGGAACGGTCATTGGGAACGAAATATGTCGGTTCCTATGGCATCAACAGCAAATAAAGGGAAGATTTTCACTTTCAATTCAGATGCTGGTTACACCTCTAACCTAGAAATTAATGGCGAAACGGTAGTCGTTCACTACGGCAGCCGTTTCGTGTTTGTTTCAGATGGTCAAACTTGGGTACAAGATGGACAATATGAGCAAAACAAAGTTATTCGTCCTACTTCATTTGGCGTTCCTGTAACGACGTTGGTTGGTTATTATGATCCTCAAAACAAACTGGATAGCTATATCTTCCCAGCCTTACACGGGTCTTATGGTTATGTTTATCCTGATGATTCAGCGAACTTAATTGCTGGCGAGTGTGCGTTAGAAATCAACACAAGCAAAGGGGATATTTTAACCTACGCCCTTAAAAACAACCGTCGTAATGCGGACAACATGAATAAGTTCCACGTTAACGTGGCTCGCTCTGAAAAACCGGTAACGGCAGCGGTTGTGTGTGATGGTAAGGTACTGAACTCAATGGTAATCAGCACCCCAAAACGTGATCCGGTTTATACCGTACAAGAAGGTAATGAAGCAGTACGTTCAGTGTCATTTTCAATTCACAATACGCCAAGGATCTTAGCGGGACGTTACGAATCTGAACAATGTGCAAACGTTGATCATAAGCATTAATGTATAATCAACTCAGACGATAAACCTATTTTTATCGTCTTTCTATCACTAAAAGGGGTTATGATCTTTCTCAGAGAAAGTATCTTAGCCCTTTTTTATTCATCCATTATAGTCCGACTAACATCCTTTTGTTTTACTCTCTTACTCCCGTAAAAATAACAATAATTAACGATTAATAATGAAAATAACGTAAAAATTCAGGGGTATTTCACTCGCTCTTCTAGCACGTTAAATTATTAATTTTTTCTTTATTATCAAATAGTAAATCTTACTTTTCACATCCAGAAATAAAAAATTGATACAGCTCAAAAAAACATCGGCGGATTAGGCGTAAGTTGATCTTAATTTAACGTTTTTGAGGGAATAAAAATGACCATCTCCAAAGTTTTTCTAAGAGATATTCTTGGTTTGGCTTTAGTAATTTCAACGGTTTTAGCCGCGCTCTATATCCTCTTAGATATAGTCGCTGTATTTGCTTATTTAAACCATGAAGAAAAGATCGCATCGATATTTTTCGACGAATCCTTTTATCTTCTGGTATTTTTTATCCCCCCTTACTTTATAAGTAAGTACATCAACCATCTCGACATGAAAACACCACAAAAGAATATTGGTTAAATCGGAAAGGGAATAAATAAGCTAAAAAACAAAAAAGCTAAGATCTTTCTCATTGAAAGTATCTTAGCCTTTTTTCATACCCTATCGTTGCAATAGGATGAATAATTAATGAGTCGTACGATTTGTGCCATTACGAACGAGATCTTGTCCCGTTTGAAAAACGTCTTCGGTTACCCAACGAGAGAATAATAGTTGGTGTTTATCATCCAATACGGCAACAAAGCGACGACCGTCTTTATTATTGGTTGCCATAGCAATACCTGCAACATTCGTTAGCCCTAAACCACCACTTTCTACAGAAATTAAGAACGTTTCTAAATCTTCTAGATTAGTGATCATATCTACTTCGTTGGTCATATTTATATTCTCTTGATAAACAAAACTTACTTTTTTGGCAATGCCATTACGATAGGCGCTACTTTACCGAGGTTCCTGACAAATTGAAACTCCCTTATCTATACTCTACCTATAGATTTATCATCATTTACTGCAATCAGTGTTAATCTAAAACTCTATTGGTAAACGGAGCCACATCATGTCACAACAAAGAGCGTTCAATGCCATTCTTGGCGCACTCGTCGCTGATACTGCGTCGATGGGGTTTCATTGGTTATACGATCAAACCTTAATTAAAAAATACACCACATCAACGCCTGAGTTTCATGCACCTAATCAAGACGAATACGAAGGTAAAGGTTATTTTGCTCACAAAGGAAAGGCGGTTGGCTCTCCTTCTCAATATGGCGCACAATTGACTGCGATGTTGGCGTCGTTATCCCACACTCAACCGTATTCAGAAAGCCGTTATATCGCGAGTTTTCGTACGTGGTTTGATTTTGGCGGTCAATGGCAAGGGTATATAGATAAACCAACCAAAATCGCGTTATTAGCAATGCATCAAGAAGAGGTTTCAATATTTGGTGCCGATGATACACAAAACCCAGCCATCTCTAAACTGCCTGCATTAGTTGCTTATCACTATAAAGAGGATGCACTGCCTGACTATATTGAATCGGCGGTTCGTGTTACCAATAATAATGATATTGCGGTGAAATACGCACAAGCAGTCGCTATCATGATAAAAATGGCGATCAACGGCCATACCGTTAAAGCATGTATTGAAGAAGCAAAGCAGAGCTGCTCATTCATAAAAGAAGAGATAGAAAAAGCAGAACAAGATAGAAAACTCACCTCTTTGCAGGTTGCAGAAAAGGTTGGGCTACATTGTGGCTTAGATGCCTCTTTTATTGTTGTTATGCATATTCTATTAACCGCGACCTCTTATGAAGAAGCCATTCAAACGAATATTTATTGTGGTGGCGATAACTGTGGCCGTGCGATCCCACTCGGTGCTATTTTAGGGGCGTGTTTTACTGATTCGAATCAGGCAATTCCCTCATCTTGGATTGAACAATCTACCTTGCCTAATTCATTGCTTGCGCGTTTTTTATCTTAGAATCACGAGAGTAAAATAAAACAGCTTCACTCTTTATGCTGAAGCTGTTATTTCACTAATTTAGACACAAAAGGAATATTACGGTGTTTATCTTGCCAAGGTAATCCATACCCTATCAACATGTCGTCATTTTCCATTTCATACGCAAAATATTGTGGATAAGGAATATCAACACGACCCGGCTTCACAAACAATGTGGCGATAGAAAGGGACTTTACACCAAACTCTTCAGCAATGTATTTCGCTACACGCTTCATTGTGCCACCAGATTCAATAGCATCGTCCACTAAAATAACGTGTTGGCCTTTGATTGGGATATTTTGATGATACACAATGCTTGAATTGTTATTACTGTCACCCGGCGTATGCGGACAAGAGACATAATCCATCTTGATGTCCAACGTAAGCTCTCTCATCATGTCAGCAGTAAAGATAATGCCCCCTGGAACCATCGAAATAATCACCACTTCTTCACCAGAAAACTGTTTATTTAATTTGTCACTAACAATACGAATGCCCGCATTGATCTGTGCGGTACTTAAGACCAAGTCACCGATGTGTTTATTATTCATCTTATTCACTTATGTTTATCCATTGCCGTCACTCTAGCATTTTCTGATAACGCGTTGTTTGGCGGTGTTAACATATTGAGTTTACCGTCAATATCCCACGACAATTTAACAAAACTAAGTCCATGATTAAATGGGACTCAGCGAGTAGAGATTACTCGTCAGTTTTGGGGCCAGAAATTAACAAAGAATGAGTTCTCTTCAGTGACAATGACGCGTCTTTCTCTTTAGGAAAATTATTATTCCAAGTTGCCAGTGAGCACAAAGATATATACCCATGACTTTCAAGCGTTAGCTTGAAAGACTGTAAACTTGCTCTTTTGTGGTCTTGATATTCTTTCATTATTCTGATTTTTACAGCAAATAGTACGGCTAACTTACTATTGATTTCTTTGCCAACACAGGGCATTCAACTTTTTGTTATACCATAACTTGCTGTCTTTTATAAAAGCCAAGTAACCCCAATGACTCGCTGGTACTGCCATCATCTACTCTTTGGCCTGATAGATAAAAATACCAACACAAAAATAGACGCTTATTTTAATAACAAACGTTGAGCGCCATTGCCCTCTTCATGCAAAATATCATCAGGGTTTAATAACTGACATCGATCCATACTCAAACAACCACAGCCAATACATCCGGTTAAGTTTTCTTTAAGAGACTGGATTTGTTCAATTTTTTTATCGAGATCTTTTTGCCATTTCTTTGCGACCTTTTCCCAATCACGTCTTGTCGCCGTTTCCTTCATGGGTAGGTCTGCTAACTCTTTCGTTATTTCTTCTAGCGTAAAACCAACAAGCTGAGCCACTTGAATAAGCGCAATGCGCCTTAACATTGACGGATGAAAACGGCGCTGATTTCCTGCCGTTCGGATAGAGGCAATGAGATTTTTAGTTTCATAGAATCGCAATGCAGAATCGGCAACACCACTTCGCTCTGAAAGCATGCCGATCGTCAGTAATGTTTTTTCATTTAACATTAATCACTCCATGATATTGATAAATTAAGCTGAATAAACGTAACGTTGATCTCTTTTAGAAGGACACAAACATATCATCAATCATTTTCTCTAAAGGTGCATCGCCATTACTTGCACAAGCATAAGCTCTTAATCCCATAATTTGTACTTGAACAAAACGCGCTAATTGAGTCACATCTTTGTCTTTGCTTAACTCACCTTTCTGCTGTGCTTCTTCTAACAAAGTAATAAATTGACCTTCCATGATAACGAGCATTTTCTTTGCTTCAGCGAGCAATTCTGCGTTTTCTTCCGTTAATTCTGCAATCGTTTTTGCCAGCATACACATACGACTGGGTACTGGCCCTTTATTGCCAATAATATTCAACGTGACAAACTCTTTTAAAGCAGACAAAGGCGATGTCGTATTCGCTTTGCATTCAGCAATGTGGGCAACACCCATTTCGGTGTATTTGTTTAATACTTCTTTGAATAGCCCTTCTTTACTGCCAAATGTCGCGTAAATACTGCCTGGGCGCATATCAATCACGTCTTGAAGATTACGCATTGATGTGGCGTGAAAGCCTTTCTCCCAATAAAGATTGGTGGCTTTTTCAATCACATCATCTCTGTTAAATTTGGCTGATTTTGCCATAATAAGTTACTCTCAAAAAACTTGAACACTTGTTCAATAATAGCACTTTGTAGATTGAAATGCAGTTTTTGCTTAAAAACAATCTCCTCTACTCAATAACTGAATCAATTTGATCTATGCTTTGTAAACCACATCATGATCAATTAAAAACCATTCTCTAAGGAATAATAATGAATCAAATTAATCCAAAAAAACTTTTAAATAGTAAATGGACGGCCGTTAATCCGATCAAAAAAGAAAAACATTTTTTAATTACTGAAATTGAATTTGAAGACAATGAAGTAACACATTGTTTAATAGAAGCCGTAATGACAAAACGAGTAGAATCTCTGGATTGGAAAGAATTAAAAGACCAAGAAAATTGGCTTTCAGGTTGGAAATAAAAAACGCCTATGTCAAAAGAAAACATAAGCGTTAATTAAGAAAAAATAGCGTAAAATTAGCCTTGTTTCTTTAAAAATAGATCGATTGACCCTTTTGGGGTTTTGGCGATTTTTTGCATTAATGAGAAATCAGGGTTTGTAATCGCATAATCGCTTTCTAGAGTATCTAACAGCACTTGCCATAATGAAGCCGTCACTTCAGCATCGGCTAACGCTCTATGGAACACACCATCATTATCGATTTGATGATAAGCCACTAACTCTCCCAACTTATGCGATGGTGCTTCTTGAGTCAGTCGTCTTGATACCAATAATGAACACGCGAACGTTCCATCATAATCTCGCTGAATCGCGTCAAGTTCTGCATCTAAAAAACGCTGATCAAACGAGGCATTATGAGCCACTAAATTACACCCTTGAATGAAGTCCGCAAACTCGCGCATGACCGTGGCACAATCATCCGCTCCCATCAGCATGGCATTGGTAATGCCGGTGTAATTCGCAATGAACGAGCTTACTCTAAAACCAGGATTCATCAATTTTTGAAAGCGATCAACAATAACGCCATTTTCTAGCTTCACCGCACCAATTTCTATGGCGCGATCGCCTTGGTTTGGAGATAAACCCGTGGTTTCGAAATCGAGAACAACAACAGTATTAGCAAGCGCGGCTGGGTTTTTAGAAGAGCTTAAAGGCACGAAATATTTCCAAGTCATATAATTAGTCGCCAATGATACCACTTCTGTTGTTTATATATAAAATGATAAGAACATGACTCTCACGTAAGGCTAATTAATAAGCACGCTATTTAAGGATCTTTTCTCTGAAGATTTAGATAGCGCCCTGCCAGAAGCATTGACATCGCTAATGTTGAAATTACCCCACGCAAGTTTTACGTAGACATGCATCAGTTATCTATCGTTCTTAATAGGCGAAAACTGGATAAAAAAGAGTTTGAATTACTAGTGTAGATTTAGCGTTTAATAAAGTACTCAAAATAAAAAAGCGCGAGCTGATATCATCAGTCTCGCGCTTTTTTTGCTAAGTAACGTTAATTAAAATTAAGCTACATGCATTCTGTTTTTATGATCTAGGTACTCGTTATAAGTACCTTGGAAGTTAACCAATTTCTTACCTGTAACGTCAATGATTTGAGTCGCTAGAGAAGAAACAAACTCACGGTCATGGCTTACAAAGATTAATGTGCCTGTGTACACTTTTAATGCTTCGTTTAGCGCTTCAATCGCTTCCATATCCATGTGGTTGGTTGGTTCGTCCATAACAAGTACGTTGATTTCTAGCATCATTAACTTGCCAAACAATAGACGGTTTTTCTCACCACCAGAACAGTTTTTCGCTTGTTTATTTGTATCATCCGCTGTAAATAGTAGACGACCCAAAATACCGCGAACCATCAAGTCATCGTGTTTCACTGTACGCCACTGTGAAATCCAATCAAAGATGCTTAAATCGTTATCAAAATCAGCCGTACTGTCTTGTGGGCAGTAACCAAAGGTCGCATTTTCAGACCATTTAACGATACCTTCATTTTGCTCAAGGTCGTTAACTAAACAACGTAACAATGTCGTTTTACCCACACCATTTTCGCCGATGATAGCCAGACGAGTACCCGCTTCAAGCAGTAAGTTACCGCCTTCAAATAATACGTCTTCTTCAAAACCGTGGCCTAAATCTTTCAATTCAAGTGCTTGGCGGTGCAATTTCTTGCCTTCACCGAAGTTAATTGATGGGCTCATACGGCTTGATGATTTCACTTCATCTAGCGAGATTTTGTCCATTTTCTTTGCACGAGAACTTGCTTGCTTCGCTTTAGATGCGTTCGCACCAAAACGGTTTACGAAATCTTGCAGTTCACTGATCTCTGCTGCTTTCTTCGCGTTACCAGAAAGTAGTTGCTCACGGATCAAACTAGACGCTTCAAGGAAGTATTCGTAGTTACCTGGATAAACACGAAGTTCGCCGTAATCAATGTCTGCCATATGAGTACATACAGAGTTTAGGAAGTGTCTATCATGCGAGATAATGATCATTGTACATTTACGTTGATTAAGCTCACCAGCTAGCCAGTTAATCGTATTAATGTCCAAGTTGTTGGTTGGTTCATCAAGTAGCAAGATATCTGGGTTTGCGAATAATGCTTGTGCTAGTAACACACGCAGCTTCCAACCTGGAGCAACTTGTTGCATTAAGCCATAATGAAGTTCTTCATCAATACCGGCTTGTAATAGAATGTCACCAGCACGGCTTTCTGCGCTGTAACCGTCCATTTCTGCGAATTCACTTTCAAGTTCAGCAACCTTCATGCCATCTTCTTCACTCATTTCTGGTAGTGAATAGATGCGCTCACGCTCTTGTTTGATTTCCCATAATTTCTTGTCACCCATGATCACAACATCAATTACACTGTATTTTTCAAACGCAAATTGATCTTGGCTCAACACGCCTAATTTTTGTCCTGGCGTCATTGATACGTTGCCTGAACTAGGAGTTAATTCACCACTTAGAATCTTCATGAACGTTGATTTTCCGCACCCATTCGCACCGATCAAACCGTAACGGTTGCCGTTGCCAAATTTAGCTGAAATATTTTCAAATAAAGGCTCTGCGCCAAATTGCATTGTGATGTTGTTTGATTGTATCAACGAAGTAATTCCTAGGGTTTACTGACAAGTCATTATTGGGCTAAATTAGAGGGCCACAAGATGAAGGACGAAAGTATGATGAATGAGAAAATCTAGCCGCGGATTATACAGAGATCTTGATCACATTGTCGAGAGATATGACGTTTTAATACACAATAAAAAAAGCCCCAGAATAATCTAGGGCTCTCAAAAAGCACTAATCGCGCGAATGGAATTAGAAATAGGAACTAAATTAAAATTTATAACCGACAGTAAAAGAGAATTGATCAGCAAAAACATCATGTTCTCCATCTTTTAAGTTCATAAAATCTAAACGTAAATCAGTATAAAAATGTTGGTTAAATACCGCTCTTGTACCTACACCAAAAAACAGCGTTGAATCCTTCCAATCACCAAGATCATGTCCGACAACGCTTACCTCTTCTTTGAATGTTGCAAATCCCACGACTCCATAAGGCTTAATTGATGCATTTTGCATATAGAATGTGTAACCAATATCAGCATCTAGTTTGAATGTTGTCGTATCACTGTCAAAAATAGAATCGTTACCACTTCCTTTATTAAGAGAAAGATTTACCCCTACGATATCGTTAATGTCATAGCCATAACCAAGAGTTAAACAGCTAGTTGAGTAATCACTCCCAAAGGTGACATCTTCAATACTGGTTGAGTTAAAACCAATACCAACTCGATGACCATCAAACGCATTTGCATAAAGTGTTGTAGAAGATAGAAGTGTTTTTAGTGGGGTTGTTGCAAATAATCTG